>NZ_JBWKLE010000005.1:162553-249184 GCF_056430495.1 Streptomyces sp. NPDC045967 | reverse complement strand
GGGGACGATACGGGGGACAGAGGTCTCCCTCACCGGGGGGGCGGGGGTCGGGATCGGGTGCGCGTCCTGGGGGGGGGACGGGGGGTGCGGGGGGGGGGGGGGGGGGGGGGGCCACCCCCCCCCTCCCGCCGCGTACCCGTCCTAGTCGAACCACCGGTCCCGGGCCAGTTCCGCCGTGCGGGACGGGTCCTCCAGGAGGGCCGCCACCTCGAAGCGGCGGGGCCACTGGCCCGCCGACCAGGCCAGGCCCGCCGCGACGCCCTCCAGGGTGGAGGCGTGCAGGGTGCCGTCCGGGGTGCGGCGCCAGTCCAGTTCGACGCCGCCCGCGATCAGTTCCCCGTGCTCCACGTAGGTGGCCGGGGTCGAGGGGCCGAGCAGGACGCGGACCGGCTCCGGAACCTCGTGCTCCTCGCCGGGGGTGGTGACCTCCGCCGGCACCGTGTCCGAGAGGCGCCGGACCTGCAGGAGCTCCGCCAGGTCCGCCGCCCGGGAGGGGGCGACCGGGAGCAGGGGCAGGCCCCGCGTCAGGGGGAGCAGGTCCGGGGCGTCGGCGATGAGCGCGTCCGCCGCGTCCACCACCCGTACCTCGCCGTCCACCACCGCGCGCAGCTCGTCCGGGAGGGTGACCTGCTCGGGGTCCAGGTCGGCCAGCGCCGAGTACAGGCCGTGCAGCTGGCGGCCGGTGACCTCGCGGTCCGGGTCCGCGAGACGGGCCAGGAGCTCGGCCGCGCCACCCGGTTCGTCCAGGAGGGCCGCCACGGTGGTCCGTACGCCGAGGGCCCGCAGGACCTGCTCGTCCTCGAAGCCGGTGGCGTCGGCCGGGGTGTAGAGGCCCGCCAGCAGCGGGTCGCCGCCCGCCGCGCGCAGACCGGCCGGGCGGCGGCCGTCGAGCACCGGGTGGTCGCGCAGCCACCAGGCGGTGTACGGGCGCACCGACTGCGTGGTGCCGTCCGGGAGCAGGACGCGCACGGGCTGGGTCAGCGCGTCCCGGAGCGGGGGCCGGGCGAGCATCGCCAGGGCCTGCGGCCAGCAGTCGTCGTCGACCAGGTCGAGGTCGCGGACCGCGACCAGCTCGGTGGCCACCGGCGGCACCGGGGTGTCGGGCAGCTGGTCCAGGACGTCCTCGCACCACACGTCCACCGCGTCCAGCAGGCCCGCGTCGTCCGGCTCGGCGAAATCGCCCTCGCGCGGCTCCAGTTCGTCCGGGTCGAGCACCACGTCCGTGGCGCGGACCAGCTGGAACGCGGCCAGGACACCGGCCGCGGTGAGGGTGTCGGCGTCCCAGCGGGCGGCCAGCTCGGCGTCCACGTACGGCACTTCGTCCTCGCGGATCACCGAGGCGAGCGGCGAGCCGGGCAGCAGCAGTTCACCGGCCGGGGTCAGCTCCCCGTCCTCGTCCGGGAGGGCCAGCGCGCCCAGCCACGGCTCGTCGCCGGGCGCCAGATCCGCGTCCCGGACCAGTCCGAGGACGACGTCGGCCAGTTCCTCCGGGTCCAGCGCGTCCTCGTCCCAGATCTCGCCCGCGTCCATCGACCCGGCCACGGCGGCCCGCACCTGCGGGGTGGTCAGGACGGCGCGGGCGGTGGCCGGCAGGGCTCCGAGCTTCTCCAGCAGCGGGTGCGCGGCGTCCGGGTGGGCCACCTTCAGCCCCAGCCGGGCCAGGTCCGCCGGGGTGTCCGCGTACGGCAGGAGGACGTGGCGCGGCCCGATCGTGGTGCGGCCGTCGGCGAGCGGCACGGGCAGCCCCGACAGCCGGTCCGGGTCGACCCCGGCGAGGGAGTCGTAGAGCCGGTACCACCACTGCGGGGTCCGCTCGATGCCGGCGATCCGCTCGATGGCGTCGCCGAGCGGCAGCCGGCCCACGCCGAGCGTGCGCAGCTCGGGGCGGCGCTCCAGGCCGGCCGGCAGCAGCGTCGGCAGGACCTCTGCGAGGACGCGTACGGTGTCGGCGCCGGCGCCCTCCACCACCTCGGCCTCGAAGGGGCGCAGGGCGTTGCGCTCCTCCGGGTGCTCGGGCGGCGCCGCGGGCGCGAGGAAGGCCGTACGGGGCAGCCGCCGGAGCACGGCGGCGCGCAGGGCGCCGTCCAGCTCGCCCTTGCCGAGCGGGCCGGGCACCAGGTCCACCAGGCCGGTGCCCACCGGGTCCCAGGAGCCGAGGAGTTCGGCGTAGGCGTCGGCCGCGCGCTCCACGAGGAAGTCGGTCAGCGGTCCGGGGGCGGGGTGGCGGCGGGTGGTGTCCAGCGGCAGGGTCGCGATGAGCAGGGCGGGGATGCCCAGCGGTTCGTCGGTGGGGGTCGGCGCGTGCACCACGGGCAGGGTGGCCGGGCGCAGCGGCGCGCCGTCGGCGTCGACGGGCACGGCCCAGGACACCGACCAGGCGGGCCGCAGCCGTTCCTCCACGGGCCGGTCGGCGAGCAGGGCCTTGTCGAGGGGGCCGCCGTGGCGGACGGTGCGCCAGCGGTTGGTGCCCGCCCGGGAGTCCTCGATGACCGTGTGCGGGCCCTCGTCGTGGCGGAACAGGGTGCGGGCCGGGCCGGCCGGTGTCTCCACGACGATCTCGCGCAGCCCGGGCAGGGTGAGCAGCAGGGCGTCGTCGATGCCGGTGAGGAGCCGTTCGGCGAGGTCCTCGGCGGCGGCGTCGCGCAAGGGGAGGACCACGACGGTGTCGTAGCCGTCGGGGGCGGAGCCCTCGGCGGGCAGCGGGAGGCGCAGCAGCGGGACGTGGCCGTCGCGGCGGCGCAGTTCGTCGCCGAGGCCGGGGCTGCCGACGGCGGCGTCCCGGGCCAGTTCGCGGGCCTCGGCGAGGGACCAGCGGACACCGCCGTGGCGGCCGAGGACGGCCGGCTCGTCGGAGACGGCGAGGACGGCCGCGAAGCCGACGCCGAACCGGCCGACGGTGTCCCCGGAGCCGGAGCCGGAGCCGGAGCCCGCGGGTTCGCGCTTGGCCGAGGCGCGCAGGGTGCTCAGCGACTCGACGCCCGTCGCGTCGAGCGGAGCACCGGTGTTCGCGGCGGCCAGCACCGCGTGGCCGCCCTCGCCCGCGTGCAGGGTGAGCCGCAGCCGGCCCGGCACCCCCGCACGGGCGGCGGCGTCGGCGGCGTTCTGCGCCAGCTCCACGACCAGCCGGTCCCGGTAGCCGCCGAGCGCGAGGTCCTCCTCCGCGTTGGCGTCCTCGCGGAACCGGGCCGGGCCCGCGCCCCAGGCGTCGAGCACCCCGCGCCGCAACCGGGCCGTACCGAAGGGGTCCACGCCGCTCTGGGCCGCCGTCACTCGCACGCTCACGCCGCTGCCTCCACGTTGTGCTGCCTCCAAGAACTCCTGAAGGTATCGCGTACGGGGGCCACCGCTCGCCCGTGAGGTGCGCGAACACCACGACGTCGGCATCCCGGTGGCGGTCGTCGGTAGGGCCGAAGTCCCGGGGCGGGCGCCCGGACACGACGGAGCCCCCGGTGACACGAGGTCACCGGGGGCTCCGCGGACAGCCGTCAGAGCTTCTCGATCACGTGGTCGATGCACGCGGTCAGCGCCTGCACGTCCGCCGGGTCGATCGCCGGGAACATCGCGACGCGGAGCTGGTTGCGGCCGAGCTTGCGGTAGGGCTCGGTGTCCACGATCCCGTTGGCGCGCAGCACCTTGGCGACGGCCGCCGCGTCGATGTCGTCCGAGAAGTCGATCGTGCCGATGACGGCGGACCGCTTGCCGGCGTCGGTGACGAACGGGTTCGCGTACTTCGACGCCTCGGCCCAGCCGTACAGGTGGCGCGCGCTGGCCGCCGTACGCCCGGTGGTGAACTCCAGGCCGCCCTGGCCGTTCATCCACTCCAGCTGCTCGTTGAGCAGGAACAGGGTGGCCAGCGCCGGGGTGTTGTAGGTCTGGTTCTTCAGGGAGTTGTCGATCGCCGTCGGCAGCGAGAAGAACTCCGGGACGTGCCGGCCCGACGCGTGCACGCGCGCGGCCCGCTCCAACGCGGCCGGGGAGAACGCCGCCAGCCACAGGCCGCCGTCGGAGGCGAAGGACTTCTGCGGGGCGAAGTAGTAGACGTCGGTCTCGGTGATGTCCACCGGCAGACCGCCCGCGCCGGAGGTCGCGTCCACCAGGACGAGCGACCCGGCGTCGGCGCCCGCGACGCGCTTGATCGGCGCCGCGACACCCGTCGAGGTCTCGTTGTGGGTGTACGCGTACACGTCCACGCCCGCCTCGGCGCGCGGCTCGGGGTGCGTGCCCGGGTCGGAGGAGATGACGGTCGGCTCGTCCAGCCACGGCGCGAGCTTCGCGGCCTTGGCGAACTTCGAGGAGAACTCGCCGAAGGCGAGGTGCTGGGACTTGCGCTCGATCAGCCCGTGGGTCGCGATGTCCCAGAAGGCGGTGGAGCCGCCGTTGCCCAGGATCACCTCGTACCCCTCGGGGAGGGAGAAGAGGTCCCGGAGCCCCTGGCGCACCGAGCCGACCAGGTTCTTGACCGGGGCCTGGCGATGGGAGGTTCCGAGCAGGGAGGTACCGGTGGCGGCCAGGGCGTCCAGCGCCTCGGTCCGCACCTTGGAGGGGCCCGCGCCGAAGCGTCCGTCGGCGGGCTTGATGTCAGCGGGAATCTGGATCTCGGCCACGAGCGGAGCGTATCGGGTCCCGGCCCGCCCCCCGGAGCCGCGTCCACCCGATGAGACGCACCCGCAACGCCCGTGGGACGCCCACCGGGCGCCCGACGGTGGCAGGGTGGACGCCGTGACGACACCCGGGGAACTCGAACGGGCCTTGCGGGCGGAGCTGCGCGGGGACGTGGACTTCGGTGCGGCGGCGCGCGCACTGGCGACCATGGACGCCTCGAACTACCGGCGCGTCCCGGTCGGCGTCGTGGCGCCGCGCGACGCCGAGGACGTGGCGGCCGCGCTGCGCGTGTGCGCCGCCGCCGGGGTCCCCGTCGTCCCGCGCGGCGGCGGGACCTCCATCGCCGGGCAGGCCACCGGCGTGGGCGTGGTCCTCGACCTCACCCGGCACATGAACGCCCTGGTGTCCGTGGACCCCGCCGCGCGCCTCGCCGTGGTCCAGCCCGGCCTGGTCCTGGACCGGTTGCGCGAAGCGGTGCGTCCCTACGGCCTGACCTTCGGCCCCGACCCCTCCACGCACTCGCGCTGCACCCTCGGCGGCATGATCGGAAACAACGCGTGCGGAGCCCACTCGGTCGCCTGGGGAACCACCGCCGACAACGTGGCCGAGCTGGCGGTGACCGCGTACGGCGGGACCGCCCACCGGATCGGCACGGGCTGGACGGGCGCCCCGGCGGGCCTGCGCGAGCTGGTCGAGGGGAACCTGGCGCTCTTGCGCACCGGGATGGCGGGCGGCTTCTCCCGGCGGATCTCCGGCTACGGGGGCCTCGACGCGCTGCTGCCCGAGCGGGGCGTCGGGCTCGCACGGGCCTTCTGCGGGAGCGAGGGCACGCTCGGGGTGGTCACCGAGGCCGTGGTGCGCCTGGTGCAGCCGCCGCCCGCGCCGGTCCTGGCGGTCCTGGGATACGGGGACGAGAGCGCGGCGGCCGACGCGGCCGCCGGACTGCTGCCGCACGGGCCGCTCACCGTGGAGGGGATGGCCGAGGACCTGGTGCGCGGCGCCGCGGGCCTGCCGAGGGGCGGGGCCTGGCTGTTCGTGGAGATGCCGGACGAGGGCGCGGCGCACGCGCTCGTCCGGGGCGCCGACGCGCTCGACGCGGTGGTGGTGACCGACCCGGCGGGGCAGCGGGCCCTGTGGCGGATCCGGGAGGACGCGGCCGGTACGGCGACCCGGCTGCCGGGCGGGGAGATGGCCTGGCCGGGATGGGAGGACTGCGCCGTGCCGCCGGCCCGGCTGGGGGCGTACCTGCGGGAGTTCCGCGCGCTGTTGCAGCGGCACGGACTGCGCGGATCGCCGTACGGGCACTTCGGTGAGGGGTGCGTGCACGTGCGGATCGACTTCGACCTGGTGTCGGCGCGGGGCGTGGCCCGCTTCCGGGAGTTCTCCGGTGACCTGGCGGACCTGGTGGTGTCCCACGGCGGCTCGCTGTCCGGTGAGCACGGCGACGGGCAGGCGCGGGCGGAGCTGCTGCCGCGGATGTACGGGCCCGAGGTGGTCCGGCTCTTCGGCGCGTACAAGGACGTGTGGGACCCGGCGGGCGGCATGAACCCGGGGATGCTGGTCCGGCCCGGGCGCCTCGACGAGAACCTCCGCTTCGCGGTCCTGCCGGACTCCGCCTTCGCCGGGGAGGTGGCCCGGTGCGTGGGGGTCGCCAAGTGCCGTTCGGCCGGTACGGGCGGACCGGACGTGATGTGCCCCTCCTACCGGGTCACGGGGGAGGAGCGGCACTCCACGCGGGGCCGGGCCCGGCTGCTGCACGAGATGCTGGCGGGCGAGGTCGTACGGGACGGGTGGCGCTCGGCGGAGGTCGCCGAGGCGCTGGACCTGTGCCTGGGCTGCAAGGGGTGCCTCAGCGACTGCCCGGTGGGGGTGGACATGGCCTCCTACAAGGCGGAGTTCCTGCACCGGCACTGGGCGGGCCGCATTCGCCCGCTCGCGCACTACACCCTCGGCGGCCTCCCGGGCTGGCTCCGCCTCATCGCCCGCCTGCGCGCCGCGCGGGCGGCGAACGCCCTGGCCCGGTGGATCCGGGTGCCGGGCCTGGCGCGCGAGCGAGCCCTGCCGGAGCTGGCCCCGGAACCGTTCACGCGCGCGCACCGGCCCCCGGCCCCGATCGCACAGGGCCGTCCGCACGCCGTGCCCGCCGCCCCGGCTCCCTCCCCCTCCCCGGCCCCGTCCCCGGTCACCCTGTGGCCGGACACGTTCACGGAGTACCTCACCCCCGAAGTCGGCCACGCGGCGGTCCGGGTGCTCGAGGCCGCCGGGCTCACCGTCACCCTCCCTGCCGGGCGGGTCTGCTGCGGCCTCACCTACCTCTCCACGGGCCGGCTCGACCGCGCCCGCACGGTCCTGCGCCGGACCCTGGCGGCCGTCGGTGAGGACCACGGCCCCGTCGTCGTCCTCGAACCCAGCTGCGCGGCGGCCCTGCGCGCCGACCTGCCCGCCCTGCTGCCGGACGACCCCCGGGCCGGGCGCCTCGCGGCGTCCGTCCGCACCTTCGCCGAGACCCTGGAGGAGTACGCGCCGCACTGGCGGCCGCCCCTGCTCGACCGGCCGGTCGCCGGTCAGACCCACTGCCACCAGCACGCCGTGCTCGGCGACGCCGCCGACCGGCGCCTGCGCGAGCGGGCCGGGCTCACCGGTGAGCTCAGCGGTGGCTGCTGCGGCCTGGCCGGAAACTTCGGCTTCGAGCCGGGCCACCACGAGGTGTCGGTGGCCTGCGCGCAGGAGCGGCTCCTGCCGTCGCTGCGTGCGGCCCCGCCGGACGCCGCCGTGCAGGCCGACGGCTTCTCCTGCCGTACCCAGATCGCCCAGTTGGGCGGGGTGCGGGCCCGCCACCTGGCCGAACTCCTGGCGGAGGGGCTGGACGGCGAGCGGGGCCGGACCGGCAGGTAAGGAAAGACACGCGAGCACACTCCTTACGAACCACTAACCTGGAGGGATGCCCGCGTCTTCCGCCTCCCCCACACCGACCGCCGGCCCGGCCACCGGAACGACCCCGTCCACCGGCACCGGTCCGGCCACCGGCGCCACCGCGGCCACCGGTTCCGTCCCGTCCGCCGCAGTCACCGCCCCCGCCGGCGGCTCCCGTTTCGGCCCGGTCGCGCTCGTCGTCTCGGCCGGGGTCTCGGTGCAGTTCGGCGCCGCCCTCGCGGTCATGATCATGCCGAGGGCGGGGGCGGCGGGCGTGGTCACCCTGCGCCTGGCGGCCGCCGCGCTCGTGCTGCTGCTCCTGTGCCGGCCCACGGTGCGCGGCTACCTCCGTGCCGACTGGGGCACGGTGATCGCCTTCGGCGTGGCCATGGCGGGCATGAACGGCCTCTTCTACCAGGCCATCGACCGCATCCCGCTCGGCCCGGCCGTCACCCTGGAGGTGCTCGGCCCGCTGGTCCTGTCGGTGGTCGTCTCGCGGCGGCTGGTGAACCTGCTCTGGGCGGGCCTGGCCCTCGCCGGTGTCGCGCTGCTGGCCGGGCACGGCGGCGCCGGCTTCGGCGGCCTCGACCTGCTGGGCGCGGCCTACGCGCTCGGGGCGGGCGCGATGTGGGCGGCGTACATCGTGTTCAGCGCGGGCACGGGCCGCCGCTTCCCGCAGGCCGACGGCCTGGCCCTGGCCATGGCGGTGGCGGCCGTGCTGTCGCTGCCGCTGGGCATCGTGCAAGCCGGCTCCGACCTGCTGGTCCCGAGCACCCTCGCCCTGGGCGTCGGCGTGGCCCTGCTGTCGTCCGTCCTGCCGTACACGCTGGAACTGCTGGCCCTGCGGCGGCTGCCCGCCCCCACCTTCGCCATCCTGATGAGCCTGGAACCGGCCATCGCGGCCACCGCCGGCTTCCTGGTCCTGAACCAGGCCATGTCCGCCCTGGACGCCCTGGCCATCGCCCTGGTGATCGCCGCGAGCATGGGCGCGGTCCGCTCCCAGACCCGGAAGCGGGCCGCCTGATGGATGCCGACGCCTACCTGGCCGCCGCCCCGGACGCCCGCCGCGAGGCCCTTCACCGCCTGCGGGAGCTGTGCCTGGCCCAGCTGCCGGGCTTCGAGGAGGCCATCGCCTACGGGATGCCCGTGTACATCCGGCCCGGTGCGGAGGCCGGGGAGATCGCCTGGGCGAACCAGAAGCAGTACATCTCCTTCTACCTGATGCGCACGGACGTCCGCGCGGCCTTCGCGGACCGCCTGGCCCCCCACGACATGGGCAAAGCCTGCCTCCGCTTCCGCAACCCGGCCGACGTCGACTTCGCCCTCATCCGCGACCTCCTCCGCGCCACGGCCGCGGCCGGGCCGGGTCAGGCATGCTGAGAACCCGTTGAGGTGAGGGCGTTCGGGCCCGTGGCGTAGCGGGCCGTCAGCGTGCTCAGGGTGGACCGGATGCGGGTGCGCAGGGCCGGTGGGCCCAGCACCTCCGCCTCCGCGGCCAGCGCCAGGAACTGGGCCTCCGCGTGGGCCGCCGACTCGATCGGGAGCGTGGCGCGGGTCCAGCCTGGCAGGTCCGGGTCGGGGCGGCCGGTGGCGGCCAGGGCGCGGGCCTGGGGTCCGGTCAGCCGGGACGCGGCATGGGCGGACAGCCGCACCTGCGCCTCCTCCGGGTGGAGCCGCGCGTGGAAGTCCTCCTGCGTCCGGCGCCAGTGCGCCGCCAGGTCGAAGCCCTCGGGGAGCTCCGCGGTCCGCTCCGTCGGCGTCACCGACAGGACCTGGTCCACCCGGTACGTCCGGGCGTCGTCCGGGCCCGCCACCAGGTACCAGCGGCCCGCCTTCAGGACCAGGCCGTAGGGGGCGAGCAGCCGGTCCACCTCCCGCGGTTCCTTCCACCGCCGGTAGCGCACCTCGATCATCCGGCCCTGCCACACGGCGTCCGCGACCTGCGCCAGGTACGGGGTCTGCGCGTGCTCCGCGTACCAGCCCGGCGCGTCCAGGTGGAAGCGCGCGCGCATCCGGTCGGCCTGCGCCCGCAGCTCCGGCGGCAGCGCCGCCCGCAGCTTCAGCTGGGCCGCCGCGAGGGCCCGGCCGAGGCCCAGCTCCGCCGCCGGCCCGGGCATGCCGGTCAAGAACAGCGCCTCCGCCTCGCCCGTGCTGAGCCCGGTCAGCCGGGTCCGGTAGCCGGCGAGCAGCTGGTAGCCGCCGCTGTGCCCGGCATCCCCGTACAGCGGGACGCCCGCCGCCGCCAGCGCCTCCGCGTCGCGGTAGACCGTCCGGACGGACACCTCCAGCTCACGGGCCAGCTCGGCGGCGGTCATCCGGCCCCGGGTCTGGAGCAGGAGGAGGATCGACAGCAGACGGCTCGACTTCACTGACACATGATGTCAGTGGAGTGCTCCTACGGTCCCCGCATGAACGATTTCGACTTCCTCATCGGCACCTGGGACGTCGCCAACCGCTGGCGCGCCGACTTCCTCGACCCGGACGGCACCTGGGAGGAGTTCCCGGCGGTGTCCCGCATCTCCCGGCACTTCGACGGCGGCGCCAGCTTCGACGAGATCGACTTTCCGACGAAGGGCTTCGGTGGTCTGACGCTGCGGCTCTTCGACCGGGAGCGCGAGCAGTGGTCGCTGTACTGGTCCAGCCGCCGCACCGGCGTCCTCTTCCCGCCCGTGACCGGCCGGTTCGACGGCGGGCGCGGGGTCTTCGAGGGGCAGGACACGTACGACGGCAAGCCGGTCCTCGTGCGGTACGTGTGGTCGGGCACGGCGGCAGGCGAGTCGCCGCGCTGGGAGCAGTACTTCTCGCTCGACGGGGGCGGTCACTGGCTCCAGAACTGGACGATGGACTTCACCCGTCGCCCCTGAGACCGTACGCCCCGTCCGGCCGCCCGCGGGGGAGCGGCCGGGCGGGGCGTACCCCTGTCCTCCTGCCCGGGCGGCAGGTCCGGTTACGGGCCCTGCCCGGGCGGCGGGCGCTATCCGAGCGGCAGGTCCAGGTACGACGGCGTCGCCTCCGGCGAGGTGAAGGCCAGGGTCGCGCGCGGCAGGTTCGCGTCGCCGTAGAAGGGGTCGCCGGCGTCGATCACCAGCAGCAGCCGGTGGCCGCGCGGGACGTCGTAGGCGGTGGCCTGGAGTGCGATGTCCGCGCTGACCAGGCTGTCGGGGGCGGAGTCCAGGTCGGTGTAGGGGGCGTGCGCGACCAGGTGCGCCGTGCCGTCGGGCGCCGTGTCCAGGAGGTACGCCACGAACGCGGAGCCGGGGTTGGGCGCCCGGTAGGTGACGCGCAGTTCGGGGGTGCCGCGCAGCCGGGTGGTCTCCTCCACCGGCGCCGAGGCCCACACGGCGCTGACGGAGCGGTCGAGGGCGCCCGTCGGATAGGCCCGGGGCCGGCCGGCCATCTCCGCGCAGCCGGACAGGACCACCGCGTCGGCGACGACCGCCGGGGTGTCCATCCCGCACAGCACGGTCGCCGTCCAGCCCGCCTCCGGCGCCTCCGCCAGGTCCCCGCCGCCCGCCAGGTACAGCCGGTGCGTGTGCTCGGTGAGGGAGGGCCAGGTGGGGCGTGCTTCGAGGGTCTTGTCCCACATGACCTCGCCGAGCACCTGCCCCTCGTCGGCGATCCCGTTCGCGGCCCCCATGAGGTGGTGGTCGAACCAGCGGTGGGCGTCCGTCCAGACCCGGTTCGGCAGCCCGAGCAGTCCCGACGCCTCGGGGCCCGCGTGATCGCCTATGGACAGAACCACGCGCTTGGGGCCGGTCAGTTCACCGAACATCCTCAGCGTCTGGTTCACCGGGAAGAGCGTGTCGTGCCAGGCGTGCGCGTACAGGACCGGCACCTGGCGGCGGTTGAGCTCCTTGACGTGGCCGAGCGGCGAGCGCGGCTCGGCCCAGGCCAGGGTGGCGCGGAGCTCGCGGCCGGCCAGGACGTCGTCGAAGACGCTCCGCGTCCGCGGGCTCAGCCGCGCCTTCGCGGCCGCCCCGAGCAGCGCCCGTACGGCCGCGGTGCGGCGGGTGGAGTTCTCGTGGAACACCTCCCCGAGGTCGCCCCAGGCGCTGAGCGCGACCACGGCGTCGACGCGGGTGTCGTGCGCGGCGACGAGCTGGCTGATGCCGGAGCCGTACGACTCCCCGAGGAACCCGACCTTCGTCACCGGGCCGGCGGCGCGGTCGAGGAGGTGGTCCAGGGCGCGGCTGCCGTCGGCGACGTCCAGTGGGCCCGCCATCTCCACCCGGCCCCCGGAGCCGGGGAAGCCGCGGGCGGTGTAGGCGAGGACGTCGTAGCCGCGGGCCGCGAAGAGGGTGGCCTGCACGGCGTACACCAGCCAGCCCAGGCTGGTCCACGGCGAGGGCATGACGATCACCGGACGCGGCCGGCCGCCGCTGCGGCGCCACAGCGCGGCGTCGAGCAGGGCCCCCTCCGCGCCGGCCACCTTGGCGCGGGTGAAGACCGCGACGGACCGGACCTCGGCGACCTCGGCGGCGCGGGCGGGGGCGAGGCCGGTGACGTCGCCGCTCTCCAGGGCCGTGACGAAGGCGTGCAGGGCGTTCGCGTCGAGCTCGGGGTGGAGGGAGAAGGGCGCCGGGGGAGGCTGCGGGGGTCGGGCGGCTGGAGTCACGTCGGTCCATCCTCTGCGTGGTGGTCTGCGTCGAGTGACATGAACGTGCTGCGCTCGCCCGGGCCCGGAGCGCAGCGACCAGTATCGGCGGGACATCCGGTGACGTACCGCGGGTTTCCGGCGTACGGCCGAAATCGCCCCCGCCCGGCCCCGGCCCGGCGGGCGGCCACTCCGCCCGGCGACCGGCACCGGCCCCGGTGGGGCGGTCAACGCCCGTGTGAGTGCGCCTGGTTGGCGGCCGTGGCGGGAACGCGCCACCGTGCCGGAAAACCATGCAAGCGTGCTTGATTGTTTTGCTGGCGGCTGCCAGTGTTCCCCTCACGCCGAGAGGGGAGCACAGCGTGCCCGATCCGTCCGCCGTCGATGCCACCGCCGCCGTCCTCGCCGATCTGCGCGAGGAGGGCCGGGAACTCGACGCCCTGGTCGCGGAGTTGCCGGGCCCCGACTGGTCGCGGCCCACCCCCGCGCCCGGCTGGAGCATCGCCCACCAGATCGCCCACCTGCACTGGACCGACCGGGCCGCGACCGCCTCCCTCACCGACGCCGCCGGCTTCGCCCGCATGGTCGAGGAGGCCCTCGCGGCCCCCGACTCCTTCGTCGACGAAGGAGCGCGGGAAGGCGCGCGGCTGCCGCCCGCCGACCTGCTCGCCCGCTGGCGTTCCGGCCGCGCCGGCCTCGACGCGGCCCTCGCCGCGGCGTCGCCTGCCGCCCGCTTCCCCTGGTACGGGCCGCCCATGAAGGCCGCCTCCATGGCGAGCGCCCGGCTGATGGAGACCTGGGCGCACGGCCAGGACGTCGCCGACGCGCTCGGCGTCCGCCGCACCCCGACCGCCCGGCTGCGGCACGTGGCCCGGATCGGCGTACGCGCCCGGGACTACGCCTACGCCGTACGCGGACTGCCCGCACCATCCGAGGAGTTCCGGGTCGAGCTCGCGGCCCCGGACGGTTCCGGGGTGTGGAGTTACGGCCCCGCGGACGCCCCGCAGCGGATCACCGGGCCCGCGCTCGACTTCTGCCTGCTCGTCACCCAGCGGGCCCACCGCTCGGACCTGGCCCTGACGGCGACCGGCCCCGACGCGGACCGGTGGCTGGGCATCGCGCAGGCGTTCGCCGGCCCGGCGGGTCCCGGCCGCGCCCCGGAGGGCTCGCGGTGACCCGCCGGCCCCTGCGCATCGGCAACGCGTCCGGGTTCTACGGGGACCGCTTCGACGCCGTGCGCGAGATGCTGACCGGCGGCCCGCTGGACGTGCTGACCGGGGACTACCTGGCCGAGCTGACCATGCTCATCCTCGGCCGCGACCGCCTGAAGAACCCCGACCTCGGCTATGCGAAGACCTTCCTGCGCCAGCTCGAGGAGGGACTCGGGCTCGCGCACGAGCGGGGCGTCCGGATCGTCACGAACGCAGGCGGCCTGAACCCGGCCGCCCTGGCCGGCGCGGTACGGAAGCTGGCGGCCGAGGCGGGCCTGCCCGTCACCGTCGCGCACGTCGAGGGCGACGACCTGATGGCGCACGGGGAGTACGGGCAGGGGGCGCTGACCGCCAACGCCTACCTCGGGGGAGCCGGGATCACGGCCTGCCTGCGGGCGGGCGCGGACGTGGTGGTGACCGGCCGGGTCACGGACGCGGCGCTGGTCAGCGGCCCGGCGGCCTGGTGGTTCGACTGGCCGCCCGACGCCTACGACCGGCTGGCGGGAGCGGTGGTCGCGGGCCACGTCCTGGAGTGCGGCGCCCAGGCCACCGGCGGCAACTACGCGTTCTTCACCGCGCACGACGTGGGCCGTCCGGGCTTTCCTCTCGCGGAGGTCTCCGAGGACGGCTCCTCGGTGATCACCAAACACCCCGGCACGGGCGGGGTCGTCTCGACCGGCACCGTCACCGCGCAGCTCCTCTACGAGACGCAGGGCCCCCGCTATGCGGGTCCGGACGTCACCGCCCGCCTGGACACCGTTCGGCTCTCCTCGGACGGCCCCGACCGCGTCCGCGTCTCGGGCGCGCTCGGCGAACCGCCGCCGGACCGGCTCAAGGTGGGGGCCACCCGCATCGGCGGCTGGCGCAACGAGGTGGTGTTCGTCCTGACCGGACTGGACGTCGAGGCGAAGGCGGCGCTGGTGCGGGCGCAGCTGGCCGGGGCGCTGGAAGGGGTGGCGGACGCCTCCTGGACCGTGGCGCGCACCGACCACGAGGACGCCGCGACGCAGGAGACGGCGAGCGCCCTGCTCCGCCTGGTGGTCCGGGACCCGTCCCCGGACCGGGTGGGCCGCGCGCTGACCTCGGCGGCGGTGGAACTCGCGCTGTCGAGCTACCCGGGCTTCCACGTGACCTCCCCGCCGGGTCCGGCCCAGCCGTACGGCATCTTCACCTCGACCCTGGTCCCGGCCGCCGAGGTCCCCCACACGGCAGTCCTGCCGAACGGCACCCGCCTACCCATCCCGCCCACGAAGGCTTCCCCCCACGCCGGCGCGGCGGCCCGACCAGCCCCACCGGAACTCGAGGCGCGGACCCCGGGCCTGAGCCCCGCCCCCTCAGCCCCGCCGGCGGAGGCGCGGGCCCCGGGCCTGAGCCCCGACTCCCCAGCCCGACCGGGGGAGGTGCGGGTGCCGGGCCTGAGCCCCGCCCCCTCAGCCTCGCCGGCGTTTGAGGCGCGGGGCCCGGGGCTGAGCCCCGACTCCTCAGCCCCGCCGGCGTTTGAGGCGCCGGGTGCGGGGCTGCGCCCCGGTTCGGGGAGGGGCGGGGTGGGGGGGAGCCCCGCAGGGCCCACCACCCGCGCCCCCCTGGGAGCACTGGCCGGGGCCCGCAGCGGCGACAAGGGCGGCGACGCCAACGTCGGCGTGTGGGTGGAGTCGGCCCCCGCCTGGGACTGGCTGGAGCGCACCCTCACCGTCGACCTGTTCCGCCACCTGCTCCCCGAGACCCGCGACCTCCCCGTCACCCGGCACGTGCTGGCGAACCTCCGCGCCCTGAACTTCGAGATCCACGGCATCCTCGGCGACGGCGTCGCCTCCGGTCACCGCTTCGACCCCCAGGCCAAGGCCCTCGGCGAATGGCTCCGCGCCCGCCACCTCGACATCCCGGCCCACCTGCTGCCGCACACCGCCCGCGAAGAACCCGCGACCGCCCCGGAGGGGACCGGCCCATGACCCGCCTCGGCACCACCGTCGACCCGCACGCCCCCGAGCACGCGCAGGCCCGTACCGCCGCCCTGGAACGCCTCGCCGCCCTCGACGCCGAGCACGCGAAGGCCCTGCTGGGCGGCGGCGAGAAGTACATCGCCCGCCACCGCGGCCGCGGCAAGCTCCTGGCCCGCGAACGCGTCGAGCTGCTCCTCGATCCGGACACGCCGTTCCTGGAGCTGTCCCCGCTGGCAGCCTGGGGCAGCGACCACCCCGTCGGCGCCTCCATGGTCACCGGCATCGGCACGGTCGAGGGCGTCCCGTGCCTGGTGACCGCCAACGACCCCACCGTCCGCGGTGGCGCCAGCAACCCCTGGACCCTGCGGAAGGCGCTCCGGGCCAACGAGATCGCCCGGCAGAACCGCCTCCCCTGCATCAGCCTGGTGGAGTCCGGCGGCGCCGACCTGCCCTCGCAGAAGGAGATCTTCATCCCGGGCGGCGCGATCTTCCGCGACCTCACCCGGCTGTCCGCCGAGGGGATTCCGACCATCGCCGTCGTCTTCGGCAACTCCACCGCCGGAGGCGCGTACGTCCCCGGCATGTCCGATCACACCATCATGATCAAGGACCGCTCCAAGGTGTTCCTGGGCGGCCCGCCGCTGGTCAAGATGGCCACCGGCGAGGAGAGCGACGACGAGTCCCTCGGCGGGGCGGACATGCACGCCCGCACCTCCGGCCTCGCCGACCACTACGCCCTCGACGAGCAGGATGCGATCCGCCAGGCCCGCCGCATCGTCGCGCGCCTCAACCACCGCCCGGCGCACGCGGAGCCGCCGCAGGCCGAGGAGCCGGTCCACGATCCCGAGGAGCTCCTCGGGATCGTCCCGGCCGACCTGAAGACGCCCTTCGACCCCCGCGAGGTCATCGCCCGCATCGTCGACGCCTCCGACTTCGACGAGTTCAAGCCGCTGTACGGCCCCAGCCTCGTCACCGGCTGGGCCACCCTCCACGGCTACCCGGTCGGCATCCTCGCCAACGCCCAGGGCGTGCTGTTCAGCGCCGAGTCGCAGAAGGCCGCCCAGTTCATCCAGCTCGCCAACCAGCGGGACATCCCGCTGCTCTTCCTGCACAACACCACCGGCTACATGGTCGGCAAGGAGTACGAGCAGGGCGGCATCATCAAGCACGGCTCCATGATGATCAACGCGGTCGCCAACTCCCGCGTCCCCCACCTGTCCGTCCTGATCGGCGCCAGCTACGGCGCCGGCCACTACGGCATGTGCGGCCGGGCCTACGAGCCCCGGTTCCTCTTCGCCTGGCCCAGCGCCAAGTCCGCCGTCATGGGACCCCAGCAGCTCGCCGGGGTGCTCTCGATCGTCGCCCGGCAGTCCGCCGCCGCCAAGGGGCAGCCGTACGACGACGAGGCCGACGCCGGCATGCGCGCCTTCGTCGAGGCGCAGATCGAGTCCGAATCCCTGCCCCTGTTCCTGTCCGGGCGGCTGTACGACGACGGCGTCATCGACCCGCGCGACACCCGTACCGTCCTCGGCCTGTGCCTGTCGGCCGTCCACAACGCCCCCGTCGAGGGCGCCCGTGGCGGCTTCGGCGTCTTCCGGATGTGAGCCCGCACATGACCGTCCTGACCTCCCTCCTGGTGGCCAACCGCGGCGAGATCGCCGTCCGGATCTTCCGCACCGCCCGCGCCCTGGGCCTGGCCACCGTCGCCGTCCACTCCGACCCCGACGCCGGCGCCCTGCACGTGCGCGAGGCCGACGCGGCCGTACGGCTGCCCGGCGCCGCCCCCGCCGACACCTACCTGCGCGGAGACCTGGTCATCAAGGCCGCGCTCGCCGCCGGGGCCGACGCCGTCCACCCCGGCTACGGCTTCCTCTCCGAGAACGCCGGGTTCGCCCGGGAGGTCCGGGCCGCCGGACTGGCCTGGATCGGCCCGCCGCCCGAGGCCATCGAGGCGATGGCCTCCAAGACGCGGGCCAAGGAGCTGATGCGCGCCGCCGGCGTCCCGCTCCTGGAACCGGTCGACCCGGCCGCCGCCACCGCCGCCGACCTGCCCCTGCTGCTCAAGGCGGCCGCCGGGGGAGGGGGCCGCGGGATGCGGGTGGTCCGCGACCTCGACGCCCTCCAGGAGGAGCTGGAGGCCGCCGCCGCCGAGGCCCGCTCCGCCTTCGGTGACGGCGAGGTCTTCGCCGAGCCCTACGTGGAGCGCGGCCGCCACGTCGAGGTGCAGGTCCTCGCCGACGCCCACGGCACCGTCTGGGCGCTCGGCACCCGCGACTGCTCCCTCCAGAGGCGCCACCAGAAGGTCATCGAGGAGGCCCCGGCCCCCGGGCTGCCGGACAGCCTGCGCGCGAGCCTCCACGAGGCCGCCGTCGCCGCCGCCCGCGCCGTCTCCTACCAGGGCGCCGGCACCGTCGAGTTCCTCGTCACCGCCGACGGGCGCCCGTACTTCCTGGAGATGAACACCCGCCTCCAGGTGGAACACCCCGTCACCGAAGCCGTCTTCGGCCTCGATCTCGTCGCCCTCCAGCTGCGCATAGCCGAGGGCGCGGCCCTGCCACCCGCGCCCCCCGAACCCGCGGGCCACGCCGTCGAGGCCCGGCTGTACGCCGAGGACCCCGCCCGGGACTGGCGCCCGCAGACCGGCGTCCTGCACACCCTGGCCGTGTCCGGTGAGGTCCGCGTCGACACCGGCTTCACCGACGGGGACGAGGTCGGCATCCACTACGACCCCATGCTCGCCAAGGTCATCGCCCATGCCCCGACCCGCGCCGAGGCCGTCCGCGTCCTCGCCCACGCCCTGGCCGGAGCGCGCATCCACGGGCTGACCACCAACCGCGAGCTGCTCGTACGGTCCCTGCGCCACCCCGAGTTCGCCGCCGGACGGCTCGACACCGGCTTCTACGAGCGGCACCTGACCGCCCTCACCGACGGCGCACCGGACCCCACCCTGGCCGCGCTGGCCGCGGCCCTCGCCGAAGCGGCCCCCGGCCCGGGCGCGCCCCTGGCGGCCCGCCTCGGCGGCTGGCGCAACCTCCGCTCCCAGCCCCGGACCCGCCGCTACACCGCGGGCGGCACCGAGTACGAGGTCGCCTACCACCCCGTGGACCACCCCGGGGTCCGCGTCCTGTCCGCCACGCCCACCCTCGTCACGCTCGAAGTCGAGGGCGTCCGACGCCTGTTCCACGTGAAACGGAATGAGAGCAACTCCGACCTCTACGTCGACTCGGTGCTCGGCTCGCACTCCCTCACCCCCGTCCCCCGGTTCGCCGACCCCCAGGACCGCACCGCACCGGGCTCGCTCCTCGCCCCCATGCCCGGCACGGTCGTCCGCGTCGCCGAGGGCCTCGCCCCGGGCGCCGCGGTCACCGCCGGGCAGCCCCTGCTCTGGCTGGAGGCCATGAAGATGGAGCACCGCATCCTCGCTCCGGCCTCCGGCACGCTCACCGCGCTCCACGCCACCACGGGCCGGCAGGTCGAGTTCGGCGCCCTGCTCGCCGTAGTCCAGGAGGAAACGACGTCATGAGTTCCGCCACCATCGAAACGCCCGAGCACCAGGCCCTGCGCACGGCGGTCGCCGCCCTGGGGCAGAAGTACGGCCGCGCCTACCTCGCCCGCGTCGCCCGCGAGGGCGGCCACCCCGACGAGCTGTGGGCCGACGCGGCCGCGCTCGGCTACCTCGGGGTGAACCTGCCCGAGGAGTACGGCGGCGGAGGCGGCGGCATCACCGAACTCTCCATCGTCCTCGAGGAACTCGGGGCGGCCGGCTGCCCGCTGCTCATGATGGTCGTCTCGCCCGCCATCTGCGGCACGGTCATCTCCCGCTTCGGCACCGGGGACCAGAAGCGGACCTGGCTTCCCGGCCTCGCCGACGGCAGCCGCACCATGGCCTTCGGCATCACCGAACCCGACGCCGGGTCCAACTCCCACCGGATCACCACCACCGCCCGCCGCGACGGCGACGACTGGATCCTCACCGGCCGCAAGGTCTTCATCTCCGGGGTGGACATCGCCGACGCCACCCTCATCGTCGGCCGCACGCAGGACGCCGGGAGCGGCCGCCTCAAGCCCTGCCTGTTCATCGTCCCGCGGGACGCCCCCGGCTTCGGCCGCACGGTCATCGACATGGAACTGCAGGCCGCGGAGAAGCAGTTCGAACTCGTCCTGGACGACGTGCGCCTGCCCTCCGACGCGCTCGTCGGCGACGAGGACGCCGGCCTGCTCCAGCTCTTCGCCGGCCTCAACCCCGAACGCATCATGACGGCCGCCTTCGCCATCGGCATGGGCCGCCACGCCCTCGCCCGTGCCGTCGACTACGCCAGGACCCGCCAGGTGTGGAAGGAACCCATCGGCGCCCACCAGGCCGTGGCCCACCCGCTGGCCACCGCCCACATCGAGCTGGAACTGGCCCGGTTGATGATGCGCAAGGCGGCCCACCTCTACGACGCCGGCGACGACATGGGAGCGGGTGAGGCCGCGAACATGGCCAAGTACGCGGCCGGGGAGGCCTGCGTCCGGGCGGTGGACCAGTCCGTGCACACCCTCGGCGGCAACGGCCTGACCCGCGAATACGGCCTGGCCTCCCTCATCACCGCCTCCCGGGTCGCCCGCATCGCCCCCGTCAGCCGGGAGATGATCCTCAACTTCGTCTCCCACCAGACCCTGGGCCTTCCGAAGTCGTACTAGTCTTCCGGTCTCGCCCGAGACCGGACGGCGCCGGAGCGGGCCCGATGCCCTGCCCGGCGGGACCGGCGGGCAGGGCGCCAGTCCCGCCGGGCCCCCGCAGCCCCCGGCACGGGGAACGCCCCCGCCGCCACCCCTTCCGGAGGAGACATGGCCCCACCCGTCCACGCCGCGCGAGCGACCGGCATCACCACCCTCACCCTCGACTCCCCGGCCAACCGCAACGCCCTCTCCACCGGCCTCGTCGCCGAGCTCCGGGCCGCGCTCGCCGACACCGCGGCCGACCCGGCGGTCCGGGCGGTGCTCCTCACCCACACCGGCAACACGTTCTGCGCCGGAGCCGACCTCGCGTCCCCGTGCGACCCGGCCGACTTCCTGGCCCTGCTCCGCGAGATCGCCGAACTGCCCAAGCCCGTCCTCGCCCGCGTCACCGGCCACGTCCGGGCGGGCGGCCTCGGCCTGCTCGGCGCCTGCGACATCGCCGCCGCCGGACCGGAGTCCTCCTACGCCTTCACCGAGACCCACCTCGGCCTGGCCCCCGCCGTGATCTCCCTGCCGCTGCTGCCCCGCCTGGACCCGCGCGCGGCCGCCCGCTACTTCCTCACCGCCGAGGTGTTCGACGCCGCCGAAGCCACCCGCATCGGCCTGCTCACCCTGCACGCCGACGACGTGGACCAGGCCCTGGAGCCGGTCCTCGCCGGCCTGCGCAGGGCCTCCCCGCAGGGCCTGGCCGCCACCAAGGCGCTGACCGCGGCGACCGTGCGCGAGACCCTGCACCGCGACGGCGCCCGACTGACCGGGCTGTCCGCGGAGCTCTTCGCCTCGGCCGAGGCCCGCGAGGGCATCACCGCACGCTTCGAGCGCCGGGAGCCGTCATGGTCGCTGTGACGGGCGGGGCGACCGGCCCCGCCGCGCCCGCGCCGGCCGGCCCCAAGCAGGCGCGCAGCCGGGTCACCCGCCGCCACCTCCTCGAAGCGGCCGTCTCCTGCCTGGCCGAACACGGCTGGGCGGGCTCCACCGTCGGCGTCGTCGCCGAACGGGCCGGTGTCTCCCGCGGTGCGGCCCAGCACCACTTCCCGACCCGCGAGGACCTGTTCACCGCCGCCGTCGAGTACGTGGCCGAGGAGCGCTCCACCGCCCTGCGCGAACTCTTCCACGCCGGCCCGGCCGCCCGCCCCGCCGTGGTCGAGGCCCTCGTCGACCTCTACACGGGCAGCCTGTTCCGGGCCGCGCTCCAGCTGTGGGTGGCCGCCTCCAACGAGGAGCAGCTGCGCCCGCGGGTCACCGAACTGGAGGCCCGCGTCGGCCGGGAGACCCACCGCATCGCGGTGGAACTGCTGGGGGCGGACGAGTCCGTGCCGGGCGTGCGGGAGACCGTGCAGGGCCTGCTGGACATGGCCCGCGGCCTGGGCCTCGCCAACGTCCTCACCGACGACACGGCCCGCCGCGACCGCGTGATCGCCCAGTGGGCCCGCATCCTCGACGCGACCCTGGGCTGAGCCCCCGACGCGGCCCCGGGCTGGGCACGTGAAGGGCGCCGCACCCCGCCACGGGGTACGGCGCCCTTCACCGGCGCGTCACGGGGCCGGCCGGCGGGTCAGACCGTGCTGCCGCCGATGCCGGCGTAGCCCTCGATGTCCCGCGGGTCGCGCCGGCCGGGTCCGATGTAGCGGGCCGACGGCCGCACCAGGCGGCCCGTGCGCTTCTGCTCCAGGATGTGCGCCGACCAGCCGGCGGTGCGGGCGCAGCTGAACATCGACGTGAACATGTGCGCCGGGACCTCCGCGAAGTCCAGCATGATCGCGGCCCAGAACTCCACGTTGGTGGCCAGCACCCGGTCGGGGCGGCGCGCGTGCAGCTCCTCCAGGGCGGCCTTCTCCAGCGCGGCGGCCACCTCGTAGCGCGGCGCGTCCAGCTCCTTGGCGGTGCGCCGCAGCACGCGCGCACGCGGGTCCTCGGCTCGGTAGACGCGGTGCCCGAAGCCCATCAGCCGCTCGCCCTTGTCCAGGGCCTTCTTCACGTACGCCACGGCGTCGCCGGTGCGCTCGATCTCCTCGATCATGCCCAGCACCCGAGAGGGCGCCCCGCCGTGCAGCGGCCCGGACATCGCCCCGACGGCGCCGGACAGGGCCGCCGCCACGTCCGCGCCGGTGGAGGCGATGACGCGCGCGGTGAAGGTGGAGGCGTTCATGCCGTGCTCGGCGGCCGAGGTCCAGTAGGCGTCGACGGCCTTGACGTGCTTGGGGTCCGGCTCGCCCCGCCAGCGGATCATGAACCGCTCGACCACGGACTCCGCCTTGTCGATCTCCCGCTGGGGGACCATGGGCAGGCCCTGGCCGCGGGCGGACTGCGCCACGTAACTCAGCGCCATGACCGCCGCGCGCGCGAGATCGTCGCGGGCGGTCCGCTCGTCGATGTCCAGGAGCGGTTTCAGACCCCACACGGGGGCGAGCATGGCGAGCGCGGACTGCACGTCGACCCGGATGTCACCGGAGTGGACGGGGATCGGGAAGGGCTCCGCGGCGGGCAGCCCGGGGTTGAACGCACCATCGACCAGCAGACCCCACACGTTCCCGAAGGAGACGTGGCCGACCAGGTCCTCGATGTCGACACCGCGGTAGCGGAGCGCACCGCCTTCCTTGTCGGGTTCGGCGATCTCCGTCTCGAACGCGACGACCCCTTCGAGCCCGGGTACGAAGTCGGACATCAGGCGGCTCCTCAGATAGTGCGAACACGCGCGGCTCCCGGCGTGATTCGCGGTCCGGCGCGGTCATCCCCGTTGATGCCCGGCGCGGCCGATGGCCACCCGCGCGGGGACCGTCGGACCGGCCCCAAGATTTTGTCCGTTCCGGCCGGACTGCGGAAGCGTGACATACGGCACACCCCCGCCAGGCGCACTGCGGCAGGATGGCCGGCGTGACCCATCAGGACCTTGACCCCGCCCTCATGCGCAAGCAGTACCGCTCCGAGATCGTGTCCGAGGACAGCCTCGCCGACGATCCCATGGACCAGTTCGCGCGGTGGTTCCAGCAGGCCGCCGTCGCGCACGTCTTCGAGCCGAACGCGATGATCGTCTCGACGGCCACCGCCGACGGCCGCCCGAGTTCCCGCACGGTGCTGCTCAAGCAGTTCGACGCGCGGGGCTTCGTCTTCTACACGAACTACGGCTCGCGCAAGGGCCGCGACCTCGCCGAGAACCCGCACGTCGCCCTGCTCTTCCCCTGGCACCCCATCGCCCGCCAGGTCATCGTGACCGGCACGGCCGCGCGGGTCGGGCGGGAGGAGACGGCGGCGTACTTCCGCTCGCGCCCGCACGGTTCGCAGCTGGGCGCCTGGGCCAGCGAGCAGTCCCGGGTGATCGGCTCGCGCGCCGAACTGGACCGGCGCTACGCGGAGCTGGAGCAGCGCTACCCGGAGGGCGAGCGGGTGCCGGTCCCGCCGGAGTGGGGCGGCTACCGGGTCGTGCCCGGCGAGGTGGAGTTCTGGCAGGGCCACGAGAACCGCCTCCACGACCGCCTGCGGTACGTGCGCGACGGCGGGGACGCCGCGAAGTGGCGCGTCGAGCGGCTCTGCCCGTAAGGACGGCCGCGCCCGGCCCGGGCCTCCCGCCCCGGCGGCGCGGGAACGCAGACGACCCGCGGGCTCGGGTCCCTCCCCCTGCAGTGGGGAGGAGCCGGCCGGACGTACCGGCGAGCCCGCGGGTCGGGTGACTGCTTGGGATTGGCGCCTGGCGTTCCCGCCGGGCACCGCACTGGGTGCGTGCGACGACGGGCGCTTAGCCCGCAGCCACCTCACGCGTCCGGTTTCCGTACATTTCGGGAACCACCTCCCTTCTCGTGTACGGCAGAGCCTAGGAGCCTCTCCGGCGGCGCACAAGCAGATATTCTCCGCACCCTTCACGCAGGCCCGCCCGCCCCGCCCCCGCCCAGCCGAAACGGATCATTCCGGGGCATTCGGGGGAACGGTGTGTGGGCTGCGTCACGTTCCAGTTCAATGATCTGACGTGCCGCACACGCGAACACCTGCTGGGGGTGCCAGGTGACTGCTTCCGGACGTGACGAGACCACCGACGACGATCTGCTCGCAGCACTGCTGGACGGGATGGACGCCGCCCTGTGCGCGTTCGACTCCGACGGTGTGATCACCCACTGGAACCGCGAGGCCGAGCGGATCCTGGGCTGGTCCGCCGCGGAGGCCGTGGGCCGCAAGGGCTTCGAGGGCTGGGCGGTACGGCCCGCCGACGCACAGGACGTGCAGGAGCGGCTGATGGCGGCGCAGGACGTGCCCGGCCGGCAGGTCCACGAGTTCGCGCTGCTCACCAAGGACGGCGGACGCGTCCTCGTCCGCACCCAGTCCGCCGCCGTGCCCGGCGCGGACGGCAGACCGGCCGGCGTGTACTGCGCGTTCAGCGAGGTGCACGCGCAGATCGACCTAGAGCGCTCCATCGCGCTCAGCGAAGCCCTGATGGAGGACGCCGCCTGGGGCGTCGTCCTCGTCGACGTCGACCTGCGCCCCGCCGTCGTCAACGCGCACGCCGCGCGCGTCCTCGGCGCCGGGCGCACCGCGCTGCTCGGCCGGCCGATCGGCGAACTCCTCCTCCAGGGCGTGGAGGAACTGGAAGGAGCCCTCCAGCACGTGCTCGCCGAGGGGGCGCCGCCCGCGCCGGTCGAGCTGTGGGTGTCCGTGCGGACGCCGGAGGGATCGCGGCGGCGGTGCCTGCGCTGCGGGTTCCTGCGGCTGGCCTCGCCGCTCGCCGAGGAGCCGGTGCCGCTCGGGGTCGGCTGGCTCTTCCAGGACGTCACCGAGGCCCGGCAGGCCCAGCTGGACACCGCGCAGCTGCGCTTCCGCTCCCACCAGCTGCACCGCGCGGGCCGGGCCGCCGCCGAGTGCGAGGACCCGGCCGAGGCGGCGGCCGTCCGGCTGGACTTCGCCCTCGCGGGCTTCGCCGAGCACGCCCTGCTGGACGTACTGGACCCGTCGGCCGGTCCCGAGCGGCGCCGCCTCGTACGCTCCGCCGTCGCGCCGCCCGCGCTGGCGGGGCCCGGTGCGATCCCGGTGCGGTACGGGGCGGGGCATCCCGTGCTCCAGGCGCTGGACCGGATCGGCTCGGTGCGCACGAGCGCCCCGCGGGGGGCGGCGGACCCCGAGTGGGCGCGGGCCCGGCACTGGCCCGAGGGTGCGGCGCACGCGCTGTGCACCGTGCTGCGCAGCCGCGGGCGGACCCTGGGCGCCCTGACCTTCGTACGGGGGCCTTCGCGGGCCGCCTTCGAGGCGCCGGACGCGGCGTACGCGGAGGAGGTCGCGGGCCGCATCGCCGCCGACCTGGACCTGGCGGGCCGTGCCTCCCGGGGCGGCCCCGCTCGACCGCCGACCGCCGGAGGCTAGTGGCGGAAGAAGATCCGGTCGCCGTACTCCTGCATCACGCGGCCGTTCCACTCGTGGCCGCCGTCGACGTTGCCCGAGCGCAGCAGCGGGGGCTCGATCCCGCGGGCCGCGAGCCCCTCGGCCGCCGCGGCCATCACCGCCTGCATGACGGCGCAGGTCACGACGGTGGAGGCGGGGGCGAAGGGCGCGTCGATGCCGTCCAGGGTCAGCTCGGCGTCACCGACCGCGATCTTGGTGTCCAGGACGACGTCGCAGTGGTCCTTCAGGAAGGTGCCGGAGACGTGCCGCGACTTGGTCCCGGTCGCGTACGCCACCGAGGTCACCCCGATCACCCGGAGGCCGATGGCGCGGGCGTTCATCGCCATCTCCACCGGCAGGGAGTTGCGCCCGGACAGCGAGATGATCACCAGGACGTCGCCGTCGGAGGCGGGGCTGCTGTCCAGGACGGCGCCGGCGAGGCCGTCGACCCGTTCCAGGGCACTGCCCAGGGTCGCGGGCATGACGTCGATGCCGGCCGTGCCGGGGACCGCGAGGAAGTTCATCAGGGCCAGTCCGCCCGCCCGGTAGACCACGTCCTGCGCGGGCAGCGAGGAGTGCCCCGCGCCGAAGGCGAAGAGCCGGTTCCCGGCGGCCACGGCGTCGGCGACGAGGGCGCCGGCCTCGGCGATCCGCCCGGCCTCCTCCTCCCGGACCCGCTCCAGCAGACCGATGGCGGCGTCGAAGAACTGACCGGCCAGCTTGCTCTCGCTCATACGCCGATGGCCTTCCGGGGTCGGGGCTGGTTGACGGGGCGGGTCCGCGTCCGCCGCTCACCGTGCGGTCTGGACCAAGGGCGTGTCAATACGCACGTCAATCCGGCGGAAGGTCCGCGCCGGCTCCCCGCGGGGATGTCCGGGACAGGGCTTGACGCTCGGGGCGGGACGGTTCTGCGCCCGATGCGTCAGAATTGGGGGCAGGGCCAGCGCACGCAATCCGAGGGGCACGAATGTCCGGACTGATCGACACCACGGAGATGTATCTCCGCACCATCCTCGAGCTGGAAGAGGAAGGTGTGGTCCCCATGCGCGCCCGTATCGCCGAGCGGCTCGACCAGAGCGGTCCGACGGTGAGCCAGACGGTGGCGCGGATGGAGCGGGACGGCCTGGTGGCCGTCGCCACCGACCGGCACCTGGAACTGACGGAGGAGGGGCGCCGGCTGGCGACGCGCGTGATGCGCAAGCACCGGCTGGCCGAGTGCCTGCTCGTCGACGTCATCGGCCTGGAGTGGGAGCAGGTGCACGCCGAGGCCTGCCGCTGGGAGCACGTGATGAGCGAGGCGGTGGAGCGGCGGGTGCTGGAGTTGCTGCGCCACCCCACCGAGTCCCCGTACGGGAACCCGATCCCGGGCCTCGAGGAGCTGGGCGAGAAGGCCGAGGCGGACCCGTTCCTGGAGGACGGCATGGTCAGCCTCACCGAGCTGGACCCGGGCGTCGAGGGCAAGACCGTGGTCGTGCGCCGGATCGGGGAGCCGATCCAGACGGACGCCCAGCTGATGTACACGCTGCGCCGGGCGGGCGTGCAGCCCGGTTCCGTGGTGAGCGTGACGGAGTCCCCCGGCGGAGTCCTGGTCGGCAGCGGTGGCGAGGCCGCCGAGCTGGACGCGGAGATCGCCTCGCACGTGTTCGTGGCGAAGCGCTGACGCGTCACCGCTTCGGGCCGGTTCCCGGCGGACGCCGATGCCGGGCCGACCGGTGGTGTAGAAGACATCTGACGGGAAAAGCGGGCGGTCCCGGCGCCTCGCGGCGCCGGGACCGGTCCTCCCCTGGTGACCTGGAGCCCCGAGCTCTCAAGGTCGTCCCCTTCGGACCGTCTTCCCCGAGCGGCCCGCCTCCCTGATGAAAGGATCTCCATCGGCAGCGGCGGCCAATCCTTGAGCAAGGTCACTCGAAAGAGCGGTGTTGTCGGCGAGACGCCCGTTTTCGAATGCGGGTTCGATAGTCTGGCCGGGAGCGAAGGGGGTGCATCTGCGGTGGTACAGCGCATCGATGTGACAGGGGCCGATGGCGTACGCCTGGCCGCCTGGGAGTTCCGCGAAGCGGACTCCGCTTCCGCGGGCCGACCCGCGGGACCGGATCCCCGCCCCGCCGTGCTCTTACTCCACGGGCTCATGGGCCGCGCCCTCCACTGGTCCGGCACCGCCCGCTGGCTCGGCGAGCAGCGCCGCGTCATCGCCCTGGACCAGCGCGGACACGGCCAGAGCGACCGCCCGAGCAGCGGCCCCTTCACGCGCGAGGCGTTCGTGGCGGACGCCGAGGCCGTCGTCGAGCAGCTCGGTCTCGCCCCCGTGACCGTGATCGGCCACTCCATGGGCGCCCTCACCGCCTGGCAGCTCGCGGCCCGCCGACCGGAGCTGGTCGAAGCCGTGGTCATCTGCGACATGCGCGCCTCGGCCCTCGGCGAGGCGTCCCAGCAGGAGTGGGAGGACTGGTTCCGCCGCTGGCCCCTGCCCTTCCCCACCCAGGACGCCGCCCGCCGCTGGTTCGGCGAGGACGATCCGCGGGTGGAGCGCCCCGACCCGGCCCGCGGCGCGTTCTTCGCCGAGGTCATGCACCAGGCCCCCGACGGCTGGCGCCCGCTCTTCTCCCGCCGCCAGATGCTGAGGGCCCGCGAGACCTGGGTGCACGACGCCCACTGGGAGGAGCTGGCCCAGGTCCGCTGCCCCACCCTGGTCGTCCGCGGTCTGGACGGCGAACTCGGCCGGGCCGAGGCCCAGGAGATGGTCCGCGTCCTGCCGGCCGGCCAGTACGCCGAGATTCCCGACGCGGGGCACTACCTCCACTACGACCAGCCGGCCGCCCTGCGTGCGGCCCTGGAGCCCTTCCTCAACGCCCTCAAGCCCTCGCACTCGCGAGGCTGAGGGGGCGGGTGTGGCTTCGAGGGGATCCGCCCCCCGAAGCCACACCCCGCCGCTACCCCTTGCTCACCGCCGCCAGGATCTCCGGCAGCCGCCGGGCCACCATCGGCGCTGCCAGCCGCAGGCCCGACCAGGTGGCCAGCGTGCCCCAGGCCACGCCCAGGGGGAGCACCACCCAGGAGACGGACTGGTGGTCCGCCACGTTGAGCCAGACCGTCAGGGCGATCAGCGGCGCGCACAGCAGGGCCGCCGCCAGCATGCCGCCGAAGATGCCCAGCCACGCCAGGCCGGCCTGGCCCGGGGCGACGTTCTTGAACGCGCCGTCCGTCGGGATCGAGTACGGATACCGGGCCGACGCCAGCGTCCCCGTGCAGAGCATCGCGCCCAGCAGGGCCAGCGCCACCCCCAGCGCCGCCGGGAAACCGGACCAGTCGCCGACCAGAGCGGCGGTCACCACGGTCACGAACACCGTGTACGGGACGGTGACCAGGGCCAGCGCGGCGAGCCGCGCCCGCAGTTCGCGGTACGCGTCGCGCGGCGTGGCCAGGGTCTGCGCGACCATCCAGAACGCCGAGGTGTCCTGCCCGAACTGGTTGTACATCTGGATGCCGAGCATCCCGGCCCCGAAGCAGGCGAGGTAGAGCGAGCCCGTGCCCTGGAGGGCGTTGAAGACCGGCACGATCAGGCCGATCGCCAGCGCCGTCACCCACGCCGACTTCGTCTTCGGGTCGCGGACGGCGTAGCGCAGGATCCGCTGCATGACCGCGCCCGTCCGGCCGGCCGGCAGCAGTGACCAGATGCCGCGCCCGCCGCGGTCCTTCTCCGGTGCGGCGGCCACGAGGGTCGAACCGTCCGGAGTGATCATCAGCGTGGTCAGGGTGCGCTCCCAGAACCACAGCAGCACGGCCAGAGCGCCGAGCGTCAGGGCGAATTGGGCGGCCGCCTGGCCGTACCAGCCCTTGCTCGCGGAGTCGACCATCCCGACGGCGGTCGCCGGCGGCAGCCACCGCACCACCGCCTCGACCGGCTCCAGCTGCGCCAGTCCGCCGGTCTGGAAGAGGCGCTGGCTCGCGAAGTTGACCAGCTGCGCGCCCACCGCGATCAGCAGTCCGCTGAGCAGCGCCAGGTCCCGCCCCTTGCGGCTGGTCAGCAGCCGGACGTTGGCCGTGGCCACCGCCCGGGCGAGGACCACGCAGCCCACGAGCAGCAGGGGCACGGCCGGCACCGCGGCGGCCACCCCGGCGGCGCCGCGGGCGACCGCCGCGACCGAGCCGATCGCGAGGCACAGCGTGAACATCGGCCCGATGCCGACCAGCGAGGAGGCCAGCAGGGCCCGCACGAGGGGCCGCGGCCGCAGCGGCAGCATGACCAGCCGGCTCGGGTCGAGGGTCTCGTCCCCGGTGGGGAAGAACAGCGGCATGCAGGTCCAGCCCAGCGCCAGGATCGCGGCCAGCAGGACGACGACCGTGCCCGCGTGGGCGTTGCCGCGCAGCATGGCCAGGCCGAGCGTGACGAAGAAGCCGGCCACGAGGGCGAACACCAGCGAGCCGATCCAGGCGGCCTTGCGCTTGGAGGAGCCCTTCAGCCCGTTGCGCAGCAGCGACAGCTTCAGCCGGACGAACACCGGCGTGAGCGGGGCCGAGGCGGCGGACCGGGCGGACGCGGAGGGAGCGGCGGCGGAGGAGGTGACCGCGGTCATCGTGCGCCCGCCGTCCCGGAGCCGCCGCCCAGCCAGTCCAGGGAGTCCCCGGCGGCGTGGCGCCCCTGCGCGCCGACCAGTTCGAGGAAGGCGGCCTGCAGGGAAGGCGCCGAGCCCCGTACGTCGGCCAGCGGGCCCGCGGCGCGGATCCGCCCGGCCGCCATGACGGCGACCCAGTCGCACAGCGACTCGACGAGCTCCATCACGTGGGAGGAGAACACGACCGTCGCTCCGGACGCGGTGTAACGTTCCAGCACACCGCGGATGGTCTGCGCCGACACCGGGTCGACGCCCTCGAAGGGCTCGTCCAGGAAGAGCACTTCGGGATTGTGCAGCAGGGCCGCCGCGAGGCCGATCTTCTTGCGCATGCCCGTCGAGTAGTCCACGACGAGCTTGTGCTGCGAGCCGGCCAGGTCCAGTACGTCCAGCAGCTGCGTCGCCCGCTTGTCGGTCTCCTCGCCCGGCAGCCCCCGCAGCCGGCCCATGTAGCCCAGCAGTTCCCGGCCCGACAGGCGCTCGAAGAGGCGAAGGCCCTCCGGCAGTACGCCGATCCGCGACTTCACCTCGACCGGGTCCGCCCACACGTCGTGCCCGGCGACGAAGACCCGCCCCATGTCCGGGCGCAGCAGCCCGGTCACCATCGACAGCGTCGTCGTCTTGCCCGCGCCGTTCGGGCCGACCAGCCCGATGAACTTGCCCGCGGGCAGCTCCAGGTCGATCCCCGACACCGCGACCTGCTCGCCGAAGCGCTTCCACAGACCTTCCACCCGCACGGCGGACGGCGCGGGTCGCGCACCGTCCGTCCCGTACGTCCCGCTCGTCGCATCACCCTGGTCCGGCATGCGCCTGCCTCTCGTCACACGTCCCCGTTGGTCGTTCTGTCCTCACCATAGGAGGAGGGGAAGAGGCGCGAGCAGTTACTTATGTCATGAGTTCCCGGCCACCGGTGTCATGCCAACGCGCCGCTCGCAAAAGGGAGTCGCGGGCCGCAGCGGCGCGGTCGGCGCTCAGCCCTGGCGCCGCTTGCGCTCGGCCGCGGCCTCGCTGCCGCACGCGTACGCCAGGGCGTCGATCAGCTCCTCCGTGTCCGGCAGCCACCGGTTGGCCGGCGTGGGCCGCCGGGCCCACTGGACCGAACCGCGGCCGCCGACGCGGGTGGGCGGGGCGGCCACGTACTCGCCCTCGCCCCGGGCGGTGAGGTCGAGCCCCGACGGGGTCCAGCCCAGCTTGCGCACCAGGTCCGCGACCTTGGCCCCGGCGCCCGGCAGGACGAAGAACAGCATGCGGTGGTCGGGGGTGAGGGTGACCGGCCCGAGCGTGCGCTCCATCCGCTCCAGCCGCGCGAGGGCCAGGAACCCCGCCGCGTCGGGCACGTCCAGCGCGTCGAACGTCCGGCCCGTCGGCATCAGGATCGAGGCCGCGGGGTGCCGGCCCCAGATCTGCCGCACCCGCACCGCGCTGCCAGTGGCCTGCGCCGCCCAGTCCTTCACCGTCGGGTGCGCGCCCGGAGCGGGGCAGTCCGATGCGCCGCAGGAGCACAGCTCCCGCCCGTCCGCCACCTCCAGCCAGGTGCCGGCGAAGACGTCCCAGTGCCGTTCTTCCGCATACCGCACGGCATGGTCCAGCAGCTGCTCACCTCGCTGCTTGGGGATGGGTGCGGTCTCCGTGACTCCCATGGTCTCTTCCACGTCCATCACAACTCCGGGGGTCACCCGGGGTTACGGGCGTAAACCGGCCGGTGGGCGGAGCATCGATCCTGCATGCGGGGCGCATCGGTGCACGGGTGGGGGCGCGTAGGAGCCCGGGGCGCCGGAGCTGGGTAGCGACACCACGCAGAGCGGAAGATTCTCCGCACATCAGGCGGGAAGTGATCATTCCAAGGATCACCCGCGGCCTCAGGGGGTTTTCATGGCAGCCAGGCCTCTCGTCGCCCGCCAGCCGAACGAACGGCTGCAGGCGCTCATCCAGGAAGCCGGGTGCTCCAACGCCGGGCTCGCCCGGCGGGTCAACATGTGCGGGGCGGAACACGGTCTCGACCTGCGCTACGACAAGACCTCCGTGGCCCGTTGGCTGCGCGGCCAGCAGCCGCGCGGCCGGGCCCCGGGCATCATCGCCGAGGCGCTCGGGCGCAAACTCGGCCGGACCGTCACCATCGACGAGATCGGCATGGCCAACGGCAAGAACCTCGCGTCCGGCGTCGGCCTGCAGTTCTCCCCGACGGTCATCGGCGCCATCGAGCAGGTCTGCGAGCTGTGGCGCAGCGACGTGGGGCGGCGCGACTTCCTGGCGGGGTCCAGCGTGGCCGCGTCCGCGCTCGTCGAGCCGAGCCGCGACTGGCTGATCACGGGCGCCGATCCGCAGGTGGCGCGCAGCGGCGGTGCGCGCGTCGGCATGTCCGACGTCGAGGCCGTACGAGCCACCACCGAGGCCCTCAAGGAGCTGGACCACCGCTTCGGGAGCGGGCACGTGCGGCCGGTGGTGGTGCACTACCTGAACTCCGTCGTGTCCGGGCTGATCGGCGGCTCCTACCGGGAGCCCGTCGGGCGGGCACTGTTCGCTGCGGTGGCGCGGCTGACGGAGCTCGCCGGCTACATGGCGGTGGACACCGGCCAGCCGGGTCTGGCGCAGCGCTACTACATCCAGGCACTGAGGCTGGCGCAGGCGGCCGGCGACCGTTCGTACGGGGGCTACGTGCTGGCGGCGTCGATGAGCCACCTCGCCGCCGAGCTGGGCAATCCGCGGGAGATCGCGCAACTGGCGCGGGCCGCTCAGGAGGGGACGCGGGGGCAGGTCACCCCGCGGGTGGAGGCCATGTTCTACGCCGCCGAGGCACGCGGTCACGCGCTGATGGGCGACCACCGGGCGACGGCGGTGCTGTCGTCGCGGGCCGTCACGGCACTGGAGCGGGCGGAGCCGGAGTCCGGCGACGACCCGGTGTGGATCCGCCACTTCGACCAGGCGTACCTCGCCGACGAGTTGGCGCACTGCCACCGGGACCTCGGCCAGGCGGACGCGGCGGCCCGGCAGGCGGCGGAGGCACTGCGGCACCTGCCGGCGGCCAAGGCCCGCCGCCGGGCCATCGGCCTGCTGCTGCTGGCGGGGGCGCAGGTCCGGCAGCGGGAGGTCGAGCAGGCGTGCCAGACGGCCACGCAGGCCTCCGACCTGCTCGCGGGCCTCCGCTCGACCAGGGGCGTGGAGTACCTGGAGGACTTCCGGGCCCGCCTCGAGCCGTACGCGGCGGAGGCGCCGGTCCGTGAGTTCACGGCCCGTCTGGAGGCGCGCGCCGCCTGAGCGGTGGCGTCCGGACGGCGCCCGCGGAGCGGACCGGGTTGCCGGGTGGCCTCCCGGTCGCGGTGCGTGACCGGGTAGCGTGACGGACGGTTCCGTAGGTTCGGGCGAGTCGGAGAAGGAGACCCGGTGACGGAGAACGGACAGGGGAGCGGCCCCCAGCCGGGTGCCCCGTGGGGTCCGGAGCCCGCGTACGGCTACCCGCAGCACCCCGAGCAGCAGTCCGCGCACTCCGGGCAGCAGCAGCCGGCCCAGCCGCCGCAGCCGCAGGCGGGCGCCGGGCACGTGGTGGGTCCCGGGTACGAGGGGCCGGGCAATCCGCACGGCTACGGCTACCCGCCGCTGCCCGAGGCGGTCGCCCAGTACATCCCGCCCGTGCCGGCGGCCCCCGCGGCCTCCGGGCACGAGGAGGCGGCGACGCAGTACCTTCCCCCGGTGCCGGCGGCCCCGGCGCACGAGGAGGCGGCGACGCAATACCTTCCGCCCGTGCCGGCGGCCCCCGCGGCCTCCGCGCACGAGGAGGCGACGCAGTACCTCCCGCCCGTGCCGGCGGCCCCGGCGCACGAGGAGGCGGCGACCCAGTACCTCCCGCCCGTGCCCGCGGCCCCCGCGGCCGACGGGCTGGAGCCGTTCGACGGCCTGTTCCGCGGCGAGGGCTCCGCGGCGCAGGCCCGGCACCTGCCGCCCGCCCCGCCGCGCTCCCACCCGCCGCGCGGGCAGCGCCCCGTACCGCCGCAGCACCACCAGCCGCACCAGAACCCGAACCTGCCCCCGCTTCCGCATCCGGCCCAGCACCCGCACCGGAGCGGGTCGTTCGCGCCGCCGCAGCCTCCGCCCCCGCCGCCGGAAGCCCCCCGCAAGATGTCGCCCGCGATCATCGCCGCCGCGATCATCGGCCTGGCCGTGGTCGGGTTGGGCGTCGGCTCGCTGCTCGGCGACGGCAAGCCGCAGAACAACGACCCGGCCGCCGTTCCCCCTGCCGCCACCTCCACCGGCGGCACGGCCGCGCCCGCCGGCGAGGCCCCGGTCGACCCCGCCCGCCCGCAGGCCGTCCAGCTGGACAAACTCCTCGCCGACAGCAACGACAGCCGGGCCGCGGTGATCAAGGCCGTGGAGGACATCAAGACCTGCAGCAACCTCGACCAGGCGGCCGCCGACCTGCGCGACGCCGCCCGCCAGCGCGAGGAGCTCGTCACCCGCCTCCAGGAGCTGAAGGTGGACCGGCTCCCGGACCACGCGAAGCTGACCGCCGCGCTGACGAAGGCGTGGAAGTCCTCCGCGTCCGCCGACAACAGCTACGCGGCCTGGGCGCAGGACGTGGCGGGCGACAAGTGCAAGGACGGCAAGGCCAAGAGCACGGAGAACGCCGCCGCCGGCAACAAGGCGAGCGGCGAGGCGACGAAGGCCAAGGAGTCCGCCGCGACCCTGTGGAACTCCATCGCCGGCAAGTACGGCCTCACCAAGCGGGACAAGTCCCAGCTCTGAGCCGGCGGGCCGGTCACGCCGCTCGGGGGGCCTGCTCCAGGGTCGCGGTCATGTCCATCGTCTGCTCGCCCTCCTGGGCGACGAGCCGGCCCGCCCGGACGACCTGGAAGGTGACCCGGCCGTTGACGATGCGGGGGAACCCCGCGACCGCGCGCATGTCCTGGTAGCGCCACCTCAGGTCCGGGGTGAGGCCGCCGGTGCCGACGGCCTCCGCCTGGTTGAGGGACCGCGCGACCTTGCGGGCGGTGATCTTCTCGTCCGGCCCGAAGCGCCGCACGATCTCGTTCAGCACGGTGTAGGCGATCCAGGTGGTCTGGGTGCCGCTGTCCTCGGGGTCGACCCCGTCGTCGCCGAAGGCGTGGTCGGTGATCACCTCGCGCATCGGGTCCCAGAGGGGGTCGCCCGCCACCGGGTACCAACTGGTCAGCAATGCGCCCTCGAAGGGGCTCTCCTTGCCGCCGGTGCGGTCCACCAGGGACTGGCTGACGCTGCCGAGGACCGAGGCGATCTGCGGCTTCCTGTTCTGGGCGTCGGCGCGGCGGAAGGCGTCGAAGAAGGTCTCGGTGCGCTCGCCGAGCACGGCGGTCACACACGCCTTGGCCTTGTCCTTCTCCTTGCCGCCGACCGCGGCCGCGGCGCCCGTGGCGGTTCCGGTGAGCGCGTCGCGGGCCTGCACCGAGAAGTCCGCGGCGTCCTCGGCGGCCCGGATGTCGGCGGCCTCGGTCGTCCTGCTCGCCCTCAGCCCGGCGTTCAGCAGGATCGGCATCGAGTCGCCCGCGAGGGTGTCGGGGCGGACCAGGGCGACCTGGTCGCAGGCGCGGCCCAACTGGTGGCCGGCGCCGGCCAGGAGGACCGGCTGGCCGCCGTTGACCGGGTAGGAGAGGGTCGACTGGAACTCCTCGGAGGAGACTCCGTAGCCGCCGACGAACGGGATGCCCTCGGCCTCCAGCGGAGCCATGAAGGCGCGCCCGTGCTGGCTGTAGGAGCCGACCACGGCGACGGCCTTCTCCTCCACGGCCTTGCGCGCGCAGTCGGCCGCGCCGCCGGCCGTGTTGTTCTCGTTGCAGGTCAGCACGCGCAGTGTGCGCCCGTTGATGCCGCCCCGGGCGTTGACCCAGCGTTCGTACGCCTTGGCCATGCCGGTCATTCCGGGCATGTTGGTCGCCTTGGTGCCTTCGGGTGCGAACGTCATGACCGTGAGGGTCTGCCCCGAGCCCCCCGGGTCGCCGGGGAGCCCCCCGCACCCGGCGATCAGGCACGCACCGACCGCCGTGGCCAGGAGGGTGCGGGTGAGGGCTGCTGTGCGTCGCCGATCCGTCATGTCCGCACACCCTTCCGCCCCGCGGGTAACTGAGGAGTGAGGAGTCCGCAACAGCCGGTGACGGGAGGGTGAATTGCCGGGGGGAATGATCCCCTCCGCTTGTGTCCACGCCCCTGAAGATCACAGCCGGCGGGAACGTACGATCGACGGCGTGACATTCGCCCAAGGTTCGAAGAACCCTTCCCGTCGCGGTGGCCGCTCCTCCACCATGGGCGGCATGCCCCTGAACGACATGCCGTGGTGGCGCTGGCGCAGCAACGTGCGCTCGGCGCTGCACATGCTCTCCGATCCGGCCTTCCACGAGGACACGTGGCTGGCCGGCGCCGAAGGCTACGGTGACGTCACCGACGCCGTGTACCGGCTCGTCGAGGACACCTGGCTCGACAGCTGGTCGGCCGAGAAGTACATCGGCACGATCTTCCGCGACTCCCAGGAGGCGGCCCTGGTCGACCTCGCCGTGCTGCGCGTGCTGCGCATCATGCACCAGGTCGGTCCCGACGCGGCCGTCCCGGCCTACCTGGAACACCACGCCTGGCCCGAGGCGGTGCGCGCCGCGCGCGAGGCGCACGTACGGCTGGCCGTGGCGGACGGGGACGACCCCGACGTGCGGCCGCGGTCGCTCGAGGTGTTGAGGATCCTCACCCGGGCGGTGTGAAAGGCTATGCGGTCATGAGCGACCCGCAGCCCGAGGCACAGCCCCAGCCCCCGCAGTACGTCCTGACCATGTCCTGCCCCGACAAGCAGGGCATCGTGCACGCCGTGTCGAGTTATCTCTTCATGACCGGCTGCAACATCGTGGACAGCCAGCAGTTCGGAGACCGGGAGACCGGGCTCTTTTTCATGCGGGTGCACTTCGAGGCCGAGCCGGCCGTGACGGTGGAGAAGCTGCGCGCGAGTTTCGCCGCGATCGGCGACTCCTTCCGGATGGACTGGCAGATCCACCGCTCCGACGAGCGCATGCGGATCGTCCTGATGGTGTCGAAGTTCGGCCACTGCCTGAACGACCTGCTGTTCCGTACCAGCATCGGGGCCCTGCCGGTCGAGATCGCGGCGGTGGTCTCCAACCACACGGACTTCGCCGAACTGGTGGGCTCCTACGACATCCCCTTCGTGCACATCCCGGTGACCAAGGACACGAAGGCGGCGGCGGAGGCGCGGCTGCTGGAGCTCGTGCGGTCCGAGGACGTCGAGCTGGTGGTGCTCGCGCGCTACATGCAGGTGCTGTCGGACAACCTGTGCAAGGAGCTGAGCGGGCGGATCATCAACATCCACCACTCGTTCCTGCCGAGCTTCAAGGGTGCCAAGCCGTACCACCAGGCGCACGCCCGGGGCGTGAAGCTCATCGGCGCGACCGCCCACTACGTCACGGCCGACCTCGACGAGGGGCCGATCATCGAGCAGGAGGTCGAGCGTGTGGGCCACGAGGTGACCCCGGACCAGCTGGTGGCGGTCGGCCGCGACGTGGAGTGCCAGGCGCTCGCGCGCGCGGTGAAGTGGCACAGCGAGCACCGCGTGCTCCTCAACGGCTCCCGCACGGTGGTCTTCGCGTAGCCCCCGGTGGGCCCGGCACGCCGGGCCCACCGCAGCCTCACACGGAGACACCTCACGCGTCGGGGGCCTCCACGCCGCAGTACGCCGCGAACGCCACCAGGATCTCGTCCTCGGAGATCCGGCCGTCGCCGTCCGCGTCCAGGCCGGCCGCCACCCGCGCGGCCAGATCGGGCGCGGTGCCGAGGACGCGCAGGACGCGGGCGGCGGCCGCCGGGGTCGCGCCCGAGCCGTCCTCGTCCGCCACCGCGATCACGGCCCGCAGGAACGGCCGCGCGATCTCCGCGAACCGGTCCGGGTTGTCCCGCAGCCGCTTCGCCGCCCCGGTGATGAACTCCTCGCGGGACACCCGCTGGTCCCCGTCGACGTCCGCGATCCCGGCCATGCCCTGCCAGAACGCCTCCGCGCCGCCGAAGACCGCCTGGCCCTTGTCGGACCGGGCGGTGGTGCCGAATTCGGCCAGGACGGCCTTCGCGGCGGCGCTGAAGTCCTCCCGGTCGATGTATCCGGAACCGTCCTGGTCGAAGGTGGCGAATCGGGCGGCGATCTTGCGCTCGTATTCTGCGCTGTCCATGTTCGGCGTTCCGCCTTCACGTGTGCGGTGGGTTCAGATCAAGACAAGGCAGGAGCGTAAGCCCTCGGTGGCCCGCGCGTTAAGCGAACCGGTCAAGGGCGCGTACGCATCGAACCCGCGCACGGGGCGCGCGGCGGGGCGCGTACACCTGTCCCCATGTGCCCGCGCCCCCGGCGCGGTTAACCCTCCGCCACGCCCCTATCACGCAGGGCCCACTTCTCAGGTGACCTTCCCGCAAAACAGGCGCGATCGGCCCGGTGCCCACTACATTCGATGCGTCGACACACGGCTGGGGGCACGATGCCTAAGGACGTACCACCGCGCTGGGACCGCCGCATGCAGCAGCGCCTCGCCCGCGGCGAGGCCGCCGCACTCGGGGAGTTGTACGACCGCTTCGCCTCGCTCGTGCACAGCCTGGCGCACCGCGTGCTGGGCGACGAGAAGGCCGCGGACCGGATCACCCGCGAGGTCTTCGGCTACATCTGGGAGAACCCGGACGCCTACGACCCCAAGCAGGGCTCGATGCGCTCGTGGGTCGCCCGCATCACCCAGGGCCAGGCCGTGGCCCGGCTGCGCCAGGCCGAATTCGGCCGCGGTTCGCGCGAGGAGCTCGAGCAGAAGGTGCGCAGCGCCAACGCCGCGGCCCGCGCGGACTACATCGTCACCTCCATGCCCGCGCCGCTGCGTGCCGCGCTGGAACTCGCGTACTTCAAACGGCGCGACTACCGGCAGGCCGCCGCCGACCTCCAGATCAGCGAGGACGAGGCGCGGCGCCGGCTGCGGCTCGGGCTCCAGCTGCTGTCGACCGCCAACGCCCTCCCGCAGGAGGACACCGCCCCGCCCGGATATGGAACGTCACGATGAACGGCCCCGCCGAGTGGCCCGAGGACGGATACGAGCGCCCCGCGGGCCCGGCCCGGATACCCGGACCGCGCGGCGCCGCCGACGACTTCGACCCGCGGAACGCGCCGCCGGTGCGGCCACTGCCGCCGCCGGCCGCGGAACCGCCCTCGCACGCCGTACTGAAATCGCTGCTCGGCGCGTGGGCGCTGGCGGCGTGCTCCGCGGAGGAGACGCAGGCGGTGGAGGACCACCTCACCGAGTGCGCGCCCTGCGCGGAGGAGGCGCTGCGGCTGCGCGACGCGGTCGGGCTGCTGCACCCGGAGGAGAACCTCGACCTGGGGCCGCTGCTGCGTTCGCGGGTGCTGGAGGACTGCCTGGGCAAGCGGCCGGCCCGGATCCCGGTGCCGGCGTGGGCGAACCCCTACGACACCGAGACCGCCCGGCTGGACGCGCTGCTCCAGGACTTCGGGGACTCCGAGTGGCACACCCCGGTCCGGCTGAAGTGGTTCGAGGAGGAGCGGCGCAGGACGCGGCGGACGACGGTGGCGGGCGTGATCGGGCACCTCCTGGCGGTGGACGGCCTGGTGGCCACCGCGTTGGGGCTGGACGACCCGCTGGGCCGGGAGGGTCCGGTGGCCGCGGGTCCCACGGAGCGGTCGGAGCACTTCTGGCGCGCGTCGGCCTACCCGACCACGCGGAAGGTCCGCGACCCGTGGCGGGAGCAGGGGCACACGCTGGTGCGCACCGTCTCCTTCGCGGGCCGGGGCGTGGCGGAACTGGCCGTGGACTACGGTGACTTCGCCCTGCCGTTGGGGGACGCGTTCCTGGAGCGGGCCTTCGAGTGCTGGGTGCACGCGTGGGACATCGCGGAGGCGGTGGACTACCCGTACGAGCCGCCGTCGGGTCCGCACCTGCACCGGATGATCGACTTGGCGGCGCGCCTGCTGCCGGGCGCGCTGGCGCAGCGGCGCCGGGCCGGTCTGGCGGCGCCCGCGGCGGGTCTGGTCGCGGCGGGCACGCCGGGGCGGACCCTGCACCTGGAGATCGAGGGCGCGGGTGGCGGCGGCTGGGACATCGCGCTGGACTCGCCGGGGGCCGTGCCGTCGGCCGACCGGACGGTGGCGGAGATCGCGCTGGACCAGGTCGAGTTCTGCCAGCTGGCCGCCGGGCACATCTCCCCGGAGGAGGCGGCGGGCCAGCACGGCGACCGCGAGGCGATCCGCGACGTCCTCTTCGCCGCCGCGTCCCTGAGCCGCATGTAGGGGCCCCGCGCCTCGCACGGGGGGTCGGGGGCGGAAGCCCCCAGCCCCCGCCGCGGCTACGCGAAGCGCTCGCGGAGCCGGTACTTCAAGACCTTCCGCAGGGCCTCGTTGCGAGGCAGCGCGTCCAGCACCTCCAACTGCTCCGGCAGCTTGTGCGTCGCCAGCCCCGCCCCCCGCAGGTACGCCGTCACTTCCGCCAGGGTCAGCGGCGCCACCGCGCCCTCCGGCTGTTCGACCACCGCGCACACCCGCTCCCCCCGCTCCGGGTCGGGAAGTCCGATCACGGCCACGTCGGCGACTCCCGGCAGTTCGTGCAGCAGGTCCTCGATCTCCTTCGCCGAGATGTTCTCGCCCTTGCGGATGATGACGTCCTTGCCGCGCCCGGTCAGCACTAAATACCCGTCCTCCGTGAGGTGCCCCAGGTCGCCCGTGATCAGGTAGCCCTCCGCGTCGAAGGCGTCCGCCGCCCCCGGCGCGTGCTCCCGGTTCAGGTAGCCCCGGCAGACCGCCTCCCCGCGCAGCCGGACCTCCCCGTCCACCCCCGCCGGCAGCGCCCCGCCGTCCGGGCCGGTGATGCGGATGGACATGCCCGCCGGCGGCCGGCCCTCGGTGGTGGCCAGGTGCTCGGCCGTGTCGTCCGGGTAGCCCATGGTGATCATGGGGACCTCGGTCATGCCGTAGCCGTGCGTCAGCTGGCAGCCCATCTCCCGGACGACGGCGTGGTAGATCTCCGGGGGCTTCGGAGCGCCGCCGCCCGCCAGGAGGCGCAGGGTGGGGATCAGCGGCACGTCCGGGGCCTTGCGCTGTTCCGCGAGGAACAGGGAGTAGAAGGCCGTGGAGCCGCCTGCCACGGTGACCCCGTGCCGGCGGTAGCCGTCCAGCGCGTCGGGCATCGCGAATTTCTCGAAGAGGACCGCGGGGAAGCCGTACAGCAGCAGCATCACGGTGTAGTCCGGCCCCGCTATGTGCGCGAAGGGGAAGGCCATCGAGCCGACGTCGGCCGGGGTCGGCCGCAGGGCGTGCGCGAGGCAGGAGCCGCCCGCGATGAGCGAGCGGTCGGTGTGCAGGACCCCCTTGGGGTCGGAGGTGGTGCCGGAGGTCCAGTAGATCCACCGCACGTCGGTCCCCGATGCGGGAGGCGGCGGCAGCACGGAGGGATCGCCGTCCGGGAGGTCGCGGTACGCCTCGAAGACGCCGCGCGCGCCGAGCCGCGCGGCCATCGCCGCGTGGTCGAAGCCCCGCCAGACGCCCGGGACGGCGAAGAACTCGGCCTTGGACTCGCGGAGCGCGAAGCCGACCTCCCGGTCCCGGTAGAAGGGGATCACGGGGGACTGGACGGCCCCGATGCGGGCGAGCGCGGCCGAGAGCAGGACCGTCTCGATGCGGGTGGGCAGCTGCCAGGCGACGACGGTGCCCGGGCGCACTCCCCTGGCGTACAGGCCGGCGGCGGCCCGTTCGGAGCGGTCGCGCAGCTCCCCGAAGGTCAGCCGGCGGTCGTCGGCCGGGTCCGGCGCGGCCTCGATGAGGACGGTGGCGTCCGGGGTCAGGGCGGCGCGGCGGGCGATCAGTTCCCACAGGGTCGTGGACCGGCTCAGTTCGATCGCGGTGCGGGTCGTCGCACCGGTCGCGTCCGTCGCGTCCGTCGTCCCGGTGCCCTTCGTCCAGGCCCCCGCAGTCTCCGCGGTCCCTGCTGTCCCTGCCGTCCCTGCCGTCCCCGTCCCCGTCCCCGTCCCCGTCCCCGTCATCCCAGACCTCCCATGCCCGACCCAGACATCTGACGGATAGTCAGGTCCAGTGCAGAGCGTAGGGCGCCGGCGCTTGTCGGTCCAGGGGTGGCGGGGCTAGCTTGTTTCTGACGATGCATCAGATCGAGGAGACGGCATGGGACTGGAACTGCCACGGATCATCAGCGTCGACGACCACGTGATCGAGCCCGCGCACCTCTTCGACGTCTGGCTCCCGGCGAAGTACCGGGACCGCGGTCCCAAGGCGCTCACCGCGGGCATCGGCGAGCTGGAGTACACCGGCGGCAAGTACGTGATCACCATGGATCCCGACGGCCCGCCGACGGACTGGTGGATCTACGAGGACCTGAAGTTTCCGTACAAGCGCAACATCGCCGCCGTCGGGTTCGACCGCGACGACATGACGCTGGAGGGGATCACGCGCGAGGAGATGCGCCGGGGCTGCTGGGACCCGGCGGCGCGCCTCGCCGACATGGACCTCAACCACGTCGAGGCATCGCTGTGCTTCCCCACCTTCCCCCGGTTCTGCGGCCAGACCTTCGCCGAGGCGCGGGACAAGGAGGTGGCGCTCGCCTGCGTACGCGCCTACAACGACTGGATGGTCGAGGAGTGGTGCGGCGACAGCGGGGGCCGGCTGATCCCGCTGTGCATCATCCCGCTGTGGGGCGTCGAGCTGGCGGTCGCCGAGATCCGGCGGAACGCGGCCCGCGGGGTGCGCGCGGTGACCTTCTCCGAGATCCCGACCCACCTCGGGCTGCCCTCGATCCACTGCGGCTACTGGGACCCCTTCTTCGCCGTCTGCCAGGAGACGGGCACGGTCGTCAACATGCACATCGGGTCCAGCTCCCAGATGCCCGCGGCCTCCCCCGACGCGCCGCCCGCCGTGCAGGCCGCGCTCAGCTTCAACAACGCGATGGCCTCGATGATGGACTTCCTCTTCAGCGGGGTGCTGGTGAAGTTCCCGACACTGAAGCTCGCCTACAGCGAGGGGCAGATGGGCTGGATCCCCTACGCCTTGGAGCGCGCGGACGACGTCTGGCGGGAGCACCGCGCCTGGGGCGGGGTCCGCGACCTGATCCCGGAGCCGCCGTCCACCTACTACTACCGGCAGATCTTCTGCTGCTTCTTCCGCGACAAGCACGGCATCGCCTCGCTGGACGTGGTGGGCCGCGACAACGCGACCTTCGAGACCGACTACCCGCACGTGGACTCCACCTTCCCGCACACCAAGGAGGTCGCCCTCGACCACGTGGAGGGCCTGGACGAGGAGACGGTCTACAAACTGATGCGCGGCAACGCCATCCGCATGCTCGGCCTGCCCCTCGACCGGGACCGCCAGGGCCGCTGATGGACCTGACCTACACCGACGAGGAGCGGGACTTCCGGGCCGGGCTGCGCGAGTGGCTCGCCAAGACGCTGCCCGAACTGCCGGCCAAGCCCTCCCCGGACGACTGGCCGGGCCGCCGGGCCTACGACCTGGGCTGGCAGCGCAGGCTGTACGACGCCGGGTACGCGGGTCTGCACTGGCCCCTGGACGCGGGCGGCCGCGGCGCCACCCCGACCCAGCACCTGATTTTCCTGGAGGAGACCGAGCGCGCCGGCGCCCCGTACGTCGGCGCCAACTTCGTCGGCCTGCTGCACGCCGGCCCGACCATCGCCGCCGAGGGGACGGCGGAGCAGCGGGCGCGCTGGCTGCCTCCCGTCCTGCGCGGCGAAGAGGTGTGGTGCCAGGGCTTCAGCGAGCCCGGCGCGGGATCCGACCTGGCCTCGCTGCGCACGCGCGCGGTCCGCGACGGCGACGAGTACGTGGTCACCGGTTCGAAGATCTGGACCTCGCACGCGGAGGTCGCCGACTGGTGCGAGCTGCTCGTGCGGACCGACCCCGGGGCCCCCAGGCACCGCGGCATCTCCTGGCTGGCCATGCCCATGGACGCACCGGGCGTCACGGTCCGCCCGCTGCGCACACTGGCCGGGTCGGCGGAGTTCGCCGAGGTGTTCCTGGACGAGGTGCGGGTGCCGGTCGCCCACCGGGTCGGGGCGGAGAACGACGGCTGGCGGGTCACCATGGTCACGCTGTCCTTCGAGCGGGGCACCGCCTTCGTCGGGGAGGTCGTCGCCTGCCGCCGCACGCTCGGCGAACTGGCCCGTACGGCGAAGGCGAACGGACGCTGGGACGACCCGGTGCTGCGGCGCCGGCTGGGGCGGCTGTACGGGGAGTTCGGCGCGCTGTGGCGGCTCACGCAGTGGAACGTCAGCGAGGCCGGGCGGTCGGCGGGCGGCGTCCCCGGCATCGGCGGCTCGGTCTTCAAGCTCGCCTACTCGCACGCGCGGCAGGAACTCTACGAGGCCGCGGCGCAGGTGCTGGGACCGCTGTCCCTGTCGCTGGACGAGGAGTGGACCCTGGACCGGCTCTCCTCGCTCTCGTACACGATCGCGGCGGGCACCTCGCAGATCCAGCGGAACATCGTCGCCGAGCGGATCCTCGGCCTCCCGAAGGGCCGGTGAGCGCGGTGGACTTCCAGCCGACCGAGGAGCAGCGGGACCTGCGGGCGGGCGTACGGGACCTGCTGGCGGGCCGTTACGGGCGCGAGGCCCTGCGGGCGTCGGTGGACTCGGGCGGGTGCGTGGACCGGGAGCTGTGGCGGGAGCTGGGCGCGGCGGGCTTCTTCGCGCTGCGGCTGCCCGAGTCCGAGGGCGGGGTGGGGCTCGGGATGCCGGAGGCGGTGATCGTCTTCGAGGAGGCCGGGCGGGTCCTGCTGCCCGGTCCGCTGGTGGCCACGCACCTGGCGGCCGGGGTGGTCCCGGGGGCGGCGGCCGGGACGGCCGTGGTCACCGCCTTCGACCTGGGCGGCGGCCTGGTCACCTACCTGGCGGAGGCGGACGCGGTACTGGGCGCCGCCGCACCGCCGCCGGGCTCCCCGGTCCGCTCGGCGGATCCGCTGACCCCCCTGCACCGGGTCGGCCCGGCCCCGGTCCCCTCCGCCTTCCTCGCGCCCGGGGCGCTGCTGACGGCCGCGCTCCAGGTCGGGAGCGCCCTGCGGACGCTGGAGCTGGCGGTGCGGTACGCGGGGGAGCGCGAGCAGTTCGGGCAGCCGATCGGGGCCTTCCAGGCGGTCAAGCACCTGTGCGCGCGGATGCTGGTGCGGGCGGAGGTGGCCCGTACGGCGCTCTACGCGGCGGCGGTGACCGAGGACGCGGCGGAGGGCGCGGCGGCCAAGCTCCTCGCGGACGAGGCCGCGGTCGCCAATGCCCGGGACTGCCTCCAGGTGCACGGGGGGATGGGTTTCACCTGGGAGGCGGACGTCCACCTGCACCTGAAGCGGGCGTGGCTGCGGGCGGAGCAGTGGCGGACCGCGACCGAGGCGGAGGAGCTCCTGGCGGCTGAACTGCTGGGTTCGGCGCCGTAGCCGACTGTTACGGGACGGGAGGCGCGGGACGCATGTCCGATTACAGAGAGTTGATATCGGTTTGTGTCCTTCGCTCTTCCGCTTACGGACCGGAGTCGGGGGGTCGCTCCGGTACGCTCCCACGAATGCGAGCGGTTGAGCGGCGCAGGCGTCGCACAGTATGCACCACGCCCACTCCTTCGCGCGGGAATATGCCCGAAGCGCTTGTTGTGGTGACTGTATGTCAACCATGCTGCTCCACAAGGGGATCACGGTGGGTGATCCCATCCTGTCGCGAGGCGAAGTGTCCGCCGGTTCGGATGGTGTGAGCGGTGCAGGTGCTTCAGGTTCAGCTGGAGGTAGGACCGGACCCCGCCGAGGTCGGCCGGGCGCGCCGGTGGGCCCGGAAGCGGCTGGCGGGGTCGGGCATAGGGGAGGACGAACCGCTCGCGGAGACGCTGATCCTGCTGATCTCCGAGCTGGTCACGAACGCCGTCGTGCACACGGGCTGTCCGGCGGTCCTGCGGATGCTGTTCGGGGGGCCCGGGGTGCGCGTCGAGGTGGCGGACGCGAGCGACCGCGCGCCCGCCCGACGGCAGGCGGCCGGCGACGACACCAACGGGCGCGGCCTGGAGCTGGTGGACGGCCTGGCGGACCGCTGGGGCTGGCAGCGCGAGGGCGCGGGCAAACGGATCTGGTGCGAGGTCGACCGGGCGGAGAAGTCGGCCTCGGACGGGGCCGTGGACGGCCCGCCCGGAATTCACCCCGTGATGCGGGAACCGCGCGTGTACCTCTAACGAGGTGTTGACGTTCCGTCACATCTTGATCACCCTGGTGGGGAGCGATTCGACGCGAGGGGACGCCAAGGGCACGCCTTGACGAGTGCGGGTCGCGGGGTGGCGGCTGCCGTGCCGCGCTCGGGGCGTGCACGCGCACCGCCGCCACCCGAGGTCTTCCCCGGTGCCGCACGCACGGGCGCCACCGGACGGGACGGCCCTCCGCCGGTGGGGCGCAGGGGCCGTGCGTCGCGGGCTCGGGGTTACTTGTCGGCGCAGATCACGTCGTACGGGCGGCCGACCGCCATGGTCAGTTCCATCGGCTCGCTCGTGCCCGCCGGGCACTCGGCCTTCGTCTTCACCAGGCCGAGCACCTTGTACGCGCTCGAGCCGCCGGTGGCGCAGGCGACTTCCTGCGCCTGGTCGGTCACGCAGTCGCCCTTCACCAGCTGGCCGCCGCCCGCGCCCGGGTCGCCGGGGTGGTCATCGGACAGGTTGCGGCCGCAGACGGTGTTGGTGGGGATGCCGCCCTTCTTACTGCTGCCGTAGGTGATGCTCACCTCGATCATCACGTCGGTGCCGGGCGGGCACTGGATGGCGCCGGGGAACATGCTCGCGTCCTTGATGTCGACCGCCTTGAAGGTGGCGCCGGGGGCGGAGCACTTCTGCGGGCGGAAGCCGTCGGGCTGGTTGTCCGGGTCGGGACCGCCGCAGTCGCCCACCTTCCAGGAACTGGAGGTGTCCGAGGAGGACTCCGGGTTGCCGGGCTCGGAGGGCTTGGCGGACGGGGACGCCGTGGCGGCAGCCGAACCCTTGGCCTTGCCCTCGTCCTTGCCCAGCCACTGGGAGGCGCCGTAGATCCCCGCGATGACCAGGGCGACGGCCAGGAAGCCGGCCACTCCGCCGTTCGAGCGGCGCGCGGGGGGCTGGGGCTGGGGCTGGGGCGGGGGCGGGAACGGGGGCGGCGTGGCCTGGTAGGGGTTGGACATGGGGTGTCTCCTGGCGTGAAGGTGAGGGCTGCGGTCCGGCGTCCGAAGCGGCGCGATGGGGGACGCGTCATGGACACCTCATGGTTCCACGGGGTCGGGAGAGCGGATCACCCTGGTCCGCATGCTGGGAGGCGCGCCCGAGCGGCGGCCGGGCGGCGCGGCCGGACCACCGGCCCGAGGCGGCGTGGCACGAAACCCGCGATCACCGGCAGAAGAGCCACTCGTGCGGGTGGGGGGCCGGGCGGGAGGGTGGGGGCATGACAGAGCAGCCCCTCGGCCGCGGCGCCGAGTTCACCGTCCTGACCACCGGCTACACCACCTCCACCGGACCGGGCGTCGCCGCCACCGTCTCCTACGTCTCCGACGGGGACCGGCACGTGATCGTCGACCCCGGCATGGTGGCCCACCGCGACCGGATCCTCGGACCGCTCGCCGAACGGGGCCTGGCGCCCGAGGACATCACCGACGTCGTGCTCAGCCACCACCACCCCGACAACACCATGAACGTGGGCCTCTTCCCCCGGGCGCGGGTCCACGACCACAAGGCCGAGTACCGCGACGACCAGTGGACCGACCGGGACGCCGAGGGATACGAACTCACCGGCTCGCTGCGCCTGATCCGCACGCCCGGCCACAGCGCCGAGGACATCACCCTGCTCGCCGGCACCGCCGAGGGCGTGGTCGCGTTCGTCGGCGACCTGTGGTGGCGCCCCGACGGCCCGGCCGAGGATCCCGTGGCCCCGGACCGGGACCTGCTGCGCCGCTCGCGCCGGCGGGTCCTGGGGGTGGCCGACGTGATCGTCCCCGGACACGGGCGGCCGTTCCCGGCGGGGGACGGGGCGCCCCTCTAGTGCTGTGGCCGGAACCAGGTCCTGCCGGCAAGAGCAGCGCGGGCCGGGCGGGACGGTGACGACAGGACCCGGGACACGCCCTGAGGCGCCCCGGACGCGTCCTGAGGCGCCGGCGTCACAGGACGGCCACCGGGGCGACCGGGGTGCCCGTGCCGCCGACGAACGGCTCCGGCATGGCCGACAGGAGGAAGGCGTAGCGGCCCTCTTCCGCACAGGCTGTGGACAAAGTCTCGAGGTTCCAGTTCTGGCCCTGCAGCATGCCCATCTCGACCAGGTCGAGCGCGTGCACCGGCAGCCACAGGTTCTCGATCTCCGGCGGGAAGATCTCGAAGGTGAGCGTGTCGTTCGCGACCGCCGCCACGTCCCGCGCGTGGAACCACTCCGGGGTGCGGACCGACAGGCCCGGGGACGGGAAGCCGTAGCCGTGCTTGTCGCCCGCCAGGTAGACCTGGACCTGTCCGGTGCGCACCAGGACGATGTCCCCGGCGCGGACGGCGACCCCGCCGAACTCCGCCGCCTCGTCCAGGTCTTCCGGGGTCACCGCGTGCCCGCCGGGCAGCCGGTCCAGGCCCTTGGCGCGCGCCACGTCCAGCAGGACGCCGCGCGAGACGACGGGCCCCGCCGTGTCGATGCCGCTGAACTCCGAGCGCGCGTGCGCGGTGATCGAGGATGCCGGGCGGCCGTTGTAGATCTTCCCCGAGTGCGAGACGTGCGTCAGGGCGTCCCAGTGCGTGCCCGCCTGGAGGCCCATGGTCACGGCGTCGTCGCTGCACGCCACCGTGCCCGGGCCGAAGAGCTCCTGGTTGATCTGCACCATCGTGTGCAGCGGGTTGACGCGGCCGGGGATCATCCCGACCTGCACCCCGTCCTCCTTCAGGGGCAGCGCCAGCGGGATGCGGCGGCCGGTGCGGATCTGTTCGGCGGCCGCCCTGACGACTTCGTCGGTGACCAGGTTCAGGGTGCCGAGCTGGTCCTCGGCGCCCCAGCGCCCCCAGTTGTTGACGCGCTGGGCGATGTCGTGGAACTCGGCGGGCAGTGACATGGGCCTCAACAGCTCCTCGGGTGGAAACGGCAACGAGGTCTTGTGCCGGTGCGGCGTACTCCCCATAGAATCTAACGGTCCGTCAGAAAACGCGGGAAGGGGCCGGGCGTGGGGAACTTCTTGACAGGCAAGGTCGTCGCCGTCACCGGCGCCGGCCGGGGCATCGGGCGGGCCGTGGCACTCGCCGCCGCCGCCGAGGGCGCCAAGGTCGTCGTCAACGACTACGGAGTGGGCATCGGCGGCGGGGAGCCCACCAGCGAGATAGCCGAGGCCGTGGTGAAGGAGATCCTCGCCGCGGGGGGCGAGGCCGTCGCCGTGGCCGACGACATCTCCACGATGGCGGGCGGCCTGCGCGTCGTCGACACGGCGCTCACCCGCTACGGGCGCGTCGACGGCGTCGTGTGCGTGGCCGGCATCCTGCGCGAGCGGATGCTCTTCAACATGTCCGAGGAGGAGTGGGACCAGGTCGTCGCCACCCACCTCAAAGGCACCTTCACCGTCTTCCGCGCCGCCTCCGCCGTCATGCGCCGGCAGGGCTCGGGCACCCTCATCGGCTTCACCAGCGGCAACCACCAGGGCTCCGTCGCCCAGGCCAACTACAGCGCCGCCAAGGGCGGGATCATCTCCCTGGTCCGCTCCGCAGCGCTCGGACTGGCCAAGTACGGGGTGACCGCCAACGCCGTCGCACCCGTCGCCCGCACCCGCATGTCCGCGAACGTGCCCATGGAGCTCAAGGAGATCGGCGAGCCCGAGGACGTGGCGGCGCTCGTCACCTACCTCCTCGGCGACCGGGCCAGGGCGGAGGAGATCACCGGGCAGGTGTACACCATCGCCGGGCCGAAGATCGCCGTGTGGGCGCAGCCGCGCGAACTGCGCGCCGGGTACGCCGAGGGCTCCTGGACACCGGAGAAGATCGCCGACTTCCTGCCCGGCACGGTCGGCAAGGACCCGATGCCGATGCTCGCGCAACTCAAGGCCATGGCCGAGGCGGCGGCCGCCAAGGACCGCCCCAACGCCTAGGAACGGGGGAAGCGGCAGTGGATTTCGGCTTCGGGACCGAGGACGAGGAACTGCGCGCACGCGCCCGCGCGTGGCTCGCCGAGCACCTCGTGGGCCCGTACGCGCGGGCCCGCGGCCTCGGAGGGCCGGGCAGCGAGCACGAGGGGGTGGCGGCGCGGCGGGAGTGGGAGCGGGAACTCGGCCGGGGCGGTTGGATCGGGCAGGGCTGGCGGGCCGAGGGGTACGGCAACCGCCGGCTCTCCCTGACCGGGCAGGTGGTGTGGGCCGAGGAGTACGCGGCGCTGCGCGCGCCCGGCCGGGTCGGCCACATCGGGGAGAACCTCCTCGCGCCCACGCTCCTCGCCCACGGCACCCGCGAGCAGTGCGACCGCTACCTGCCCGGCATCGCGCGGGGCGAGGAGCTGTGGTGCCAGGGGTACAGCGAGCCGGGCGCCGGCTCCGACCTCGCGGGCATCCGTACGGCGGCGGTGCGGGACGCGTCCGACGGGCTCTTCCGCGTCACCGGCCAGAAGATCTGGACCTCCCTGGCCCGGGACGCCGACTGGTGCTTCGTCCTGGCCCGCACCGAACCGGGCTCACGGCGCCACCGGGGACTGTCGTTCCTGCTCGTACGGATGGACCAGCCGGGCCGGATCGACGTGCGGCCGATCCGGCAGCTGTCGGGGACCTCCGAGTTCAACGAGGTCTTCTTCGACGGGGCGGTGGCCGCCGAGGCCGTGGGCGCCGAGGGCGACGGCTGGAGCGTCGCCATGGGCCTGCTCGCGCTGGAGCGGGGGGTCTCGACGCTCGTCCAGCAGATCGGCTTCGCCGCGGAACTGGAGCGCGTGCTGGCGGCGTACGCGGCTTCGGGCGCCCCGGATCCGGTCCTGCGGGCCCGCCTCGTGCGGCAGTGGGCCGAGCTGCGCACGATGCGCTGGAACGCGCTGCGGACCTTGGGCACGGCGCCGGGCCGCGCGGGCGGCGGTGCGGGGGTCGGCGGGGGAGCGGGGGGCGGCGGCGCGGAGGCGGGGGTGGGTGCGCCGAGCGTGGCGAAACTGCTGTGGGGCGGGTGGCACCGGCGGCTCGGCGAGCTGGCGGTGGAGGTCCGCGGCGCGGCGGCCGCGGCCGGTGCGGAGCCCTGGGCGCCGGAACTCCCCTACGAACGCGGCCTCGACGAGGCGCAGCGGCTCTTCCTGTTCACCCGGGCCGACACGATCTACGGCGGCTCGGACGAGATCCAGCGCAACATCATCGCCGAGCGCGTGCTCGGCCTGCCGAAGGAGTCCGGGTGAGAGGCGTCGTGTTCGACGGCAAGCAGGCCCAGGTGGTCGACGACCTGGAGATCCGCGATCCGGGGCCGGGAGAGGTGCTGGTCGCGATACGGGCGGCCGGGCTGTGCCACAGCGACCTGTCGGTGATCGACGGCACGATCCCCTTCCCGCCGCCGGTGGTGCTCGGGCACGAGGGCGCGGGGGTGGTCGAGGCGGTCGGGACGGGGGTCGCGCACGTGGTGCCCGGCGACCACGTGGCGCTGTCCACCCTCGCCAACTGCGGGGCCTGCGCGGACTGCGACCGGGGACGGCCGACGATGTGCCGCAAGGCGATCGGGATGCCCGGGCAGCCGTTCTCGCGGGGCGGGAAGCCGCTCTTCCAGTTCGCCTCCAACTCGGCCTTCGCCGAGCGGACGGTCGTCAAGGCCGTGCAGGCGGTGAAGATCCCCGCCGACATCCCGCTGACCTCGGCGGCCCTGATCGGCTGCGGGGTGCTGACCGGGGTGGGTGCGGTGCTGAACCGGGCGAAGGTCGACCGGGGGGAGTCGGTGGTCGTGATCGGCGCCGGCGGGATCGGGCTGAACGTGCTCCAGGGGGCCAGGATCGCGGGCGCCACGACGATCGTGGCGGTCGACGCGAACCCGGCGAAGGAGGCGGTGGCCCGGCAGTTCGGGGCCACCCACTTCATCGACGCCTCGGCCGTCGCGGACTCCTCGGCGGAGGTGAGGCGGATCCTGCCCACCGGCGCCGACCACGCCTTCGAGTGCGTGGGCAGCGTGAAACTGATCCGGCAGGCCGTCGACCTCCTCGACCGGCACGGGCAGGCGGTCCTGCTCGGGGTACCGGGTTTCACGGAGGAGGCGTCGTTCCTCGTCTCGTCCCTGTACCTGGACAAGACGATCATGGGTTGCCGGTACGGGTCCTCGCGTCCGCAGCGTGACATCGTGCTCTACGCGGACCTCTACCGGCAGGGCCGGCTGCTGCTGGACGAGCTGGTGACGGAGGTCTACCCGGTGGAGGACTTCGCCAAGGCCGTGGACGACGCCCACCACGGGCGGGTGGCGCGCGGGGTGCTCACGTTCTGAACGGCGGGGCGGGCGGGGCGGGCCGGGTCGGGTCGGGTGGGGCGCCGGATTCCGGGCCGCCCCGCCTCCCGGTGAGGCGGCGCGCTCGGCTCAGTGCGCCAGCCGCCCGAAGCGGCCCTTGTGGAAGAGCAGGGGGTCTCCCTCGCCCGCCGCCCCCATGGCCACGACCCGCCCCACCACGATGAGGTGATCGCCGCCGGTGTGGACGGCGTGGATCCGGCAGTCGATCCAGGCGGGCACGGCGTCGAGCCGGGGCGACCCGGTGACGGGGGCCGGGCCGTGGTCCACTCCGGCGAACTTGTCCGCGCCGCTCACGGCGAAGGACCGGCACAGCTCGCCCTGCTCGGCTCCCAGGATGTTCACGCAGAACACCCCGGCGCGGGCGATCCGCGGCCAGGTGGTCGACGTACGGGCCACCATGAACGTGACCAGGGGCGGGTCCAGGGACAGCGAGGCGAAGGACTGGCAGGCGAAGCCGGCCGGGCCCTCCCCGTCCGCGCCGGGCGGCGCCGTGACGACGGTGACCCCACTGGCGAAGTTCCCGAGCACGGCCCGGAACTCGGCGGGGGAGACCGGCGCGCGCTCGTCCGCGCCGACGGCCCGCAGATCGGGGCGCGGCAGGGCGTCGACGGACTCGGGTCCCTGCTCCGGCGCGGCGGAGGTGGGGGAGCCGACTGACCTGAGGTACCGGACGACGGTGGCCGCCATCCCTGCGTGTCCCATCACACCTCCGATTGAACCTGACGGTTCGTCAGATGGGAAGGGGGGTCGGCGGGCGCCGGGGCCCGCGGCTGCTCCAGAAGGGCTTGTCGGGGTGAATTGCCTTATACACAACGAGACATGACCTCTCGTCACGTCGATACGCGCGCCTGTGTACAGTCGTCGCCAACGACAAGGACGTCGGGGGCTGGGATGAGCATGGGGAACGGTTTTCGCAACCGCGCCGAGCGGATCGCCCTGGGTGCGATGGCGACGGCGGGCGTCGGGGTCCTGCTCGCCGACCTCCTCGGCTGGCTCGACAAGATGGCCCCCGGCGGCACGCTCCCGAAGATCACCCTGCTCATCCTGAGCACGGTCACCCTCTTCCTCCTCATGGAGTTCGACCGCCTGAAGGTGCTCGACACCATGAACGCCCAGGTCTCCCGGCTCGACATCGACGGCATAGAGGGCCAGCTCCGGCGCGAGCGCTACGACGGCGTGACCAGGGTCCACCCGCGGTTCCCCGAGGCGGCCTTCCTGGAGCTGCTCAAGGACGCGCGGTGGGAGGTGTCCATCCTGCAGACCTGGATACCCAACCTCGAACAGCTGAAGACCGAGCTCACCAGGGCCGTCGCCGAGCGCCGGGTCGAGGTGCGGATCCTGCTGCTGCACCCCTCCTCGCTGGTGGCGGACCTGCGGGACCGGGCGCTGCAGATCGGGGAGCCCGGCCGGGGGGTGGACGTCAGGGGCAGCCTGCACCTCCTGAAGTCCGTCTACGACGACCTGCCGCCGCAGCTGCGGCACAGGCTCCAGGTGCGGGTGTACAACTCCCTGCCGTCGATCGCCGTGTACAAGGCCGACGACCGCTACCTGGTCAGCTCGTTCCTGCACGGCCGCCTCGCCATCCAGTCCACCCAGCTCGAGGTCGACGGGTGCGGGACGGCGATGGGCCGGGAGGTTCAGGGCGAGCTGGACAAACTGTGGGGCATCGGCAGGGACGTCGACCTCCGCGACTGGCAAAGATCCATCGACACCATGAATTAGGGGTAGGGCCGTGGAAGAACTGGACCGGTTCGAGGACGAACTGATCGCGCGGTACGCACACCACCCGGTACTGGCGAACGTCGGGCGCCTCTCGGAGGAGGACTTCGCCGCCGTCCTCCTCCAGCGGCGCTTCCTCTCGCTCGCGTTCACCCCGGTCTACGACCTGGCGATCGACCTCCTGCGGGACGAGGAGGGCCTGCGGGTCGCCCGGGTCATCCTGCGCGAGGAGTACCCCGACAGTCGCGGGATGCGCTCGCACCGCGAGGACATGACGTCGGACATGTACCGGCTCGGCGTCTCCCGGCAGGCCCTCGTCCACACCAGGCCGACCGCGGCCACCAAGCACGCCGTCGACGCCACCTTCGGCCTGATCGCCGACGCGGGCACCCGGGAGGACGCCGACCTGCGGGTGCTGACGATCCTGCGGTTCTGGGGCGAGATCCTGGTGTCCGTCGAGTACGGGCGGCTGTGGGAGCGGATGGAGCCGCTGCTCACGGAGGACGGGGAGAACGTCTCGCGCTTCTACTACCCGCACCACTCGCACGACGCCAAGAGCGAGTCGCTCGCCCGGGCGGACCTCCTGGCCACGTCGCACGCCGACCGCCTGGCCACCCGAGTCCGGGCGTTCCTCGCCGGCGGGGGCGAGGCGGCGGCCGAGTCCTTCCGCGAGATGGAACGGCGCTCCCTCCAGATCAAACTCGACTTCTACGACCAGTTCCTGCCGGCCCTGGAACGGGCCGGGGTGCGGGGCGGCTGAGGCGCGGGCGGGGTCTCGTCGCGCCGTCGCGTCCGGACGGGTGAACCCCCGGCCCGGCCGGGGGCCGTACGCCTGGCGGCGGCCGGGGGCTCGGCATCGTGGCCGGCGGACCCCCTACCACCGGACCTGTGGAGGCACCTGATGCTCGGCACCGACTTCCGTCCCGGATCACCCAACTGGATCGACCTCGGCAGCCCCGACACCGACGCGGCCGCCGCCTTCTACAGCGCCGTCCTCGGCTGGAGCTTCGTCTCGGCCGGGCCCGAGGCGGGCGGGTACGGCTTCTGGCAGGTCGACGGGAAGACCGTCGCCGCCCTGGGCCCGCTCACCGAGGAAGGGGCCCGGTCCGCCTGGATGGTCCACTTCGACAGCCGGGACATCCAGGCCACCGCCGAGGCCGTCCGGGCGGGCGGCGGGCGGGTGCGGATGGAGCCCATGGACGTCATGGGGGAGGGCTGGCTGGCCCAGTTCACCGACCCGCAGGGCGCGGAGTTCGCGTGCTGGCAGCCGGGCCGGACCCGCGGGGTGGGGCTCGCCTCCGCCGAGAACAGCCTGGTGTGGGTGGAGCTCCACGTGCCCGACCCGCTCGCGGCCCTCGCGTTCTACGGCGGGGTGTTCGGGTGGCGGCACGCGGAGATGGACGCGCCCGGGATGAGGTACCGGGTGCTGAGCACCGCCGAGGGGGAGCAGCAGGACAGCTCCTTCGGGGGGATCGCTGAGCAGCGGGAGGGCGGCGGCGGGGCGCGGTGGGTGCCGTACTTCCACGTGGCCGACGTGGACGCCACCGTGTCCGCGGGCACGGGCAACGGCGGCTCGGTGGTGAATCCGGCGGCGGACGTGCCGGGGGTCGGGCGGATCGCCTGGCTCGCGGATCCGGCGGGGGCCGTGTTCGCGCTGCTGAAGCCGGATCCGCGCATGTAGTCGGGGTGGCCGGTGGTCCGTGTCAGCGGCCGGTGTACTTGGGCGTGCGGCGCTCCAGGAAGCTCGCCACGCCCTCGTTCGCGTCGGCCGTCCCCATGTTGATCTCCTGGGCGGTGGCCTCGGCGGCCAGCGCGGCCGCCCGGTCGCCGTCCAGGGAGGCGTTGACCAGCTGCTTGGCCAGGGACAGCGCCCGGGTCGGGCCCTGGGCGAGGCGCTCCGCCCATTCCCGGGCGGTGGCCTGCAGCTCCTCGCCCGGGACCACCTTGTTGACCAGGCCCAGGCGTTCGGCCTCGGCGGCGGGGACGGCGTCGCCGAAGAAGATCAGCTCCTTGGCCTTCTGCGGGCCGATCAGGCGGGGCAGCAGGTAGGCTCCGCCGCCGTCGGGGACGAGGCCGCGGCGGACGAACACCTCGATGAAACGGGCCTCCTCGGCGGCGATGACCAGGTCGCAGGCGAGCGCGAGGTGGGATCCGATGCCGGCGGCGGTGCCGTTGACCGCGGCGATGACCGGTTTCTCGCAGTCGAGGACCGCGGTGATCAGCCGCTGCGCGCCGAGGCGGATCATGCGGGCGACGTCCCCGGCGACGCGGGGGCCGCCTGCCGCCGGTCGGGGCCGGCCGGATGCCCCGCGGAGGTCTGCGCCCGCGCAGAATCCCTTGCCGGTGGCGGTGATGACGACGGCCCGGACGTCGGGGTCGGCGGAGGCGTCGGCGAGCAGGGCGATGACGCGTTCGCGTTGGTCCCAGGTGAGGGCGTTCATGGCGTCCGGGCGGTTGAGGGTGACCCACGAGACGTCGGCGTCTTGGCGGTGCAGGATCTCGTCCATGCGGTTCGCTCCCGGGGGGGTCGGGGGTGGCGGCGGGGTGTGCGGAGTCGAGGGGGTCGGGCCGGGACGGGGCCGGGGGTGGGGTGGGCCGGGCCGGAGCCGGGCCCGGAGCTGGGGTGGGCCAGGCCGGAGCCGGTTCCGGGGCTGGGGTGGTGTCGGGCAGGGGCGGGTCGGGCCGGGGCGGGGCCGGGGGCGGGGTGGGGTGTCGGCCGGGACGGGCTTCGATGTTCGGCGCCCGGGGTCGGTCGGATGGGCGGAGCCTCGCCGTGCGCCGAAGTCATCTCGTTTTGGTCCCGGCCGATACCCCACCCCACCCCCGACCCCTCACGTCCGACCCGCACCGCGTGTCCCCAAGCCCCGACGGCGTTTGAGGCGCGGGGCCGGGCGGAGCCCGGGGGACGGGGGCCGTGCGGCGGCAGCCGGAGCCGCACGGGACAACCGCCGGGCCGGCGCAGCGTCAACGGCAGACGGCCAGCGCGTCCAGCGCCACGGCCCCCTGCCCCCGCGGCAGCACCATCAGCGGGTTGATGTCCAGCTCGGAGAGCTCGTCGCCCAGTTCGAGCGCCATCCGCTGGATCCGCAGGATGACCTCCACCAGCGCGTCGACATCCGCCGGCGGCGCCCCCCGTACTCCCTCCAGCAGCGCGTGCCCCCGCAGGTCGGTCAGCATCGTGCGGGCCTGGTCCTCCCCGAAGGGCGGCACCCGGACCGCCGCGTCGTGCAGGACCTCCACCAAGACCCCACCCAGGCCGACCGTGACGGTGGGGCCGAAGAGGTCGTCCTGGGTGACGCCGACGACCATCTCCACTCCGCGTTCGACCATCTGGCAGACCAGGATGCCGTCCAGCGGTACGTTCTCGTAGCGGGCCGTGTCGGTGAGTTCGCGGTACGCGTCGCGGATCTGGCTCGCCGAGGTCAGGCCGATCTTCACCAGGCCCAACTCGGTCTTGTGGCCCAGCTGGGGGCCCGAGGCCTTCATGACCACCGGGTAGCCGACCAGCCCGGCGGCGCGCACCGCGGCCGCCGCGCTGGTCACCAGCTGCTCGCGCGGGACGCGGATCCCGTACGCGCGCAGCAGCTGCTTCGCCGCGTGTTCGCTGAGCTGCTGCCCGGGCCGCATCAGGGCCTGTGCCTTGCGGTAGGAGGGGGAGGGGGTGCGGGGGGCCTCGTCGAAGGGGGAGCGGTAGCCGGTGGTGAAGCGGTGGTGGCCGAGGTAGGCGCGGACGGCCGTGATGCAGTTGCCGAAGGTGCGGAAGGTGGCCACCCGGGAGGAGCCGAGCAGCACCCGGCGGTAGGCGTCCTCCGTGCCGACCGGGGAGCCCCAGATCACGCAGATCAGCTTGTCGCTCCGCTCGGCCGCGTCCACCAGGTCCTGGGCGAGCTTGTCGCTCATGGGCGGGAAGGGCCCGGTGATCGGGCAGATCAGCACGCCCACCGAGGGATCGGCGAGGATCGCGTCGATGATCTTGCGGCCGCGCCAGTCGCCGACGGGATGGCCGCCGTTGTCGACGGGGTTGGCGACGTTCAGGTACGGGGGGATCCACTGGTGGAGCTCGTCCTGCTTGGCCCGGGAGAGGGTGGGGAGGGGGAGCCCGGCCTCCGTGGCCAGGTCGGAGAAGTGCGCTCCGGTGCCGCCGGAGATCGAGTACACGACGACGCCCTCGGCCTGCGGCTTGCGGGCCCGGGCGAGCAGGGCGGCCGTGTCCTGGAGTTCGTCCAGGCCGTCCACACGGATCACCCCGAACTGGCGCATGGCGGCGTCCACGACGGTGTCCGCGCCGGTCAGCTTCCCGGTGTGGGAGGCCGCCATCCGGGCGCCGGTCTCGGTGCGGCCGACCTTGACGGCGACGACCGGGACCCCGTTGCGTGCGGCCCGGTCGGCGGCGAGCAGGAAGGACCGGCCGTCCTTGAGGCCCTCCACGTAGCAGGCGATGGCCCCGACCTCGGGCTGCTCGGCAAAGTAGGAGATGAAGTCGGAGGTCTCCAGGTCCGCCTCGTTGCCGGTGGGCGCCCAGTGGGAGAGGCGTATGCCGAGCTCCTGGAGGGTGTAGACCGGCCGTCCCTGGTGGCCGGACTGGGTGATCAGGGCGATGGCGGGCCCGGTCAGGTCCTCGCGGAACTCCTCGAAGGCGTTGAGGTTGGTGTTGGGGCCCAGCAGGCGCAGGCCCGAGCGGCCGACGGCGGCGGTGAGGCGCGCTTGGGCTGCCGCCCCGGCGTCCCCGGTCTCGGCGAAGCCGGAGGCGAAGGCGACGGCGAACCGGACCTTGGCCTCGGCGAGTTCCTCGATGACGGGCAGCGGGTCGGCGACCAGGAGGACGGCGAGGTCCACCTGTTCCGGCAGGTCCGCGACGGACGGCACGCACGGCAGCCCGAAGACGCTCCCGCGGGTCGGGTGCACCGGGTGGACGCGTGCGCCGACCCGCTGCGCCCAGGCGATCAGCTGGCGGGTGATGCCCGCGTTGGGCCTGCCCTCGGCGTCGGAGGCGCCGACGACGGCGACCGACTCGGGCCGGAAGAACCGGTCCAGGTCGGGGACATCGGCGTGCAGGGGCCGGCCGCTCACGTCCAGGGCGGCCGTGTCCTCGGGGGACGGCGGCGCCGAGGAGTGGACGGCCGTCCTGGGGGACTCGCCGCAGGCCTCGACACGTGCGCGGAAGTCGGTGGTGAGGGTGCCGTGAGTAGATCCAAGCATCGTTCCGCCCGCTCCTGCTCGATGAACCTCGATGGAACTCGATAACTGACGTGTAGTCAGATTACTGAACTGACGTGTCGTCAGGAACAGGGCTGCGCAGGAAAGGTGGTGGAGGTGGTGTGTGGAACGGTGTCAGATCCCCGCGGGGCCGGTCCAGAGTGCCATTCCGGCCGGAACCGGGCCTCAGCTCCGGGGCGTGCGCAGGTGCCGCTGCACGGCCCGCGCGATCTTCTCGGCGTCCCGCGCCATCTCCCGGAACATCCCGCTGATGGGGTTGGAGAAGCCGGTGAAGTACAGGCCGGGGGCCTGCGCCGAGGTGCGGGCGCCGTGTGCGCGGGGTCGCCCGTGCTCGTCGAGCACCCCGTCCAGCCCGCCCACCAGGCCCTCCAGGGCGCGGTGGTATCCGGTCGCCGCGACCACGGTGTCCGGGGTGATCCGCGAGCCGTCCGCGAGCAGCACCTGGCCGCCCTCGAAGCCCGCGACGGCGGCGACGGGCTGCACCCGCCCGGTGCGGACCGCCTCGATCAGGCCGACGTCCTGGACCGGGATCGCCCCTTCCCTGACCCTGCTGTACAGCCCGGTCGCGGGCCGCGGGAGCCCGTGCGCCGACAGGTCCGGGACCGAGGCCCTGGCGACGAGCGCACCCAGCCGGTCCACGAGCGGCACGGGCAGCCGGCGCACGAGGATCCCCGTGCGCTGGGCCGGCCAGCCGGCGGTGGAGCGGCGCACGATGTGCGGAGCGGTGCGCACGGCGAGCCGCACCCGGGCCGCGCCGCCCTCGGCGAGGTCGACGGCGATCTCGGCGCCGGTGTTGCCGACACCGACGACCAGGACGTCGCGGCCGGCATACGGCCCGGGTTCGCGGTAGTCGGCGGCGTGCAGCAGTTCACCGGTGTACGTGCCGCGGCCCGGCCAGTCGGGGAGCCGGGGCGTGTGGTTGTACCCGGTGGCGACCACCACGGCCGCGGCGGTCAGCACCCGGCCGCCGCTGGCGTGCAGGGTCCAGTCGCCGTCCCCGTCGCTCTCCAGGCGGGTGACCTCGACGCCGGTGACGATCTCCAACTCGTGGAACTCGGCGTACTTCTCCAGATACCGCACCACGTCGGCGCGCGCGACCCAGCGGCCGAAGCGGCGCGGCATGGGCAGGCCGGGGAGCGCCGAGAGCCGGCGCGTGGTGTGCAGGCGCAGCCGGTCGTAGTGCCGCCGCCAGGACGCGCCGACCGCGTCCGACTTCTCCACGACCACCGCGCGGACCCCGCGGCTGCGCAGCGCCGCAGCCGCTGCGAGGCCGCCGGGGCCGCCGCCTATGACGTACACGGGGCGGGGCTGGGTGGTCATGTCGGGTGCTTCGGGGACTCCAGGCATGAAGGGTGATCGTATCGCCACGCTGAGTTGATGGGTCTCGGTCGGGCGGGGAATCGATTGCGGATCGATCACGGTCCGGGCGCCGTGCGGCGGCGGCCGTGAACCGTGGCGGGCGCGGGTCTTGCGCGATCGCCGCGCATCCGCTGAACTGACGTATCGTCAGATTGTGGGGATGAGGGGTGGGGCCGCCGATGCAGACCGTCTGGCTCAGTGGGGCCGAGTGGCTCGCCGTGCTCCGGATCGGGCTCGGCCTGTGGTGGCTGGAGAGCTGGCGGCACAAGGACAAGAAGGGCTGGTTCGAACGCGGCACGGGCATCGCCTGGGCCGCCGACGTCGCCGCCAAGCACCGCTGGACCTTCGTCAGGGGCGGCTTCGAGCTGGTGGTGAAGCCGCGCCCCAAGGTGATGGCGTACGTCGTCGTCTACGCGGAACTCGCCCTCGGACTGGGGCTGGTCCTGGGGTTCCTCACCCCGGTGGCGCTGGTGGGCGGGCTGCTGCTGAACCTGCTCTACCTGGTGCTGATGATCCACGACTGGGCCGAGCAGGGGCAGAACGCGATGATGGCGCTCATCTCGCTGGTCGCCCTCCTGGCCGTGTCCTGGCAGACCTGGTCCCTCGACGCGGCGATCGGACTCTTCCTGTGAACGACGTGCGCCACGACCTCCCCGAGGTGGACGCGTTCACCCGCCCCTACTGGGACGCGGCGGCCGAGGGCCGGCTCCTGGTGCGCCGGTGCGCGCAGTGCCGGCGGGCGCACCACTACCCGCGCGAGTTCTGCCCGTTCTGCTGGGCCGGCGAGGACCGGGTGACGTGGGAGGAGGCGAGCGGCCGCGCGGTGCTCTACACCTGGTCGGTGATCCACCGCAACGACCTCCCGCCGTTCGCCGCGCGCGTGCCCTACACGGCGGCGGTGGTCGACCTGGCGGAAGGCCCGCGGATGATGACGGAGGTCGCCGGCTGCGCCGCCGCGGACCTCCGCGTCGGCATGGCCCTGAAGGCCGCCTTCCGCGAGGTGGCCCAGGGCCTGCGCGTCCCGGTCTTCACACCCGCCTAGGTCCTGTCGTCAAAGTGGCGCCGGGCGTCGCGGGCCAGGCGCGACTTTGACGACAGGGCCTGGTGCCGTGCCCGGGGGCACCTCCCGGCGGTGGCCGGGGGAGGGCCGCGACGCGGTGAACCTTTGCGGTCACAGCACTGGGGCGGCCTCAGGGCCAGAGCAGCTCGCGGACCCAGCCGCCGGCGGCCGGGTCGCGCCGGTAGCGCAGCCGTACGTGCCGGCGCTCGGCGTCGCCCTGGAAGAACTCGACCTCGTCCGGGTCCAGCACGTACCGCGTCCAGGTCGGAGCGGGAGCGTCCGGCTCGGCCCCGGCCCGCGCCCAGGCCGCCGCGGACGCCCGTACGAGCTCCTCCCGCGAGCCGAGCACCTCGCTCTGGCGGCCCGTGAGCGCGGCGGCGAGCGCCCCGCGCGAGCGGACCGCGAGGTCCGCCCGGCTCTCCCGCGGACCGCAGGCGCCGACCCGGCCCCGGATGCGCACCTGGCGGCCCACGGCGGGCCAGTAGAACCCGAGCGCGGCGGCCGGCTGCCCGGCCAGCTGCGCCCCCTTGGCACTGGTGGCGTGCGAGGCGAAGTGCCAGCCGCGCGCGTCGGCGTCGTGCAGCATCAGCGTCCGCACGTCGGGCCGCCCCTGCGCGTCCACGGTCGCCAGGCTCATGGTGTGCGGCTCCGCCTGCCCCGCCCCGACGGCCTGCACGAACCACTCCCGGAACAGCCCCACCGGCTCGTCCGGCGCCTCCCCGGCCTCGAAGCCGGGAAGCGGCCCGTCCCACACCCGCAACGCGTGCAGGGCCTCGCGGAACTCGTCACTGCTGATGTCACGGCTCATGCGGCCAGGCTAGTGCCGTGGCCGTGGCCGTGGCCGTGGCCGTGGCCTGGCCGTGGCCGTGCCGGGCGCCGCGAGGCGCTGGACGCCGCCGGCGTCCGACCCGCCCGCCCCCTCACCCCCTCACCCCCTCACCCCCGGCCCAGCAGTACCGTTCCCGACGAGCAGAACCAGCCGCCCGTGCCCGAGGCCAGGGCCACTTCCGGCAGGCCGCCGCCGGCCTTGAGGACCTGGGCCGCGCCCGCCTCGCCGCGGAGCTGGCGGACCGCCTCGACCAGGAGGAACAGGCCGCGCATGCCGGGGTGGCAGGCGGACAGGCCGCCGCCGTCCGTGTTGACCGGGAGTTCGCCGCCCCGCAGCAGCCGGCCCTTCTCCACGAAGGGGCCGCCCTCGCCCTTCGCGCAGAAGCCGAGGTCCTCCAGGGTCACCAGGGTCATGTAGGTGAAGGCGTCGTAGATCTCGGCCAGGTCCACGTCCGCCGGGCTCAGGCCGGCCCGTTCGAACGCGATGCGGCCCGAGACCGCCGCCGGGGAGACGGTGAAGTCCTCCCACTCCGACATCGTGGTGTGGGAGACGGAGGTCCCGGCGCCGAGGACCCACACCGGTGCCTTGGCCGTGTCCGGGACGAAGTCCTCCGCCGCCAGCAGCACCGCGCAGCCGCCGTCGGAGCGGATGCAGCAGTGCAGCTTGGTGAAGGGGTCCGCGATCATGTCGGAGGACAGGACGTCGTCGACCGTGATCGGGTCGCGGAACATCGCGTCGGGGTTGGCGGCCGCGTTCGCCCGCGCCTGCACGGCCACCGAGGCGAGCTGCTCCAGCGTCGTCCCGTACTGGTGCATGTGGCGGCGGGCGGCCATCGCGTACTTGGAGATCAGCGTGTGGCCGTAGGGCACTTCGAACTGCAGCGGCCCCCGCGCCCCGAAGGAGAGGTTCGCGGTGCGCCGCCGGGCCTTGATGTCGGCGCGGGCCGTGGAGCCGTAGACCAGCAGGACGGCGTCGGCGTGCCCGGCCGCGATCGCGTCCGCCGCGTGCGCAGCCATGACCTCCCAGGTCGAGCCGCCCACCGAGGTGGAGTCCACCCAGGTGGGGCGCAGGCCCAGGTACTCCGCCACCTCGACCGGGGCGAGCGTGCCGAGGCCGGCCGAGGCGAAGCCGTCGATGACGGAGCGGTCGAGGCCGGAGTCGGCCAGCGCGCGCCGGGCCGCCTGCGCGTGCAGGGCGTACGGGGTGGGGCCGTCGACCCGGCCGCAGTCGGAGAGTGCGACGCCGACCACCGCGACCCTCCGGCGGGGGCGGGCGGAGACCGGTCCGGGTGTGAGTCCAGGCATGGGAGGACCGTACAACTGACGATGCGTCAGTTTCTAGCCCTCGCACCCGCCCCCTGTGCATCCGCGGCCGCCCGCTCTAACATGACGGTCCGTCAGATCCCTCGCCGGCCGCCGCCGGGAGGTGCCCCCAGGAGGAGCCAGACGATGGATGCCGCCTTCACCCCGGAGCAGGATGAAATACGGCGCACCCTGCGCGAGATCCTGGGCAAACGCTGCGGCCCCGACGAGGTCAAGGCCGCCGTCCGCACCACCGCCGGGTACGACCGCGAACTGTGGCAGCAGCTCGCCGAACGGCTGGGGCTGCCCGGCCTCGCCGTCGCCGAGGAGTACGGGGGCGTCGGCTGCACCCCGGCCGATCTGGCGCTGGCCTGCGAGGAGACCGGCCGGGCGCTGCTGCCCTCGCCGCTGCTGGCCACCGCCGCGCTCTGCGTGCCGCTGATCACCGCGCTCGCCACCGCGGGCCAGCGCTCGGAGCTGCTCCCGCCGCTGGCCGGCGGCGCGCTGACCGCCGCGCTCGCCGTGCCCGGCCCGGCCCTGGCCACCGCCCTCGCGCTGACCGGCGACAACGCCGCCGGACCGTGGTCCGGTGGCGGCCGCGCGGGCGGCGTGCAGGCGCGCTCCGCCGGAGCCGGGGGCGGCTGGCGGCTGTACGGGGAGGCGGCCCAGGTCCTCGACGGGCACAGCGCCTCGCTGCTGCTGGTCGCCGCGCACACCGGTGGCTTCGCCCGCAGCCGCACCCTGCTCTTCCTGGTCCGGCAGGACGCGCCGGGGCTCCTGCGGTCACGGCAGACCACCCTGGACGAGACCCGCCCCCAGGCCCGGATCGAGCTGCGCGAGGTGCCGGCCGAGTTGCTGGGGAGCGAGGAGGGCGACGTCCTCGCGGCCCTCGCCGCCACCGGCCGGACCGCCGCCGCCGTGCTCGCCGCCGAGGCGGTCGGCGCGGCGGGTCAGGCACTCGCCCGCACCGTGGAGTACGTGCGCGGCCGCGAGCAGTTCGGCCGGGCGATCGGCTCCTTCCAGGCGGTCAAACACCGCCTCGCCGACCTGTACGTGCAGGTGGAGGCGGCCCGTTCCGCGGCCTACTACGCCTCCTGGGACCCGCGGCAGGGCGCCCTCGCCCTCGCCCAGGGCCTGGAGGCGCTGCGGACGGCCGCCGCCGAGGCGATCCAGCTGCACGGCGGCATCGGCTTCACCTGGGAGCACGACGCGCACCTCTACTTCAAGCGGGCGGCGGCCGACGAGCTGCTGTTCGGCCCGGTCCACCGGCTCCGGGCGCACGCCGCCGACCGCGCGGGCCTGTTCACCCCGTCCGCCGCACCCGAGAAGGCGGCCCTCCGATGACTCGCGTGGCTCCCGGCGTCAAGCTGATCCGGCGCGTCTCCTCGACCAGGCTCTTCGCCAAGGTCGCACCCCACTTCATCCCGGCCGTGGACAAGGCGGTGCACCGGCTGACCCGCGGCAGGGTCCTGCTCAGCGCCCGGATGCTGCCGGGCGTGGTCCTCACCGCCAAGGGCGCCAGGACCGGCGAGCCGCGCACCACCCCGCTGGCCTGCATGCCGGAGCGGGACGGGGCGAGCTGGCTGCTGATCGGCTCGAACTTCGGCCGGCCCGGACACCCGGCGTGGACGGCGAACCTGCTGCGCAACCCGGACGCGTCGGTGAGCTGGAAGGGCCGGGACATCGCCGTACGGGCCCGGCTGCTGACGGGGGAGGAGCGTGCCGCGGCGTGGCGGGCGGCACTGGAGTTCTGGCCGCCGTACGCGGCCTACCAGGCGCGCATCGAGCGCGAGATCCGGCTGTTCCGCCTGGAGCGTCGCTGATCGCAGGCGGGCGGACGCGGGAACCGTTCCCGGGGCGGCGGCCCTGGTCAGGGGCCAGCCGTCACTTAGTGGGCTTCTTGCCCGTGATGCCGAGGTGGACGAGCAGCGCCAGGTTCGGCTTCAGCTCGGCCTGCTTGACGCCCCAGGTCTGGAAGCCCTTCTGGTGCGAGGCGACCGCGGCCAGCATGGCGACCAGCGAACCGGCCATCGCCGCGGGGCTGACGTCCTTGTCGACCTTGCCCTTGGCCTGGAGCTCCTTCATCGACTCCGTGAGGGAGTTGGTGACCGAGTTCAGGATCTTCATGCGGATCTTGTAGAACCGCTTGTCCCCCTCGGCCGCCCCGAGGTCGACGACCCGCAGGATCGCGTCGTTGCGCCGCCAGAAGTCCAGGAATCCCTCGACGAGTTCCTCGGCGGCCGCCCAGCCGGACTTGCCCACCCAGGTGCGGCCCTCGACGAGCTGCGTCAACTGCGCGCCCTCGCTGGCCATTTCCTCGGCGATCTCCAGGACGGCGCCCTCGACGTCCGGGAAGTACTGGTAGAAGGTCGCGGGGGAGGTGCCGGCCTTGCGCGCGACGTCGATCACCTTGACGTCGCGGTACGGCGAGGAGCTGAGCATCTCGCTGAGGCAGTCGAGCAGCTTCTGCCGCGTCGCCTGGCCGCGCCGGCCGGCGACACGCCCGTCGACGGTGCGTACTTGTCCTGTCATGCCGTCAGCTTACCGAGGGGTGATCGGCGCGCTATTCGGCCGCCTGCAAATGGGGTCACGGGGTGCCTGGCCTGCTCTGACGCCGCTCCGGTACGCCCCGGGGAGCGGAATCCGGCCGGATCCGGTGCGCGCGCGGCCGGCGCGAGGGGTGCCCGCTTGGGAGCCGTTTCCCCCGAATAGTCTTATCAACAGGCTGTGGACAAGTTTTCGGGCGGACCATGGCAGGGAGAGGTGGGACGCGTGGGAGAGGTGGGACGGTACACATCCCCGCATAACGGAAGGAACCGGGCTCATGGCCGCATTCGCGGAAGGCGCTCCCTGCTGGGTGGACGCCTCACTGCCGGACGTCGAGGCGGGCAAGCGCTTCTACGGTGAGCTCTTCGGGTGGACCTTCGGGGACGGCGCGGGCGCCGAGTACGGCCACTACACCCAGGCCTACAGCCGCGGCCGCAACGTCGCCGCCCTCGCCCCCAAGCCCGACGGGCGGATGCCGACCGTATGGGGGATCTACCTCTACACCACCGACGCCCACGCCTGCGCCCAGCGCATCCGCGCCGCCGGCGGCCAGATGGTGATGGACCCGATGCCGGTCGGCCCGTACGGGACCGCCGCGATGGCCGCCGACCCCGGCGGGGCCGTCTTCGGCCTCTGGCAGCCCGGCACCCACCACGGCTTCGATGCCCAGGGGGAGCCCTACACGTACTGCTGGACCGAGGTCTACACCCGGGCCCGGGACGCCGTGGACGCCTTCTACGCCAAGGTCTTCGGCTACGTCCCGCAGGACCAGGACGACGCGGGCGTCGAGTACCGCCTCTGGTCCCCGCCCGGCGCCGCGCCCGGCGAGGAGACCGCGGTGATGGGCCGCAGCATGATCACCGACGCCTTCCCGGAGATCATGCCGGCGCACTTCCTCGCCTACTTCGCCGTACCCGACTGCGACCAGTCCGTCGCGATGGTCCAGCGGCTCGGCGGGCGGGTCACCGCCGATCCCTTCGACACCCCGTACGGCAGGATCGCGGTCGTCGCCGACGATCAGGGAGCGGTCTTCGGGCTGCTGTCGGAACCCAGGACCAGGCCCGAATCCTGAGGTTCGGGCACCCCCGCCCGGCGGCCGCCCGGCCTGCGGCCCGCGCCGGCGGATCCAAGACCCGCCCCGGCCCGCCGCCGTGCCGGGGCCGGACCGGGCGCGGGCCTGACAGAATCGGGGTTGCACGACCCGGGCCGCGCCCGGGGTGAGACGCTGCACGGGGCAGGAGCCCCGCACCGGCGGCGCGTGCTGGTGGTAGCGGGCCCGGCGAGGGCCCGTACGGGGAGGTGTGGAGGCGAGTGGTGGAGCAGCTGACGCAGCACGACCCGAGACGGATCGGCCCCTTCGAGGTGCTGGGACGGCTCGGCGCCGGCGGCATGGGGCTGGTCTATCTCGCGCGGTCAGCGTCCGGTCGGCGCGTCGCGATCAAGACGGTGCGCACGGAGCTCGCCGAGGACCAGCTCTTCCGGGTCCGCTTCACCCGCGAGGTGGAGGCGGCCCGCGCCGTGTCCGGCTTCTACACCGCCGCCGTGGTCGACGCCGACCCGCGTGCCGCCGTGCCGTGGCTGGCCACCGCCTACGTCCCGGCGCCCTCCCTGGAGGAGATCGTCAACGAGTGCGGGCCCATGCCCGCGCAGGCCGTCCGGTGGCTCGCGGCCGGCATCGCCGAGGCCCTGCAGTCCATCCACGGCGCGGGGCTGGTCCACCGCGACCTGAAGCCGTCCAACGTCCTGGTCGTCGAGGACGGGCCGCGAGTGATCGACTTCGGCATCGCGAGCGGGGTCTCCAACACCCGCCTGACCATGACGAACGTCGCCGTCGGCACCCCCGCCTACATGTCCCCCGAGCAGGCGAAGGACTCGCGCAGCGTCAAGGGCGCCAGCGACGTCTTCTCGCTCGGCTCCACCCTCGTCTTCGCCGCGACCGGCCACCCGCCCTACCACGGAGCCAACCCGGTGGAGACGGTCTTCATGCTGCTGCGCGAGGGCCCCAACCTGGAGGGCCTGCCCGGCGAGCTGCGGCCGCTCATCGAGTCCTGCATGCAGATGGACGCCACCCTGCGGCCGACCCCGGCCGACCTCCAGGCGCAGCTCGCCCCGCACCTCTTCGACGGCGGCGACGACAGCGGCACCGCCTCGGCCTGGCTGCCCGGACGGGCCGTCGCGATGATCGAGGCCCGCCGCGCGGGCAACCGCACGCCCGCCGCCGTGCCCGCCCCCGCCCCCGGCCGGGACGGCGGAGCCGGATCCGGGGCCGCGTCCAGGGGCCCGGCCTCGGGCCCGGCCACGCACCGCCGCCAGCGCGGCGCCGAGGGATGGGCGGACCCGCGGACCGGGCACGCCGTGCCCCAGCGCCCGCACCACCCGCCCCGCTCGCCCGCGGCCTCGGGCGAGCCCGTCCTGCTCGGCGGCTCCCCGGTGCCGATCGGACCGGGGCCGCGGGCGACCGCGGCGGCGCCCGCGGCGCACGCCGCCGCCGACGCGGCGACCGGCTGGATCCGCCCGCCCGGCGGCTCGGTGGCCGCGCCCGCCGCGCTGCCCTCCGTACCGGCTCCCGGACCCGCCCCGGACAGCGGCCGCTGGCGCCCGTGGCGCTTCCGCATGTCCAACGACGTCTGGGGCACCCCCACCGTCGCCGGCGACCTGCTCTACGTCACCTCCTTCGAGGTGCACGCCCTGGACGTGGCCAGCGGCCGGCGCCAGTTCAAGACCCGTGACGTCGCCTGGTCGATGGCCGTCGCCGAGGGCCGCATCCACGCCTCGGACGGCCCCTCCCTCTTCGCACTCGACGCCTCCGACGGCTCCGAGCGGTGGCGGGTGTCCGCCGACGCCTGGGTGTACGCCCTGCGCGCCGGGCGCGGCACGCTGGTCACCGCCACCCGCGGCGGCGGCGTACAGGGCTGGGAGGCATCCAGCGGCCAGAAGCTGTGGGAGCTGACCGGCGCGCAGACCGACTTCGAGACCCCGGAGGCGGCCCCCGTCCTCCATGACGGCACGGTGTACGTGTGGCAGGACGCCCGGCTGCGGGCGCTCGACGCCCGCAGCGGCCGGGAGTCCTGGTCCTACCCGGTGGGTGACGCGGCCTCCTGCGGCAACGTGCCCGTACGGGTCACCCCGGCGCCCGACGGCAATGTCTACGTCGCCGCCGGCACCCGCGTGCTGTCCGTCGACCGGGCCTCGGGCCGGGTCCGCTGGCACTTCGAGGCCCCCGCCGTCTTCCTGGCGCCCCCGGCCTTCGCCCCCGGCGCCGCGGTCACCGGCGGCGGGGTCTACCTCGCCGACTACCTGGGCACCGTCTACGCCCTGGACGCGGCGACCGGCAAGGACCGCTGGCGCATCGCGACCGAGGCGCGCACGTCCAGCGACCCGGTGCTGGTCGCGCACGGCAACGTCCACCTGGGCGCGGGCAGCGCGCTGTACACGCTCGACGCCGTCACCGGCACCCCGAAGTGGCGGTTCGCGGCGGGCGGCGAGATCACCGGCCTCCCGGCGGTCGCGGACGGCCGGGTGCACTTCGGTTCGGCCGACCACTGCCTCTACACGCTGGACGCCGCTGGCGGCCAGCTGCGCTGGAAGCTGGCCACGGGCGGCGAGATCACGGGCGCGCCGGTCGCGGAGGCGGGCGTGGTCTACGCGTGCAGCAAGGACCGCTGCGTGTACGCCCTGGACGCGGCGAAGGGCACGGGCACCCGGACGAGCGGCTGAGGCGACTCGGGCCCCCTCCCGCTCGCGGAGCGCACCGGGAGTGACAGGATGGACCCCATGAGCAACGAAAACGTCTACTTCGACATCACCATCAACGGCGAGGCCAAGGGCCGCATCGTCTTCAACCTCTTCGACGAGGTCGTCCCGAAGACCGCGCGCAACTTCCGCGAGCTCTGCACGGGCCAGAACGGCTTCGGCTACGCGGGCTCGGGCTTCCACCGCGTCATCCCGCAGTTCATGCTGCAGGGCGGTGACTTCACCAACCACAACGGCACCGGCGGCAAGAGCATCTACGGCGAGAAGTTCGAGGACGAGAACTTCCAGCTGAAGCACGACCGCAAGTACCTGCTGTCGATGGCGAACGCCGGCCGCAACACCAACGGCTCGCAGTTCTTCATCACCACCGTCCTGACCCCGTGGCTCGACGGCAAGCACGTCGTCTTCGGCGAGGTCGTCTCGGGCCAGGAGCTCGTCGACCAGATCGAGGCCCTGGGCTCCCAGTCCGGCGCCCCCAAGGGCAAGGTCGAGATCGCGGCCTCGGGCGTCGTCTCCGCCTGATCCCCTCCGCCGTTCCGGCCGGTCGGCCCCGCCCCCTCCCGGGGGCCGGGGCCGCCGCCGTTTCCGCTCCCAGCCGCTGTGGTCCGGCCCCCCGCCCTTCTTCCCGGCGTCCCCCGCCGTCCCCGCCGCCCCGCGCGCTCCGCAGGCGGCTCGGAGCTCAACGCAGCCGGAACTCCGTCCCCGGCCGCCGGGCGGCGAACAGCTCGGCCTGCCGTTCCGGGGCCAGGTTCCCGAGCGCGATCAGCGCCGGCGCCTGGGCCAGGGCCTGCTGGAGCGCCGCCTGCTTCGCCGACCACAGCGCCCGTACGGTGCCCTGCACGGCCTCGGTGGGCAAGGCGGCCAGGGTCCCGGCCGCGCGCAGCGCCGCCGCGCGCAGCTCCCCGGGCTCGGCCAGTTCCGAGACCAGTCCGATCTCGTGGGCCCGCCGGGCGGAGAGCCGCTCCGCCGTGCCCATCAGGGACATCCGCGCCGCTTCCCCGAAGGGCATCCGCTGCGCCATGTACACCGCCTCGTAGGCGCTGACCATCCCGTAGGAGGTGTGCGGGTCGAAGAAGCTGGCGGAGGTCGAGGAGATGAGGAACTCCGCCTCCCCGAGCAGGTAGAACGCCCCGCCGCAGGCCATGCCGTTCACGGCGGCGACCACCGGCTTCCACAGGTCGTTGGCCTTGGGGCCGATGGAGAGCAGCGGATCGTCGGCCGAGTAGGGCGACCCGGGTTGCGGCACGTCCGCCCCCCGGTCGATGCCCGTGCAGAAGGCGGCCGTGCCGGCGCCGGTCAGCACGACCGCCCGCACCCCGTCCTCGAAGCGGAACCCGCGCCACACCTCGGCCAGCGCGGCGGCCGTCTCCAGGTCGACGGCGTTGTGCCGGTGCTCCCGGTCCAGGGTGACGACCGCGACGCCGCTCGCCCCGTTCCGCTCCACGCGCAGCGTCACGGCTTCTCCAGGATCCAGCGCGGCACCGTGAACCCGCCCGTCTCGGTGAAGGCCACCTGCACCCGCGCCCCGATGCGCAGCCGGGCCGGGTCCACCGAGTTCAGGGGTGCGTCGGCCGAGGACACCAGGTTCCCGGCCAGCCGGATGTGCGGGGCGTCGGCGAGCTCCACGAGCACCACGTTGTAGGGGGCCTGCGCCGCGTAGGCGGGCAGCAGCGGCGGGTGCGGCCGGACGTAGGACCAGATGCGGCCCCGGCCGCTGGTCAGGCGCCACTCGGAGTCGAAGGACCGGCAGTGCGGGCAGCAGGGGCGCGGCGGGAAGCGGAGCCGGCCGCATGCGGCGCAGCCCTGGACGCGCAGTTCGCCCCGGGCGGCGTACTCCCAGAAGGGGGCGCCGTCCGCGTCGGGGACGGGGAGCAGGAGCGATTCCTCGGTGGTGGTCATGGCGTGGCCCTCCTCGAAGGCTCAGGCGCGCAGCAGGATCGCGGACGTCGGCACGCCCTCGCCCGCCGTCACCAGGCAGGTCGCGGCGTCGGGCACCTGGGCGGTGGAGACGCCGCGCAGCTGCTTGACGCCCTCGTTGATCAGGTTGAAGCCGTGCACGTAGGCCTCCGACAGCCCGCCGCCCCCGGTGTTGATCGGGAGCCTGCCGCCCATCTCCAGGGCCCCGCCCTCGGTGAAGGCGGCGCCCTCGCCCCGCCCGCAGAAGCCGTAGCCCTCCAGCGAGAGCGGGATGAGCGGGGTGAAGGCATCGTAGATCTGGGCGACGTCGACGTCCTCGGGCCCGAAGTCGGCCTGCTTCCACAGGTGCCGGGCGGCCGTCCAGGCGGGCCCGGACAGCGGGTCGTCGTTCCAGTAGTTGACCATGCCGTGGTGCTGGGCGGGCAGGCCCTGCGCGACGGAGTGCACGTAGACGGGCTTCTGGCGGCAGTCCCGGGCCCGTCCTGCGGAGACGACGACGCAGGCCAGCGCCCCGTCGGTCTCCAGGCAGTTGTCGAAGAGGCAGAGCGGGTCGCTGATCATGCGGGAGGTCATGTACATCTCGCGGGTCAGCGGGCGCTCGTACATCATGGCGGCCGGGTTTTCGTTGGCCCGGTTGCGGCAGGCCATCGCCACGTTGAAGAGGTGGTCGCGGGTGGCGCCGTACTCGTGCATGTAGCGGCGGGCCAGCATGCCGATCTCGTCGGCCGGGCGCAGCAGTCCGAAGGGCCGGGTCCACTGGCCGGGGGTGGGCAGCTGGACGGCGGTGTTCTTCCACGGGCGCGGGCCGGACCCGCGCTTGCGCGAGCGCCAGGCGACCCCGACGGTGGCCTGGCCGGTGGCCACGGCGGAGGCCAGGTGGCCGACGGTGGCGCAGGAGCCGCCGCCGCCGTAGCCGACTTTGGAGAAGAAGGTGACGTCGCCCGCGCCGATGGCCTTGGCGACCTCGACCTCGTCGGTCTCCTCCATGGTGTAGGAGGCGAAGGCGTCGACCTCGGTCGGCTCTATGCCCGCGTCGGCGAGGGCTGCCAGAATGGCCCGGCAGGCCAATTCCTTCTCGGATTGCGGCAGTTGCTTGGCAAAGGCGGTCTGTCCGATGCCGACTATCGCCGTCGCGTCCTTGAGCGTTGCCGCCATCGCCACCTCCGGGGGTGTATCGGTACTGACAGCCGCGAAGGCTACAGCTAATCTGACGGATAGTCAGCTACTGGGATCGCAGGAGGGCGTGCGATGGACGAGGGCGTGGACGCGGGCGGACCGGTGCCGGGCTACGGGCGGACGGGCGCCGAGGAGGAGGTCGACCCGCGCGGGGACCTGCGGTGGGGGAGCATCGCGGGCCTGGTGCGGGACGCGGCCGCGCGGTACGCCGACCGCGAGGCCGTCGTCGACGGGCGGGTCCGCCTGGACTACGCCGGGCTCGGCGAGCGCGTCGAACGCGCCGCCGCGGCCTGCATCGCCGCCGGGGTCGAACCGGGCGACCGGGTCGCCGTCTGGGCCCCCAACACCCTCGAGTGGATCGTCTCCGCCCTCGGCGCGGTCTCCGCCGGCGCGGTGCTCGTCCCCCTCAACACCCGCTTCAAGGGCACCGAGGCCGCCTACGTCCTGCGGCGCAGCAGGGCCCGCCTGCTCTTCGTCACCGGCACCTTCCTCGGCACCTCCTACGTCGCCTCCCTGCGCCGCGCCGCCGCCGAGGGCCCCGGGGACGGCCCGCTGCCCGGCCTGCCGCACCTGGAGCGGGTCGTCGTCCTCGCCGAGGACGCCCCGGACTCCTTCCTCACGTGGAAGGAGTTCCTGGCGGGCGGGGACCGCGTGCCGGCCCGCACCGTCCGCGAGCGCGCCGACGCGATCTCGGGAGACGCGCCGTCCGACATCATCTACACCTCCGGCACCACCGGCAGCCCCAAGGGCGCCGTCATCACCCACGCCCAGACCCTGCGCTGCTACGACGTGTGGAGCGAGCTCGCCGGACTGCGCGAGGGCGACCGCTACCTGATCGTGAACCCCTTCTTCCATACCTTCGGCTACAAGGCCGGGATCATCGCCTGCCTGATGCGCGGCGCCACGATGGTCCCGCAGCCGGTCTTCAACGTGGACACCGTCCTCGCCAACATCACCGCCGAGCGGATCTCCGTGCTCCCCGGGCCGCCCACCCTCCACCAGTCCCTCCTCGACCACCCCCAGCGCGGCCACCACGACCTGTCCGCCCTGCGCCTGGTCGTCACCGGCGCGGCCGTCGTCCCGCTCCGGCTGGTCGAGCGGCTGCGCGGCGAACTGCGCATCGCCACCGTCCTCACCGCCTACGGGCTCTCCGAGGCCAGCGGCATCGTCACCATGTGCCGGCGCGGCGACCCGGTGCGGACCATCGCCGAGACCTCGGGCCGGGCCATCCCCGACACCGAGGTGATGATCAGGGACGCGGAGGGCCGGCCCCTGCCCACCGGCCAGGTCGGCGAGATCGCGGTGCGCGGCCACCACGTCATGCGGGGCTACTTCGAGGACCCCCACGAGACGGCGAAGGCCATCACCCCGGACGGCTGGCTGCTCACCGGCGACGTGGGCTTCACCGACGCGGACGGCAACCTGCGCATCACCGACCGGATCAAGGACATGTTCATCGTCGGCGGGTTCAACGCCTACCCGGCCGAGATCGAGCAGCTCCTCGGCCTCCACCCGGACGTCGCCGACGTCGCGGTGGTCGGCGTCCCCGACCCGCGCCTGGGGGAGGTCGGCAAGGCGTACGCCGTCCGGCGCCCCGGCTCCACCCTCACCGCCGACGACCTGATCGCCTGGTCCCGGCGGGAGATGGCCAACTACAAGGTGCCGCGCGCCGTGGAGTTCGTCACCGAACTCCCGCGCAACGCGAGCGGCAAGATCCTCAAACGCGAACTGCGGGCCCGCTGAGTCAGGGGCCGGATCAGGGGACGAGCCTGCCCGGGTCGATGGCCCCGGGGAACGGAACCGACACCTTCACCCACTCGCGGTGGATCCCGGGCGCGACGTACGACCGGGTGATGGTGTCCAGTTCGTAGACGTGGACGGCTGGCCCGCTCGGCTCGTCCTCGACCCGGTCGTAGGCGACCGTGACAGCGCTCCATCGATGAGCTCGGTGTGCCGGGGTGCCTGGGGCAGGTGGTCGAGGTCGTCCGCCTCCCAGCCGCTCGGGCGGGGCGGGAACATCCATGCGGGAAGTTCGGCTGACAAGGTGCCCTCCACGGGTGCTGAGCCGGCCTACTGAACCGAGCCGCTCCACCCGGGCGTCCGGTGTGACGACCCGTCCTTGCGGGCCAGGACCAGCCGCCAGTTCGGGGCGCCGGAGGGCCGGCGGCCGAAGTGGTCCAGCGGCACCGTCTCCACCGTGAAGCCGGCCGCCACCAGGTCGGCGCGGACCCCGCCCAGCGGGAAGGTCCGGTAGTACATGACGAAGGGCGGGCGCCAGAGCGCGTTGCGCACCCGCATCACCGCGTCGAAGCCCGTCAGCACCCACCACAGCGGGTGGCCCACCGGGACCGGTGCGCCGATCGGGAACGCGAAGAGCCCGCCCGGGCGCAGCGCCGAGTGGATCCCGGCGAAGAGGGCGGGCCGCTCGGCCGGGAGGAAGTGGCCGAAGGCGCCGAAGCTCACGGCCAGGTCGTAGGAGTCCGCGAGGACGGGCGGCAGGGCCCGCGCGTCGGCCCGTACGAAGTCCACCCGCGGGTCCGGATGCGCCCGCCGGGCCTCCTCCAGCATGCCCGCGCTCAGGTCCACCCCGCTCACGCGCCCCCGGCACAGCCGCCGCAGCATCCCGGTCCCGGCTCCCGTGCCGCAGCACACGTCCAGCCCGGCACCGAAGGAGCCCTCCCGCTGGGCCAGGACCTCCTCGACGGCGTCGAGCATCCGGTCCGGCGTGCGGAAGGGCGTGTGGTCGAACTTCGGTGCGAGCAGGTCATAGCCGCGCTCGACCGAGGAGAGGGCCTGGATGGCGAGTTCGCGGACGCTCGGCCCGTTGCTGGTGAACACGTCCCCAGGGTAGGCCCACGCCCCACCCGCCCACGGGCACACGGCGGCGGCCGCGATGGCCCCCCCTCCGGGCCACCGCGACCGCCGTCCCCCCGTGCTCCCCCGTGTCCCCCGTACGGGTTCCCCCCCGTGTCACCGCACCCGTTCCCCCGTACGTTTCCCCCGTACGCCGGTGCGGTTCCCCCCGAGCCGTCCCTACGGGCGCGGCCCGGACGCGTGGTTGTCCATCGTCAGGAGCTCCTCGCCCGACGCGTGGTTGTCCAGCGGCTTGATCTCGACCCCCGAGGCGTGGTTGTCGAGCGTCTCGATGTCGGCGCCCGACGCGTGGTTGTCCAGCGGCTTGACGTCGCCGGTGTCCGGCAGGATGTTCTCGTTCGTCGTCATCGGATCTCCTGATGGGTGGGTAGGGCCCGCTCGGCGATTCCCCCGCGGCCGCCGAGCGGGTGTCCTCCAACCGACCCGGTAGCCCCCCGACGCGCCGGGTCGATGAACCAAGAGTGGCGCGCGGCGATAAACGAACGATGAACGCCTCGTTCATCGACCGTCACCGCAGGTCACGACGCTGGGCCCGGTCGTCGAAGTCCCGCCTGGTTTTGACGACAAGGCCTAAGCCGCGATCTCCGACGCCAGCAGCTCCCGCACCTCGGCCAGTTCCGCCGATCCGAGCTGCGTGAACACGGCCTCCGCGTCCCGCCAGCAGGCCCGCGCCCGGTCCGTCTGCCCCAGCCGCATCAGGGCCTTGCCCAGCACCGTCAGCACCGTCGCCCGCCGCCACTCGCCGCCGATCCCGCGCAGCGCGATGGCCTGCTCGGCGTGCGAGGCGGCCAACGTGGGCCGGCGGGCTGCCAGATGGGCCTCGGCCAGCCGGAAGTGGGTCACGCCCTCCCAGAGCGGCTGGCGGTTGTCGTGGAACAGCGCCAGCGCCTCCGTCAGCTGCGCCAGCGCCTCGCCGAGCCGGCCCGCCTGGGTGAGGGCGATGCCCAGCGCGTAGCGGCCGTTGGCCAGGCGCAGCGTCAGGCCCATCCGGTCGTAGATGGCGATGCCCTGCTGGGCGAGGTCTATGGCACTGCCGAGCCGGCCCAGCTCGACGTGGATGCGGGAGAGGTTGCACAGCGCGCTCGCCTCGCCCACGTTGTTGGCGTCGGCCCGGAAGCCCTCGATGGCCTCCAGCAGGTACCGCTCGCCGTCCGCGTGCCGGCCCTGGTAGAGCGCGATGATCCCCCGGTCGTTCGGCGCCCAGCAGCTGGGCAGCGGGTCACCGGCCTCCCGGGCCAGCGCCGTGGCCTGGCGTGCCTCGTCGTCCGCTTCGGCGAACCGGCCCGCGACCAGGTGCACGTTGGTGAGCGTGGTGCGGGCCCGGCCCTCGGCGTACGGGTCTTCGGCGGCCCGGGCGGCATCGCGCAGCGCGACGGCCGCCGACTCGTACTGCCGGGAGTTGGCGCCCGACTCGGCCAGGTCCTTCGCCGCCCACAGCAGGTCCACGGCCCGCCGCAGGACGAGCGTCCCGCCGCCGCGTACGGAGGCCTGCCGGACGCAGGCGAGCAGCGGGTCGGCCTCCGCGTACAGCCAGTCCAGGGCGGCGCGCGGCTCGGCGAAGACGAGCCCGGGGTAGTGGGTCCGCGACAGGTGCGCCGGGAGCCGGTCGCCGGGGCGTTCCAGCGCGTACACCCCGGAGGCGGTGGCCAGGTAGAAGTCCAGCAGCCGGTCCAGGGCGGCCTCGCGTCCGCCCGGCGGCTGCTCGTCGCGTTCGGCGCAGGCACGCGCGTAGAGCCGTACGAGGTCGTGGAAGCGGTAGCGGCCGGGGGCGGCGGATTCCAGCAGCGAGCAGTCCACTAAGGCTTCGAGGAGGTCCTCGGTGTCGTGCTCGGGAAGGTCCAGTACGGCGGCGGCCGCCGCGAGGGAGATGTCCGGGCCGTCGGCGAGGCCGAGCAGGCGGAACGCGCGCTGCTGGGTCGGCTCCAACTGGCCGTAGCCCAGCTCGAAGGTGGCCTTGACGGCGAGGTCCCCGGCCTGCAGCTCGTCGAGGCGGCGGCGCTCGTCGGCCAGTTTGGCGGCGAGGACGGAGACGGTCCACGTCCGGCGGGCGGCGAGCCGCGAGGCCGCGATGCGGATGGCGAGCGGCAGGAAGCCGCAGGCGCCGACCACGTCCAGGGCGGCCTGGCGTTCGGCGCGCACGCGCTCCTCGCCGACGATCCGGGTGAAGAGCTGGAGGGCCTCCTCGGGGCTCATCACGTCGAGGTCGACGAGATGGGCTCCGGCGAGGCCCGCCATGCGGACCCGGCTGGTGACCAGGGCGGCGCAGCCCGCGGTGCCCGGCAGCAGCGGGCGGACCTGGGCGGCGTCGCGGGCGTTGTCGAGCAGGACCAGGACGCGCCGGCCGTCGAGGGTGGAGCGGTAGAGCGCGGCGCGGTCGGCGGGGGAGTCGGGGATGAGGGTGTCGGGGGTGCCCAGCGCCCGCAGGAAGGAGCCGAGGACGGCCTCGGGCTCGGCGGGCCGGGGCTCGGTGCCCTGGAGGTCGACGTAGAGCTGGCCGTCGGGGAAGTGCCGGCGGGCGGCGTGCGCGACGTGCACGGCGAGGGTGGTCTTGCCGACGCCGCCGATCCCGGCGAGCGCGGACACGGCCATGACCTGGCCCTCGGCGCCGTCGGAGAGGAGGGTGCCGAGCTCCTCGACGAAGCCGGTGCGGCCCGTGAAGTCGGGGACGGTCGCCGGCAGCTGGGCGGGCCGCACGTGGACGGCCGCGGCGGCCGGGGCCGGCTCCTCGGCGCGGGCGAGGTCGGCGTCGGCGTTCAGGATGCGCTGCTGGAGGGCGGCGAGTTCGGGCCGCGGATCGACGCCGAGCTCGTCGGCCAGGAGGCGCCGGGTGTCGGCGTAGACGGCGAGGGCCTCCGCCTGCCGGCCGCTGCGGTAGAGGGCGAGCATCAGCAGCTCGCGCAGCCGTTCGCGCAGCGGGTGGGCGGCGGTGAGGGCGGTCAGCTCGGACACGGCCTCGGCGTGGTGGCCGACCTCCAGGTCGAGGTCGAGACGGGTCTCCACCAGCTGCAGGCGCCATTCCGCGAGCCGGGTGCGCTCGGTCTCCGCGGCGGGACCGGGGACCCCGGCCAGGGGTTCGCCGTCCCACAGGTCGAGGGCGCGGGCCAGCAGGGTGCGGGCGAGGGGCCGGTCGCCGGCCGCGCGGGCGGCCTCGGCGTCGGCGGCCAGGCTCCGGGCGACACCGAGGTCGAGGGTGGCGGCGGAGCGCAGCCGGATCGCGTAGCCGCCGGACTCGGAGACGAGCAACCCCGGGTCGAGGACCTTGCGCAGGCGGGAGGCATAGGTCCGGATGGTGGCGAGGGCCTGCTGCGGCGGGTCCTCGCCCCAGATGGCGTCGATCAGCTCGGGCGCGGTCGCGGTCCGTCCGTCGCGCAGCAGCAGCGCGGCGAGCAGGGCGCGCTGCTGGGGGGTCCCGGAGGGCAGCGCGTCGCCCCCGCGCCAGGCGCGGATGGGGCCGAGTACGGCGAAGCGGGACTCGCCGCCGGCCGCGGCGCGCTCGGGGCCCCCGGTCGCGCGGTGCACCGGGGCGGGGCGGCCGGGCCCGGCGCCGGGGCGGGCGAGGGCTGCGGGTGCGGCGGTGGCCGTCACGGACTCGGGGTGCTTCCGCGGCTGCGGGATGGCCGGTACGCCGTCCATCTGTCGTCCCCCTGCCTTCCGTCGGTGTAAGGGTCAGTCTGCCCTGTCTTGCGCGTACACGTCAGCCCGTCCCGGACGGAGTCGTTCCTGATCCGCCCCTGATCCGGGCCCGATCGGCGCGCGAGGAGCTGACGGTTCGTCAGATCGGCGCTACCGTATCCGGCATGGAGAACTTCCCGAAGATCATCTCGGTGGACGACCACACGGTGGAGCCCCCTCATGTCTGGCGGGACCGCCTCCCGTCCAAGTACCGGGACACCGGCCCCCGCGTCGTCCGCGCCCCCCTGAAGGACATGACCTTCCTCGGCGGCAAGTTCTCCCCCGTGATGGGGGAGAAGGGCGACGACGGCCCCGTGGGCGACTGGTGGGTGTACGAGGACCTGCACCGGCCGCTCACCCGGCTGGACACGGCCGTCGGGTACGACCGCGACGAGATCAAACTGGAAGTCATCACCTACGAGCAGATGCGCCCGGGGTCCTTCTCGGTTCCCGAACGCCTCGCGGACATGGACGTCAACCACGTCCAGTCGGCGCTCTGCTTCCCGACCTTCCCGCGCTTCTGCGGCCAGACCTTCACCGAGGCGTCCGACCGCGAGCTGGGACTGCTCGGCGTGCGGGCGTACAACGACTGGATGGTCGAGGAGTGGTGCGGCCCCGATGCCCGCGGCCGGCTCATCCCGCTGACCCTCATCCCGCTGTGGGACGCCGACCTCGCGGCCGCCGAGGTCCGCCGCAACGCCGCCCGCGGCGTCCGGGCGGTCGCGTTCTCGGAGATACCCCCGCACCTCGGCCTGCCGTCCGTCCACACGGACTACTGGGACCCCTTCCTGCGGGCCTGCGACGAGACCGGCACCGTCATCGCCATGCACATCGGCTCGTCCAGCCGGATGCCGTCCACCTCGGCGGACGCCCCGCCGGCGGTCGGCTCCACCATCACCTTCGCCAACTGCTGCTTCTCGATGGTCGACTGGCTGATGAGCGGCAAGTTCGAGCGCTTCCCCCACCTGCGGATCATGTACGCGGAGGGCCAGATCGGCTGGATCCCCTACATCCTGGAGCGTGCGGACGTGGTCTGGGAGGAGAACCGCGGCTGGGGCGGGGTCGCCGACAAGGTGCACCGCGCGCCGTCCGAGCTCTTCGCGGAGCACGTCTTCGGCTGCTTCTTCGACGACGCCTTCGGTCTGAAGAACCTGGACGCGATCGGCGCGGGCAACGTCCTCTACGAGACGGACTACCCGCACTCCGATTCGACGTGGCCCAGGTCCCGCGAGGTCGGCCAGGCCCAGATGGGCCACCTGGCACCGGATGTGGTGGACCGCATCGTGCGCGGCAACGCCATCGGCCTGCTGGGACTGACCGAGGACGGCCTGTGGCCGGGCCCCGGGGCCTGATCCGAAGGACACGCCCTAGGAGGACGGGTGCTTCGACTTCAGGGGGTGGTCCGGGGCCAGGAGCGCCGAGATCCGCTCGGCCACGGTCTGGGCCTGGTTGCCCTCGGGGGTCTTCGGGCCCTTGGTCGCGCTGACGGCGATGGCCAGCTTCTGCGCCGGAAGGTACGCCTGGAGGGCCGCGTAACCGGAGAACGAGGGATTCTGCTCGATCCAGCCGTTGACGACGAGCACCCCGAAGCCGAAGTGCGCCTCCGGCGTGTTCTTCAGGCACACGGTGGCCGGGCATCCGCCCTTCGTGCCGCCCAGCCCCACCGTCCCGGGGTCCAGCTGGGTCTCGAACGACTCCGCGGACAGCAACTCGCCGGTGCCGACGGCGCGGGCGGACCGCTCCAGATCACAGATGTCGGTGGTGAGGACGGCGCCCGGAGCGGTGGTCCACGACGGGTTCCAGTAGCTGGACTCCTCATAGATCCCGCGGTCCGAGGTGAAGGAGTGCAGCGCGGGCACCGGGATCTCGGGGGTCGCGGCGTTGGCGGTCTCGCTCAGCCCGAGCGGCCCCATCACGCGTTCCTGGAGCAGCCGCTCCAGCGACACGCCGCTGATCTTCTCCAGGGCGGCGCCGAGGAGCTGGAAGTTCGCGTGCGAATAGCTGAAGTTGGTGCCCGGCTCGTACCAGAGCGGATGGGCGGCGGCGATGCCGATGACCTCCGCGGGGGTCCAGTGCCGGAACGGCGCGGCCTCCAGCTCGGCGAGGAACTTCGGGTCCGTCACGTAGTCGTGCAGGCCCGAGGTGGAGTTGCCGAGCTGGCGCAGGGTGATCTTCTCGGCGTGCGGCGCGTCCGGCAGCCAGCGGTCGATGGTGTCATCCAGTCCCGCCTTGCCTTCTTCGACCAGCTGGAGCAGCACGGTGGCCATGTACGCGATCGCCACCGACCCCGAGCGGAAGTGCATCGCCGGATCCGCGGGAACGCCCGTCACGGACTCGCCGAGCGCGGTGGTGACCAGCTCCTCGCCGTCCTGGGACACCCGGAGGATCAAGGAGTTCAGTCCGAGCTCCCGCTTGGCCTGCTCGGCGACCCTGAGCACGTCCGCGGCCCGGCCCCGGGCGGGCCCGGGGGTGCTGACACAGCCTGCCGGCGCGGCATCTGCCACTCCGGCGGGGAGCGTGGCCGCGACCAGCCCGGCGATGCAGAGCAGCACCGTACGAGTACGCCTCACAAGCCCAGCATGGATCCGTACGGGCTCCCGCGCGCGCCGGGCGGGATCAGCGAACCGCGGTAACCCCGCCCAGGAAGGCGTCCCAGGCCCCGGGGGCCACGGCCAGCTCGGGACCGCCGGCCACCTTGGAGTCGCGGACGTGGACGGCGGCGGAGCAGGCGGCGACCTCGACGCAGTCCCCACCCTCGCCGCCGCTGTAACTGCTCTTGAACCAGGCCAGTCCGGTGCTGTTCATGGCTCTCCTAGCTTCTTTTCGATCAAGGCCAGCGACTCGTCGGGCGAGAGGGCCTGTGCCCGGATGATCCCATAGCGCTCGGCGTAGACACGGACCTCCTCGGGGTCGGTGATCACGCGCGCGTGGTTGTAGGTCTCGGTGTAGGCCACCTGTTGCCGCCCCTTCGGGTGCAGGAGGTTGAACGAGCCGTCCATCGCGGGGTGTTCGCTTCGCCTTGTCGGCATCACCTGGAGGTGCACCGTACGAAGGCTGCCGACCTGAAGAATCCGTCGCAGTTGCTCGCGGTGCACCTCGGGTCCGCCGATCGGGCGGTCCAGGATTGCCTCCTCCAGGACGAAGCTGAACGTAGGGGCCGGCCACTTGTCGAGGATCACCTGACGCGACAGGCGGTCAGCCACGCGCTTCTCGACGGTCTCTTCGTCGAGTACTGGCCGGCGGTGCGAGAAGAGCGACCGGGCGTGTGCTTCCGTCTGGAGGAGTCCGTGTACTGCCTGAACGCTGTACACGTGCAGAGCAACAGCTTCAGCCTCGGCGTTGGCATAGCTCCGGAACCAGTCCGGGTGCCGGGTCCGCGCCCGCTTCAGCGCGTCCTTCACGTCCGGGACCGCCGCCCGGAGGACCCCGCGCGCTCCCAGGACCTCGTCCGCCCGCTCCAGCAGGTCCGGCTGCGGGGTGCGGACGCCCCGCTCGATCGCGCCGATCAGGTCCTCGCTGACATGCAGCCGCGCGGCCAGTTCCCTCTGGTGGAGGCCGGCCGCCTCCCGCAGTGCCTTGATCTGTTTGCCGAGCGCCCGGAACAGATGGGCCGTGCCGTCCGCCTCCACCGGGCGTTCGGGCCGTTCCTCGCGGTCTGTCATGTCTTTCACGCTGTACCGCCTTCGTCCGTACAAGCCGTACACACGGACGTCGGCGTGCCTACACCGCAAGGGCGTCACGCCGCGACCACTGGAAAGCGTAGAGCGCGGCGGACACGCTCGGTGATGTGACGACTGAAAAGAGTGACATGGCACAGCGGTTCAGCTCCACACGGCGCGGGGCCCGGCTCGCCCGGAGGCTCGCGCAGGCCCAGTTGGACATCTGGGGCATCCCCTACGGGTGCGAGCTGTCCGACGACGTCGGGCTCGTCGTCGGGGAGCTGGCCGCCAACGCCGTACTGCACGGGCACCTGCCGGGGCGGGACTTCGAACTGCGGCTGGAGCACGAGGCGGGGAACGTGCGGGTGATGGTCAGCGACACCCGCTGCGACAGGGAACCGCCGGCCTCGCCCGCGCCCGTCGACCCGTGGTCGGCGGAGGGCGGGCGGGGGTTGCTGGTGGTGGCCGCCGTGGCCCGGGAGTGGGGGGTGGTGGCGCGGGGGCCGGGCAAGACGGTGTGGGCCGAGCTCGGAACCGCGCCACCGGACCGGGCTCGGTACCAGCGGCCGTAAACACCGGGAAAGGGCGGTGAACCGGGCGGAACCGGCGGTCATGTGGCCAATGCGGACAGGGATTTTGGCCCTGTGTGCGAACGGCCACCGGACCGCGGTGAAGGTGAGACGAATGGTCCGTCATATCTTCCGGGGTGACGGCGAGTCTCCTGGGAATACCTGATAGACAGTGGATATTCACGGCCCGACCGGCCGTACGCCCATGACGGCTCCTGGGGGGATCGCCGCACTGTGAAGCCGCTTCACCGTCACCTCGTCAACACCTCGCGCAAGGTCTTGTGCACCGCGGCACTCGCGGCCAGTCTGACCACCGCCGCGGTCGTGACCAGCCCGTCGACCGCCGACGCGGGGGAGTCCGAGCCGACTCCCGACAGCCCGCAGGCCACCGACCGCGGTGATGCCCGGCTGGACCTGCCCGACCTCGTCGCCGATCCGCCGCCGGCCGCCGACGGGACCGTGCCCGAGGGGGCCAGCGGCATCCCCGCGACCGCCCTCGACGCCTACCGGCGGGCCGAAGTGGCCGTGGCCTCGGCGCTCCCCGGCTGCAACCTGCCCTGGCAGCTGCTCGCCGGCATCGGCCGGGTCGAGTCCGTGCACGCCTCGGGTTACGGGCTCAAGGCCGACGGCTACACCGAGAAGTCGATCCGCGGCCCCCGCCTCGACGGCAACGGCTTCGCGGAGATCCGCGACACCGACAAGGGCGAGTTCGACGCGGACACCGAGTTCGACCGCGCCGTCGGCCCGATGCAGTTCATCCCCTCCACCTGGGCCACGTGGGGCGCCGACGGCAACGGCGACGCCAAGCGCGACCCGAACAACATCTACGACGCGGCGCTCGGCGCGGGCCTCTACCTGTGCGCGGGCGACCGCGACCTCTCGGTGGAAGCGAAGCTCGACGCGGCGGTCCTGAGCTACAACAACTCGCGCGAGTACGTGAACACCGTGCTCGGCTACATGCGGCAGTACCAGAACGGCGGAGTCGGCGAGGTCCCGAACCCGCCGGCCGGGAACTTCCCCGTCGAGACGCCGGGCAGCACCCTGCCCACGCCGCAGTCGCCGGCGCGGACCACCCCGACGCCGAAGCCGACGCACACGCCGAACCCGAAGCCGACTCCCACCCCCACGCCCACCCCGACTCCGACTCCGACTCCGACCCCGGAGAAGCCGAAGCCGCCGGCCCCGCACCTGAAGGACCTGTCGGTGATCGGCAGCGCCGGGCTGACGGCCGAGGCGGGTTCGGCGTTCACCGAGGTGCCGCGGGTGAAGGTGCTTCTCAGCGACGGGAAGCCGGCCGCCGGGCAGCAGGTCGTGTTCGTGGTCGTGGGCGACACCACCGGGGGCACCCGCTTCCCGAAGGCCCCGGCCGACTCCCTGGTGGCCGTGGCCGACGCCGAGGGCATCGCGTCCGCCCCCGGACTCACGGCGGGCCCCCGGGAGGGCACGTTCACCCTGCGGGTCTCGGCCACCGACACGACGGGCCGGCTCGAGAAGGCGTTCACCGGCACGGTCACGGCCAAGCCGAAGCCGGTCGCCGACCGGCTGGCCCGCCCGGACGGGGCGAAGCCGCTGGAGGCCGTCGCCGGTACGGGCATCGAGGACATCACCGTCCTCGCCACGGCCGCGGGCAAGGCCGTGGAGGGCGCGGAGGTCTTCGCGGAGCTGGTGGTGAAGGACGCCGGCGGCGCGTGGGTCCCGGTGGACCCGGGGACCGCGAAGAGCCCGTACTTCAAGGACGGGGCCGGCAAGAAGACCTACCGGCTTCCGCTGCTCACGTCGGGCCCCGACGGCAAGGTCGTCCTCCCGGAGCTCTTCACCGACGCGGACCTCGTCCCGGCCACGTACACCCTCCGCCTGACCACTCCTCAGGGGGTCACCCTCCTCCTGGACCTCAGGATCACGGCCCCGGCCACCACCACCCCGGCCCCCAAGCCGTAAGCCGACGCCTGCCACCCCGCCGGCGTGCCTCAGTGGCCGGCGGGGCCGGTGGTGCCGGAGCCGGTCGGTGACTCACGAAGCCCGGCGGTGGGGCGGGGGTGCGCAGGAGGGTCCCGCAGGACGAGCGCGCAACCCGGGTCCGCCCTCCCGCAGCCGCGGCTCGATGCGCGAGCCGAGGAGCCCCTCCGGAGGGCCCCCGCCCCACCCCCCGACAGCCCCACCCGGACCAGGTCTCCCCGCCCCCGGGAACCCGATCCCCGGCCGGCTCATGGCCCCCGGCCCCGGCCCGTACACAGCCCCCGGCCTCGGCCCGTACACAGCCCCCGGCCTCGGCCCGAACTGGGCCCCTGGCCCCCGGGCCGCGGCCCGCACTCGGCCCCCGGCCCCGGCCCGTACACAGCCCCGGCCTCGGCCGAACTAAGCCCCTTGGCCCCCGGGCCCCGGCCCGCACTCGGCCCCCGGCCCCGGCCGGCCCGCCCCCCGGGGGCGATGGGCGCAGGCGGGAGCCGCACCCGCCGTCCCGGCCCCGGGCACCGGTAACGACGTGGGGGGGGGGGGGGGGGGGGGGGGGGGGGGGGGGGGGGGGGGGGCCGCCCCCCCCCCCAGCAGGGGGGAGGGGGAGGATGGTCCGTTTTTTT
>NZ_JBWKLE010000005.1:0-162543 GCF_056430495.1 Streptomyces sp. NPDC045967 | reverse complement strand
CCCCTCCCCCCCCCCCCCCGGGGGATGCTGACAGAACAAGAAACCCCCCCCCCCCCCTCTTCCCCTGGACCCGGTAAGCGGCGCGGGCCAGGGGGGGGGGGGGGGGGGTGCCCCCCACGTCGTTACCCCGCCACCCACCCCGGGAGGGAAAAGGCAGGAGCCCTGCCGTTCTGCTCGCGCAGAAGGGGACAGGGCTCCTTGGGTACTGCTCTTTCCAACCGCGATATAGGTTGGCCCAGGCGATTAGGCCGGGGTGACGTTCTCCGCCTGCGGGCCCTTCGGACCCTGCGTGACGTCGAAGTTCACCGTCTGGTTCTCCTCGAGGGAGCGGAAGCCAGAGGCGTTGATCGCGGAGTAGTGGACGAAGACATCCGGGCCGCCGCCGTCCTGGGCGATGAAGCCGAAGCCCTTTTCAGCGTTGAACCACTTCACGGTTCCGGTAGCCATGAGCCCTCCTATGGGCCAAAGGGTCGCCCTGCTCCAGAACCTGCTAAGAAGTCTGAAAACTACAAAAGCCTGCGGGTCACATTCTCCGCAGGCCTCGTACTGCAAGGGAAACCAAACTGCAACTTGCGACGAGCCTAGCACGCAGACCGCGGCGGAGACCAGAGGGAAAGATCACGTCACTCGGACGTTTGAGACCCGCCCCGAGGCTGACGTGACCCCGGGGGCTAGTCTCGCGATGTGGACGTCTACCGCAGCCGGCCCCGCGTCGGCCACATCCAGTTCCTGAACTGCCTGCCCCTCTACTGGGGCCTGGCCAGAACCGGCACGCTGCTGGACCTGGAACTGACCAAGGACACCCCCGAGAAGCTGAGCGAGCGCCTCGTCGCGGGCGAGCTCGACATCGCCCCGATCACCCTCGTGGAGTTCCTGCGCAACGCGGACCGGCTCGTGGCCTTCCCCGACCTCGCGGTCGGCTGCGACGGCCCGGTGATGTCCTGCGTGATCGTTTCGCAGGTCCCGCTGGAGCGGCTCGACGGGGCCCGCGTGGCCCTCGGCTCGACCTCCCGCACCTCCGTGCGCCTCGCCCAGCTGCTGCTTTCCGAGCAGTACGGCGTCCGGCCCGACTACTACACCTGCCCGCCCGACCTGGGCGTGATGATGCAGGAGGCCGAGGCCGCCGTGCTGATCGGCGACGCCGCCCTGCGCGCCTCGCTCCACGACGCCCCCCGGCTCGGCCTGAAGGTGTACGACCTGGGGCAGATGTGGAAGGAGTGGACCGGGCTGCCGTTCGTCTTCGCCGTCTGGGCCGCCCGCAAGGACTACCTCGCCCGTGAGCCCGCCGTCGTGCGGCAGGTCCACGAGGCCTTCCTCGCCTCGCGCGACGTGTCCCTGGAGGAGGTCGCCAAGGTCGCCGAGCAGGCGGCCCGCTGGGAGGCATTCGACGCGGAGTTGCTGGAGCGGTACTTCACCACGCTGGACTTCCGCTTCGGGCCGGATCAGATCGCCGGCGTACGGGAATTCGCCCGCCGTACCGGGCCGACGACGGGCTATCCCGCGGAAGTGGCCCTGGAGCTCCTCACGGCGGCGGCCCCCGCCGACCGCTGACCGCGCACGAATGACCGCACGAATGACCGTGCGACGCCGGATATGCCGTTTCCGGTGAATTCGACTCCCCTTTCCCTTCCCGTCACCCGCGGGGAAAGGAAAGGAGCCCCGCCCCGTCCGCCCACCCCCTAATCTGCTGCCTGGCGTCGGGCCGCTCGTCCGGGCGATGACGAGGGGCCCGGGCTTGGCGGGGGATGGGGGGACACGATGCAGCCGCTGGAAGCCGGTGAGCCGCGGACCATCGGCGCGTACCGACTGCTGGGCCGGCTCGGTGCCGGCGGCATGGGCCGGGTCTACCTGGGACGCAGCGCGGGCGGCCGGACCGTGGCCGTCAAGATCGTGCACCCGCACTTCGCGGCCGACGAGGAGTTCCGGGCCCGGTTCCGCCGCGAGGTCGAGGCCGCCCGGCGGGTGGGCGGGGAGTGGACCGCGCCCGTGCTCGACGCCGACTGGGACGCCCCCGTCCCGTGGGTGGCGACCGGCTATGTGGCGGGCCCGTCCCTGGACCGGGCGCTGGCCGCGCACGGCCCCCTGCCCCCCGCCACGGTGCGGGCCGTCGGCGCCGGTCTGGCCCGCGCGCTGGTCGCCGTACACGCGCTGGGCCTCGTCCACCGGGACGTGAAGCCGTCCAACGTGATGCTGACCCTGGACGGCCCCCGGCTGATCGACTTCGGGATCGCCCGGGCCGCGTGGGGGTCCTCCCGGACGGAGTCCGGCGCCGCCGCCCCGCTCACCTCCACCGGGGTCTCCATCGGCTCGCCGGGCTACATGTCGCCCGAGCAGATCCTCGGCAAGGGCGTCGCCGGGGCCTCCGACGTGTTCTCGCTCGGCGCGGTCCTGGTCTTCGCGGTGACCGGCCGGCCGCCCTTCACCGGGGACAACCCGGCGACCCTCCTGTACAAGGTCGTCCACGAGCCGCCCGAGCTCGACGCGGTGCCGGCCGGACGGCTGCGGGAGCTCATCGGGGCCTGCCTGGCCAAGTCGGCCGAGGACTGGCCCGCGCCGGAGGCGGTGGCGGCGGAGCTGGGCGGGGCCCCGCTCACCCCCGGCTGGCTGCCCGCGCCCCTGGTCGAGGAGGCGAGCCGGGCCGCGGTCGCCCTGCTCGACCTGGACGCCGACCCGGGCGCGGCCGGCGCGGTGGTCCCCGACGCCCCCTCGGGCCCGATCCCGTTCACGGCCCCTTCGGCCCCTTCGGCCCCTTCGGCCCCTTCGTACGGCGGGCCGCCCGGCGCCGGCTTCGGCGCCCCCGACCCCTCGTACGGACGGCAGGCGCAGCCGGCCCCGTACGGTCCCTACGGACCGCCCGCCGCGGTCGGCGGCGGGAGCGTGCCCGCACCACCGGGCACCGCCCCCGGCGGACGGCAGGTCACCGTCGGCGCGGCCGGGCGCCGCTTCAGCTGCACGCTCGTGCTCGCCGCGGCGGCCGTGCTGGCCGCCGTGTCCGGCGGGCTGTACGGGGCGGGGCTGCTGCCGGGTTCGGGAGAGGAGGGCCGGGACAGCGCGGCGGGCGAGGGCCCGCGCACCTCCGCGTCGGCGTCGCCCCCGGCCGCGGGGACCGGCCCGACCGCCGGGAGCACGTCCCCCGGCGCCCGGCAGGACGTACCCGAGGCACTGATCGGCACCTGGAAGGGCACCGTCACCACCGCCCGGCTGGGCGTCGCCACCGAGTTCGAGATCACCATCAAGGCCGGGAAGGTCGGCGAGGCCGTCGGCCGGGACAGGTCGGTCCTCGCCGTCCTCGGCACCGACTGCAGCGGCGACTGGAAGCTGGCCTCGGCGACCGACCGCTCGCTGGTCCTGGACACCTCGGGCGGCCCCAACCCCGCTCCCGGTATCTGCTCCAACGGCTCGGCCGACGAGCGGTTCAGCCTGCGCGACAACGGGACCCTGCACTACCGGTCGGGGGACGCCGCGGCCGGAAAGCCGGAAGGGGACCTCACCCGCAGCCCGTGACGGGCGCCCGGAGGCCCTGGCGTAGGCTGGATCGGTCCGGACCTTGACACACCGCCGAAAGGTGACGCACCGGTGACCGACCAGGCCGCTCTCCAGTCTGTCCTCGACCGCGCCGCCGCAGGGGGCCGGATCACCAGGGACGAGGCGCTCGACCTCTACCGGCACGCGCCGCTGCACGCGCTCGGCCAGGCCGCCGACGCGGTGCGCCGCCGCCGCTACGCGGGCACCGAGCACATCGCCACGTACATCATCGAACGGAACATCAACTACACGAACGTGTGCGTCACGGCGTGCAAGTTCTGTGCCTTCTACGCGGCCCCCAAGGACGCGAAGAAGGGCTGGTCGCGCGACCTCGACGACATCCTGCGCCGCTGCGCGGAGACCGTGGAGCTCGGCGGCACGCAGATCATGTTCCAGGGCGGGCACCACCCGGACTACGGCGTCGAGTACTACGAGGAGCACTTCTCCGCCATCAAGAAGGCCTTCCCGCAGCTGGTCATCCACTCCCTCGGCGCGTCCGAGGTCGAGCACATGGCCCGCATCTCGGGCGTTACCGCGGAGGAGGCCATCCGGCGCATCCACGCGGCCGGCCTCGACTCCTTCGCGGGCGCCGGCGCCGAACTGCTGCCGGAGCGCCCGCGCAAGGCGATCGCCCCGCTCAAGGAGTCCGGCGAGCGCTGGCTGGAGATCATGGAGATCGCCCACAAGCTGGGCGTGGAGTCCACCTCCACCATGCTGATGGGCACCGGCGAGACCAACGCCGAGCGCATCGAGCACATCGCGATGATCCGTGACACGCAGGACCGTACGGGCGGCTTCCGCGCCTTCATCCCGTACACCTACCAGCCCGAGAACAACCACCTCAAGGGCCGCACCCAGGCGACGATCTTCGAGTACCTGCGCATGATCGCCATCGCGCGCCTGTTCCTCGACAACATCGCCCACATCCAGGGTTCCTGGCTCACCGTTGGCAAGGAGGCGGGCCAGCTCTCGCTGCACTACGGCGCGGACGACCTCGGCTCGATCATGCTGGAGGAGAACGTCGTCTCCTCGGCCGGTGCCAGGCACCGCTCCAACCGCCAGGAGATCATCGACCTGATCCGCAAGGCGGGCCGCACCCCGGCGCAGCGCGCGACGACGTACGAGCACCTCCTGGTGCACGACGACCCGGCGAACGACCCCGTCGACGACCGCGTCGTCTCGCACATCTCCTCCACCGCCATCGAGGGCGGCACCGCGCACCCCGAGCTGAAGCTCATCCCGACGAACTGATGCTGACGCTCCACACCGCCGACCTCCTCCTCCCCGGGGCGGGGGCGGCCCCGGCCGGGGAAGGGTCCGCGCCGCTGCCCGGCGGCGCGGTCCTGGTCGAGGGCGAACGGATCGCGGCCGTGGGGGCGTACGAGGACCTCGCCGCGGCCCACCCGCACGCGCGGACCAGGCGGTGGCCGGGGATGCTGACCCCGGGGCTGCTGGTGCGCGGTGCGGACACGCTCCTGGAGCGGACCTATTACCCGCACGATCCGTACGAGACCGCCGAGCTCGGCACCGAGCCGATCAGCGGGGCGCAGGCGCTGGAGCGGCTGGAGTTGACCGAGGCGCGGTGGGGCCACAGTGCCCGGCGCGGCACCCAGAAGCTCCTGGCGTGCGGGGCGGTGGCGGTCGCCGGCCGCTTCGCGATCCCGGCGGTGCGCACGGCGGTGGTCCGCTCGGGGCTCGCGGTCCTGCCGCCCGCCCCGTACGACGGCGCGCCCCGTATCGACCCCTTCGCGGGCCTCGCCGGGGAGGGCCGTGCGGGCCGGGCCGCGGCCGGGGACGCCTTCCACGGGGCCCTGGAGCGGGGCGCACCGGCCCGGTTCGCGGTGTTCGCGGTCGCCGGACCGCAGGAGCTGGTGGAGCGGGGCGCCACGACGTGCGTGGCCACGGTCATCGGGGGCCGGCTGCTGCACCGCCGTCGCTGAGTGGCGGGCGCTGCCGGGCGAGCGCGGCGAGCAGGCAGACCTGGAGGCGGCTGATCCCGCCGAGCTTCGTCCGTATGTTGCCCACGTGGAACTTGACGGTGCTGACGGACAGGTGCAGTTCGGCGGCGAGCTCCGCGTTGGAGGCGCCGGTGGCCAGGCACAGGAACACCGCCGACTCCTGCTCCGTCAGCTGCGCCGGGCCGCGGACGTCCCCGGGAGGGGCGTCGTACGGGGGGAACCACGCGGGGACGCTGAAGCTGACGACGCGCACGGTTTCCACTCCTCGGCCGCGGCCGGTCCATCCGGTGCCGGCTCTCCCCTTAAGGGACGGGCGGACCGGACAGGTAGGTTCCGTCCACGTCGTACGGCCAGGCATTGGACTTGCAGCCGAGCAGGCCCTTGATCTGCTGCATCATCGCGGGAGCGGGCTGGCCGGGGCCCGGGCAGGTCTCGTGGTCGCGGCCGAGCTCGTGCCCGACCTCGTGGTTGACGATGAGTGCCCGGTACTCCTCCACCGAGCCGCTGAACTGCGGTGATCCCTCCTGCCAGCGTTTGAGGTTCACCACCACGGTGTGCCCGGCCCGGCAGTTGGTCTCGCCGACCAGCTCGGGGGTGACCACCTCGCACAGCCGGTCGGTGGTCGTGGGCGTCGCGATCTTGACGGTGAAGTCCACCGGCTGCCCGGGGCCGGCGAGCTGGAAGGCGTAGGCCGGGTTCCTGATCCAGCCGCGCGGGTCCGCCAGGATCGCCTCGACGGAGCGGGCGGCGGAGTCCGGGTCGACCCCGCTGCCCTCCTCGACCTCGATCCGCCAGCGGCGCACGGTCCCCTTGCCGCGGGCGGAACCGGAGGCCGCGGAGGCGGTGAAGGCCCCCGTGCCGGCGGCCGGGACGGTGGGGGAGGCGGAGGCGGCCGGGGTGGGCGTGGGCGAGCCGGCGGGCTTGGCCGGGGGGCTGGCGGCGGCGGAGGGGGAGGCGGAGCGGACGCCGCCCTGGGCGGCCGGGCCCGCCCCCTCGGCGGCCGCACCGCCCTGGTCGCTGCGGGCCGCGGCGGGCCGTCCGTCCGCCGTGGCCGCGTCCTCGCCGGGCGACATCGCGTACGCGGTCGCCGAGACGGCTACGAGGGCCGCCGAGCCGAGGACGAGCGTACGGCGCAGCCGCTTGCGCCGCTCCGCCCGGCGCGCGGCGCGCGGGCCGAGGCGGGAGCGACCGGTGGAATGGCCTGCCGGCATCGTGAAGCCCTTTGCTCGTGGCGGCCGCCACGGATCCGGCCGCTGGTGAAGGCCCATGATCCATTGGGTGACCGTCACCGGGCCGCACCGGCCCCCAGTCAACGCCCCCCGGGCCCCGCGCGGAACTGTCCTTCGGGCCAGTTGTGCGCCCTGCGCCGTCCGGGACCGGTCCGTCCGGGGCCGGTCCTTCGGTGCCCGTCCGGCCTGAGAGGATGGGGCGGTACCCGCCGATCCGCAGCGCACACCGAGGGGCGAACACCAGTGACAAGGGCTTCCCTGGACAAGCAGCCGCACGAAGTCGCCTCGATGTTCGACGGCGTGGCGGCGAACTACGACCTCACCAACGACGTGCTCTCCCTCGGCCAGGCGCGGCTGTGGCGCAAGGAGGTCGCCAAGGCCGTCGGCGCCCGCCCCGGGCACCTCGTCCTCGACCTGGCCGCCGGCACCGCGACCTCCTCGCTGCCGTTCGCCGCGACCGGTGCCTACGTCGTGCCCTGCGACTTCTCGCTGGGGATGCTGCGGGAGGGCAAGAAGAAGCACCCGTGGCTCCCGCTCACGGCCGGCGACGCGACGAAGCTCCCCTTCAAGGACGGCGTCTTCGACACCGTGACGATCAGCTTCGGCCTGCGCAACGTCCAGAACACCGACGGTGCGCTGCGCGAGCTGTACCGGGTGACCAAGCCCGGCGGCCAGGTCGTCATCTGCGAGTTCTCACAGCCGACCTGGGCCCCCTTCCGCACGGTCTACACCGAGTACCTGATGCGGGCCCTGCCACCGGTAGCGCGGGCGGTCTCCTCCAACCCGGACGCGTACGTGTACCTCGCGGAGTCGATCCGCGACTGGCCCGACCAGCCCGCGCTCGCCACCCTGCTGCAGAAGGCGGGCTGGTCCAAGGTCGCCTGGCGCAACCTCAGCGGCGGCATCGTGGCGCTGCACCGGGGCACCAGGGCCTAGGGACCGGTGGACTACCAGGCACTGCTGGAGCGGGTGGCGGCCGACATCGCCCCGCTGGTGGGCAGCGGCACCCCCGCCGAGTACATCCCGGCGCTGGCCGCCGTGGACCCGGGGCAGTTCGGCATGGCGCTCGCCGACGTCGAGGGCAACGTCTTCGGCGTCGGGGACTGGCAGGTCCCCTTCTCCGCGCAGTCCGTCACCAAGGTCTTCGCCCTCGCGCTGGCGCTGGCGGAAGGCGGCGACGGGCTGTGGGAGCGGGTCGGCCGGGAGCCGTCCGGCAACCCGTTCAACTCGCTCGTGCAGCTGGAGTACGAGAACGGCATCCCGCGCAACCCCTTCATCAACGCGGGCGCGCTGGTGGTCACCGACCGGCTGCAGACCCTGACGGGTGACGCGAGCAGCGAACTCCTCGACTTCCTTCGGGTGGAGAGCGCGAACCCCTCCCTCGCCTTCGACGCGGAGGTGGCCGCCTCCGAGCAGGAGCACGGCGACCGCAACGCGGCCGTCGCCCACTTCATGGCCTCCTACGGCAACATCGACAACCCCGTACCGGCCCTGCTGGACCACTACTTCTGGCAGTGCTCGATCGAGATGAGCTGCGCCGACCTGGCCCGGGCCGGCCTCTTCCTGGCCCGGCACGGGCTGCGCGCGGACGGCTCGCGGCTGCTGACCCGCAGCGAGGCCAAGCAGGTCAACGCGGTGATGCTGACCTGCGGGACGTACGACGCGGCGGGCGAGTTCGCCTACCGGGTCGGGCTGCCGGGCAAGAGCGGGGTCGGCGGGGGGATCGTGGCCGTCGTCCCCGGCCAGTGCGTCCTGGCCGTCTGGAGCCCCGGGCTGGACCCCCACGGCAACTCGGTCGCGGGTGTCGCGGCCCTGGACCGCTTCACGACCCTGACGGGCCTGTCCGTCTTCTGACGCGCCGCGGACCCGGCCCGCCCCGGGGGCCGGGGCGGGCGGGGCCCGGCGGATCAGCTCCGGTCGAGCGCCAGCTCGTAGCGGCGGCCGTACCGCGTGCCCCCCGGCAGCGGGAAGCGGTCCGCCAGGGTCATCCCCAGCCGCTCCGCCACGGCCACGGACCGCGCGTTGGCGTCGTCGATCATCGCCACCACGTGCGGGACACCCGCTGCCCGCACCCGCTCCAAGGTGGCCAGCGCGGCCGCGTAGGCGTACCCGCGGCCCCACGCGGAGCGCCCCAGCCGCCACCCGATCTCGATCTCCCCCACCGGCCCCCACGCCTTCTCCCGCGGCCACGGCTGCGCCCCGGTGAAGCCGAGCACCGAGCCGTCCTCGCCCAGCAGCGTCCACAGGCAGTAGCCGAGCTGCGCGTCGTGCATCCGCTGGCGGGCGGTGATCTCCACGTACGAGGAGAGCTCCGCCGGTCCGCCGAGGAACTCCATGACGTCCGGGTCGTCGAACACCGCGTGCCAGGCGTGGGCGTCCTCATGGGTGGGCACGCGCAGCTGTACGGCGGGGAGCGGCCGGGTCGGCGAGGTGGTCACAGGAGGCAGCCCTTCGGTTCGTGATCTCTCTCGCTGCATAGACTGCACGTGTCCGGTGCCGCCTGGCACCCTTTATCGAGCCTTCGGGAGACCCCGCAGTGACCGAGCCCCTCTCCGAACACTCCGCGGACGTGATCGTCGTCGGGGCCGGGCCCGCCGGCTCCACCACCGCGTACTACCTCGCCAAGGCCGGACTGGACGTCCTGCTGCTGGAGAAGACCGCGTTCCCGCGCGAGAAGGTCTGCGGCGACGGGCTGACCCCGCGCGCCACCAAGCAGCTGGTCGCGATGGGCATCGACGTCTCCGAAGAGGCCGGCTGGCTGCGCAACAAGGGCCTGCGCATCATCGGCGGCGGGCAGCGGCTCCAGCTGGACTGGCCGGAACTCGCCTCCTACCCGGACTACGGACTGGTCCGCAAGCGCGACGACTTCGACGAGACCCTGGCCCGCCAGGCGCAGAAGGCCGGCGCCCGCCTCCACGAGCGCTGCACCGTCGGCGAGCCCGTCCGCGACCCGCGCACCGGGCACATCACCGGCGTCCAGGCGAAGCTCGGCGAGGAGAAGACCCCGGTCACCTTCCACGCCCCGCTGGTCGTCGCCGCCGACGGCAACTCCTCGCGGCTCTCCCTGGCGATGGGCCTGCACCGGCGCGAGGACCGTCCCATGGGCGTGGCCGTGCGCACCTACTTCACCTCGCCCCGGCACGACGACGACTACCTGGAGTCGTGGCTGGAGCTGTGGGACCGGCGCGGCCCGCAGGACCGGCTGCTGCCGGGCTACGGCTGGATCTTCGGCATGGGCGACGGCACGTCCAACGTCGGCCTCGGCATCCTCAACTCCTCCTCCGCCTTCAAGGAGCTGGACTGGCGGGAGGTCCTCAAGGCATGGTGCGCGTCCATGCCGGAGGACTGGGGTTACACCCCGGAGAACATGACCCAGCCGATCCGCGGCGCGGCCCTGCCGATGGCCTTCAACCGGCAGCCGCACTACACCAAGGGCCTGCTGCTGGTCGGTGACGCGGGCGGCCTGGTCAACCCGTTCAACGGCGAGGGCATCGCCTACGCCATGGAGTCGGGGCAGATCGCGGCCGACGTCATCGTGCAGGCACACGCCCGGGCCACCCCGGCCCAGCGCGAACTGGCGCTGCACAACTACCCGAAGGTGCTGAAGGAGACGTACGGGGGCTACTACACGCTGGGCCGTGCCTTCGTGAAGCTCATCGGCAACCCGAAGGTCATGAAGATCGCCACGCAGCGCGGCCTGACGCACCCGGTGCTGATGCGGTTCACGCTGAAGATGCTGGCCAACCTCACCGACCCGACGGGCGGCGACGCGATGGACCGCATCATCAACGGTCTGTCGAAGGTGGCCCCGAAGGCCTGAGGCCGTCGGGCGGCGGGCCGGGCGGGCCGGGCGGGGTCGGGCCGCCGCGGTCCGCTCCTGCGTGTACGCCGCGCACGCAGCGGACCAGGAGGACCAGCCCGCACACCAGCAGCACGCCCGAGGCGCTCCAGCCGAGGGCGAGGGTGAGCGGGTGCCAGGGGCGGTGCCAGGGGCGGGTGGTGGTCAGCGCCCAGCCGCCGACGGCCAGGAGGCCGAGCCCGAGCGCGGCCCGGACGGCGGTGGGATCGCCGGCGCCGCGGTTCTGTTCCGGCTTCACGTTCACGCCGCCATCTTCGCAGGACCCGGTCGCGGGCAGGACGAAGGGCCGGTACTCCACCCCCGAGCGGGGGAGTACCGGCCCTTGCGCCGTTGCGGGCGGTGCGGCGGCTCAGAGGACGCGCACGGCACCCGTCGGCTTGTCGTAGCTCATGTTGCGCTCGACGATGCCCGTGCTGGGGTTCTGCGCGCCGACGAACTTGCCGCCGCCGACGTAGAGGGCGACGTGGTAGGCGCTGCCCTTGGAGCCCCAGTACAGGATGTCGCCCGGCTGCAGGGCGCTCAGCGACACCGAGGTGCCGGCCGAGGACTGCGCCTGGGACATGCGCGGCAGGCTGATGCCGGCCTGGCGGTAGGCGGCCTGGACGAGGCCGGAGCAGTCGAACGAGGACGGGCCGGTGCCGCCCATCACGTACGCCTTGCCGACCTGCGCGCGGGCGAAGTTCACGATGGCGGCGGCGGAGCCGGTCGCCGGGGCGGCCACGGAGGCACCGGAGCCGTCGTTGGGGGTCGCGGCGGACTTGGTCGACAGCGAGGCGCGGGCGGTGCTGCGGTTGGCGCGCTCGGCCTCGGCCTTGCGGTCGGCCTCTTCCTTGGCCTTCTTGGCGGCCGTCTCGTCGTCGGCCTTCTTCTGGGCCGCTTCCTTGGCCTGCTTGGCCTCGGCGGCGGCGCCGGTGCGGGCGCTCTCCTCCTGGGCCGTCAGTTCGCCCTCGACGGCGGCCGCGCGGGTGTTCTCGGCGGCGGCGGTGACGGCGGAGGAGACCTCGGCGGCCAGATCCAGGTTGAGGACCGGCATTTCGAGCGTCGTCTCGGCCACGGGCTCGGCGGGGGACGCGCTCGCGGTGCCGGCCATGGCGAGGGTGCTGAGGACGCCACCGGCAACTCCGGCGCGGACCGCGAGCTTCGAGGCGCTGCGGCGGGGCTTCCGGTGGCTGGGTATGTGAGCGGTGTGGGACATGAGGACAACCGCTATCAGGGTGCGAGGGTTCCCTTCAAGAAACGTGGTTTGCGCCACAGTTGCGCGCGAACGGCGCTAACCGGGCGCGCCGTGGCCCTTATTGACGACGTAACGGACACAACGGACACGCCGTCACAAGGCTGTGATCATGGGGTTTCCGCAATTAGTCCGAATTGATCCTCGGACTACCATCCCTCCGCACAGATGGCCAAGCCCCCTTTCCCCGTCACGAAACGGGTGTGGCGCAGGTCACAGGAGCGTCACGCTGTGCGGACGCTGTGGGCCTTCCGTGACCCCGCCGTGAACTCCCCGCTGGACTTCGTGAACGGATGCACGCGCGGAAGGCGCCGCCGGGGCCCGCGTCCGCCCCCTGTCCACCTCCGTACGCGCGCCCTCCCTCGACCGGGCGACCCCGGTTCCTTTATCACCACACCCGATGCGACGCCAATTTGCTTGCAGGGGACATCGTTTGATAGGGCGACACTCCTTCGACCTGCGGTAACCGGCCCGGATGTCACCTTTGGTGATCATGTGGATGCTTCGCGTACGAAGATCACCACTCATCGGACTTGATGATCGTTCGCCAGGTGGTGGAGATCACAAACTCGGTGTTGTTACCCGTGTCGCAGATCATAGAGGAGCAGGCATAAGATGCGCCTGAGTCCGGCTTGTGAACTGCCTCACATGATGCGTTCGATCCCCGAGCGATCTTCGCGAGGCGGGGCACGCCCCGGCCGCCGCTGGGAAGTGCCCCAGCCGGCGCAGCGGTCCAACGGTCAAGGACGACTGGAAGGAGCGAGGAGCGTGAATGCGTACGCGCCCATCCTCGTGCTCGGCGCCCTCGGCGCAGGGTTTGCGATCTTCTCCGTGGTCATGGCCACGCTGATCGGCCCAAAACGGTACAACCGGGCAAAGCTTGAGGCATACGAGTGCGGCATCGAGCCCACTCCGGTGCCGGCCGGCGGCGGCCGCTTCCCCATCAAGTACTACCTGACGGCGATGCTCTTCATCATCTTCGATATCGAGGTCGTCTTCCTCTACCCCTGGGCCGTCACCTTCGACTCCCTGGGGATCTTCGGGCTCGTCGAGATGCTGCTCTTCGTGCTCACCGTCTTCGTCGCCTACGCCTACGTGTGGCGCCGCGGCGGCCTGGAATGGGACTGAGGGGCTGAATTCCCATGGGACTGGAAGAGAAGCTGCCGAGCGGCTTTCTGCTGACCACCGTCGAACAGGCGGCGGGCTGGGTGCGCAAGTCATCCGTCTTCCCCGCGACCTTCGGGCTGGCCTGCTGCGCCATCGAGATGATGACCACCGGAGCGGGACGGTACGACCTGGCCCGCTTCGGCATGGAGGTCTTCCGTGGCTCGCCCCGCCAGGCCGATCTGATGATCGTGGCCGGCCGGGTCAGCCAGAAGATGGCGCCGGTGCTGCGGCAGGTGTACGACCAGATGCCGGCTCCCAAGTGGGTCATCTCTATGGGGGTTTGCGCATCTTCGGGCGGAATGTTCAACAACTACGCGATCGTCCAGGGCGTCGACCACATCGTGCCGGTGGACATCTACCTGCCCGGCTGCCCGCCGCGCCCCGAGATGCTGATGGACGCGATCCTCAAGCTCCACCAGAAGATCCAGGGCTCGAAGCTCGGCGTGAACCGGGAAGAGGCGGCACGTGAGGCGGAGGAGGCGGCCCTCAAGGCCCTCCCCACCATCGAGATGAAGGGGCTGCTCCGGTGAGCGCGACCCGAGAGCCGGAGAACGGCGACAACGGCAACGGCACGGGCGGCGGCGCGAGCGACGTCCCCGCCCCGCGCGCGAGCGGCCCCGAGGTCATCGGCGTCCGCAAGGGCATGTTCGGAGCGCAGGCCGGCGGCGACACCAGCGGCTACGGCGGGCTGGTCCGCACCGTGGCCCTGCCCGGCGCGGCCACCCGACCGTACGGCTCCTACTTCGACGAGGTGGCCGACGAACTCGAAGGCGCCCTGGAGGAGCAGGACCTGCTCCCCGAGAACGCCATCGAGAAGACGGTGGTCGACCGGGGCGAGCTCACCTTCCACATCGCCCGCGAGCACCTCGTCCGGGTGGCGCGCACCCTGCGCGACGACCCCGCCCTGCGCTTCGAGCTCTGCACCGGCGTCTCCGGCGTGCACTTCCCCGGCGACAAGGGCCGCGAGCTGCACGCCGTCTACCACCTGCGCTCGCTCACCCACGGCCGGATCCTGCGGCTGGAGGTGTCCGTCCCGGACAGCGACCCGCACGTCCCCTCGCTCGTGGCCGTCTACCCGACCAACGACTGGCACGAGCGCGAGACGTACGACTTCTTCGGCCTGGTCTTCGACGGCCACCCCGCCCTGACCCGGATCATGATGCCGGACGACTGGCAGGGCTTCCCGCAGCGCAAGGACTACCCGCTCGGCGGCATCGCCGTCGAGTACAAGGGCGCCCAGATCCCGGCTCCCGACCAGCGGAGGTCGTACAGCTGATGAACACCCCGAACGCATCGCACACCGCCTCCGCGCGCGAGACGACCGAAGGCACCGTCTACACCGTCACCGGCGGCGACTGGGACGAGATCGTCCGGTCCGCCGCCAAGGCGGACGACGAGCGGATCGTCGTCAACATGGGCCCGCAGCACCCCTCCACCCACGGAGTGCTGCGCCTGATCCTGGAGATCGACGGCGAGACGGTCACCGAGGCCCGCTGCGGCATCGGCTACCTGCACACCGGCATCGAGAAGAACCTCGAGTACCGGAACTGGACGCAGGGCACCACCTTCGTGACGCGCATGGACTACCTGACGCCGTTCTTCAACGAGACGGCGTACTGCCTCGGCGTCGAGAAGCTGCTCGGCATCACCGACCAGGTCCCGGACCGCGCCACCGTCATCCGCGTCCTGCTGATGGAGCTCAACCGGCTCTCCTCCCACCTGGTGTGCATCGCCACCGGCGGCATGGAGCTGGGCGCGACCACGATCATGATCTACGGCTTCCGCGACCGCGAGCTGATCCTCGACGTGTTCGAGCTGATCACCGGACTGCGCATGAACCACGCGTTCGTCCGCCCCGGCGGCCTGGCCCAGGACCTGCCCCCGGGCGCGGTCGACCAGCTGCGCGAGTTCGTGAAGACCATGAAGAAGAACCTGCCGGAGTACGACAAGCTCGCCACCGGCAACCCCATCTTCAAGGCCCGCATGCAGGACGTCGGCTACCTCGACCTCACCGGAGCGATGGCGCTGGGCGCCACCGGCCCGATCCTGCGCTCCGCCGGCCTGCCGCACGACCTGCGCAAGTCGGACCCGTACTGCGGCTACGAGACCTACGAGTTCGACGTGCCGACCACCGAGACCTGCGACTCCTACGGACGCTTCCTGATCCGCCTGGAGGAGATGCGCCAGTCCCTGCGGATCGTCGAGCAGTGCCTGGACCGGCTGGAGCCGGGCCCGGTGATGGTCGCCGACAAGAAGATCGCCTGGCCGGCGCAGCTGGCGATGGGCCCCGACGGGCTCGGCAACTCGCTCGACCACATCAAGAACATCATGGGCACCTCCATGGAGGCCCTCATCCACCACTTCAAGCTGGTGACCGAAGGCTTCCGGGTGCCGGCCGGCCAGGCCTACGCGGCCGTCGAATCGCCCAAGGGCGAGCTCGGGGTGCACGTCGTCTCCGACGGCGGCACGCGCCCCTACCGGGTCCACTTCCGCGACCCGTCCTTCACCAACCTGCAGGCCATGGCCGCGATGTGCGAGGGCGGCCAGGTCGCCGACGTCATCGTCGCCGTCGCCTCCATCGACCCCGTGATGGGAGGCGTCGACCGATGACCGACATCTCATTGGGCATGCCCCAGCTTCCCGCCCCCGACTTCCCGGCCGACGTGCGCGAACGCCTCGAAGCGGACGCGAAGCAGGTCATCGCCCGCTACCCCGACAGCCGCAGCGCGCTGCTGCCGCTGCTGCACCTGTGCCAGGCGCAGGAGGGCCACGTCTCGCGCACCGGCATCCGCTTCTGCGCCGACGTGCTGGGCCTGACCACCGCCGAGGTCACCGCGGTGGCGACGTTCTACTCGATGTACCGGCGGCGGCCCTCCGGGGACTACCAGGTCGGTGTCTGCACCAACACCCTGTGCGCGGTCATGGGCGGCGACGCCATCTTCGAGGAGCTCAAGGAGCACCTCGGGGTCGGCAACAACGAGACCACCCCCGACGGCAAGGTCACCCTCGAGCACATCGAGTGCAACGCGGCCTGCGACTACGCCCCCGTGGTGATGGTCAACTGGGAGTTCTTCGACAACCAGACCCCGGAGTCCGCCAAGGCCATGGTGGACGACCTGCTGGCCGGCCGGCCCGTCGCGCCGACCCGGGGCGCGCCCCTGTGCACGTACAAGGAGACCGCCCGCATCCTGGCCGGCTTCCCCGACGAGCGCGAGGGCGCGGTCGAGGCGACCGGCGGCGCGGGCCCCGCCTCCCTGATCGGCCTGCGCATCGCCCGCGGCGAGTCCCCGCGCACCCCGATCGTGCACCCGCGCGGCGAATCCCGTGGCGGTTCCCGCGGCGAGACCACCACCGAGGGAGGGGAGTGATGTCCGTGTCGACTGAACTGAGCAAGAACGGCAGCCCGGAGAAGCTCCTCGCCCCGGTCCTCTCCGCCTTCTGGGACGAGCCCGAGTCGTGGACGCTGGAGACCTACCGGCGCCACGAGGGGTACGAGGGCCTGCGCAAGGCCCTGGCGATGACCCCGGACGACCTCATCGCGTACGTGAAGGACTCGGGCCTGCGCGGACGCGGCGGCGCGGGCTTCCCCACCGGGATGAAGTGGCAGTTCATCCCGCAGGGCGACGGCAAGCCGCACTACCTCGTCGTCAACGCGGACGAGTCGGAGCCGGGCACCTGCAAGGACATCCCCCTGCTCTTCGCCAACCCGCACTCCCTCATCGAGGGCATGATCATCGCCTGCTACGCGATCCGTTCGCAGCACGCCTTCATCTACCTGCGCGGCGAGGTCGTACCGGTGCTGCGGCGCCTGCACGAGGCGGTGCGCGAGGCGTACGAGGCCGGCTACCTCGGCAAGGACGCCCTCGGGAGCGGGCTGGACCTCGACATCACCGTGCACGCGGGAGCGGGCGCCTACATCTGCGGCGAGGAGACGGCCCTGCTCGACTCCCTCGAGGGCCGGCGCGGGCAGCCCCGGCTGCGCCCCCCCTTCCCCGCCGTGGAGGGGCTCTACGCGTGCCCCACCGTCGTCAACAACGTCGAGTCCATCGCCTCGGTTCCCGCGATCCTGAACAAGGGCAAGGACTGGTTCAAGTCGATGGGGACCGAGAAGTCCCCCGGCTTCACCCTGTACTCGCTCTCCGGGCACGTCGCCGGCCCCGGCCAGTACGAGGCCCCGCTCGGCATCACCCTGCGCCAGCTGCTCGACATGAGCGGCGGGATGCGGCCCGGGCACCGGCTGAAGTTCTGGACCCCGGGCGGCTCCTCCACCCCGATGTTCACCGACGAGCACCTCGACGTCCCGCTCGACTACGAGGGCGTGGGCGCGGCCGGCTCGATGCTCGGCACCAAGGCGCTCCAGTGCTTCGACGAGACGACCTGCGTGGTGCGGGCCGTCACCCGGTGGACGGAGTTCTACGCCCACGAGTCCTGCGGCAAGTGCACCCCCTGCCGCGAGGGCACCTACTGGCTGGTCCAGCTGCTGCGGGACATCGAAGCCGGCAAGGGCGTCATGTCCGACCTCGACAAGCTGAACGACATCGCCGACAACATCAACGGCAAGTCCTTCTGCGCACTCGGCGACGGCGCCGCCAGCCCCATCTTCTCCTCGCTCAAGTACTTCCGCGCGGAGTACGAGCAGCACATCACGGGCAAGGGCTGCCCCTTCGACCCCAGGAAGTCGACCCTCTGGGCTGACACGGAGGTGAACGCATGACCGTCACCAGTAACGCTCCCGCCGGTGGCGGAGGGGCCGCGGTGCCACCCGAGGACCTGGTGTCCCTCACCATCGACGGCGTCGAGCTGTCGGTTCCCAAGGGCACGCTCGTCATCCGGGCCGCCGAACAGCTGGGCATCGAGATCCCCCGGTTCTGCGACCACCCCCTCCTCGACCCGGCCGGCGCCTGCCGCCAGTGCATCGTCGAGGTGGAGGGCCAGCGCAAGCCGATGGCCTCCTGCACCATCACCTGCACCGACGGCATGGTCGTCAGGACCCAGCTCACCTCCGCGGTCGCCGACAAGGCCCAGCGCGGGGTGATGGAGCTGCTGCTCATCAACCACCCGCTGGACTGCCCCGTCTGCGACAAGGGCGGCGAGTGCCCGCTGCAGAACCAGGCGATGAGCCACGGGAACGCCGAGTCCCGTTTCGAGGGGCGCAAGCGGACGTACGAGAAGCCCGTCCCGATCTCCACCCAGGTGCTGCTGGACCGCGAGCGCTGCGTGCTGTGCGCGCGCTGCACCCGCTTCTCCAACCAGGTGGCCGGCGACCCGATGATCGAGCTGCTCGAGCGCGGCGCGCTCCAGCAGGTCGGCACCGGCGAGGGCGATCCCTTCGAGTCCTACTTCTCCGGCAACACCATCCAGATCTGCCCCGTCGGCGCCCTCACCTCCGCCGCCTACCGGTTCCGCTCCCGCCCCTTCGACCTCGTCTCCTCCCCGAGCGTGTGCGAGCACTGCGCGGGCGGCTGCGCGACCCGGACCGACCACCGCCGCGGCAAGGTGCTGCGCAGGCTGGCCGCGGAGGACCCCGAGGTCAACGAGGAGTGGATCTGCGACAAGGGCCGCTTCGGGTTCCGCTACGCGCAGCAGCGCGACCGCCTGACCACCCCGCTGGTGCGCGGCGCCGACGGCGCCCTGGTGCCGGCGAGCTGGCCCGAGGCCCTGGAGGCGGCGGCGAACGGCCTCGCCGCCGCGCGGGGCCGCGCCGGGGTGCTGACCGGCGGCCGGCTCACCGTCGAGGACGCCTACGCGTACGCCAAGTTCGCGCGGGTCGTGCTCGACACCAACGACATCGACTTCCGGGCGCGCGTGCACAGCGCGGAGGAGGCCGACTTCCTGGCTTCCGAGGTCGCCGGGTACGGGATCGATCTGCGCGGCCGGTGGGCCTCCTACACCGACCTGGAGGCGGCTCCCGCCGTCCTGCTCGCCGGCATCGAGGCCGAGGAGGAGGCCCCCGGGGTCTTCCTGCGGCTGCGCAAGGCCCACCGCAAGCACAAGCAGCGGACCTTCGCCCTCGCCCCCTTCGCCACCCGCGGGCTCCAGAAGGCGGGCGGCACCCTGCTGGCCGCCGCCCCCGGCACCGAGCCGGAGTGGCTGGACGCGCTGGCCACCCGGACCGGCCTGGAGGCGGGCGGCGGCGTCGCCGCCGAGGCGCTGCGCCTGAGCGGCGCGGTCATCGTCGTCGGGGAGCGCCTCGCCGGGGTGCCGGGCGCGCTGACCGCCGCCGTGCGCGTGGCCGCGGCGACCGGGGCGAGGCTGGTGTGGATCCCGCGCCGGGCCGGGGAGCGGGCCGCCGTCGAGGCGGGCGCGCTGCCGTCCCTGCTGCCCGGCGGCCGCCCGGCCACCGACCCCCGGGCCCGCGACGAGGTCGCCACCGCCTGGGGCCTGGACGAACTCCCGCACCGCTACGGCCGCGACACCGGCCAGATCGTCGAGGCCGCCGCCACCCGCGAACTGTCCGCCCTCGTGGTCGCGGGCGTCGAGGTCGCGGACCTGCCGGACCCGGCCCGTGCGCGGACCGCCCTGCAGGAGGCGTTCGTGGTCTCCCTCGAACTGCGGCCCAGCGAGGTCACGGAGCACGCGGACGTGGTCTTCCCCGTCGCCGCCGTGGCCGAGAAGGCAGGTGCGTTCATCAACTGGGAGGGCCGGGTCCGGCCGTTCGAGGCCGCGCTCAAGCCCGACCAGATGACCCGCCGGCTCGCCCCGGCCGACGCCCGCGTGCTGCACATGCTGGCCGACGCCGCCGACCGGCCGATCGCACTGCCCGACGTGCACGCCGTACGCCGCGAGCTGGACGGGCTCGGCACCTGGCAGGGCGCGCTCCCGACCGGGCAGGCGACCGACCCGGTGCCGCTGCCCCGGCCGGGCGCCGGCGAGGCGGTCCTGGCCGGCCACCGGCTCCTGCTCGACCAGGGCAGGCTCCAGGACGGCGACGAAGCCCTGGCCGGCACCCGGCACGAGGCGAGCGCCCGGCTCTCGGCGGCCACGGCTGCCGAGACGGGCGTCAAGAACGGGGACGTCCTCGCGGTCACCGGCCCGGCCGGGTCGGTGGAACTGCCCCTGCGGATCACCGAGATGCCCGACCGCGTCGTCTGGCTCCCGCTGAACTCCACCGGGTCCGGGGTCCTCGCCGACACCGGAGCCCGCCCGGGCACCCTCGTCCGGATCGGCCCCGCGGCCGGGGCCGGCACCGGCGACACCACCATGGAGGTGGGCGCGTGAACGCGGTACAGCTCGCCGCCGAGGACCTGACCCTGTTCGGCAGGGACGTCTGGTGGCTCGTCGTCATCAAGGCGGTGTTCTGCTTCGCCTTCCTGATGGTGACCGTGCTCTTCTCCATCGTGTGGGAGCGCAAGGTCGTCGCCTGGATGCAGCTGCGCATCGGCCCCAACCGGCACGGCCCCTGGGGCCTGCTCCAGTCGCTCGCCGACGGCGTCAAGCTGATGCTGAAGGAGGACGTCGTCGTCAAGCGGGCCGACAAGGTGGTGTACGTCCTGGCCCCGATCATCGCGGCGATCCCGGCCTTCATGGCCATCGCGGTGATCCCCTTCGGCCCGGCGGGCAACGAGGTCTCCATCTTCGGCCAGCGCACCACGATGCAGCTGACCGACCTGCCCATCGCGATGCTCTACGTCCTCGCGGTCGCCTCGGTCGGCATCTACGGCATCGTGCTGGCCGGCTGGTCCTCCGGCTCGACCTACCCGCTCCTCGGCGGCCTGCGCTCCTGCGCGCAGATGATCTCCTACGAGATCGCGATGGGCGTGGCCTTCGCCTCGGTCTTCCTCTACTCCGGGTCGATGTCGACCTCGGCGATCGTGGACGCCCAGGCCGACCGCTGGTACATCGTCCTGCTGCCGGTCTCCTTCATCATCTACGTCGTCACGATGGTCGGCGAGACCAACCGCGCACCCTTCGACATGCCGGAGTCCGAGGGCGACCTGGTCGGCGGTTTCAACACCGAGTACTCGTCCATCAAGTTCGCGCTGTTCATGCTCGCCGAGTACGTCAACATGGTCACCGTCTCGGCGGTCTCGGTCACCCTCTTCCTGGGCGGCTGGCGGGCCCCGGCGCCGATCTCCACCTACTGGGAGGGCGCGAACCACGGCTGGTGGCCGATGCTCTGGTTCGTCCTCAAGGTGCAACTGCTCCTCTTCTTCTTCATCTGGCTGCGCGGCACGCTGCCGCGCGTGCGCTACGACCAGCTGATGAAGCTCGGCTGGAAGGTCCTGATCCCCGTCTCGGTGGTGTGGCTGATGATGGTCGCCACCGTGCGGGCGCTGCGCAACGAGAGTTACGACTTCAGCCAGATCGTCCTCTACGTCGGCGGCGCCGTCGTGGCGATCCTGCTCCTCTCCTTCATCGCGGACCTGTTCCGCGACAAACGCGAGAAGGCCGCCGCGGCGGCCGGCAAGGACGCCGCGGCCGAGCCCTTCGACCCGCTCGCGGGCGGATTCCCCGTACCGCCGAAGCCCGGCCAGCACCTGGCCCCCGTACCGCGCCGACGACCGCGGACCGAGCGGGAGCTGATTGTCAGTGGTGGCGCGAATACTGAGAGTGACCGAGAGGAGGGTGCTGAGAATGGCTGACACCGACCCGAACGAGAAGTGGCAGAACCCGGTGGCCGGCTTCGGCGTGACCTTCAAGGCCATGTTCAAGAAGCGCCTCACCGAGCAGTACCCGGAGCAGCCGAAGACGACCGCCCCGCGGTTCCACGGGCGCCACCAGCTGAACCGGCACCCCGACGGCCTGGAGAAGTGCATCGGGTGCGAGCTGTGCGCCTGGGCCTGTCCCGCCGACGCCATCTACGTGGAGGGCGCGGACAACACCGAGGAGGAGCGCTACTCCCCGGGCGAGCGGTACGGCCGGGTCTACCAAATCAACTACGCCCGCTGCATCCTGTGCGGGCTGTGCGTCGAGGCGTGCCCGACCAGGGCGCTGACCATGACGAACGAGTTCGAACTGGCCGACTCCAGCCGCGAATCGCTCATCTACACCAAGGAGCAGCTGCTCGCCGGGCTCACCGAGGGCATGGTCGAGGCCCCGCACGCGATGTTCCCCGGCACGGAGGACACCGACTACTACCGCGGGCTGGTGACCGGGGCCGCGCCGGGGACGGTCCGGCAGTCGGCCGCGTCCGAGGGCGAGCAGGCCCCGCAGGAGGCGGCCTCCGACTTCGGCCCGACCGAGCCGGCCTCCCAGGAGGTGATCGGACGATGAGCGCTTCGCTCGCCGCGGCCGCCACCTCGCTCACCTCCACCGGTGAGGCGGTCCAGTTCTGGATCCTGGGCACGGTCGCCGTCATCGGTGCGCTGGCCACGATCCTGATGAAGAAGGCCGTGCACAGCGCGCTCAGCCTGGCCGGGACCATGATCATCCTGGCGGTCTTCTACCTCGCGAACGGGGCGTACTTCCTGGGCGTCGTCCAGGTCATCGTCTACACCGGCGCGATCATGATGCTCTTCCTCTTCGTGGTCATGCTCGTCGGCGTCACCGCCGCCGACTCCCTGAAGGAGACCATCAAGGGCCAGCGCTGGCTGGCCGTCCTGTGCGGGCTCGGCTTCGGGATCCTGCTGATCGGCGGCATCGGCAACGCCGGACTGACCCACTTCAACGGACTCGGCCGGATCAACTCCGCCGGGCACGTCGAAGGGCTGGCCGGCCTGATCTTCACCAAGTACGTCTTCGCCTTCGAGATCACCGGCGCGCTGCTGATCACCGCGGCCGTCGGCGCGATGGTGCTCACCCACCGCGAGCGCACCGAGCGCGCCGCCACCCAGCGCGAACTGGCCGAGCGCCGGGTCCGCGAGGGCGTCCAGCTCCCGCCGCTGCCCGCGCCCGGCGTCTACGCCCGGCACAATGCCGTGGACGTGGCCGGTCTGCTGCCGGACGGCACGCCGTCCGAGCTGACGGTCAACAAGACCCTGCGCGCCCGGGGCCAGATCCGGGACGTCTCGGCCGAGGCGCTGTCCGACCTCAAGGCACTGGAGCAGGCCTCCTCGGAGCGCCTCGGCCGTGAGGAGGCCTCGAAGTGAACCCGGTCAACTACCTGTACCTGGCGGCCCTGCTGTTCACCATCGGCGCGGCCGGAGTGCTGATCCGCAGGAACGCGATCGTGCTGTTCATGTGCGTCGAGCTGATGCTCAACGCCTGCAACCTCGCCTTCGTCGCCTTCTCGCGGATGCACGGCAACCTCGACGGCCAGATCATCGCGTTCTTCACGATGGTCGTCGCCGCCGCGGAAGTCGTGGTGGGCCTCGCGATCATCGTGTCGCTGTTCCGTACCCGCCACTCGGCATCGGTCGACGACGCCAGCCTGATGAAGCTGTAAGGGGCGTACACAGTGGAGAATCTGATTGCGCTGCTGGTGGCGGCGCCCCTGCTCGGAGCGGTGGTGCTGCTGTGCGGCGGCCGGCGCCTCGACAAGGCCGGCCACTGGATCGGCACCCTGCTCGCGGCCGTCTCCTTCGGCATCGGCGCCGTGCTCTTCGCCGACCTGCTGGGGCGCGCCGCCGAGGACCGGACCTTGAACCAGCGGCTGTACAGCTGGGTGCCGGTGGAGGGCTTCCAGGCGGACATCGCCTTCCAGCTGGACCAGCTGTCGATGACCTTCGTCCTGCTGATCTCCGGGGTGGGCACGCTCATCCACCTGTACTCGATCGGGTACATGGAGCACGACGAGCGCCGCCGCCGCTTCTTCGGCTACCTCAACCTCTTCGTCGCGGCCATGCTCCTGCTGGTCCTCGCCGACAACTACCTGCTGCTGTACTTCGGCTGGGAGGGCGTGGGCCTCGCCTCCTACCTCCTGATCGGCTTCTGGCAGCACAAGCCCAGCGCGGCCACGGCCGCGAAGAAGGCCTTCCTGGTCAACCGGGTCGGCGACATCGGCCTGTCGATCGCGATCATGCTGATGTTCACCACCTTCGGGACCTTCGCCTTCGGGCCCGTGCTCGGCTCCGTGGGGGAGACCTCGCAGGGCACGCTGACGGCGATCGGCCTGATGCTGCTGCTGGCCGCCTGCGGCAAGTCGGCCCAGGTGCCGCTGCAGTCCTGGCTCGGTGACGCGATGGAGGGCCCGACCCCGGTCTCGGCCCTGATCCACGCGGCGACCATGGTGACGGCCGGCGTGTACCTGATCGTCCGCTCCGGCGCCGTCTTCAACGCGGCGCCCGACGCCCAACTGGTGGTCACCATTGTCGGCGCGGTCACGCTGCTCTTCGGTGCGATCGTCGGTTGCGCGAAGGACGACATCAAGAAGGCCCTCGCCGGCTCGACGATGTCCCAGATCGGCTACATGGTCCTGGCGGCGGGCCTCGGCCCCATCGGCTACGTCTTCGCGATCATGCACCTGGTCACGCACGGTTTCTTCAAGGCCGGCCTGTTCCTCGGCGCGGGTTCCGTCATGCACGGGATGAACGACGAGGTCGACATGCGCAAGTACGGCGGCCTGCGGACGTACATGCCGGTCACCTTCGTGACCTTCGGCCTCGGCTACCTCGCGATCATCGGATTCCCGGGCCTGTCCGGGTTCTTCTCCAAGGACCTGATCATCGAGGCGGCCTTCGCCAAGGGCGGCACCGAGGGCTGGATCCTCGGCGGCGTCGCCCTGCTGGGCGCGGGCATCACCGCCTTCTACATGACCCGCGTCATGATCCTCACCTTCTTCGGCGAGAAGCGCTGGCAGCCGGCGCCCGACCCGGACCGGACGCCCGGCGTGGAGCCCGGCGCCGAGGCGCACCCGGGGGAGCTGCCGCACCCGCACGAGTCGCCGAAGTCGATGACCGTTCCGATGATCGTCCTGGCGTTCGGGTCGGTGTTCGCCGGAGGCTTCTTCGCCATCGGCGACCGGTTCCTGAAGTGGCTGGAGCCCGTCACCGGATACGCGCACGGACACCCGCCGGTGAGCGCCCTCACGGTCACGCTCGCCACCATGGCGGTCCTGGTCGTCGGAGTCGCCATCGCCTGGGCGATGTACGGCCGCAGGCCCGTCCCGGTCCTCGCCCCGCGCGGCTCGCTGCTCACCCGGGCGGCCCGGCGGGACCTCCTCCAGGACGACTTCAACCACGTCGTGCTGGTGCGCGGCGGGGAGCACCTGACCCGTTCCCTCGTGTACGTCGACCACAGCCTGGTCGACGGCGTGGTCAACGGTACGGCCGCCTCGGTCGGCGGCCTGTCCGGTCGGCTGCGCAAGCTGCAGAACGGCTACGCCCGCAGCTACGCGGTATCGATGTTCGGGGGCACGGCGATCCTCATCGCCGCGACCCTGCTGATGAGGGCGGTGTGAGATGAGTTTCCCGCTTCTGACGCTGACGGCCGCGGTCCCCGCGGTCGGAGCGATCCTGACGGCGGCCGTCCCGGCCGCCCGGCGGACCGCCGCCAAGTGGCTCGCCCTGCTCTTCTCGCTGGCGACCCTGGCCCTGGCCGTGCTCGTCGCGATCCGCTTCGAGCCCGGCGGCGACCGCTACCAGCTCACCGAATCCCGCTCCTGGATCGCCGACTTCGGTGTCCGCTACGAGCTGGGCGTGGACGGGATCGGGGTGGTGCTCATCGGGCTCACCGCGGTCCTGATGCCGTTCATCATCCTCGCCGGCTGGCACGACGCCGACCCGTTGGAGACCAAGAGCCGGCGCTGGCGGCCCACGCAGGGCTTCTTCGCGCTGATCCTGCTGGTCGAGGCGATGGTGATCATCTCCTTCGAAGCCACCGACGTCTTCCTCTTCTACATCTTCTTCGAAGCCATGCTCATCCCGATGTACTTCCTCATCGGCGGCTTCGGGGACCGGGCCACGTCCTCCCACTCGGCGGCCGCGGCGGGCGGCTCCGAGGAGAACGCGGCCGCGCAGCGCTCGTACGCGGCGGTCAAGTTCCTCCTCTACAACCTGGCCGGCGGCCTGATCATGCTGGCCGCCGTCATCGGGCTGTACGTGGTCGCCGGGAACTTCTCCCTCCAGGAGATCACCGCGGCCCGCGCCGCGGGCACGCTCGACATGGCGACCAGCACCGAGCGGTGGCTCTTCCTCGGCTTCTTCTTCGCGTTCGCGGTGAAGGCCCCGCTCTGGCCGCTGCACACCTGGCTGCCCAACGCGATGGGCGAGTCCACCGCCCCGGTCGCCGTCCTGATCACCGCGGTCGTCGACAAGGTCGGCACCTTCGCGATGCTCCGCTTCTGCCTCGGCCTCTTCCCCGAGGCCAGCAAGTGGGCCACGCCGGTGATCCTGGTCCTGGCCCTGATCAGCATCATCTACGGCGCGCTGGTCGCGGTCGGGCAGCGGGACATCAAGCGGCTCGTCGCCTACGCCTCCATCTCGCACTTCGGGTTCATCGTCCTCGGCATCTTCGCGATGACGTCCCAGGGGCAGTCCGGCGCGACGCTCTACATGGTCAACCACGGCCTGTCGACGGCGGCGCTGATGCTGGTGGCCGGCTTCCTGATCTCGCGGCGCGGCTCGCGGCTCATTGCCGACTACGGCGGTGTGCAGAAGGTGGCGCCGGTCCTCGCCGGCACCTTCCTCATCGGCGGCCTGGCCACCCTCTCCCTGCCCGGGCTCGCTCCCTTCGTCAGCGAGTTCCTGGTCCTGGTCGGCACCTTCGCCCGGTACCCGGTGGTCGGGATCATCGCCACCGTCGGCATCGTGCTGGCCGCGCTCTACACGCTGGTGCTCTACCAGCGCACCATGACCGGCCCCGTGAAGGAGGAGGTCCGCACCATGCCGGACCTGCGCCTGCGGGAGGTGCTGGTGGTCGCCCCGCTGATCGCGCTGCTGATCGGACTGGGCGTGTACCCGAAGGTGCTGACCGACATCGTCAACCCGGCGGTGCAGCACACCATGTCGGACGTGAAGCAGACCGACCCCGCACCTGAAGTGGAGGCGGCGAAGTGAGCACCCTGACTTCCGCCCACAGCCTGTGGCCGCTGGCGGCCGAGGCGCCGGTCGACCGGATCCCGGCGCCGGTCATCGAGTACGCGCAGCTCGCGCCCACGCTGATCGTGGTGGGCGCGGCGATCCTCGGGATCCTCGTCGAGGCATTCGTGCCGCGCAGGTCCCGCTACTACGTACAGGTGTTCCTCACCGTCGCCGCGCTGGCCTCGGCCTTCGCGGCGGTCGTCGGCCTCGCGGCCGGCGGGTACGGCTCCACCAAGGCGCACATCGCGGCGATGGGCGCGATCGCGGTCGACGGACCGGCGCTGTTCCTGCAGGGCACCATCCTGCTGGCCTCGGTCGTCGCGGTCTTCACCTTCGCCGAGCGGCGCCTGGATCCGGCCGCGCACGGCAACCGGGTGGACTCCTTCGCCGCCCAGGCGGCGTCCGTACCGGGCAGCGACAGCGAGAAGGCCGCCGTCAAGGCGGGGTTCACCACCACCGAGGTATTCCCCCTCGCCCTGTTCGCGATCGCCGGCATGCTGATCTTCCCGGCGGCCAACGACCTGCTGACGCTGTTCATCGCGCTGGAGGTCTTCTCCCTCCCGCTGTACCTGCTCTGCGCCCTCGCCCGCCGCCAGCGGCTGATGTCGCAGGAGGCCGCGGTCAAGTACTTCCTGCTGGGCGCGTTCTCCTCCGCCTTCCTCCTCTTCGGCATCGCGCTGCTCTACGGGTACGCGGGCTCCGTCTCCTACGCGGCGATCTCCGACGTGGTCGACGGCACGGTCACGAAGATCGACCCGGCGCTGGCCGCGACCATGGGCAACGACGTGCTGCTGCTGATCGGCTCCGCGCTGATCCTGATGGGCCTGCTCTTCAAGGTCGGCGCGGTGCCCTTCCACATGTGGACCCCGGACGTCTACCAGGGCGCCCCGACGCCGGTCACCGGCTTCATGGCGGCGGCCACGAAGGTGGCCGCGTTCGGCGCCCTCCTGCGGCTGCTCTACGTGGTCCTGCCCGGCCTGCGGTGGGACTGGCGGCCGGTGATGTGGGGCATCGCTATCGTCACGATGCTGGCCGGCGCGGTGATCGCCGTGACGCAGACCGACATCAAGCGGCTGCTCGCCTACTCCTCGATCGCGCACGCGGGCTTCATCCTGGCCGGTGTGATCGCGACCTCCGCGGAGGGCGTCTCGTCCGTCCTGTTCTACCTGGGCGCCTACTCCTTCGTGACGATCGGCGCCTTCGCGGTGGTCACGCTCGTGCGGGACGCGGGCGGGGAGGCGACCCACCTGTCCAAGTGGGCGGGGCTCGGCCGCCGTTCGCCGCTGACGGCGGCGGTCTTCGCGGTGTTCCTGCTCGCCTTCGCCGGCATCCCGCTGACGTCGGGCTTCTCCGGCAAGTTCGCCGTGTTCAAGGCGGCGGCGGAGAGCGGCGCCGGGGCGCTGGTCGTGGTCGGTGTGATCTCGTCCGCGATCGCCGCGTTCTTCTACATCCGGGTGATCGTCCTGATGTTCTTCAGCGAGCCGAAGACCGACGGGCCGACGGTGGCCGTCCCCTCGCCGATGACGATGACGACGATCGCGGTGGGCGTCGCGGTGACCGTGGTCCTGGGTGTGGCCCCGCAGTACTTCCTGGACCTGGCGGGGCAGGCGAGCACGTTCGTCCGCTGACGGGCTGTCGTGCGGGTCGTACCGGGGCCCGGCTCCCTTCGGGGGAGCCGGGCCCCGGTACGCGCTCTTACGGGTGGGTCATCTGCCCGGAGCACTTGATGTTCGGGTTCCAGTTGTGGAAGCGGCCGGCCGGGTTCTTCTCGTACACCCACATGTGGAGGTCGTAGTGCTTGGGCATGCCCGTCCAGTGGCCGGGCATGGGCCCGTCGAAGGGCAGGCCGAACATGCTCGGCCGGTCGTCGGCGGTGGTGAGGTCCTGGTCGCGGTCGGTGGACATCCACTCCACGGCCTGCAGTTTGCGGCGGCCGTTGCGGTCCTTCTCGGCGCTGTAGAGGAGCGCGGTCGGCCTGGCGGGGTCCGTCGAACCCCAGTGGGCCGCCTTGACGTAGTGGTAGCCCATGGCGCCCACCCCGAACGGGTTGGACATGCACTCCTTGCCGTGCGGGACGTACCCGTCCTTGAGCGCCTCCCGCTCGTCCGCGTACTTGGCCGTCGCCCGGACCGCCCTCGCCATGTCCGCCATGGCCCGGTGGTCGCGCGGGTCGGGCGCGGGCCCCTCGACGCCGTGGGCGGGGGCCACGGCGGCCAGGCCGAGCGCCGCGGCGGCCGCGCACGCGAGAAGGGGCTTGAGGGGACGTACGGGCATGGCGGCGGCTCCTCGCGGTGGGGGGAACGGGGTACGACGGGTTCGGCGGCTGCGTGCGTTCACCATCCCGGCCCACCGGGCCGTCCGCACGCGGCGCGCCTCCGAACGGGGGTCACGGCCTGGTCGTCCCCGGGCGGCAGCGCAGGTCCGGGTTGAACGTCGCGAACAGGCCGGCGGGGTTGGGCTTCCAGAGCCACACGTGCAGGGCGTAGTGCACCTTCTGGCCCTTGAAGCGGCCCGGGATGGGTCCCTTGAAGGGCTGTCCGAAGAGGCTCGGCCGGTCGTCGTCCGTCTCCACCCTGCCGTCCCGGTCCGTGACGACCCATTCGAGGGCGACCAGCCTGCGCCGGCCCGTGTCGTCGTCCTCGTAGAGCAGCGCGGCGGGCTTCTCGGGGTCGAGGGAGTCGTCGTGGGCGTGGTTGAAGTGCGGGTAGCCCACGGCCCCGCCGCCCGCCGGGTCGGCCACGCAGTACCGGTCGGGCACGTACCCGGCGGCGGTCGCCGCGGGTTCCCGCAGGTAGCGGGAGCTCGCCAGCGCCGCCCGGGTGAGACCGGTCGCGGCCGCGAGGCCGGTGCGGGGGTCGGAGTACGGGCCGGTGTGCGCGTACGGGCCGGTGTGCGGACCTGCGTTCGGGCCGGGGTGGGCCGCGGCGGGCGCCGCCGGAAGGGTGAGCGCCGCCGCTGCGGCGAGGGCCAGGGCGGACATGCCGGTACGAGAGGCCATCGGGGGACTCCTGGATCGCGGGGTCGAAGCCCCAGGAGCATCGCCCACGCCCCGCCCTCCGGCCGGGCGGCAGGCCGGTGCACCCGGACACGCCGCCCGCCCGGCGTACGGGCGCACACCGCCCGGCGTACGGGCGCCCGCCCGCGCGCGGCGCCGGATCCGCCGGGCCCGCCGCCCCGCCGGCTCCGTGTGCCGGGCTAGCGGGATCCCGCGATGCGGCCGGTGACCTCGCCCAGGCCCACCCGGGTGCCGCCGGGGCCGGGCGCCCACGCGGTGAGGGTGACGGTGTCCCCGTCCTCCAGGAAGGTCCGCTTGCCGTCGGCGAGCTCGAGCGCGTCGCGCCCGTTCCACGTCAGCTCCAGCAGCGAGCCGCGCTGGCCGGTCTCGGGCCCGCTGACGGTGCCGGAGCCGTACACGTCACCGGTGCGCAGGGACGCGCCGTTGACGGTCATGTGCGCGAGCTGCTGCGCGGCGGTCCAGTACATCGACGCGAACGGCGGCCGGGCCACCTCCGTCCCGTTGATGGAGACGGTGATGCGCACGTCGAAGCCGCCGGGACGGTCGGCGGAGGCGTCGTCCAGGTACGGCAGCAGGGGGAAGTCCCGCGCCGGCGGGGCCACTCGGGCCGCGTCCAGGGCCTCCAGCGGGGTCACCCAGGCGGAGACGGAGGTGGCGAAGGACTTCCCGAGGAAGGGGCCGAGCGGCACGTACTCCCAGGCCTGGATGTCGCGCGCCGACCAGTCGTTGAGGAGGAAGAGCCCGAAGACGTGGTCCTCGAAGTCGCCCAGCGCGACCGGGCGGCCCAGCTCGGAGGGGGTCCCGACGACGAAGCCGACCTCGGCCTCGATGTCGAGCTTGACCGACGGGCCGAAGACCGGCGCCGGGTCGGTGGGCGCCTTGCGCTGGCCGCAGGGCCGTACGACGTCCGTCCCGGACACCACGATGGTGCCCGACCGCCCGTGGTAACCGATCGGCAGGTGCTTCCAGTTGGGGGTGAGCGCGTCCCCGTCGGGCCGGAAGATCCGTCCGACGTTGGTGGCGTGGTGCTCGCTGGCGTAGAAGTCGACGTAGTCGGCGACCTCGTACGGCAGGTGCAGCGTGACCTCCTCCAGCGGCAGCAGGTGCGGCTCCACGGCGGGGCGGTGGCCGGGGTCGGTCACCCACGCGGTCAGCGCGCGGCGCACGTCGCGCCAGGCGGTGCGCCCGGCGGCCAGCAGCGGGTTGAGCGAGGACCGCCCGAGCAGTCCGGCGTAGGGGGAACCGAGCGCTGCCGCGGCCGCCCCCGCGTCCAGCACGTGTCCGCCGATCCGCACACCGATCCGGCGGCGGTCCTCCCCGGCGGTCGAGAAGACGCCGTAGGGGAGGTTGTGCGGCCCGAACGGGTCGCCCTCGGGAACATCGAGGGGGCTCTGCTGGGGCATGGGGTGCTGCCTCGCTTTCGACGCGGTCCGGGGGTGTCCCGATGGCTGGTTGACACGTTACGTGGCTGGTGGGGCCTGCGGGAGGCCGGATTCGGGCGCTATTTGTAGGACTTGTCCAACGGGGTCCGTATCCTTGGCGCCGTGACTTCCGCCCTCCCCTATGCCTTGATCGCCACTGACCTGGACGGGACTCTGCTGTGCGCCGGGGACACCGTCTCCGCCCGCTCGTACGCGGCCCTCGCCACGGCGCGCGCCGCGGGCGCGCAGCACATCATCGTCACCGGCCGCCCGGTCCCCCAGGTCCGGCACGTGCTGGACGGTCTGGGTTACGAGGGGCTCGCGGTGTGTGGGCAGGGCGCGCAGGTGTACGACGCGGCGCGCGGGCGCCTGCTGCACTCCGTGTCCATGGACCGGGGGCTGGCCGAGGTCGCCCTCGGCAAGATCGAGGCGGAGATCGGCGAGGTCTACGCGGCGGTCAACCAGGAGGGCGTCGACGCGGAGATGCTGATAGGGCCGGGCTACCGGATGTGGCACCCGCACCTGCCGACGGTACGGGTGCCGCGCCGGTCGGACCTGTGGTCCGCCCCGATCAACAAGGTGCTGCTCCAGCACCCCCTTCTCGACGACGACGAGCTGACGCGGGTGGCGCGGGGGGTGGTCGGCGACCTGGTGAACGTCACCATGGCGGGCGAGCACACCGTGGAGCTCCAGCCGCCGGGCATCGACAAGGCCAGCGGGCTCGCGCGGGCGGCGGACGTGCTGGGCCTGGCCCCCTCCGCGACGATCGCGTTCGGCGACATGCCGAACGACGTGCCGATGTTCGCGTGGGCGGCGCACGGGGTGGCCATGGCCGATTCCCACCGGGAGCTGCTGGCGGTGGCCGACGAGGTGACGCTCTCCAACGAGGCCGACGGCATCGCGGTGGTCCTGGAGCGGCTGTACGTCTGACGCCGGCGGCGGCCGAAGCTCAGCCCCGCCGGCGTTTCCAGGCGCGGGGTCCTGGGGCGGAGCCCCGGGTGGCCCGCCAGGGCCACCGGCCGCGCGGCCAGTGGCCACCGACCCGGCTAGCCCGCCGTCCGCGGCAGCCGGCGTTCCCACGTGCGGTGGAAGACCACCTCGTCCCCCTCCCGGCACACCACCTCGTCCGACGTCAGGAAACCGCCCGCGTCGCAGCGGATCTCCGACCGGGTCCGGATCCGCACGTCCCACCCCCGCTCCGGCCGGTGCAGCCGGACGGACCGGTCCGAGCGGGTACGGGCCGACAGCGGGTCCCCGTCCTGGATCTCGTACACCTCCAGCGCCTCTTCGCCGGACTCCAGGCCGTCCGGGTACACCCGCGTGCCCCCGCCCCCGGGATCGACCTCCAGCCGCCACGTCCCGCGCGCCACGTCCCGTACGACCAGCCGCTCCGGCCGCGGCTCGTCGAGCGTGGCCGGGAGCGCCACTCCCAGCGGCTCCGCCTGCTCCGGCGCCTCGAACCGGACCCCCTCCTCGGCCGCGCCGCCGCCGGCGGCAGCCGCCCGCACCGGCAGGGTCAGCGCGCTCCCCGCCGGGTCCAGGGTCCAGCCGGCCTCGGACCCGGCTCGCGGCCAGATCCACGGCCAGTACGCGGACGACACCGCGAGCCGGATGCGGTGCCCCGGCGCGAAGGCGTGCCCGATGCCGTTCAGCTCGAAGGCGACCTCCTCGTAGGAGCCCACCGGCCACGGCACGGCCCGGTCCCGGCCCTGCCGCGCGGACAGGTTCAGCGCGCCCCGGGTGACAAGCGTCGAGGAGCCGTCGGGGGCCACGTCGCACAGCCGGGCCACCGCCTGGCCGTACGGCACGTCCAGCCGCAGCCGCAGCGTCACCGAGGGCCGGCCGAGGATCTCCAGAGGCTCCCCGTCGGCCACCGGGAACTCGAAGCACGCCGACTTCGCGTCCTCCTCCCGCTGGTCCGGCGGCAGGTCGGCGCCGGCGCCCGAGGGGAGGAAGCGGCCCGCGTCCAGCCCGGTGTGCTGCGGAGAGGCGACGGCCACCGGGGCGCCCTGGAACCCGTACGCCACGGGGATCACCGACGGCGACGGCCAGGCCGTCTCGGCGACCCAGCGGCCGGGAAGCTCCTCGTAGGAGGTGGCCGGGGGGTGCGAGCCGCTGATCCAGGCGCGCAGCGCCGGCTCCTCCGGCACGCCGTTGTCCTCGCCGCGCAGCCAGTGGTCCCACCAGCGCAGGGTCTCCTGGAGGAAGCCGATCGCCGGACCGGGCGGGAGCCCGCCGTCCGGGTACTGGTGGGACCACGGGCCGATCAGGCCGCGCACCCGGGAGGGCGGCAGCGCGGCGAGCAGCCGCAGCACGGTGTCCCGGTGGGGATCGTGCCAACCGCCCACCGCCAGGACCGCCGCGCGGATCGCCGTGTGGTCCTCGCCGACGCTGCCGTGGCGCCCGTACGCGTCGCGGGTCTGGTGCGAGAGCCAGGTGTGGATCAGCGGTTCGACCGATTCCAGCCGGTCCAGCCACTGCGCGCGCCAGCCGTCGCCCGCGTACCGCGGGTCCGGCGGGAGGGCGGCGCAGGCGAGCAGGGCGGCCGCCCGCGCGTGCATGTCGCCGGCCGGCACGGAACCGCCCAGGTGGGGCCCGACGTTGTCGTACCGGCCGTCCGTGGAGCACACGGTGACGACCGCCTTCAGCGGTCGCGGGGCCAGGGCCGCGATCCGCAGGGAGTCCGAACCGCCCCGGCCGATGCCGAACATCCCCACCGCGCCCGTGCACCACGGCCGCTCCGCCAGCCACTCGATCACCGCGACCCCGTCGGCGAGCTCACGGGTGTCGTCCGCGCCGCCCGGCCGGCCCGCGCTGCACCCGTGGCCGCGCGCGTCGACGCGGACCGAGGCGTAGCCGAACCCGGCGTACCAGGGGTGGCGCTGCCCGTCGCGGGGCGCGGTCCGGTCGGTGAGCCGGCCGGGGAGGTACTCCAGCAGCGCCGGCACGGGCTCGGCGGTCACCGGGCGCCAGATCCGGGCGTGCAGCTCCACCCCGTCGGACAGCGGGATCCGGACGTCCTCGCGGGTGGTCCCGTACGGGAAATCGGTGCGGACGATCATTCGGCAACCACCTCGTGACGGGCTGCGCGGTGCGCCGCGGCCAGGGAGCGAGCGCGATCACCAGGCGGCGACCTGCGGGACAAAGCGTATTCTCCGGTTGATTCGCCTCCTGTCGAACATACCGGTGCTCTTCGGGCGCTGCGCGGGCGGCGACCGGACAGGCGCTCTCGGTGATCGAAAACGGACCCGATACGCTGGGTTGAGTGATGGCAGCGACACATCGACAATCCAGGTGATCGTCTACGTGATCGTCAGCAGACAGGAGTACCCCTCGTGACCGTCGTCGGGCCGTTCGGACTGAGCGTGCGGGACCAGGCTCTTGAGACCGATGTCCAGGCCGGACTGGCCGCCGTCGAGGCGGGTCTGCTGGAAGCCACCAAGAGCGAAGTCCCCTTCATCACCGAGGCCGCACAGCACCTGGTGCGGGCCGGTGGCAAGCGTTTCCGCCCGCTGCTGGTGATGCTCGCGTCCCGGTTCGGCGATCCCTACGCCCCCGGAATCGTGCCCTCCGCCGTGGTCGTGGAGCTGACGCACCTGGCCACCCTCTACCACGACGACGTCATGGACGAGGCGGACGTGCGCCGCGGGGTGGAGAGCGCCAACGCCCGCTGGGGCAACTCCGTCGCCGTCCTCACGGGTGACTTCCTCTTCGCCCGCGCCTCGCACATCCTGGCCGACCTCGGCCCCGAGGCGGTCCGCATCCAGGCCGAGGCGTTCGAGCGGCTGGTGACCGGCCAGATCCTGGAGACGGCCGGCCCACGCGACGGCCGCGACCCGGTCGCGCACTACCTCGACGTCATCGCCGGCAAGACCGGCTCGCTGATCGCCGTCTCCGGCCGCTTCGGCGCGCTGATGGCCGGCGCCGACGAGTCGGTCGTCGACATCCTCACGCAGTACGGCGAGCGGCTCGGCACCGCCTTCCAGCTCGCCGACGACGTCCTGGACATCGCCTCGGACGCGCACGAGTCCGGCAAGACTCCCGGCACCGATCTGCGCGAGGGCATCCCGACCCTGCCCGTGCTGCGGCTGCGCGAGATGGCGGCCCGCGACGGCGCCCCCGAGGACCTGGAACTCGTACGGCTCCTGGACGGGGACCTGACGGACGATGCACGTCACACCGAGGTGCTGACCCGGCTGCGGGCGCACCCCGCGCTGGAGCGGGCCCGCCGGGACACCATCCGTTACGCGGAGGACGCCCGGGCCACGCTGGCCCCCCTGCCGGAGTGCTTCGCCAAGTCGGCGCTGGAGGAACTCTGCGACGCGGTGGTGCACCGCGCCGGCTAGGCCCTGTCGTCGAAGTCCCGCCTGGCCGACGGGCCCTTCCGCCATGGCGACCCCTACGGGTCGGGGCGGGGGGGGGCCCGTTCCGTGTCATCCCACGGTCGTACGTCCACTTGCGTCCGGGGACTGACGCTTTGCGGCCGCCGTTTTGGTCAGATGGAGTCATCAAACCCCACCAGATCGGGTGAGCGCGGCGACACGGGGGTCGCCGCCGTCGACACAGAGGGCAGGGCACTGACATGTCAGCGAACACGAAGACTTCTCGCAAGGTCGCCCGGTACGCCGTACCGGTCGCGGTGGCGGGTGTGGCCGCGGCGACCGTCGCGATGGTCCCGGCCTTCGCCAATGCCGGCGGCCCGGACCTGCCGAAGGTGACGGCGCAGCAGCTCATCGAGAAGATCGCCGCCTCGGACGTGCAGCAGCTGTCCGGCACCGCCAGGATCAGCACCGACCTGGGCCTGCCGAAGATCGCCGGCGGGCTGCTCGGCGGCGGCGGGGGCATGGCGGGGGGTTCCGCCGCTCCGGAGGACAAGGTCGCGCAGCTGGCCAACGGGACGCACACCTTCCGGGTGGCCGCCGACGGCCCGGACCGCCAGAAGCTGACCTTCCTGGACGGCAAGGACGAGTACAGCCTGATCCACAACGGCGCCGACGTGTGGGGTTACGCCTCCAAGTCGAACGAGGTCTTCCACGAGAAGGCCCCCGCCGGCCAGGACGGCGGCGGGACCCCGGAGCACGGGAAGGCGGCCGACCGGCTCGCCGCCTCGCCCCAGCAGCTGGCCGAGGAGGTCCTGAAGGCCGCCGGCACCACCACGGAGGTCGGCGTGGGCGAGACGGCCCAGGTGGCCGGGCGCGACGCCTACCAGCTGGTGCTCAAGCCCAAGCAGGCCGGCTCCACGGTCGGTTCGGTGCAGATCGCGGTCGACGCGAAGAACGGCGTGCCGCTGCGCGTGCAGCTGCTGTCCTCCGAGGGCGGCAAGCCGATCGTCGACGCGGGCTTCACCAAGGTGGACTTCGCCAAGCCGGCCGCCGACACGTTCGCGTTCACCCCGCCCAAGGGCGCCAAGGTGACCGAGGGCGCGGACGGGGCCGGCCGGGACGGGCACGGCAAGGAGTTCAAGGCCCTGGAGTCCTTCCCCGGCCTGGACGCCCTCGCCGACGGGGCGAACGGCAAGGGCGAGGTGAAGGTCCTCGGCGAGGGCTGGGCCACGGTCGCCCGGATCGACACCGGGGCCGGCACGAACCTCAAGGACCTGGAGAACGACAAGAACGCCCCCAAGGAGGCCAAGCAGTTCCTGGATTCCCTCGGCGGCAAGGTCTCCGGGAAGTTCGGCGAGGGGCGCGTCTTCTCCACCCGTCTGGTCAACGCCCTGATCACCGACGACGGCAAGGTCTACGTCGGCGCGGTCACCAAGGACCAGCTGGTGAAGACGGCGGATTCCGCCCGGTAGTCCGCGCGGGCGCCGCGACGCCGCGGAAGGGTGGGCGGGGACTGTGTCCCTGCCCACCCTTCCGGCGTTCCCGTACCCCGTACAGCAGGGCCGCTGTACGGTGTTGGGCATGTCGAGACACGTCACCATCCGCCTGAACGAAGAGTTCCACGAACGCCTGAAGGCGCGCGCGGCGGCGCTGGGCACGACGGTCACCGCGCTGATCACCGAGGTCACGGAACGCGAACTCGACGACGACCGGCAGAACTTCCTGTCCGGCATCGAGGAGTTCGCCGACCACTGGGGCTACTTCCAGGAGCGTTTCGGCAATTGAAGATCACCATGGAGTGGGCCTGGACCGCTCTGGCCCACCATCTCCCGTCCGATCCCGCCGTGTGGGACCCCTCCGGGGTGGCCGCCGCGGTCGCCCGGCACCAGAACGACCTCGTCCTGGTCCCCGAACAGCCCGCCCCGGACACCGCGTGGCGGGCCGCCGCGTTCCTGCACACCCTCGCGGTGTGCCCGGCGCTGGAATCCCCGATGAACGAGTTCTACGCCGCCGCCGCGACCCGCTCGTACCTGCGCGTGGCCGGGGCCAGTCAGCTGCCCTCGCCCGAGGTGCTGGGCGATCTCGTCGAGGCGGCGAAGCTGGGCCGCGCCGACATCGGGGCGGTCGCCGAGGAGCTGCGGGCCCGCATACAGGACCCGCAGCCCGCCTCGCGTGGTTCCGACCGCCGTTAGACCGGCTTGCGGACCGGGCCGTCGGCTAGAAGGTGATCTTCCAGCTGTTGATGTAGCCGACGTCCTGCGCGGCCCCGTCCCTGGCCCGCAGCTTCCAGACTCCGTTGGCCACCTCGGAGGAGGCGTTCACGGTGTAGGACTGGATGAGGTTGTCGGCGCTGCCGCCGCTGCGGTTGTGCAGGTTGTAGACGGTGCCGTCGGGAGCGACCAGGTCGACCACCAGGTCACCGCGGTAGGTGTGGACGATGTTGACGTCCACCTTGGTGGTGGCCGGAGCGTTGCCCGCCACGCCCGAGACGGTGATCGGCGAGGTGACCGCCGCACCGGGGGAGTCCGGGATGTTCACGTCGGCGGTGTTCTCGAAGGACGGGCCCGGCGGGACCGGTGTGGCCGCGCCGAGGTTCCAGATCGCGTAGGCGATGGCGTCGGAGTTGCGGTCCAGCGCGGTGTCGTTGATGTTCGCCGTGCCGTCGCAGGATGAGTGGTAGCAGCGGTCGAACGCCTGGCCGGCCGTGCCGCCCCACTTCTGCGCCTGCGCCGAGGACTTCGTGTTGCTGGCGCCCGTGAACAGGCCGCCGACCGGGATGCCCACGTTCTTGAACGAGGCGTGGTCCGAACGGCCGTCGCCCTCGGTCTCGATCTCGGTCGGGACGCCGAGGCCCGAGAAGTAGGTCTTGAAGGTCTGCTCGATGGTCGGGTCGTCGTCGTAGACGAAGTAGCCCGGGTTCGGCGAGCCGATCATGTCGAAGTTCAGGTAGCCGGAGAACTTCGCGCGCTCGGTGGCCGGCAGGTTGTTCACGTAGTACTTCGAACCGACCAGGCCCAGCTCCTCCGCGCCCCACCAGCCGAACCGCAGGTGCTTCGTCGGCTGGAGACCGGCCCGGGAGACCGCCAGGGCCGTCTCGAGCACGGCCGCGCTGCCGGAGCCGTTGTCGTTGATGCCCGCGCCGGAGGACACCGAGTCCAAGTGCGCGCCCGCCATCAGGACCGAGTTCGGGTCGCCGCCCGGCCAGTCGGCGATCAGGTTGTAGCCGGTGGCGCCGCTGGAGGTGAAGGTCTGCAGGCTGGTCGTGAAGCCGGCCGCGTCGAGCTTGGCCTTCACGTAGTCGATCGAGGCCTTGTAGCCGGTCCGGCCGTGGGCCCGGTTGCCGCCGTTGTTGGCGGCGATGGTCGACAGCTGGGTGAGGTGGGCCTTGACGTTGGCCAGCGGGATGTCGGGCGGCGTCGGCGCCGCGGCGACCGCCGTCGGGGCGGCCAGCGCGGCGGGAGTGGTGGCGGCGAACAGGCCGGCGACCGCGAAGGCGGTCACGGCGGCGAGGCGCCGGGAGACGGACAGGCTCATGTGGGGGCTCCGGGGATTCCGCGGGGATGTGACGGAACGATGGGGATAGAGCGGGTGAGCGATAGTGCGTCTGTGCGAGCCCGATGGTCAGTGAGAGCGTGACGGTCCGTCAAGACCACAATTCGGTCAGGGGTGTTCGGAAAACGGACGATCCCCGTTACGGAACTTCCGTAACGGGGATCGTGGGGGCCGGGTGGCCGCTGGTGCGGCCCCGGCGCGGGTCTCTTGCCGGAGGGCTAGGCGGGCTCGCGCTCCGGGGCGGGGACGGGCGGCATCGCGGCGGCGAGCGCGGCCCGCGAGCGGCGGGCCCTGCCCAACGCGTCCCAGGTCAGCAGCGCGAGTGCGGCCCACACCAGGGAGAAGCCGGCCCAGCGCTCGGGCGGCATCGCCTCGTGGAAGTACAGGACGCCGAGCCCGAACTGGAACACCGGGGCCAGGTACTGGAGCAGCCCGAGCGTGGACAGCGGGACCCGGATCGCCGCCGCCCCGAAGCAGACCAGCGGGATCGCGGTGACGAGCCCGGTCGAGGCCAGCAGGAGCGCATGTCCGGCGTCCTGCGAGGCGAAGGTGGACTGGCCCTGCGCGCCGAGCCACAGCAGGTAGCCGAGGGCGGGCAGGAACAGCACGGCCGTCTCGGCGGCCAGCGACTCCAGGCCGCCCATGTTGAGCTTCTTCTTGATCAGCCCGTAGGAGGCGAACGAGCAGGCCAGGACCAGTGAAATCCACGGCGGCCGACCGTAGCCGACGGCGAGCACCAGCACCGCGACGAAGCTGATGCCGACCGCCACCCACTGCGTCCGGCGCAGCCGCTCGCCGAGCACCAGCACGCCCATGGCGATGCTGACCAGCGGGTTGATGAAGTAGCCGAGACTCGATTCGACGACGTGGCCGTTGTTGACGGACCAGATGTACAGGCCCCAGTTCACGCTGATCACCGAGGCGGCCAGCGCGGTCAGCGCGAGTTTGCGGGGCTCGCGCAGCAGCTGGCGCATCCAGGCCCAGCGGCGCAGCACGAGCAGCGCCAGGCTCACCACGGCCAGCGACCACACCATGCGGTGGGCCAGGATCTCCACGGCTCCCGACGGCTGGAGCAGCGGCCAGAAGAGCGGGACGAGTCCCCACATTCCGTACGCGCCGAATCCGTGGAGCAAACCCGCGCGCTGGTCGGTCACTGGCTTCACGGGGCCTCCTGTACGACTTTCAGCCAACCTCATGACGGTAGCGCCGTACGACTCGAATGTCATGCCCGTTCGCCCGAGATACTCATGACATTCGGCGGAACGCCCGGCGAGCGGCGGGGTCGCGCCGGCGGCCGCCCGCGGCCCCGGAACGCGCCCGAGCCCGGACCTCCTGCGAGGTCCGGGCTCGGGTGCCCGCGTCGTACGGGTGCCGTGCACGGGGCCGGCGGCTGCGTCCGGGCGGGGCGCGGGGCGCGGGGCGCGGGTCAGCCCACGACCGTCCACGTGTCGCCGCCGGCCAGCAGCGACGCCAGGTCGCCCTTGCCCTTGCGGTCGACGGCCGTGTCGAGCTGGTCGGACATCAGGGTGTCGTAGACGGGCCGCTCGACGCTCCGGAACACCCCGATGGGGGTGTGGTGGAGGGTGTCGGGATCGGCGAGGCGGGACAGCGCGAAGGCGGTGGTGGGGCTCGCGCCGTACGCGTCGTGCACGACGATCCGCGACTCGTTCTCGGCGGTGACCGTGACCACCTGGAGGTCCCCCGTGGCCGGGTCGCGGACGACACCCTTGCGGCCGTCGCCGCCGAAACGGATCGGCTGCCCGTGCTCCAGCCGGATCACGGCCTCCTGCGCCTGGTCTTTGTCCTTCAGCACCTCGAAGGCGCCGTCGTTGAAGATGTTGCAGTTCTGGTAGATCTCCACCAGCGCGGTGCCCTGGTGGTCGGCGGCCGCGCGCAGCACCTCGGTGAGGTGCTTGCGGTCGGAGTCCACTGTCCGCGCCACGAACGAGGCCTCCGCGCCGATGGCCAGGGACACCGGGTTGAAGGGCGCGTCCAGCGAGCCCATCGGGGTGGACTTGGTGATCTTGCCGACCTCGGAGGTGGGGGAGTACTGCCCCTTCGTCAGACCGTAGATCCGGTTGTTGAACAGCAGGATCTTGAGGTTGACGTTGCGCCGCAGGGCGTGGATGAGGTGGTTGCCGCCGATGGACAGCGCGTCGCCGTCACCGGTGACGACCCAGACCGACAGGTCGCGGCGCGAGGTGGCCAGGCCCGTGGCGATGGCCGGGGCGCGGCCGTGGATCGAGTGCATCCCGTAGGTGTTCATGTAGTACGGGAAGCGGGAGGAGCAGCCGATGCCGGAGACGAAGACGATGTTCTCCTTCGCCAGGCCGAGGTCGGGCATGAAGCCCTGCACGGCCGCCAGGACGGCGTAGTCGCCGCAGCCGGGGCACCAGCGGACCTCCTGGTCGGATTTGAAGTCCTTGGCCGACTGCGCCGCCTCGGCCTTCGGCACCAGCGACAGCAGGGTCGGGGCGTCGGTCACCTCAGTCATTGATGGCCTCCTCGAGGACCGTCGCGAGCTGCTCGGCCTTGAACGGCATTCCGTTGACCTGGTTGTAGGACTGGGCGTCCACCAGGTATTTCGCCCGGATCAGGGTGGCGAGCTGCCCGAGGTTCATCTCCGGCACCACTACCTTGTCGTAACGCTCCAGGACCTCGCCGAGATTCCTCGGGAAGGGGTTGAGGTGGCGCAGATGGGCCTGCGCGACGGGGTGACCGGCCGTGCGCAGCCGCCGGACCGCGGCCGTGATCGGGCCGTAGGTGGAGCCCCAGCCGAGCACCAGGGTGCGGGCCCGGTCGGGGTCGTCGACCTCCAGGTCGGGGACCCGGATGCCGTCGACCTTGGCCTGCCGGGTGCGGACCATCAGGTCGTGGTTGGCCGGGTCGTACGAGATGTTCCCGGTGCCGTCCTGCTTCTCGATGCCGCCGATGCGGTGCTCGAGACCGGGTGTGCCGGGGACCGCCCACGGGCGGGCCAGGGTCTCGGGATCGCGCTTGTAGGGCCAGAACACCTCGGTGCCGTCAGCCAGCCGGTGGTTGGGGCCGGAGGCGAACTGGGTGGTGAGGTCGGGCAGGTCCGCGATGTCGGGGATCCGCCACGGCTCGGACCCGTTGGCGAGGTAGCCGTCGGAGAGCAGGAAGACCGGCGTCCGGTAGGTCAGCGCGATCCGGGCCGCGTCCAGGGCGGCGTCGAAGCAGTCCGCCGGGGTGCGCGGGGCGACGATCGGCACCGGTGCCTCGCCGTTGCGCCCGTACATGGCCTGGAGCAGGTCGGCCTGCTCGGTCTTGGTCGGCAGGCCGGTGGAGGGCCCGCCGCGCTGGATGTCCACGATCAGCAGCGGCAGCTCCAGGGAGACCGCCAGGCCGATCGTCTCGGACTTCAGCGCCACACCGGGGCCGGAGGTGGTGGTCACGCCCAGGGCTCCGCCGAAGGCCGCGCCCAGGGCTGCGCCGATGCCCGCGATCTCGTCCTCGGCCTGGAAGGTCCGCACGCCGAAGTTCTTGTGCCGGCTCAGCTCGTGCAGGATGTCCGAGGCCGGGGTGATCGGGTAGGAGCCCAGGTAGAGCGGCAGGTCGGCCTGCCGGCTGGCGGCGATCAGGCCGTAGGACAGGGCCAGGTTCCCCGAGATGTTGCGGTAGGTGCCCGTCGGGAAGGCCTGGGTGGCCGGGGCGACCTCGTAGGAGACCGCGAAGTCCTCGGTCGTCTCGCCGAAGTTCCAGCCCGCCCGGAAGGCGGCCACGTTCGCCTCGGCGATCTGCGGCTTCTTGGCGAACTTCTGCCGCAGGAAGTTCTCCGTGCCCTCCGTCGGCCGGTGGTACATCCAGGACAGCAGGCCCAGCGCGAACATGTTCTTGCTGCGCTCGGCCTCCTTGCGGGAGAGCCCGAAGTCCTTCAGCGCCTCGACGGTGAGGGTGGTCAGCGGGACGGGGTGGAGGTTGTAGGCGGCCAGCGAGCCGTCCTCGAGCGGGGAGGTCTGGTAGCCGACCTTGGCCATCGGGCGCTTGGTGAACTCATCGGTGTTGATGATGATCTCCGCGCCGCGCGGCACGTCGCCGATGTTCGCCTTCAGGGCGGCGGGGTTCATCGCGACCAGCACGTTCGGGGCGTCGCCGGGCGTGAGGATGTCGTGGTCGGCGAAGTGCAGCTGGAAGGAGGACACGCCCGGCAGGGTTCCGGCGGGCGCCCGGATCTCGGCGGGGAAGTTCGGGAGGGTCGAGAGGTCGTTCCCGAACGACGCCGTCTCCGAGGTGAACCGGTCACCGGTGAGCTGCATGCCGTCACCCGAGTCACCCGCGAACCGGATGATCACGCGATCGAGACGGCGGACTTCCTTGCCGCCAGGGCTCGCCGGGGTGCGCTGCCCTGCGACAGCCGCACCCCCAGCCCCGTCGGCCTGCTCGGCTGGGCTACTGACCTGGCTGGTCACTGAACTGGACCTCCTTCGAGGCGTGGGCACCCCCACAGAACCAACCCTACGACGGTCAGCTCTTCCGGGGCGGCCACATTCTGGACCGTTGGACCGCCCTTCGAGACGGCCCGACCGGTATGCCGTATCTGACAGAGTGTCAGTCGATCAAGATTTCAGATAGGTGAGAACGGCCAGTACACGCCGGTGATCCCCGTCACTCGGCGACAGGCCCAACTTCATGAAGATGTTGCTGACGTGCTTCTCCACCGCACCGTCGCTCACGACCAGCTGCTTCGCCACGGCGGAGTTCGTGCGTCCTTCGGCCATCAGGCCCAGTACCTCGCGCTCGCGCGGCGTCAGCCCCGCCAGCACGTCCTGCTTCCGGCTGCGCCCGAGCAGCTGGGCGACGACCTCGGGGTCCAGGGCGGTACCGCCCCGGGCCACCCGCACCACCGCGTCCAGGAACTCGCGCACCTCGGCCACCCGGTCCTTGAGCAGGTAGCCCACCCCGGTCGTGGAACCGGCCAGCAGTTCCGTGGCGTACTGCTCCTCCACGTACTGCGACAGCACGAGCACCCCTATACCCGGGTGGTCGCGGCGCAGCCGTACGGCGGCCCGGATGCCCTCGTCGGTGTGCGTCGGCGGCATCCGTACGTCGGCCACCACCACGTCCGGCAGCTCGTCCTGCGCCGCGAGGTCCGACACGGTCTTGATCAGGGCGTCGGCGTCCCCGACACCCGCCACGACCTCGTGCCCCCGGTCGGTCAGCAGCCGGGTCAGGCCCTCCCGCAGCAGCACCGAATCCTCGGCGATGACCACCCGCACCCTGTCTTCCACGATTCAGCAGCTCCCGCGTCCACTCATCCCGCACTCCCTGACGCAGCCAAGCATCCCAGCCTCGAGGCCGGATCCAGGCAGACCCGGGACAACGAGTGGCTGCGGCCGCGCGGGAGGGGCCGGCGGGAGCCGGACGGCGGACGCGCGGGCCGGAAAGCGCACGAAGGCCCGGGCCGACGCGTCGGCCCGGACCGGTGCCTCTGGGTGGTGGCCGGTGATCGCTGATCGGGTCGGTGATCTGGCCGGTGGCCCGGTGGCCCGGTGGCCCGGTGGCCGGTGATCGGTGATCCGTGATCGGTGAACTGGTCGGGGTCTCTCACACCCGCCACGGAAGCTCGGCGGTCACGGTGGTCCCCATCCCCTCGGGGGAGTCGACGACGAGGATCCCGTCCACGGCGTCCAGCCGCTCGGCCAGCCCCGCGAGCCCGGCGCCGCCACCGCCCCCGCGCCGGATCCCGGCCCCACCGCGGCCGTCGTCGCAGACCTGCACCAGCAGTCGGTCGCCGGACTTCCACACGTCCACACCGGCGACCCTGGCGTCCGCGTGGCTGCTCACATTGCGCAGCAGCTCCGACACCGCGAAGTACGCGATGCCCTCGATCGCCGCCGCGGGCCGCGCCGGCAGGTCCACCGCCACCTTCACCGGCACCGCACACCGCGCCGCCACGGACGACAGCGCCGCGTCCAGCCCCCGGTCGGTCAGCACCGCCGGGTGGATCCCCCGCGCCAGGTCCCGCAGCTCCTGCAGGGCGATCTTCACCTCTCCGTGGGCCTCCTCCACCAACCGGGCGGCGGCCACCGGGTCCTGCGTCACCCTCTCCTTCGCCAGCCCCAGATCCATCGCCAGGGCCGCGAGCCGTGCCTGCGCCCCGTCGTGCAGATCCCGCTCGATGCGCCGCAGATCGGCGGCGGCGGTGTCCACGACCACCCCCCGGTCGGACTCCAGCTCGGTGACCCGGCCGGCCAGCCGCGACGGCCCGAGCAGCCCGCCCACCAACACCCGGTCGACGGCGGTCAGCGCCCGCAGCACCCAGGGCGTCGCGAGGGTGAAGACCGCCCCGACCGCACAGGTGAGGGCGATCTCGGCGGGGGAGTCCAGGAAGAAGGAGTAGGAGCCGTTCTGGAAGAGTTGGAGCCCGGGCTGGTCGGTGTAGGCCGGGAAGACCCAGAACCAGACCGGGTACAGCAGGAAGGACCACCCCGCCGTCCAGAACACCACCGCCGTGCAGAAACCGAAGACCGCCCACGGGAAGTGGATCAGGGAGTACAGCACGTGCCGCCAGGCACTGCCGCTCTTGAGCAGCGCCCCCATGGCGGCCACCGCTCCGGCCTTCCCGGCCCGAACCGGGACCGGCCCGGCGACCTCGGCCCCGAGCAGCCCCCGCACCCGGGCCCGCTCCACCCGCCCGAACCCGAGGCACAGGGCGAGCACTCCGGCGAGCACCGGAACCCCGAGAAAGGTGACGAGCAACCCGGCGCCGAGGCTCAGGCCGGTCACGGCGAGCGAGAAATACAGCACGCTCAGCGGCAGCCCGACCAGCAGGTACCCGAACTCCCGCCAGGTCCGCCCGGCCACCGGAGCCCGCACCACAGCGCGCAGCCCCCCATCCACACGGTCTTCCATCTCCGACCCCGCCCTTCCCGTCTCGGCCACCCCTCCACCCTCGCGCGCCCCCCACCCCGAAACCATCCGGCCCGTAGGTCTCCCCAACGGGGGGATAACCCCACCCACCAGGCCCTGGCCCTCCGCCACCGGGGGCGGTCCCCCGGCACCGGCCCGGCACCGCACGCCGCTCCCGGGCCGCACCATTGGCCCCCTATTGGGCGGCGCTCATCCGGCCCCGCCCCGCCTCTGCGGTTCGGGCCGCCGCTGTTCGGCCTCGGTCCGGCAAGATCAGCCCCGCCGGCGTTTGAGGCGCGGGGCTGGGGGTCGGCGCCCCGGCAGTAGCGCGGGACGCTGCCGAGGCGCACCTTTGGCCGCGTACTGGGCCGCGCTTATCCGGCCTCGCTCCGGCAAGATCAGCCCCGCCGGCGATTGAGGCGCGGGGTCCGGGGCGGCGCCCCGGCAGCGGCGCGGCAGCGTACGCACCCCGCTCAGGTCCTCCCACCGCCTCACCCGCCCGGCCCCCCGCTCCGGCAAGATCAGCCCCGCCGGCGATTGAGGCGCGGGGTCCGGGGCGGCGCCCCGGCAGTGGCGCGGCAGCGTACGCACCCCGCTCAGGTTCCGCACACACCCCCGCCATCCCCGCAACCACCCACCCCCACCCCGGACCCAGAACACAAAAGGGCCCCGTCCACCCGGACGGGACCCACCGCTCAGCCACCCCTACCGCCCCCGCCACGGCAACTCCGCCGTCACCACGGTCCCCGCCCCCACCGGCGAGTCCACGACGAACACCCCGTCCACCGCCCCCAACCGCTCCGCGAGCCCCGCCAGCCCCGACCCCCGAGACGCATCCGCCCCGCCCCGCCCGTCGTCCGACACGCGGATCAGCAGCCGCTCCCCGGCCCGCCACACCTCCACACTGGCGCCCCGCGCAGCGGACCCGGCGTGCTTGCTCACGTTCTGCAGCAGCTCCGACACCACGAAGTACGCGATCCCCTCGATCGCCGCCGCCGGCCGCGCCGGCAGATCCACCGCCACCTTCACCGGCACCACGCACCGCACCGCCACCGACGACAGCGCCGCGTCCAGCCCCCGGTCGGTCAGCACCGCCGGATGGATCCCCCGCGCCAAGTCCCGCAGCTCCTGCAGCGCCAGCTTCACCTCCCCGTGGGCCTCGTCGACCATCGTCGCCGCGCCCTCCGGGTCCTCCAGCAGCTTCTCCTTCGCCAGGCCGAGCCCCATCGCCAGCGCCACCAACCGCGCCTGCGCCCCGTCGTGCAGGTCCCGCTCGATGCGCCGCAGGTCGGCCGCCGCCGTGTCGACGACCACGCCCCGGTCCGACTCCAGCTCCGCGATCCGCCGCTCCAGGTCGTCGGAGGGCGACAACAGCCCCCGCACCATCGCCCGATCCGCGTTCGCCAGCAGCCGCACCACGTACGGCAGCACCGGCCACAGCACGAACAGCCCGGTCAGGGCTACCGTGAAGGTGAGCACCCCCCACGGGAGCCGGACCAGCTGGTACAGCACCGTCCGCCAGCCGACCGGGTCCTTGATGCTCGTCCACAGCCAGGAGAAGAACCCGCCGGCCCGACCCGGGCCGGGAATCGGCGTCGGCTCGTCCACCCGTACGCCCAAGAGGACCCGGGCCCGCGCCCGGTCCAGCCGTCCCAACTGACGAGACACCCACAGACCACATGCGAGCAGGGGAAGTCCGATCGCGGTCACGGACAGACCGCCCGTCCCGGCGACCATGACAACCGCGTAGACGAAACCGACCACCGCCAGCGGCAGGTTGCTCACCAGATGGGCGATCTCCTTCCACGTCACGGCGCTGAAGACGGCCCGGACGGGGGGCGGCCGGTCGTTGTCGGGGAGGTCATGGCTCGTGGTCATGCGGCACAGCCTGTCAAGGGCCGTTCGCCGGCGCCATGGGGTGGCCGGGGTGCTGTGAACGGGGGATAACCCCACCCCGTGTAAGGCAGGCCCTAGACTCCCGCCTGTACCAGATCGTCGACAGTGACCGAGGAGCGAGGAACGGACGTGCCTGAACCGACGGTATCGACCGCAACCGTTCTCGCGGCGGACTACTTCCGAAGTTATTCGGTCGTCGGCCTGCTGGCCCTCCTCGGTGTGCTCTTCGTGGCGGTCGCCTTCACCGCGGGCCGCCTGCTGCGGCCCGTGGTCCCGACCCCCGAGAAGCTGCTGACGTACGAGTGCGGTGTGGACCCGGTCGGCGAGGGCTGGGCGCACACCCAGGTCCGCTACTACGTCTACGCGTTCCTCTATGTCATCTTCGCCGTCGACTCGATCTTCCTGTTCCCGTGGGCGACGGTGTTCGCCGCCGCCGGTTACGGCGCCACGACCCTGGTCGAGATGTTCGTCTTCCTGGGCTTCCTGGCCGTCGGCCTGCTCTATGCGTACAAGAAGGGCGTCCTCGAATGGACGTGACACCGGCTGGGACACCGGCTGAGACACCCGCCGCGGCACCTGCCCAGAGTCCTGCCGCCGCACCCGCCGTGACACCGGCCGAGGGGGTCCTGCTCCCGGAGCCCAAGCGCCTGGGAGTGCTCTCCCGGCTCGCCCCGGAACCCATGAAGGTGGTCCTGAACTGGGGCCGCCGCTACAGCCTGTGGGTCTTCAACTTCGGCCTGGCCTGCTGCGCGATCGAGTTCATCGCCGCGTCGATGGCCCGTCACGACTTCATCCGGCTCGGCGTGATCCCCTTCGCGCCGGGCCCCCGGCAGGCCGACCTGATGATCGTCTCGGGCACGGTCACGGACAAGATGGCGCCCGCCGTGAAGCGGCTCTACGAGCAGATGCCGGAGCCGAAGTACGTCATCTCCTTCGGCGCCTGCTCCAACTGCGGCGGCCCCTACTGGGACTCGTACTCGGTCACGAAGGGCGTCGACCAGATCATCCCGGTCGACGTCTACGTACCCGGCTGCCCGCCCCGACCGGAGGCGCTGCTCCAGGGCATTCTCAAGCTCCAGGAGAAGATCGCCCGGGAGTCGCTCGCGGACCGCTACACCAAGGGCCCGTCCGTAGAACAGCTCACCAGCGGACTGGTCACGGCGCCGCCGGCCCCCGGGAGCGACGCGTGAACCTCTACGACTCCCTTCCCGACGCGGCTGCGACGGTCTTCGGCGAGGAGGCCGTCGGCTCCCTCGCGTACGACGTCCTGACGGTCGACGTGCCCGTCGGCTCCTGGGTCTCCGCCCTGGAGATCGCCCGGGACAAGCTGGGCTGCACGTACTTCGACTGGCTGAGCGCGGTCGACGAGCCGGGCACCGGCTTCCGCGTCTGCGCGCACGTGGTCGCGCTGGAGAACCGCCGCGTACGCCGCCTCCTGCTGCGTACGACGGTCCCGCACTCCGCGCCCTCCCTGCCGTCGGCCGTCGCCGTGTACGCGGGAGCCGAATGGCACGAGCGCGAGACGTACGAGATGTTCGGGGTCGTCTTCACCGACCACCCCCATCTGGTCCCGCTGCTCCTCCCGGAGAACTTCGAAGGACACCCGCTGCGCAAGGACTTCGTCCTGGCCGCGCGCGTCGCCAAGGCATGGCCCGGCGCCAAGGAGCCGGGCGAGGCCCACGACCCGGACGCGCCCAAGCGCCGTCAGATGCTTCCGCCGGGCGTCCCGGACCCCAACGACTGGGGCCCGATGAAGGGCCAGCTCCCGCCGGCCCCCACCCGCCCGGCCCGCACCCCGCGCGCCGCAGCAGGCGCGGCGGGCGCCGCCGCGCGCCCGGCCCGCGAGGGCGCCCCACCGCGCCGCACCCGCACGGCCACCGAGGGCTCGGCCACCCAGCCGACGCCGGACCCCGCGGCGGCCGGCGCCCCGCCCCGCCGCACCCGCTCCGCTTCGGACGGCTCGGCGACCCAGCCGACCCCGGACCCCTCGGCGGCCGGCGGCCCGCCCCGCCGCACCCGCTGGGCTTCGGACGGCTCGGCGACCCAGCCCGCCCCGACCCAGCCCGGCGCCGCTCCCCGCCCCACCCCGAGCAGCCCCGACGCCCCTTGGCACGACCCCAAGCCGGCGTTCACCGAGCCCCCCGCCCCGCAGCCGAAGCCCGAGGCCGACCCGGTAACCCCGCCCCAGCCGGCCCCGCAGCCGAAGCCCGAGGCGAGCCAGCCGGCCCCCACGCTGGAGCCGGCCCCACAGGCCGAGCCGCGCCCGGAGGCCGCCCCGGCAACCCCGCCCCAGCCGGCCCCGCAGCCGAAGCCGGACGTCACGCCCGAGCCCGCGCCGCAGCCCGAGCCGGCCCCCAAGGCCGAGCCGCGTCCCGACGCCGAGCCCGACGCCGACCCCGCCACCCCGTCAGACGCACCGGCGGCCCGGCCCACCCGCGACAACGGAGAAGACGCGTGAACGAGGTCCTCGACGTCGCCCTGCGGCTGATCATCGTCTTCGCCGTCTTCCTCGTGCTCCCGCTCGTCGTCGGCCAGACCGAGCACAAGGTGATGGCGCACATGCAGGGCCGCGTCGGCCCGATGTACGCCGGCGGCTTCCACGGCTGGGCGCAGCTCGTCGCCGACGGCGTGAAGTTCGCGCAGAAGGAAGACATCGTCCCGGCCAACGCCGACCGCCGGATCTTCCAGCTCGCCCCCGCCGTGGCCCTGCTGCCCTACCTCCTCGTCCTCCTCGCGATCCCGATCGGACCCGGCGAGGGCGCGGTCGGCCAGGTCATCGACGCCGGCGTGTTCTTCGTGCTCGCCGTCATGGGCGTGGGAGTCCTCGGCGCGCTCATGGCCGGCTGGGCCTCCGCGAACAAGTTCTCCCTGCTCGGCGGCCTCCGCACCGCCGCCCAGCTGCTCGCCTACGAACTCCCCATGCTGCTGGCCGCCGCGTCCGTCGCCATGGCCGCCGGCACGGTCTCCCTGCCCGGCATCGTCGAGGGCTTCGAGTGGTGGTGGCTGCCCTGGCAGATCGTCGGTGCGCTCGTCTTCTTCACCGCCGGCCTCGCCGAACTCCAGCGGCCCCCCTTCGACATGCCCGTCGCCGACTCCGAGATCATCTTCGGCGCGTACACCGAGTACACCGGCCTGCGCTTCGCCCTCTTCCTGCTCGCCGAGTACGCCGGCATCGTCGTCCTCTGCGCCCTCACCACCGTCCTCTTCCTCGGCGGCTGGCACGGGCCCTTCGGCGCCGACGGCCTCGGCTGGGTCTGGACCCTGCTCAAGACCGCGGTCCTCGCCTTCCTCGTGATCTGGCTCCGCGTGACGTATCCCCGTCTGCGCGAGGACCAGCTCCAGAAGCTCGCCTGGACCACGCTCATCCCGCTCGCGCTCGCCCAGATCGCGCTCACCGGCATCGTGAAGGTGGCGATCCAGTAATGCCCATCCCCGGATCCGGCCTGGCCAAGGGCCTCGCCGTCACGCTGCGGACGATGACGAAGCGCTCGCACACCGCCCACTACCCCGATGTCCAGCCCCAGCTGCCGCCGCGCAGCCGCGGGGTCATCGGACTGTTCGAGGAGAACTGCACGGTCTGCATGCTGTGCGCCCGTGAGTGCCCCGACTGGTGCATCTACATCGACTCCCACAAGGAGACGGTCCCGGCCGCCACCCCCGGCGGCCGCGAGCGCAGCCGCAACGTCCTCGACCGTTTCGCCATCGACTTCTCCCTCTGCATGTACTGCGGTATCTGCATCGAGGTGTGTCCCTTCGACGCCCTCTTCTGGTCGCCGGAGTTCGAGTACGCGGAGACCGACATCCACGAGCTGACCCACGAGCGGGACAAGCTCCGCGAGTGGATGTGGACCGTCCCGGCTCCGCCCGCCCTGGACCCTGCCGCCGAGGAGCCCAAGGAGGTGGCCGCCGCCCGCAAGGCCGTGGAGAAGGCCGAGGCCACCGCAGCGGCAGCCGCCGCCGCAGCCGCCGGGGCCACCCCCACCCAGGCAGCCGCCCGGGCCACCCCGCCCACGGCCGCCCCCGCGGACTCCGCCCCCGCACCCGACGCCGGCGCCGCCGAGGCCCCGGCCCCCCAGCCGCCGACCACCCCGGAGGGAGACGCGTGACCCCCGCCGTCACCCTCGCCGCCGCAGCCGGAAGCCCGGGTTTCCTCTCCCCGACCGGCGTCGAGATCGCCTTCGTCCTCGTCGGCCTCGCCACCCTCGGCGCGGCCCTCGTCACGGTCACCACCCGGCAGCTCGTGCACGCCGCCCTCTGGCTGGTCGTCGCACTCGGCGGCATCGCCGTCGAGTACCTGCTGCTGACCGCCGAGTTCATCGCCTGGGTCCAGGTCCTGATCTACCTCGGTTCCGTGATCGTCCTCCTCCTCTTCGGGCTGATGCTCACCAAGGCCCCCATCGGCCGCTCCCCGGACGCCGACTCCGGCAACCGCTGGATCGCGCTCGCCGTGGCCGTCGTCGCCGCCGTCTCCCTCGTCTGGGTCGTCGTCGACGCCTTCCGCACGACCTGGATCGACCTCGACGGACCGGTCAAGGGCTCCACGGAGGTGACCGGCGAGATCCTCTTCCAGCACTGGGTGCTGCCCTTCGAGGCGCTCTCCGTCCTCCTCCTCGCCGCCCTGATCGGCGCCATCGTGCTGTCACGCAGGACCACCGCCGCCGAAGACGGCGTCGCCAGCGACAAGGGGCAGCACTGATGCACCTCGCCTACCCCGCCGTGCTCGCGGCGCTGCTCTTCTGCACGGGCCTGTACGGAGTACTGGCCCGCCGCAACGCCATCCTGGTGCTGATGTCCGTCGAGCTGATGCTCAACGCCGTCAACCTCAACCTGGTGGCCTTCGACGTCTGGCTCCGCGACACCCTGCACGCCGGCCAGGCCCTCACCCTCTTCACCATCGCCATCGCCGCCGCCGAGATCGGCATCGGCCTCGCGATCGTGCTGATGGTGTACCGCAACCGGGGCAGCTCGGACGTCGACCGGCTCCGCGACACCGCCGAGGGACACGAGCCCACCCCGAACACCCCGAGCGAGGTGACCGCGTGAGCACCACGACCCTCGCCGTCCTGGTCCCCGTCCTGCCCTTCCTGGGCGCGGTGGCGGGACTGCTCTTCGGCCGGACCGCCCCGGGCTTCGTCCGGCCCCTCGCGATCCTGCCGACGCTCGGCGCCGCCGTACTGGCCGTGCTCGTCGCCCTCCGCCAGGGCGGCGGCACGGCGATCGACAGCGCGACCGAACTGACCCCGACCGGCTCGGTGCCGATCGAGCTCTCGCTCTATCTGGACGGCTTCGCCGCTCTGGTCGCCGTCCTGGTCGGAGTCGTCGCCACCTGCGTCCAGGTCTACTCGACGGCCTACCTCCGCGACGATCCGCGCTACCCGTCGTATGCCGCTCTGGTCTCACTGTTCACCTCCGCCATGCTGCTCGTCGTCTACTCCGGCGACCTGATGGTGCTGCTGGTCGGCTGGGAGGTCATGGGCATCTGCTCCTACTTCCTCGTCGGCCACTACTGGGAGACCGAGGCGGCCCGCTCCGCCTCCCTGAAGGCGTTCCTCGTCACCAAGCTCGGTGACGTCCCCTTCCTGATCGGCCTGTTCGCGCTCGCCTCCGACGCCGGCTCCTTCCAGATCACCGAGATCCTGGGAACCGTCGCGGCGGGCGGGCTCGACCACCCGACCCTGATCGCCCTGCTGCTGCTCGCCGGCGTCGCGGGCAAGTCGGCGCAGTTCCCGCTGCACACCTGGCTTCCGGACGCCATGGCGGGCCCCACCCCGGTGTCCGCGCTGATCCACGCCGCGACGATGGTCGCCGCCGGTGTCTACTTCATCGCCCGCCTCCTCCCCGTCTTCGCGGCCTCCCGCGCCGCACTGGTGGTCATGGCCGCCATGGCGGCCGTCACGATGGTCGGGTCCGCCCTTGCCGCCCTGGCCCAGGACGACATCAAGCGGGTACTCGCCTACTCCACGGTCGGCCAGCTCGGCTACATGACCGGCGCCCTGGCCGTCGGCGACCGCGGCGCCGCCGTCTTCCACCTCCTGTCCCACGGCGCCTTCAAGGCGCTCCTGTTCCTCGGCGCGGGCGTGATCATCCACGCCGCCGGTACGAACTCCCTGGCCGCCATGTCCCGTATGGACGGCCTGGCCAAGCGCATCCCCGACGCCTTCTGGACGATGACGATCGCGCTGCTCGCGCTCGCCGCGATCCCCCCGTTCGCCGGCTTCTTCTCCAAGGAGGCCGTGCTCATGGCCGCCGAGCAGACCGCCACCGGCCACTCGGAGTTCGCCCCGACCGCCGCCGGCTGGCTGGTCCTCGCCGCCGGCCTGCTGACCGCCCTGCTCACCGCCGCCTACGCCACCCGGCTGTGGCTGATGGCCTTCCGCGGCCGGGGCGCCGCCGCCCCCGACCACGGCAAGGAGCCCCTCGCCATGACCGGCGTGCTGTGGCTGCTTGCGGTCCCGTCGATTGCCTTCGGCCTGGCTGGGGGCCCCCTCGCCGACTGGTTCGACGGCAAGGCGCTCACCCCGACCCTGACCACCTCGCTCCTCGGCACCGGCGCCGCCGCCATCGGCGGGCTGCTCACCTATGCCCTCTGGCAGCGCGCCTCGGCCACCGCCGCCGCAGTCGGATACGGAGCAGGGCTCTCCGCCTCCACCACCGCCGCGGAATCAGCCGCCGAGACGCCCGAGGTCGCCGAGGTCACCCACGACCACCCCGCCGTCCCGGCCGGGTTCGCCCCCGACCCCGGCAAGGCGCTGCTCGGCCCCCTGTACCGCCACGCGGCCGACGGCTTCCACCTCGACGCCGTCTACGACCGGCTCTTCGTCCGGCCCGTCCGCGCGGCCGCCGGCCTGGTCCGCTTCCTCGACCGCGAGGTCGTGGACACCTACGTCCGCGGCGCGGGCGGCAGCACCCGGCTGCTCGGCAGCCTCGTACGCCGCGCCCAGACCGGCAACGTGCAGAGCTACCTGAGCGCCCTGCTCGCCGGCGCCGTGGTCCTGGCGATCGCCACCGCCGTCCTCGCCAACGTCAACGCCGGATCGTGAGCCGTGAGTCAGCCGTGATTGATATCAGCCCGTCCGTGATGCAGTTCCTTCTGGCGTTCCTCGTGGCCGCACCGCTCCTCGGCGCGGCCGCCGCCCTCCTGCCGCCCCCGCCCGGGCTCAAGGGCCGCAGCCCCGAACAGGCCGTGCTCCGCCACGGCGTGACCGTGACCGGTGTGATCCTCGCCGCGGCGATCGCCCTCACCCTGGGCTTCGACCACGACACCCCGTCCCGCTTCCAGGCGACGACGGACATCAGCTGGATCCAGGCGCTGAACGTCCGGATCCACCTCGGCGTCGACGGCATCTCGCTCCCCCTCCTCCTGATGACCGCACTGCTGTTCTTCCTGTGCGCGCTCTACAGCTACTTCAAGCTCCCCGAAGGCCCTTCCCCGAAGGCCTTCGTCGCCCTGCTGCTCGTCCTCGAATCCGGCACCCTCGCGACCTTCGCCGTCCTCGACCTGCTGCTCTTCTTCCTCGCCTTCGAGATGGTCCTCATCCCGATGTACTTCCTCATCGCCCGCTGGGGCGGCGCTCAGCGGCAGGCCGCCGCCTGGAAGTTCATCCTCTACACGCTCCTCGGCTCCGTCGTCATGCTGCTCGGTCTGCTGCTCATCGGACTGAAGAGCGGCACCTTCGACATGGTGGCACTCGCCACTGACAACGGCCGCGAACTGACCCGCACCACCCAGCTCCTGGCCGTTCTCGCCATCGGTATCGGCCTCGCCGTGAAGACCCCGATGTGGCCGCTGCACAGCTGGCTGCCGGACGCCCACACCGCCGCCCCCACCGTCGGATCCGTCCTGCTGGCCGGCGTCCTGCTGAAGATGGGCACGTACGGGTTCGTCCGCATCCTGCTCCCCGTCACCCCCGACGGCATGGCCGCCTTCGCCCCCTACCTGGGCGCGCTCGCCGCCATCGGCATCGTCTACGGGTCCCTCGCCTGCCTCGCGCTCGCCCGCCGGGGCGGCAAGGGCGACCTCAAGCGCCTCATCGCCTACTCCTCCGTCGGCCACATGGGGTTCGTGCTCCTCGGCATCGCGTCCATGACCCCCACCGGCGTCAACGGCGCGCTCTTCGCCAACATCGCCCACGGCCTGATCACCGGCCTGCTCTTCTTCCTGGTCGGCGCCCTGAAGGACCGCTACGGCACCGCCGACCTGGACACCCTCGCCGGAGCCACCGGCGCCGCCCTCTACGGCCGCGCCCCCCGCCTGGGCGCCCTCCTCGCCTTCGCCGCCGTCGCCTCCCTGGGCCTGCCCGGCCTGGCCGGGTTCTGGGGCGAGATGCTGGCCCTCTTCGGCGCGTTCGACCCCGCCGAGGGGCTGTCCAGACCCGCCTTCCTCACCTACACGGCCCTCGGCGCGTTCGGCACCCTGCTCACCGCCGCCTACCTGCTGATCGTCGTACGACGCGTCTGCATGGGCGACCCCGAGGCCGGCCCGCAGCTCGCCGTCGCGGACATCCAGCGCTACGAGTTCGCCGCCTGGACCCCACTCGCCGCCCTCACCGTCCTCGCCGGCCTGTGGCCCGCCGTCCTCCTCGGCCTCACCGACCCGGCCGTCCAGAAGCTCCTCGCAGGAGGCAACGCATGACGGCCCTCGCGGTCCTGCCCGCCGGCACGCCCAGCCTGGTCCAGTCCGTCGACTGGCTGGCCATCGCGCCCGTCGTGATCACCGCCGCCGTCGGCCTGGCCGTGCTGGTCGCCGACCTCTTTGTACCGGAACGCGCGAAGCCCGCCCTCGGCTGGATCTCCGTCGCCGGCCTCGCCGCCGCGACCGCCACCCTGCTGCCGCTGCGCGCCGGCGACCGCAGCACCTTCTGCCTCATCGGCGACCCGGCCGCCTGCAGTTACACCGCCGACCACTTCACGCTCGTCGTGCAGTTCCTGGTGCTGGCCGGTGCGCTGGTCACCGCCCTGCTGTCGGTCACCGCCGTCCGCGACGCGCGCATGCCCGCAGGCGAGTACTGGTTCCTGCTGCTCTCCTCCGCCGCCGGAGCGGCCCTGCTGCCCGCCTCCCGCGACCTCGCCACCCTGATCGTCGCGCTCGAAGTGGCCTCGCTGCCCGCCTTCGCCCTCGTCGGCCTGCGCCGCGGCGACCGCCTCTCCTCCGAGGCCGCGCTCAAGTTCTTCCTGTCCTCCGTCACCGCCACCGCTGTGTCGCTGATGGGCGTCAGCTTCGTCTATGCCACCACCGGCTCCCTGCACCTCAGCCAGGTCGCGGAACGCCTCGAGGAGGTCCCCGGCGGGCTGGACACCCTCGCCATGGTGGGTGTCGCGCTGACCCTGGTGGGCTTCGCCTTCAAGACGGCGGCCGTCCCCTTCCACTTCTGGGTCCCCGAAACCTACGTCGGCGCCCCGTTGCCCATCGCCGGCTACCTCTCGGTGACCGGCAAGGCCGTCGGATTCACCGGCCTCATCCTCGTCACGGTGATCGCCTTCCCGGCGTACTCCGACATCTGGGGGCCGGCGCTGGCCGTCCTGGCAGCGCTCACCATGACCCTCGGCAACGCCGCCGCCCTGCGCCAGTCCGCCGACCGCCCGAACAGCGCCGTACGGCTGCTCGCCTGGTCCTCGGTCGCCCAGGCCGGCTACCTGCTGGTCCCGATCGCCGCCGCCGCGTACTCCGAGCGCGACCAGATCGGTTCCACGCTCGCCTACGCCCTCATGTACGCGGCCGTGAACCTGGGCGCCTTCGCCGTGGCCGCGCTGGTCGCCCGTTCGAAACCGCTCCACCGGATCAGCGACTACCGGGGCCTGTACGCGGAGCGCCCCGCGGCCGCGCTGGCGCTGGCCTTCTTCCTGCTCTGCCTGGCGGGTCTGCCGCCGGGCATCATCGGCCTCTTCGCCAAGGTCACCGTCTTCCGGTCCGCGGTCGACGCGGGCCTGGGCTGGCTGGCCGTGGTCATGGCCGTCAACGTCGTCATCGCCCTCTACTACTACCTGCGGTGGACCGCGCTCCTCTTCCGGGCGCCGCAGGACGTCAAGGAGGCCACGGAGGTCAAGGCCGCCGAGGGCGTCGCGGCCGCCGAGGGCGCGGGCGCCCGGAGCCGCGCGAAGGCCCCCTGGCCGGTGGTGGCGGCCATCGCCGTCACCGCCGTCACGGCGGTCGTCCTCTCGGGCGCCCCGCAGCTGGTCCTGCGCGTGGCGACGGGCAGCCTTTTCGCGCAGTGAGGCCGTACGCCCCACCCGTACGGAGCAGCCCCCGCCCCCGTCGCGCCACCCTCGCCGCCCCCGCCCCCGGGGCGGCGGCCCCCGTGTGCCCTGGGAACCAGACGCGCCCACCTCGCGTTGACCAGGAAGGGAGGGTCCACTGGACCGTAGACCCTCGCTCCGGGTCCCCCTGCCGCACCACTAGGAGGGCGTACCGTGCACCGCCGGCACAACGGGCTGAAGACCGCCGTACTCCTCGGCGGCCTGTCGGCACTCATCATCCTCATCGGGAGCTTCTTCGGCCGGGGCGGCCTGATCGTCGCCGTCGTGATCGCTCTCGGGACGAACGCGTACGCGTACTGGAACAGCGACAAGCTGGCTCTACGCGCGATGCGTGCCCGCCCCGTCAGCGAGTTCGAAGCCCCCGGGCTCTACCGCATGGTGCGCGAGCTCTCCACGTCCGCGCGCCAGCCCATGCCCCGCCTCTACATCTCGCCCACCGAGGCCCCCAACGCCTTCGCCACCGGCCGCAACCCGCGCAACGCCGCGGTCTGCTGCACCGAAGGCATCCTGCGCATCCTCGACGAGCGGGAGCTGCGCGGGGTCATCGGCCACGAGCTCAGCCACGTCTACAACCGCGACATCCTGATCTCGTCGGTCGCCGGCGCCCTCGCCTCGGTGATCATGTTCCTGGTGAACTTCGCCTGGCTCATACCGGTCGGTCGATCCAGCGACGACGAGGGGCCGGGCCTCTTCGGGATGCTGCTCGTCATGCTCCTCGGCCCCCTGGCCGCCTCCGTGATCCAGCTGGCCATCAGCCGTTCCCGCGAATACGAGGCAGACGCCTCCGGTGCCCAGCTCACCGGCGACCCGCTCGCCCTGGCCAGCGCCCTGCGCAAGCTGGACGCGGGCACCAAGCAGCTGCCGCTGCCCCCGGAGCCCCGGCTGGAAACCGCCAGCCACATGATGATCGCGAACCCGTTCCGTCCCGGCCAGGGACTTTCCAAGATGTTCTCCACCCACCCACCGATGGCCGAGCGCATCGCCCGGCTCGAACAGATGGCAGGCCGTAGGCAGTGAAGACAATCCTGAACGTCATTTGGCTCGTGCTGAGCGGCATCTGGCTGTTCCTCGGCTACTGCCTCGCAGGCGTACTGCTCTGCATCACCATCATCGGCATCCCCTTCGGCATCGCCGCCTTCCGCATCGCCGTATACGCCCTCTGGCCGTTCGGCTACACCGCGGTCGAGCGCCGCGACTCGGGCGCCGGCTCGGCCGTCGGAAACGTCCTGTGGCTGGTCCTGGCGGGCTGGTGGCTGGCCCTCGGCCACATCTTCACCGGCATCGCGCTGTGCGTCACGATCATCGGCATCCCGTTCGGCATCGCCAACTTCAAGATGGTCCCGCTCTCGCTGCTCCCGCTGGGCCGCGAAATCGTCCCCACGGACGCCCCGTTCGCCTCGCGCTGACCGCGGCTTCTCCGGAGTTGTCCACAGGCTGAGCGGGCTGTCGGTGGGGTGCGCCACCATGAACCCATGAACGACACCGAGCAGTTGCTGGAGCAAGTCGCACACCGCGTCCGCACAGCCGTGCGCGGGCATGGAGAGGCCCTGCCCGCGCCGCTGGGCAGTGAGGAGATCGCCCGGGCCGAGGGCATACTCGGCTTCGCCCTGCCGCCGCTGCTCGCCGCGCTCTACACCCGCGTCGGCGACGGTCGCTTCGGCCCCGGTCAGGGGCTGCTGGCACTGCGTCACGCGGTCCGGGCCTACGGGACGCAGCGCCGGTCCGGATGGCGCTGGCCCGAGGGCGTACTGCCGATAGCCGACTTCGGCTGCGGCACGTACGCCTGCGTCGACTGCCGCTCGCAGGAGGCGAAGGTCCTGCTCTTCGACCCCAATCCCGGGGAACCGGACCTCGCCTGGTCCCTCGACACCCCGAGTCTGGAGGGCTGGCTCCGCGGCTGGCTGGACGGCACCGCATGGTTCTGCGAGGAGTCCGCCCTGGGGGAGGAGACCGAACTGGAGCTGCTCCCGTGGGCGGAGTTCAGATGCCGGATCTGATCCGCCCACGGATCCCGTAGGCCAACGCGCCGAGCACCAGCACCGCCGCCCCCGCGGCCGCCGACGCGAGGGGCAGCGAGCAGGCCAGCACCACACAGCCGGACAGCCCGACCGCTGCCACGGTCCGCCCCTTGACATCTGCATCGAGAGTCCACGCGGAGGCGTTCGCAATCGCGTAGTAGGCCAGCACTCCGAAGGAGGAGAAGCCGATCGCGCCCCGCAGATCGGTGGTGGCCGCCAGCACCGCCACGACCGCGCCCACGGCGAGCTCCGCATGGTGCGGAACCTGGCGCCGGGGGTGTACGGCGGCCAGCACACGGGGGAGATGGCCGTCCCGGGCCATCGCCAGGGTGGTCCGCGAGACCCCGAGGACCAGGGCGAGCAGCGAGCCCAGCGCGGCCAGCGCCGCGCCCACCCGCACGAGCGGGGTCAGTCCGGGCCACCCGGCCGCCCGGACCGCGTCGGCGAGCGGAGCCGCGGCCCCGGCCAGCCCGTCGGCACCGAGCACCGACAGGGCCGCCACCGCCACCAGGGCGTACACCAGCAGTGCGATCCCCAGCGCCAGGGGCACCGCCCGCGGGATCGTCCGCTCCGGATCGCGCACCTCTTCGCCCAGGGTGGTGATCCGCGCATAGCCCGCGAAGGCGAAGAAGAGCAGGCCCGCCCCCTGCAACAGCCCGGCCGCAGCCCAGTCCGCGGTGCCGAGCCGCCCGGCGTCGGCGGCGTCCGAGGACAGGCACACCACGACCACCGCCGCCAGCACCGCCAGTACCGCCGCCACGATCAGCCGGGCGATCCGGGCGGACTTCTGCACACCCCCGTAGCCGGCGGCGGTCAGCGCCACCACCGCCGCCACGGCCACGGCCCGCTGCTGCCCGGGCCAGGCGTACGCCCCGACCGTCAGGGCCATCGCCGCGCAGGAGGCCGTCTTGCCGACCACGAACCCCCAGCCGGCCAGATACCCCCAGAAGGGCCCGAGCCGCTCGCGCCCGTAGACGTACGTACCGCCGGAGGACGGGTATCGGGCGGCGAGCCGAGCCGAGGAGTGCGCGTTGCAGTAGGCCACCAGGGCCGCCAGCGCGAGGGCGGCGAGGAGCGCCCCGCCCGCCGCGCGTGCCGCCGGGGCGAGGGCGGCGAAGATACCGGCGCCCACCATCGCGCCGAGCCCGACGACGACGGCGTCGGACACCCCGAGCGTGCGCTTCAACTCGTTGTCCACGCGCGGAGGCTACCGGGCCGGGCCGACGCCCTCCCGGCCGGGCGCCGGCCCCACCGGCGCCCCCATTCCTCGAGCGCGGTCGGGCAGGCGCGGTCGAGATGCCGCAGCCCGCTCGGATCAAGCCGTGCACGCTCTCCCCGCGGCAGGGAGTCCGCGGCGTCGAGCAGTTTGGGCAGCCGCAGGAAGCTGGCATCGCCCACGACCCGGACGCACAGCGCGTCGTTCCCCCCGGACCCGCTCGATGTGCACGTGGGAGGTCTCCCAGGCCGCCTGGCGATGGCGAGCGCCAGGCCGGTCAATACGCCCTCGAAGAGATGGGTGACCACGATCGCGGTGTCGGTGACCAGCAGGACCACCGCTTCGCCCCGGTGCGTCCGCCACGGCGCGGCCACCGCCCGGGCGGGCAGCAGCTTGCACCTGGCGTGCAGGAGCCCTCCGGCGAGCGAGGCGAGGGGGAGGATCTCGAGTGCGTACGGAAACGCAGCGGCGAAGATCAGCAGTCAGCCGCCGTACGGGATCCGGGCGGCACGGATGCTTGCGCCGGCCTCCACGTCGGCGGCGCTGCGGACGATGACGGCGGTCATCGGCAGTGCCCCGAGCTGCCCCGAGAGCCCGCGGACCGTCTTCCCCGCGCCCTGGGCGACGAGTTCGCGGTCGTAGTCGGTCCGGCGGCCGTCATGCATCCGGTCCACGGCGGCGGCGTTGAAGAGGGTCTCGGCGGAGGCGATCAGCGCCAACGCAACCGCCGCGGCCCGGCGGTCCGAGAGGACCGCCGGGCCGGCGTGCGGGCAGGTCGCAGACCTGGGTCAGCGGTAGTTCACGAACTGGATCGCGAAGTCCAGGTCCTTGCCCTTGAGCAGGGCCTGCACCTCCTGGAGGTCGTCACGGCTCTTGGAGCTGACCCGCAGCTCCTCACCCTGGACCTGGGCCTTGACGCCCTTGGGGCCCTCGTCCCGGATGATCTTCGCGACCTTCTTGGCGTTCTCCTGGGAGATGCCCTCCTCGATCGTGGCGAAGATCTTGTACTCCTTGCCGGACAGCTGCGGCTCGCCGGCGTCCAGCGCCTTGAGCGAGATCCCGCGCTTGACCAGCTTGGTCTCGAACACGTCGAGGACGGCCTTGACGCGCTCCTCGGAGTTCGCCTCCATGAGGATCTTCTCGCCGGACCAGGCGATCGTGGCGCCGGTACCCTTGAAGTCGTAGCGCTGCGACAGTTCCTTGGCGGCCTGGTTGAGGGCGTTGTCGACCTCCTGCCGCTCGACCTTCGAGACGATGTCGAAACTGGAGTCGGCCATGTGCAGTGGCTCCTTGAAGTCGGTGGTGATCGCCCCGAAGGGCACGGCCGTACATCCCCGGCCCGCGCCGCAAAGCCTAGCCACCGCACCCACCCGTGGCGCTGATCAATCCGGTGGCGAAGCACCCCCGGTCATCAGGTATCGTTTACGTCGTTGCCAGGGAGCACCGCCGAAAGGCGGAGAAAATGGCAGCGGTCTTGGCGGTGTGCCCGAGTGGCCAAAGGGAGCAGACTGTAAATCTGCCGGCTCAGCCTACCCAGGTTCGAACCCTGGCGCCGCCACGCGAGTGGAACCCCCGTTCATCTGCGGAATCGCAGTGGGCGGGGGTTCTTTCGTTCTCATCGGCCGGGGCGTCCCGCCGGCCGCATCATCAGGGTCTCCATTCGTTCACCTTGGGTGAAAGGGACATCCGACATGCGGGGGGAAAGCCGGCGGCCGGGTGCTCATCGCCCTGCTCGGCGAGGGGATTCCGGTTCTGGTCGGGGCGGCGCTCCGCACGGGCGTGGGGGAGCCCTACCAGGAGACGCGGCTGTACTTCGGATCCGAGCGGTCCGATGGCCGGGGCCCCGGCGGGGAGAAGGAATTCCTGCGGTTCCCTGACCGCGAGATCACGCCTGCCTTCCCCGGGGAGGCTCGTGAGCGCAGCGGTCGTATCGAGCGGATTCGGCAGGCCTACGAGGACCAGGACCAGCAGGACTCGGTCGGACGGTCCGACGACAGGCTGACCGCCGGATTCTGAAGCCCCGCGGGGCGGAGCGGCGGGGACCGCCCTGACGGCGCCCGGCCTCAGTTGCCGGCGACGTCCTTGACCGCCACAGAGACCGGGGTGGAACCGGAGACGAGCTCCAGGGTCAGGCCGGCCGTCGCCGGGGTCTCCACCAGTTCGGCGAGCACCGCCGCCACGTCGTCGCGCGGGACGGACCCGCGGCCCGTCCGCACCTCCAGGCGGACCTGGCCTGTCCCCGCGTCGTCGACCAGCTGGCCGGGCCGCAGGACCGTCCACTCGAGGCCCAGGCGGGTGCGGACGTGTTCATCGGCCTCGCCCTTCGCCCGGAGGTAGGCGTCGAAGACCTCGTCGCCCTCGTGCCGTGCGTCGGCGCCCATCGAAGAGACCATCAGGAAGCGCCGCACACGGGCCCGTTCGGCCGCGTCGGCGAACAGCACCGCCGCCCCACGGTCCACGCTGTCCTTGCGTGCGACCCCGCTGCCCGGGCCCGCGCCGGCGGCGAACACCGCCACCCCGGCGCCCTGCAGGATGCCCGCCACGTGCTCCACCGAGGCCGACTCCAGATCGCACAGCACGGGTTCGGCGCCCGCCTCCCTGAGGTCGTCGCCCTGCGCCGGGTCGCGGATGATCCCCGCGACCTCGTACCCGCGTGCGGCGAGGAGTCGCTCCAGCCGCAGTGCGATCCGACCGTGTCCACCCGCGATGACGATGCGCATGTCCCGACGGTACGACGAGCCGGGCCCGCGCGCCCGGGAAGGCCCGGCGAACGTCAGGGGCCCGCCTCGGTGCGGCCCTGCCGGGGCAGGTCCAGGGCCGCCGCCACGGCCGAGTCGCAGTACTCCCGCACCGCACTCGTACGGGCTACCACCCGGCCCCGGTGGATCACGATCCGGCTGTACGCGAGGGACAGCACGCCCGCGATCCGGTCCCCGCGCACGGCGAGCAGCTCCGCCGGGAAACCGGCCTCCACCCGGACCTCCGGCAGCCCCATGGCCTCGCGGGCGGCGGCACTGACCGACTCGTATGCCTCCCCGGGCCGCAGCCCGCCCTGCGAGGCCAGCAGGTAGGCGGCCTCCAGTGGGTCGCCGCGGCCGACCGGGTTCCCGGCGTCCCGCAGTGCCCCGCTGCCGGCCGTGACCCGCACTCCGGCGGCCCGCAGCAGGCGTACGGGGGCGGTGCGCAGGCCGCGGCGTTCCAGGGCCGCACAGTCGCCCTGGGGCAGGCAGGTGACCCGTACGCCGGCCGCGGCCAGCTGGTCGGCGGCCCGGGTCGCCACGTCCAGCGGCAGCCGGGACAGTCCGCCGCAGGGGCCGATGCTCACGCCGGGGCGCAGCCCGCCGGCCATCGCCGCGAGCCGGGCCAGGCGGCCGGGGTCGTCACCGTCCGTGTGCAGGTCCACCGGGCAGCCGTGCTCGTCGGCCAGTTCCAGGACGGCTTCGAGGAAGCCGGTCGGATCGGGGTCCAGGTCCGGGGAGCCGCCGATCACCGAGGCGCCCATCTTGACCGCGTCCCGCAGCATGGCCAGCCCGTCGGCGCCGGCCAGGCCGGTCAGCAGCCGGGGCACGGCCACGGTGGTCAGGTCGGCGAGCCCGCGCAGCGAGCGGCGGGCCTGGAGCACCGCCTCCATGGGCCCGAGCCCGTGCACGTCGCCGATCCGCACGTGGGAGCGCACGGCGGTGGCGCCGTGGCCGAGCTGGAGCAGGGCGGCTTCGGTGGCCCGGCGCTGGACCTCGTCGGGGGCGTACGAGACCGGGCCCTCGCCGTCGGCGGTCAGGGCGGTGTCCCCGTGGGCGTGGGGCTCGGCCGGGGCGGGCAGCAGCAGGTACCCGCTGAGGTCCACCCGGGACAACCCGGGCGCGGGGAGGCTGCCCGCGGTGCCGACGGCCTGGATGCGACCGCCGCTGAGGCGTACGTCGACGGTCCGGCCGTCGGTGAGGCGCGCGCCGGCGAGCAGCAGGGTGGCGGCCTCGGCGGCGGGCGCGGGGCTCGGACCGGGGGGACGGGCAGGGGCGGGGGATCTGCCGTGGGCGTGGCCCCGGGAGCGCGGGTGGTGCTGCGCGGCGTCCAGGCGGCGGTCCAGTGGCTCCCGGTGGCGGTCGCGGCTCTGTCCCCGTCCTTCGTCCTGGTGCTCGGGCTGGTCGTGCTCGGGGAGGGGGCCGCGGCCGGGGGAGGGGCGCTGCGGAAGTCGCTGCGCAGGCCCTTGGAGAGGGCCGGGTTCGAGGCGGTGTTCGGGACGGTCTTCGGGGGCGCGTCCTTGGTCCTCGCCGTGGCCGCTGCGCGGGGGCTGGAACGGCTGCTGCGGCTGGCTGTCGGACATCGCGCTCCTGCGGTGGCTCGGGCGGTCCTGGGCCGTGGCCGCGGCCCGCGGCCCAAGATCACGCAGCGTGCTCCGAGCCTAGGGCGCGGCGCACTCCGCTTCAGGGAAGAGCGCAATAGTCGTACCGGTGTGGTGCCCCGGCCACAGCACGCCCCCTGCGGACGGTGCGGTCGCGTGCGGGCTCCGTACGCCGGTGAGGGTGTGTGAGCTCGCCCACAATCCGGGCCCGAAGTGACCGCTGGGCGCTCGTCGGGTTGATCGGCAAAGACGCCGGGCTGCCCTCCGAGCCCTGTCCCCGCAAAGGATTTGGGCGATCGGCGGGCAACCGTGTAATGTCTTCATCGCTCGCCCCAATAGCTCAGTCGGTAGAGCGTCTCCATGGTAAGGAGAAGGTCTGCGGTTCGATTCCGCATTGGGGCTCTGGTGAGAGAGGTCCCCCACCCTCGGGTGGGGAACTGATCACATCAAAGCGGCGTAGCTCAGTCGGTAGAGCAAGCGGCTCATAATCGCTGTGTCACCGGTTCAAGTCCGGTCGCCGCTACACACAGTAGCCGATTGCGGGGTCGGTCTCCCGATCGGCTACTCTTTTATGCGTTCATCCGTCCCATAGTCCGTCAAGGAGCACTCACGTGGCTGCCACCGACGTCCGCCCGAAGATCACGCTGGCCTGCGTGGAGTGCAAGGAGCGGAACTACATCACCAAGAAGAACCGGCGTAACAACCCGGATCGCATGGAGATGAAGAAGCACTGCCCGCGCTGCAACTCGCACACCGCGCACCGCGAGACCCGCTGACCTTAGCGAAGTCTCGAATAACAGGCACCGTCATGAGGTCGTCCCCTTCTTTGGGGGCGGCCTCGTGTCGTTTCCCCGACCCGTCGGCGGCGGGCGCTCGCAGTGGCGCCGCACCGTTTTCGTGTCTTTCGTGTCCCTTCATCAGGAGGTAGTGAGTCATGGCTCTCGACCAGTCCTTCGTGGGGCGGAGTTACCCCCCCACCGATCCGTACGAGGTCGGCCGGGAGAAGATCCGCGAATTCGCGGTCGCCGTGGGTGACGCCAATCGCGTCTACACCGACCGCGAGGCGGCCAAGGGGTACGGCTACCCCGACGTGATCGCGCCCCCGACTTTTGTGTTTGCGATCACTTTCGCGGCGGCGGGTCAGGTCGTCGAGGACCCGCAGCTGGGGCTGGACTACAGCCGCGTCGTGCACGGCGACCAGAAATTCGCGTACTCGCGCCCCGTGCGGGCCGGTGACCGACTGTCCGTGACCTCGACCATCGAGGCCGTGAAGTCCCTCGCGGGCAACGACATCATCGACATCCGCGGCGAGGTCCACGACGAGACCGGCGAGCACGTGGTGACGGCGTGGACGAAGCTCGTCTCCCGCGCCCCCGAGGAGGCCTGACATGGCAGCGCAGATCCAGTACGCGGACGTCGAGGTCGGCACCGAACTGCCCGCGGCGACCTTCCCCGTGACGCGCGCCACGCTGGTGCGGTACGCCGGAGCCTCGGGTGACTTCAACCCGATCCACTGGAACGAGAAGTTCGCCAAGGAGGTCGGGCTGCCGGACGTGATCGCGCACGGCATGTTCACCATGGCCGAGGCGATCCGCGTGGTCACCGACTGGGTCGGCGACCCGGGCGCGGTGATCGAGTACGGCGTGCGCTTCACCAAGCCGGTCGTGGTCCCGAACGACGACCGGGGCGGCCTGATCGAGGTCACGGCCAAGGTCGCGGCCAAGCTGGAGGACAACCGGGTCCGCGTCGACCTCACGGCGACGAGCGCCGGCCAGAAGGTCTTGGGCATGTCCCGCGCGGTCGTCGAACTGGCCTGACGGCCGCCCGGGGAGCGCGGCAGCCGGGGCTCCCGGGGCGGCAGGACCTTCCGCCGCGCACCGTGGCCCCGGCTCCGCGCCGGGGCTCAGCGGTGACCCGCGGGGCCTGCTCCGCGCCGGGCCCCGGCTGCGTGCCGGGGTGCTTGCCGTCTGCCGGGTCTGGCGGCGCGCTGAGTCCCCGCCGCGTGTGGCCTCCCGTCGAGTGCTGGGAGGCCGGCCGCGGCCGGCGCCCTCGCCGCACGGCAGGGCGGCCCGCCGCGTCGGCGGCGGTGCTGCTGCCGACCGCCGCCGCGTCACCTCTGCCCCACCGGCCCCCCGAGGTCAGCCTCGGCGGTGTCGGCCGACCGCGGCCGCGTCACCTCGGCCCCACGCCGGGGAACTCGCGAGTGCTGGCGTACACGCCGCATGGGGGTCCCCGGCCCCCCAGGGCCAGCCTCGGCGGCGTCGGCGGACCGCCGCCGCGTCACCTCGGCCCACGCCGGGGAACTTGCGAGTGCCGGTGTACACGCCGCACTGGGGCCCAGCCCCCCGAGGTCAGCCTCGGCGGTGTCGGCCGACCGCGGCCGCGTCACCTCGGCCCCACGCCGGGGAACTCGCGAGTGCCGGCGCACACGCCGCACTGGGCCCCCGCCCCCCGAGGCCAGCCTCGGCGGTGTCGGCGGGCCGCCGTGTCGGGCCTGGTGATATCGGGCGACCGGCGTCGAGCCGCCTCCGTCCGTCGCGTCCCATGCCCGGGACCGCTGGGCGGTCGCGCGCCATGACTGCCCTTCGTTTTCGTTGCAGAGCGGTCCGCGCTCCCGCGGCCCCGTCCCCGCTACCCCTTGCCCGATTAGTGATTGCGCACTAACTTGGAGCCATGCCAAGGATGAGCGCGGACGAGCGGCGTGAGAGTGTCGTTCGGGCGGCGGTGCACGAGTTCGCCCGCGGGGGTTACTACGGGACCTCCACCGAGGTGATCGCCAAGCGGGTGGGCGTGTCCCAGCCGTACCTGTTCCGGCTCTTCCCGAATAAGGCCGCCATCTTCCTCGCCGCCGCCGATCGCTGCCTGCGGGAGACCCGTGAGGTGATGGCCGTCGCCGGTGCCGGGCTGCACGGCGAAGAGGCCACGCAGGCCATGGCCAACGCCTACACCCGGCTCATCGCCGAGGATCCCGACAAGCTCCAGATGCAGTTGCAGATGTACGTCACCGTCGCCGCCGCCGAAGCCGCCGGGGACCATGAGCTCGGCGAGCTCGTCCGCAAGGGCTGGATGGAGCTCTGGGACACGGTCCGCGTGCCCTTCGGCGGGGACGTGGGCGAGACCACGACCTTCATGGCGTACGGGATGCTGATCAACACCCTTGCCGCCATGGGGTTCCCGCCCGAGCACCGGGTCTGGGAGGGGCTGTATCCGACGGCCCGGGCCAAGGGCCGCCTGGAGAAGTGAGGGCACGGCGCCGGCAGCGGCGGCCGGCGTCCTCATGCGCACGAAAGTTAGTCAGCAATAACTAACACCCGCAGGGGGAGATCGTGAACACGCACGGCACGGACACCAAGCTCGGCGGCCCCGCCGTCTGGGCCCTCGTACTGACGGGCGTCGCCAGCTTCATGGCCGCCCTGGACAACCTCGTCGTCACCACCGCCCTGCCCGCCATCCGCGAGGACCTCGGAGGCCGGCTGGAAGACCTTGAGTGGACGGTGAACGCGTACACGCTCACCTTCGCCGTCCTCCTCATGTTCGGTGCCGCCCTCGGGGACCGTTTCGGCCGCCGACGCCTGTTCGTCATAGGTCTCGCGATCTTCACCGTGGCCTCCGCCGCGGCCGCCCTCTCGCCAGGCATCGACGCGCTCATCGCCGCCCGCGCCGTCCAGGGAGTCGGCGCCGCGATCATGATGCCGCTCACCCTGACCCTGCTCACCGCCGCCGTCCCTGCCGCCCGCCGCGGCATGGCCCTCGGCATCTACGGAGCCGTCACCGGCCTCGCCGTCGCCAGCGGCCCGCTCATCGGCGGTAGCCTCACCGAGCACATCTCCTGGCAGTGGATCTTCTGGCTGAACGTGCCGACGGGCCTGGCCCTCATCCCGCTCGCCCGGCTGCGGCTCGCCGAGTCCACCGCCCCCGACGCGCGCCTGGACGTCCCCGGCACCGTGCTCATCAGCGGCGGTCTGTTCGGCATCGTCTACGCCCTGGTCAACGCCAACGCCGAGGGCTGGACCAGCGCCCCCGTGCTCACCGGCCTGATCGCCGGAACCGCTCTTGTCGGCGGCTTCGTACGCCACGGCATCCGCAGTGCGAACCCGATGCTCCCCATGCGGCTCTTCCGGAATCGGGGCTTCCTGGGCATCAACGCGGCCGGCCTGCTGATGTTCCTGGGCATGTTCGGCTCGATCTTCCTGCTCAGCCAGTTCCTCCAGGGCGTCGCCGGCTACTCGCCCACCGAGGCCGGCCTGCGGATGCTCCCCTGGACCGGTATGCCGATGCTCGTCGCGCCGATCTCGGGGATCCTCTCCGACCGGATCGGCGGACGTCCCGTCATAGCCGCCGGCCTCGCGCTCCAGGCCCTCGGCCTCGCCTGGTTCGCGGCGGTCCTGAGCGCGGACGTCTCGTACGCCGCCCAGCTTCCCGCGCTGATCATCAGCGGCATCGGGATGGGGCTGTACTTCGCCCCCGCCTCCAACGTCCTGATGTCCACCGTGGCCCCCGCCGACCAGGGCAAGGCATCCGGAACCAACACCGCCCTGCGCGAGGTCGGCGGAGCCCTCGGCGTCGCCGTGCTCGCCTCGGTCTTCGCCGCCCAGGGCGGCTACGAGTCCCCGCAGGCGTTCACCGACGGCACCGTCCCCGCCCTGTGGATCGGCGCCGCCGCGGTCGCCCTCGCCGCCGCGTTCGCCGTACTGCTGCCGGGCCGGCCGAAGTCCTCCGGAGGCCGGGTCGGCGACGCACGGCCGGCGACCGCGACGCCGCCGACCCCGACCGCCGGAATCACCCCGACGACCGGCACCCCGACGACCGGCACCCCGACGACCGGCACGGCGAAGGTCCCCGCCGCCGGCTGACCAGGACCACCCACGCACGGCCACCCGACCCAGCGCCGAAGGAGTGCCCGCCATGCCCGACGTCCCCTGGTCCACGCCCACCCAGGCCGTCCCCGACGCCGAGGTGTACGTGATGGCCTCCCGCTTCGAGACCGCCACCCTCGCCGGAGCCCTCCGGTTCTTCCTCAAGGCACCCGGCATCATCCGCCAGATCCGCACGGCCCCCGGCGCGCACGGCGTCGCCCTCCGGGCCCGCCTCCTCAGCCGTACCTTCCTGACGCTCTCCGCCTGGCAGGACCGCGACGCCCTCCACCGGTTCGCCCGCAGCGAGCCGCACCGCTCCAGCGCGCGTGCCGCCGCCGGGCTCATGAAGGAGTCCGCCTTCACCTACTGGACCGTACGGGCCGACGAACTCCCCATCGGCTGGGCGGAGGCCGAGCGCCGACTGGCCGAGCCGCGCACCGCCTCTTGAGTCACGGTCCGTGGCCCCGCCGGGAGGCGGGGGGCACGGACCGTACTCTTGTCCACGTGCAGGAACTCCACGACGCCCCCCTCGCCCCGCTGACCACCTTCCGTCTCGGTGGCCCCGCCGCACGCCTGGTCACCGCGACCACCGACGCCGAGGTGGTCGACACCGTCCGGGCCGCGGACGAGAGCGGAACCCCGCTCCTCGTCATCGGCGGCGGCAGCAACCTGGTCATCGGCGACCGGGGCTTCGACGGCACCGCCCTGCGCATCGCGACCACCGGGTTCGCCCTGACCGGCACCGCCCTGGAGCTCGCCGCCGGCGAGAACTGGAGCGACGCCGTCGCCCGCGTCGTCGAGGCCGGGCTCGCGGGCATCGAGTGCCTCGCCGGAATTCCCGGCTCCGCGGGCGCCACCCCGATCCAGAACGTCGGGGCGTACGGCCAGGAGGTCTGCGACACCATCACCGAGGTCGTCGCCTACGACCGCGTCCGCCGCGAGACCGTCACGCTGAGCGCCGCCGAGTGCGCTTTCTCGTACCGCGACAGCCTCTTCAAGCACCAGCCCGAGCGGTACGTCGTCCTGCGCGTCCGCTTCGCCCTGGAGGACGCCGGCGGGCTCTCCGCGCCGATCAAGTACCCCGAGACCGCCCGCGCCCTGGGCGTCGAGGCCGGGGACCGGGTGCCCGCCGCCACCGCCCGCGAGACCGTGCTGCGGCTGCGCGCCGGCAAGGGCATGGTCCTCGACCCCGCCGACCACGACACCTGGTCGGCCGGCTCCTTCTTCCACAACCCGATCCTGAGCGACGACGCCTACGCCGCGTTCCTCGCCCGCGTCCAGGACCGGCTCGGCCCCGCCACCGCCCCGCCCGCGTACCCCGCCGGCGAGGGCCGTACGAAGACCAGCGCCGCCTGGCTGATCGACAAGGCCGGTTTCACCAAGGGCTACGGCAGCGGGCCCGCGCGCATCTCCACCAAGCACACCCTCGCCCTGACCAACCGCGGCGGGGCCACCACCGAGGACCTCCTCGCCCTGGCCCGCGAGGTCGTCGCGGGCGTCCACGCGGCCTTCGGCGTCACCCTGGTCAACGAGCCGGTGACGGTCGGCGTCAGCATCTGAGGAGTCCCGGCCGCCCATGCTCTGTCCCCGGCACGGGGCCGGTACCGACCCCACCCGCCTCGTGGGGCGCACGCTCAGCCGTGTCGTCGCGTCCTGGCACGTCAGCGACGGCGAACGCTCCGAGGCGCCCCTCGACGTCTGGCTGATCGACAGCGTCGGCGACTCCATCCGCATCACCACCGGCTCCGACGAGTGCCTCATCGTGGAGTCCGCGGCGCCGCACGAGCCGTACGACGTGGGGGAGTGGGGCCGCATCGAGGTCGGCGAGGACCTCGGCGACCACCCCTTCCTGCCGCACCTCGGCGCGACCGTCGCCTCCGTCGCGGAGTTCGCCCTGCCCGAGCACGGCCGCACCCATCTGGAGATCGGCTTCCAGGACGGCCGCCGGGTACGGGCCGACTGCTACGAGGGGGACCTGCGGCTCATCCGGTGAGCCAGTGGTCGATCCCGGCGAGCAGCTTGTCCTGTACGTCGGCCGGCGCGGCCGACCCGCGGACCGACTGGCGGGCCAGCTCGGCGAGTTCCGCGTCGGTGAAGGCGTGGCGCTCGCGCGCGATCTCGTACTGGGCCGCCAGCCGGGAACCGAACAGCAGCGGGTCGTCGGCGCCCAGCGCCATCGGCACCCCGGCCTCGAAGAGGGTGCGCAGCGGGACGTCCTCGGGCCGTTCGTAGACCCCCAGGGCGACGTTGGAGGCGGGGCAGACCTCGCAGGTGACCTGCCGGTCGGCGAGCCGCCGGAGCAGGCGCGGATCCTCGGCGGCCCGGACGCCGTGCCCGATGCGGGAGGCGTGCAGGTCGTCGAGGCAGTCGCGGACGGAGGCCGGGCCGGTGAGCTCGCCGCCGTGCGGAGCCGCCAGCAGGCCGCCCTCCCGGGCGATGGCGAAGGCCCGGTCGAAGTCCCGTGCCATGCCGCGGCGCTCGTCGTTCGACAGGCCGAAGCCGACGATGCCGCGGTCGGCGTAGCGGACGGCCAGGCGGGCCAGGGTCCGGGCGTCGAGGGGGTGCTTCATGCGGTTCGCGGCGATGAGGACGCGCATCCCGAGGCCGGTCTCGCGGGACGCGGTGTCCACGGCGTCGAGGATGATCTCCACGGCCGGGATCATCCCGCCGAGGAGGGGGGCGTAGGAGGTGGGATCCACCTGGATCTCCAGCCAGCCGCTGCCGTCCCGTACGTCCTCCTCCGCGGCCTCGCGGACCAGGCGGCGGATGTCGTCGGGCTCGCGCAGGCAGGAGCGGGCGGCGTCGTAGAGCCGCTGGAAGCGGAACCAGCCGCGCTCGTCGGTGGCGCGGAGCTTGGGCGGCTCGCCGGCGGTCAGGGCGTCCGGGAGGCGGACGCCGTACTTGTCGGCGAGCTCCAGGAGGGTCGATGGGCGCATCGAGCCGGTGAAGTGCAGGTGGAGGTGTGCCTTCGGCAGAAGCGTGAGATCGCGTGCGTGCTCCATCCGGTGATCCTGCCGTACCGCTGCGCCGGGCGGGAGGGGGTTTCCCCTTCGGGGTCTTGCTCGAACGGGTGCGCGGGGTCCCTGGCTCGGGCACCGAGGGTGCGGGCCACCGCGCGGGGCTCCGCCCCGGACCCCGCGCGGCACAGGCCGGCGGGGCTCCACGGGCGCTGGGACGGGGCGCAGCGGCGGCGGTCCCGGTCGGGGCCGCCGCCGCTCGTGGGCCGGGTCAGTCCCGGGCTTCCGCCAGGAGCTTCTGGATGCGGGAGATGCCCTCCACCAGGTCCTCGTCGCCGAGGGCGTAGGACAGGCGCAGGTAGCCCGGGGTGCCGAAGGCCTCGCCGGGGACGACCGCGACCTCGACCTCGTCCAGGATCAGGGCCGCGAGCTCGACGGAGGTCTGCGGGCGCTTGCCGCGGATCTCCTTGCCGAGGAGCTGCTTGACCGACGGGTAGGCGTAGAACGCGCCCTCGGGGGTCGGGCAGACGACGCCCTCGATCTCGTTCAGCATCCGCACGGTCGTCTGGCGGCGGCGGTCGAACGCGGCGCGCATCTCGTGGACCGCGTCCAGGTTGCCGGAGACGGCGGCGAGCGCCGCGACCTGGGCCACGTTGGAGACGTTGGAGGTCGCGTGCGACTGCAGGTTCGTCGCCGCCTTGACCACGTCCTTCGGGCCGATGATCCAGCCCACGCGCCAGCCGGTCATCGCGTACGTCTTGGCGACGCCGTTGACGACGATGCACTTGTCGGCCAGCTCGGGGACGATCGCCGGGAGCGAGACGAACGTCGCGTCGCCGTAGACGAGGTGCTCGTAGATCTCGTCGGTCAGGACCCACAGGCCCTTCTCGGCGGCCCAGCGGCCGATCGCCTCGGCATCGGCCTCGCTGTAGACCGCGCCCGTCGGGTTGGAGGGGGAGACGAACAGGACGACCTTGGTGCGCTCGGTGCGCGCGGCCTCCAGCTGCTCGACGGAGACGCGGTAGCCGGTGGTCTCGTCGGCGACGACCTCGACCGGGACACCGCCGGCGAGACGGATGGACTCCGGGTAGGTGGTCCAGTACGGAGCCGGGACGATGACCTCGTCGCCCGGGTCCAGGATGGCGGCGAACGCCTCGTAGATCGCCTGCTTGCCGCCGTTGGTCACCAGCACCTGCGACGCGTCGACCTCGTAGCCGGAGTCGCGCAGGGTCTTGGCGGCGATCGCGGCCTTGAGCTCGGGCAGACCGCCGGCCGGGGTGTAGCGGTGGTACTTGGGGTTGCGGCAGGCCTCGATCGCGGCCTCGACGATGTAGTCCGGAGTCGGGAAGTCGGGCTCGCCCGCGCCGAAGCCGATCACCGGGCGGCCGGCGGCCTTGAGGGCCTTGGCCTTGGCGTCCACGGCCAGGGTGGCGGACTCGGAAATGGCGCCGATACGGGCGGACACCCGGCGCTCGGAGGAAGGCGTTGCAGAGGTCATGGGCCCAATCGTCCCAGACCGCAAACGGCTGCCGCACAACGTTTCAGTCACCGGACCGCGGGACGGCGCGGGGTCGGCCCGCCGGGGTGCTGTTCGACGTCAGGGCGCGGTTCACGTACACTCACCTGTCGTTGGACCTCGCCGACCGCCCCAGAGCGTGAGCACTCCGTGCACTCACTCGGATGCGGTAGGTTGGGGGACGCAAAGGGTCGTAGCTCAATTGGTAGAGCACTGGTCTCCAAAACCAGCGGTTGGGGGTTCGAGTCCCTCCGGCCCTGCTCCACACTCCTCTCGGACGTGTGTGCGCAGGTACGTACTTCGATGCAACGCCGTGCGGCGCAACCGGGCGCGGTACGGCCACGACCCGGATTCAGGTGAGAGACGTGACGGACGCCCTGGGCTCCATCGACATGCCTGACGCCGAGGACGAGACCCGCGAGAAGAAGGCCCGCAAGGGCGGCAAGCGCGGCAAGAAGGGCCCTCTGGGTCGGCTCGCGCTGTTCTACCGCCAGATTGTCGCGGAACTCCGCAAGGTCGTATGGCCCACTCGCAACCAGCTCACGACGTACACCACCGTGGTGATTGTCTTCGTGGTCATCATGATCGGTCTGGTGACCGTGATTGACTATGGGTTCCAGGAAGCCATCAAGTTCGTCTTCGGCTGATCCCCGCGGAGGGCGGCGCCTTGATGGGTGCCGCCCGTTTTCGCATGTTCCACCACCTTTTGTATCCAGGAAGAAGCAGCCACCGTGTCTGACCCGAACCTGAACGCGAGCCACGACTCCGTCGAGTCCGTCGAGGACCAGCTCGACATCGTCGAGGCTGCAGACGCCGTGGACCCCGACGAGGCCGAGCTCGCCGACGTCGAGGCGGGTGGCGCTGCCGAAGAGGCCGCGCTGCACGTCGAGGACGAGGTCGAGGCGGATGCCGAGATCGAGGATGACGCCGAGGTCGAGGCGGCTGCCGACGAGGCCGCGGAGCAGGGCGACGCCGAGGAGGCGGGCGACGCCGAGGCCGGCGAGGAGGCCGAAGAGGCCGCCGAAGCCGAGCCCGTCGACCCGATCCAGGCCCTGCGCGAAGAGCTGCGCCTCCTGCCCGGCGAGTGGTACGTGATCCACACCTACGCGGGCTACGAGAAGCGCGTGAAGGCCAACCTGGAGCAGCGCGCCGTCTCGCTGAACGTCGAGGAGTTCATCTACCAGGCCGAGGTGCCCGAGGAAGAGATCGTCCAGATCAAGAACGGCGAGCGCAAGAACGTCCGGCAGAACAAGCTGCCCGGCTACGTTCTCGTCCGCATGGATCTGACGAACGAGTCCTGGGGCGTCGTCCGCAACACGCCGGGTGTCACCGGCTTCGTGGGCAACGCGTACGACCCGTACCCGCTGACGCTGGACGAGATCGTCAAGATGCTCGCCCCGGAGGCGCAGGAGAAGGCCGCGAAGGCCGCCGCGGAAGAGGCCGGCCTGCCCGCGCCCGCCGTCAAGCGCACGATCGAGGTCCTGGACTTCGAGGTCGGCGACTCGGTCACCGTCACCGACGGCCCGTTCGCCACGCTCCAGGCGACGATCAACGAGATCAACCCCGACTCGAAGAAGGTCAAGGGCCTCGTCGAGATCTTCGGCCGCGAGACCCCGGTCGAGCTCAGCTTCGACCAGATCCAGAAGAACTGATCTTCTGCGCGAAAGCTTCCGGACAGGTCAGATCGCCCCGTAAAGGGCGGTCTGACCTGCTCGGTTTTTGGCCCCGCACCGATACCCGTTATCGTGGTGCGGTATGCCTCCATCCGGATGACCGGATCGGCGGCTGAAAACTCTCACTAGGACCCGGAGAGAGCAATGCCTCCCAAGAAGAAGAAGGTCACGGGGCTTATCAAGCTCCAGATCAAGGCCGGTGCGGCCAACCCGGCTCCGCCGGTCGGCCCCGCGCTCGGTCAGCACGGCGTCAACATCATGGAGTTCTGCAAGGCCTACAACGCCGCGACCGAGTCGCAGCGTGGCATGGTCGTGCCGGTGGAGATCACGGTCTACGAGGACCGCTCCTTCACCTTCATCACCAAGACTCCGCCGGCCGCGCGTCTCATCCTGAAGCACGCGGGTGTGGAGAAGGGCTCCGGCGAGCCCCACAAGACCAAGGTCGCCAAGCTCACGGCTGCCCAGGTCAAGGAGATCGCCGAGCTGAAGATGCCCGACCTGAACGCCAACGACATCGACGCCGCCGTGAAGATCATTTCCGGCACCGCGCGCTCGATGGGCATCACCGTCGAAGGCTGATCCAGCCCCCTCAAGCCACACCAGTGGTAGGACCAAGCGCTGGTCCGCACCACGACTCCACGCCTGAAGAAACAACACAGGAGCAGAAGTGAAGCGCAGCAAGACTCTCCGCGCTGCGGACGCCAAGGTCGACCGGGAGAAGCTGTACGCCCCGCTCGAGGCCGTCCGTCTCGCCAAGGAAACCTCCGCGACCAAGTTCGACGGTACCGTCGAGGTCGCCTTCCGCCTGGGTGTCGACCCGCGCAAGGCCGACCAGATGGTCCGCGGCACCGTGAACCTCCCGCACGGCACCGGTAAGACCGCCCGGGTCCTGGTCTTCGCGACCGGTGACCGTGCTGCGGCCGCGGAAGCCGCCGGCGCCGACATCGTCGGCGACGACGAGCTGATCAACGAGATCGCCAAGGGCAACCGCCTGAACGAGTTCGACGCGGTTGTCGCCACCCCGGACCTCATGGGCAAGGTCGGCCGCCTCGGCCGCGTGCTCGGTCCGCGTGGTCTGATGCCGAACCCGAAGACCGGCACCGTCACCATGGACGTCGCCAAGGCTGTCACCGAGATCAAGGGTGGCAAGATCGAGTTCCGCGTCGACAAGCACTCGAACCTGCACTTCATCATCGGCAAGGTCTCCTTCTCCGATGACAAGCTGGTCGAGAACTACGGCGCCGCTCTGGACGAGATCCTGCGTCTGAAGCCGTCCGCCGCGAAGGGCCGCTACATCAAGAAGGCCGCCCTGAGCACCACCATGGGCCCCGGCATCCAGCTGGACCCGAACCGCACCCGGAACCTCCTCGTCGAGGAAGACCCGGCTGCTGTCTGAGCCTGACGGCTCGCTGAGTGGCTGAACGGGCCCCTCGCCCCCTCACGGGTGGCGGGGGGCCCGTTTTTCGTGTGCTGTGCGAACCCCGTGCGATTACTGTCAGTGGTCCGACGTACTGTCATCGATGGCAGCGTCACCGCATGCAACAGGGGCTCCACGACTCCACGAGCCCCACGGGGGGAAACCGATGAACGCGTACCGCAAGAAGAAGGCCGTGACGGCCGTTCTGGCCGCTGTCCTGCTCGCCGGCGGTGCCACGGCGTGCGAGGACGGCAAGGACCCGAAGAAGGACACCGGGGCCGCCTCGGCGCCGTCGGCGTCGGCCGGGGCGGCGCAGAAGCCGGCCGATGCCGCGCCGGCCGCGTACCTGCAGAAGACGAAGCAGAAGGCGCAGGAGATCACCTCCGTCCGCTACACCATGACGGGATCCGCTGCGGGGCAGAACATCTCCGGCGAGGTCTCCATGCGGCTGAGGCCCACCGTGGCCATGGCGATGACGATGGACTCGCCCGAGGAGCCGGGGCAGAAGATCGACCTCCGCCTGCTCGACGGCGCCATGTACATGGGCTCCGCGAACAAGTGGCTGAAGTTCGACCTGAAGGCCCTGGCTCCGGAGGAGGCCAAGCAACTGGACTCGCTCGGCGCCGCCCAGCAGGGCCAGAACCCCTCGGACTCGGTTGACAGCCTCGGCGCCTCCAAGGACCTCCAGAAGGTCGGCGAGGAGACCGTCGCCGGTCAGAGGACGACGCACCTGGCCGGCACGGTCACGCTCGACGAACTGCGGGCCGCGAGCGCCGCCGCCTCGACCCCCGAGGCCAAGGAGCGCCAGGAGAAGAACATCAAGGGGCTCGAGGCCCAGGGCATCAAGAGCCTGACCATGGACCTCTGGATCGACGAGGCCGACCAGGCCAAGCAGGTCCGCACCCGGGGCACCGGCACCTCCGGCCCGATGGACGTCACCATCACGTTCCTGGACTTCAACAAGCCGGTCGAGATCACCGCGCCGCCGGCCGGGCAGGTCGTCGACCTGGCCGAGATGCTGAAGGACCCGAACGAAGGCACCGTCTGACCGGCGCCGGACACTCCGCCACCGCGCCACCGCGCCACCGCACGGAAAGGAAGTCGCCACGATGGACATGACCATCACCAGCGCTTCCGGAAAGCCGGAGCGAATCACGGGAACAAGGGCTGGTACCCGGCGGCCACGGGCCCGTACGACCAGCCCCGGCGCGGGCCGCGCTGCTCCTGGGCCAGGAGAAGCTCACGCTCGTCGGCCCCGAGCGGCCCGACGGCGTCGAGGCCCAGCACTACAAGGGCAGCCTCATCAACGCCGACCTGCTCCAGGCCGACGAGACCACCCGGGTCATGCAGGAGGCGGACCGCCGGTACCTCCACGAGGCGGTCAAGGACGTCACGAGCATGGAAGTGGACCTCTGGATCGGCAAGGAAGGGTTCCCGGTCCGCGTCGACACCGTGCGGACGATCGACAACAGCACCACGACGGTCTCGGCGAAGTTCTCCGGCTACGGCACGGCGCTCCCGGTCGTCGCGCCGCCCGCCGACCAGGTGGCCGACTTCGACGAGGTCATGAAGGGCATCGACGAGAGCCTCAAGGAGACCGACCGCACGCTGGACGAGGCCGACCTGACGCTGAAGGACGCCGGAATGGGTGGTCTGAAGCGTTCCTGAGGCCGTCCCGAGGGGCTCCGGACCGCTTCCGGGCCCCCTCCCGCGGTGGCACCTCGGGGGCTGGATGGGGGCGATTTGCCTTGGGTCGGACGGTTCGCGTACGCTTCACCAGAAGCCAAAGACCGCTGGTCGTTGCCGTGCCCGTAAGAGCGCGGTGACCGAAGGATCCGTTGAGACGCGGACGTCCTGCGCAGGTGTTCGTGGAGAAGGCTCCCGGAGTGATCCGGTCGAGCTTACGCCCCGTGCGCATGCGCCGGGGCGTTTCGTTTTGTTCAGCCCCTTCTGAGCGGTCCTCATCACCCGGAAGGAGGCGAACGCACATGCCGACGCCCAACAAGGCTGCCGCGGTAGCCGAGCTCACGGACGCGTTCCAGAGCTCGAACGCCGCCGTGCTGACCGAGTACCGGGGTCTCACCGTCGCGCAGCTCAAGACGCTGCGTCGCTCCCTCGGTGAGAACGCCCAGTACGCCGTGGTGAAGAACACGCTGACCAAGATTGCGGCCAACCAGGCCGGGATCACCGCGCTGGACGAGCACTTCGCTGGTCCGACCGCGGTCGCCTTCATCACCGGTGACCCGGTGGAGTCGGCGAAGGCTCTGCGTGACTTCGCCAAGGAGAACCAGAACCTGATCATCAAGGCCGGTGTCCTTGATGGCAAGGCTCTCTCCGCCGACGACATCAAGAAGCTTGCGGACCTTGAGTCCCGCGAGGTTCTGCTCAGCAAGCTGGCCGGCGCGTTCAAGGGCAAGCAGTCTCAGGCTGCCTCGCTCTTCCAGGCGCTGCCGTCGAAGCTCGTCCGCACCGTGGACGCGCTCCGTGCCAAGCAGGCCGAGCAGGGCGGTGCCGAGTAATTCGGCTCGCGCATTGATCCACGCCGCCTAGTGCGTGGGTCGCAGCGGGCCGTTACGCCCGCCTCTATATACAACCGGCACCTGCCGAATTAGTGGAAGGATCGCCCATCATGGCGAAGCTCTCTCAGGACGACCTCCTCGCCCAGTTCGAGGAGATGACCCTCATCGAGCTCTCCGAGTTCGTGAAGGCCTTCGAGGAGAAGTTCGACGTCACCGCCGCCGCGGCCGTCGCCGTTGCCCCCGCCGGTGGTGCCGGTGGCGCCGCCGCCGAGGCCGAGGAGGAGAAGGACGAGTTCGACGTCATCCTCACCGGTGCCGGCGACAAGAAGATCCAGGTCATCAAGGTCGTGCGTGAGCTGACCTCCCTGGGTCTGAAGGAGGCCAAGGACCTCGTGGACGGCGCCCCGAAGCCCGTCCTCGAGAAGGTCGCCAAGGACGCCGCCGAGAAGGCCGCCGAGGCCCTCAAGGGCGCCGGCGCGGCTGTCGAGGTCAAGTAACACCTCCGGGGCCCTCAGGGGCCCCAGCCAAGGGCGATCACCCGTAAGGGTGGTCGCCCTTCGGCGTACCGGCAGCGCCTGACTTGCCCTGGTCTCGTTGGGGAGTAGGGTGATCTTCGTTGCCCCGAAGCAGGGTCCGGAGATGATCCGCTCGGAGCAGGGGGCCTTGACGAACGGGACGCGGCGCGCAATTCTCAGTCCCGTCGCCAGCTCGAATCGGCTCGATCCCATGCGATCCGACCCGATCCGAGATCCGAGGTATGGATCGGCTACGAAGAGGGCAGTACTCATACGCGCTCTGTGTACGTGAGCCGGGCGTGGGACGCAGTTTTGATGTTGTGAAGAGACGTGGGGAAGGGCCTGTTGCCGGTTGCCGGAAACGCGGTCTGGACATCAGTGAGCCAACTGGCTACACTGACCCTTTGCGCTGCCTGTTAGCTGCCCCCTGCCCGTCGCCAGGGGCATGCCCACGCTCGAGCACACTTGATTGATACGCCCCGACCTGGCCTTTCAGCCAGTTCGGGAGGGGTCTGTCTTCTGTGCCGGCTGGGACCGGTACGCGCGTAGTGAGTCCGAGCCCTCGGAAGGACCCCCTCTTGGCCGCCTCGCGCAACGCCTCGACCAATACGAACAACGGTGCCAGCACCGCCCCGCTGCGCATCTCCTTTGCAAAGATCAAGGAGCCCCTCGAGGTTCCGAACCTCCTGGCGCTGCAGACCGAGAGCTTTGACTGGCTGCTCGGCAACGCCGCCTGGAAGTCTCGCGTCGAGTCGGCGCTTGAGAGTGGACAGGACGTCCCCACCAAGTCCGGTCTGGAAGAGATCTTCGAGGAGATCTCGCCGATCGAGGACTTCTCCGGGTCGATGTCGCTGACCTTCCGCGACCACCGTTTCGAGCCGGCGAAGAACTCTGTCGACGAGTGCAAGGAGCGCGACTTCACGTACGCGGCTCCGCTGTTCGTCACGGCCGAGTTCACGAACAACGAGACCGGAGAGATCAAGTCTCAGACGGTCTTCATGGGCGATTTCCCGCTCATGACCAACAAGGGCACCTTCGTCATCAACGGCACCGAGCGTGTCGTCGTGTCGCAGCTTGTCCGTTCCCCTGGTGTCTACTTCGACTCCTCCATCGACAAGACGTCCGACAAGGACATCTTCTCCGCCAAGATCATCCCGTCCCGGGGTGCCTGGCTGGAGATGGAGGTCGACAAGCGCGACATGGTCGGTGTCCGCATCGACCGCAAGCGCAAGCAGTCCGTCACCGTCCTCCTGAAGGCTCTCGGCTGGACCACCGAGCAGATCCTCGAGGAGTTCGGCGAGTACGAGTCCATGCGCGCCACCCTGGAGAAGGACCACACCCAGGGTCAGGACGACGCGCTGCTCGACATCTACCGCAAGCTGCGCCCGGGCGAGCCCCCGACCCGCGAGGCCGCTCAGACGCTGCTCGAGAACCTCTACTTCAACCCCAAGCGCTACGACCTCGCCAAGGTCGGCCGCTACAAGGTGAACAAGAAGCTCGGCGCCGACGAGCCGCTCGACGCCGGTGTGCTCACCACCGACGACATCATCGCCACCATCAAGTACCTGGTGAAGCTGCACGCCGGGGAGACCGAGACGGTCGGCGAGTCGGGCCGGGAGATCGTCGTCGAGACCGACGACATCGACCACTTCGGCAACCGCCGCATCCGCAACGTCGGTGAGCTCATCCAGAACCAGGTCCGTACGGGTCTCGCCCGTATGGAGCGCGTCGTGCGCGAGCGCATGACGACCCAGGACGTCGAGGCGATCACGCCGCAGACCCTGATCAACATCCGGCCGGTCGTCGCCTCCATCAAGGAGTTCTTCGGCACCAGCCAGCTGTCGCAGTTCATGGACCAGAACAACCCGCTGTCGGGCCTGACGCACAAGCGTCGTCTCAACGCCCTCGGCCCGGGTGGTCTGTCCCGTGAGCGGGCCGGCTTCGAGGTCCGTGACGTCCACCCGTCGCACTACGGCCGCATGTGCCCGATCGAGACGCCCGAAGGCCCGAACATCGGTCTGATCGGCTCGCTGGCCTCCTACGGCCGGATCAACCCGTTCGGTTTCATCGAGACCCCGTACCGCAAGGTCGTCGACGGTGTCGTCACCGACGACGTCGACTACCTGACGGCCGACGAGGAAGACCGCTTCGTCATCGCCCAGGCGAACGCCCGCCTGAACGACGAGATGCGCTTCACCGAGAACCGCGTGCTGGTGCGCCGTCGTGGCGGCGAGATCGACTACATCGCCGGTGACGACGTCGACTACATGGACGTCTCGCCGCGCCAGATGGTGTCCGTCGCGACCGCGATGATCCCCTTCCTCGAGCACGACGACGCCAACCGCGCCCTCATGGGCGCGAACATGATGCGCCAGGCCGTTCCGCTCATCAAGGCGGAGGCGCCGCTCGTCGGCACCGGCATGGAGTACCGCTGCGCGGTCGACGCCGGTGACTCGATCAAGGCGGAGAAGGACGGTGTCGTCCAGGAGGTCTCGGCCGACTACATCACCGTCGCCAACGACGACGGCACGTACACCACGTACCGCGTCTCGAAGTTCTCCCGCTCCAACCAGGGCACCTCGGTCAACCAGAAGGTGATCGTCAACGAGGGCGACCGGATCGTCGAGGACCAGGTCCTCGCCGACGGCCCGGCCACCGAAGAGGGCGAGATGGCCCTCGGCAAGAACCTGCTCGTCGCGTTCATGCCGTGGGAAGGCCACAACTACGAGGACGCGATCATCCTGTCGCAGCGCCTCGTGCAGGACGACGTCCTCTCCTCGATCCACATCGAGGAGCACGAGGTCGACGCCCGTGACACCAAGCTGGGCCCCGAGGAGATCACCCGGGACATCCCGAACGTCTCCGAGGAGGTCCTGGCGGACCTCGACGAGCGCGGCATCATCCGCATCGGTGCGGACGTCGTCGCCGGCGACATCCTGGTCGGCAAGGTCACGCCCAAGGGTGAGACCGAGCTGACCCCGGAGGAGCGCCTGCTCCGTGCGATCTTCGGTGAGAAGGCCCGCGAGGTGCGCGACACCTCGCTCAAGGTCCCCCACGGTGAGATCGGCAAGGTCATCGGCGTCCGCGTCTTCGACCGCGAGGAGGGCGACGAGCTTCCTCCGGGCGTGAACCAGCTGGTTCGCGTCTACGTCGCCCAGAAGCGCAAGATCACCGACGGTGACAAGCTCGCCGGCCGCCACGGCAACAAGGGCGTCATCTCGAAGATCCTTCCGATCGAGGACATGCCGTTCCTCGAGGACGGAACTCCGGTCGACATCATCCTGAACCCGCTGGGTGTCCCGTCCCGAATGAACCCGGGACAGGTCCTGGAGATCCACCTCGGCTGGCTCGCCAGCCGCGGCTGGGACGTCTCCGGTCTGGCGGACGAGTGGGCGCAGCGCCTCCAGGCGATCGGCGCCGACCAGGTCGCTCCCGGTACCAACGTCGCCACCCCGGTGTTCGACGGTGCCCGCGAGGACGAGCTGGCCGGCCTGCTCCAGCACACCATCCCGAACCGCGACGGCGAGCGCATGGTGCTCCCGACCGGTAAGGCGCGTCTGTTCGACGGCCGCTCCGGCGAGCCGTTCCCGGAGCCGATCTCGGTCGGCTACATGTACATCCTCAAGCTCCACCACCTGGTCGACGACAAGCTCCACGCTCGGTCGACCGGTCCGTACTCGATGATCACGCAGCAGCCGCTGGGTGGTAAGGCGCAGTTCGGTGGCCAGCGCTTCGGTGAGATGGAGGTGTGGGCGCTCGAGGCTTATGGCGCCGCTTACGCCCTCCAGGAGCTGCTGACCATCAAGTCCGACGACGTCACCGGCCGCGTGAAGGTCTACGAGGCCATCGTCAAGGGCGAGAACATCCCCGAGCCGGGCATTCCCGAGTCCTTCAAGGTGCTCATCAAGGAAATGCAGTCGCTCTGCCTCAACGTGGAGGTGCTGTCCTCGGACGGCATGTCCATCGAGATGCGCGACACCGACGAGGACGTCTTCCGCGCGGCGGAGGAGCTCGGTATCGACCTGTCCCGGCGTGAGCCGAGCAGCGTCGAAGAGGTCTGACGGGCCTGACGGGGGGCTCGCTCAAGAGCCCCCCGTCATCCCCGGGACCGTTCAGACCATGATTGAGACTCGACCCCGAAAGAGGGATTGACGCACAGTGCTCGACGTCAACTTCTTCGACGAGCTGCGGATCGGCCTTGCCACCGCGGACGACATCCGAACCTGGTCGCACGGCGAGGTCAAGAAGCCGGAGACCATCAACTACCGCACCCTCAAGCCCGAGAAGGACGGACTCTTCTGCGAGAAGATCTTCGGTCCGACCCGGGACTGGGAGTGCTACTGCGGCAAGTACAAGCGTGTCCGCTTCAAGGGCATCATCTGCGAGCGCTGCGGCGTCGAGGTCACGCGCGCCAAGGTGCGCCGTGAGCGGATGGGCCACATCGAGCTTGCCGCTCCCGTCACCCACATCTGGTACTTCAAGGGCGTCCCGTCGCGCCTGGGCTACCTGCTGGACCTCGCGCCGAAGGACCTCGAGAAGGTCATCTACTTCGCCGCGTACATGATCACGTTTGTCGACGACGAGCGCCGTACCCGCGACCTGCCGTCGCTGGAGGCCCACGTCTCCGTCGAGCGCCAGCAGATCGAGAACCGCCGTGACGCGGACCTCGAAGGCCGTGCCAAGAAGCTCGAGACCGACCTGGCCGAGCTCGAGGCCGAGGGCGCCAAGGCCGACGTGCGCCGCAAGGTGCGCGAAGGCGCCGAGCGCGAGATGAAGCAGCTCCGCGACCGCGCCCAGCGCGAGATCGACCGCCTCGACGAGGTGTGGACCCGCTTCAAGAACCTCAAGGTCCAGGACCTCGAGGGCGACGAGCTGCTCTACCGCGAGCTGCGCGACCGCTTCGGCACGTACTTCGACGGTTCGATGGGTGCCGCGGCGCTGCAGAAGCGCCTGGAGTCCTTCGACCTCGAGGAGGAGGCCGAGCGCCTCCGCGAGATCATCCGTACCGGCAAGGGCCAGAAGAAGACCCGAGCGCTCAAGCGCCTCAAGGTCGTCTCCGCGTTCCTGCAGACCAGCAACAGCCCCAAGGGCATGGTGCTGGACTGCGTGCCGGTGATCCCGCCGGACCTGCGTCCGATGGTGCAGCTGGACGGTGGCCGCTTCGCGACCTCCGACCTGAACGACCTGTACCGCCGCGTGATCAACCGCAACAACCGTCTGAAGCGCCTTCTCGACCTCGGTGCCCCCGAGATCATCGTGAACAACGAGAAGCGCATGCTCCAGGAGGCCGTGGACGCCCTCTTCGACAACGGTCGTCGTGGTCGTCCGGTGACCGGTCCCGGCAACCGTCCCCTGAAGTCCCTCAGCGACATGCTGAAGGGCAAGCAGGGTCGATTCCGCCAGAACCTCCTCGGCAAGCGCGTGGACTACTCCGCGCGTTCCGTGATCGTCGTCGGTCCGCAGCTGAAGCTGCACCAGTGCGGTCTGCCGAAGGCCATGGCGCTGGAGCTCTTCAAGCCGTTCGTGATGAAGCGCCTGGTCGACCTGAACCACGCGCAGAACATCAAGTCGGCCAAGCGCATGGTCGAGCGCGGCCGCACGGTCGTGTACGACGTGCTCGAAGAGGTCATCGCCGAGCACCCGGTCCTGCTGAACCGTGCGCCCACGCTGCACCGCCTCGGCATCCAGGCCTTCGAGCCCCAGCTGGTCGAAGGCAAGGCCATCCAGATCCACCCGCTCGTCTGCACCGCGTTCAACGCGGACTTCGACGGCGACCAGATGGCCGTGCACCTGCCGCTCTCCGCGGAGGCGCAGGCCGAGGCCCGCATCCTGATGCTGTCCTCGAACAACATCCTCAAGCCGGCCGACGGCCGTCCGGTCACGATGCCGACCCAGGACATGGTCCTCGGTCTGTTCTTCCTGACCACCGACGGTGAGCTCCGTGACACCAAGGGCGAGGGCCGCGCGTTCGGCTCCACGGCCGAGGCGATCATGGCGTTCGACGCCGGCGAGCTCGCGCTGCAGTCGTCCGTCGACATCCGCTTCCCGGTGGGCACCATCCCGCCGCGCGGCTGGGTGCCGCCGGTCGCCGAAGAGGGCGAGCAGGAGTTCCAGCCGGGCGACAGCTTCCGTCTGCGCACCTCGCTGGGCCGCGCGCTCTTCAACGAGCTGCTGCCCGAGGACTACCCGTTCGTCGACTACTCGGTGGGCAAGAAGCAGCTCTCCGAGATCGTCAACGACCTGGCGGAGCGCTACCCCAAGGTCATCGTGGCGGCGACGCTCGACAACCTGAAGGCGGCCGGCTTCCACTGGGCGACCCGTTCGGGCGTCACCGTGGCCATCTCCGACGTCGTCGTCCCCGAGGCGAAGAAGGAGATCGTCGCGGGCTACGAGGCGCAGGACGAGAAGGTCCAGAAGCAGTACGAGCGCGGTCTGATCACCAAGGACGAGCGCACGCAGGAGCTCATCGCGATCTGGACCAAGGCGACCAACGAGGTCGCCGAGGCGATGAACGCGAACTTCCCCAAGACGAACCCCATCTTCATGATGGTTGACTCGGGTGCCCGAGGAAACATGATGCAGATGCGGCAGATCGCCGGTATGCGCGGTCTGGTGTCGAACGCGAAGAACGAGACCATCCCGCGTCCGATCAAGGCGTCCTTCCGTGAGGGCCTCACCGTTCTGGAGTACTTCATCTCCACGCACGGTGCCCGTAAGGGTCTGGCGGACACCGCCCTGCGTACCGCCGACTCGGGTTACCTGACCCGTCGTCTGGTGGACGTCTCGCAGGACGTGATCATCCGCGAGGAGGACTGCGGCACCGAGCGCGGCCTGAAGCTGAAGATCGCCGTCCGCGGCGAGGACGGCGTGCTGCGCAAGGCCGACGACGTCGAGACCTCGATCTACGCCCGCATGCTGGCCGAGGACGTCGTCATCGACGGCAAGGTCATCGCGCCGGCCAACGTCGACCTCGGTGACGTGCTCATCGACGCCCTGGTCGCCAACGGCGTCGAGGAGGTCAAGACCCGCTCGGTCCTGACCTGTGAGTCCGCGGTCGGCACCTGTGCCTTCTGCTACGGACGCTCGCTCGCCACCGGCAAGCTGGTCGACATCGGTGAGGCGGTCGGCATCATCGCCGCCCAGTCCATCGGTGAGCCCGGTACCCAGCTGACGATGCGTACCTTCCACACCGGTGGTGTGGCCGGTGACGACATCACGCAGGGTCTGCCGCGTGTCGTCGAGCTCTTCGAGGCCCGTACCCCGAAGGGTGTCGCCCCGATCTCCGAGGCCGCCGGCCGCGTGCGGATCGAGGAGACCGAGAAGACGAAGAAGATCGTCATCACCCCGGACGACGGCAGCGACGAGACGGCCTTCCCGATCTCCAAGCGCGCCAAGGTCATCGTGTCCGAGGGCGACCACGTCGAGGTGGGCCAGAAGCTCACCATGGGTGCCACCAACCCGCACGACGTGCTGCGCATCCTCGGCCAGCGTGCCGTCCAGGTCCACCTGGTCGGCGAAGTCCAGAAGGTCTACAACTCGCAGGGCGTGTCGATCCACGACAAGCACATCGAGATCATCATTCGGCAGATGCTGCGCCGCGTGACGATCATCGAGTCCGGCGACGCGGAGCTCCTGCCGGGCGAGCTGGTCGAGCGGTCGAAGTTCGAGACCGAGAACCGTCGTGTGGTCACCGAGGGCGGTCACCCCGCCTCCGGCCGTCCGCAGCTGATGGGTATCACCAAGGCCTCGCTGGCGACGGAATCCTGGCTGTCGGCCGCCTCCTTCCAGGAGACGACCCGAGTCCTGACGGATGCGGCGATCAACGCCAAGTCCGACAGCCTCATCGGCCTCAAGGAGAACGTCATCATCGGCAAGCTCATCCCGGCCGGTACGGGCCTCGCCCGCTACCGCAACATCCGGGTGGAGCCCACCGAGGAGGCGAAGGCCGCGATGTACTCGGCCGTCGGCTACGACGACATCGACTACTCGCCCTTCGGCACCGGCTCCGGCCAGGCGGTCCCGCTGGAGGACTACGACTACGGCCCGTACAACGGCTAAAGGTTCGTAAGAGAGAACCCCCCGTCGCTCCGAGAGGAGCGGCGGGGGGTTCCTTCGTTTCCGCTCAGCCCCGCCGTCGTCGGCGGAGGCGGGGGAGGACCGCGGCGGCGGTGAGGGCGAGGAGGCCCAGGGCGGCGCCTGCCAGGCCCGGGGTGAGGCCCCTGGGGGTGAAGGTGCAGGAGAGCTTGGACGTCCCCGGGGGGAGGGGTACCGAGAGCAGGCCGTGGAAGGAGCGGACCGGGCTCGAGCACTGCCAGCCGGGGACGTCCGTCACCGCGAGGACCGCGGTGCCCGTGGCGCCCCGGGGGAGGGTGGCCTCCAGGGTGTGGCCGCCCGTGGTCACCTCGGTGGCGCCGGTCGCCTTCAGGTGGGCGACCTGCCGGTCCAGGGCCGTGCGGTCCAGGCAGCCGAGGGGATGGGCGCCGGCCGTGGCGCCCTCGGTGCGGGTCTCCACCGTGACGGTGACGCGGCCCGAGGCGGGCACCGTGCCGAGGGGGACCACACCCGTCATCCGGTCCTCCAGGCGCCGCTGGCTGCCGCCGGAGGAGAGGGTGCCGTAGAGGTCGGGGGAGTACCAGTAGGCCTCGGAGCCGGGGGTGCAGGCGGCCGCGTACGTCTGCTCGCCGGCGCTGCCGCCGCGGGTGACCGGGGGGACCCGGTAGACGGTCGCGCCGAGGACGTTCTCCTGGCGGGCGAAGACGCTGTCCGGGGGGTTCGGGGAGGTGAACGGGGCGCCGCGCACGGTGACGAGGGGCGGCGCCGGGAACGTCGAGGCCCTCCAGCTGCCGGGGGCGGCGCCCGGGTGGACACGGGCGCCGATCGAGAAGATCGCGTCGAGCACCGGGTTGTCGGCGCCGAAGAAGGTGCGGCCGTCGTTCTTGTAGCCGTAACCGAGGGGCTCCAGCGCCTTGTACGTCGCCTCGGGCAGGTAGCTGCTGTAGTACTGCGGGCCCTCCGCGCGCAGGGCGAGGGCGTCGTTGTAGGAGGTCTGCGGTGCGCCGGAGTCGGTCCGGTACGCGGGCCAGCCGTCCACGTCCCGGACGGCCTCGACGTGCTCGTTGATCGACTTGTTGGACGTCGCGACGGGCTTGGCCCAGCGTTCGCGGACCCGGCGGGCGTCCGCGTTGGCCGCGGCCACCGCGGACTCGGCGAAGACGACGCCGACCATCAGCACGGCCGCCGCGGGGAGCAGGGCGCGGTGCTTCCCGCCGAGCGTGAGCAGGACCAGCGCCAGCAGGGAGACGGCGCCGCCGCCGAGCACGGCGGGCCAGGTCCAGCCGCCGAAGTCGTTGGTGTGCCGGAGCAGGAATGCGGCCGCCACCAGCAGCCCGGCGGCCAGGGCCAGGTGCGCGGGGCGCGGCCGGTGGGCCAGCGCCAGCCAGGCCAGGACGACGACCATCCCGCTGAAGACGAAGGCTTCGCGGTAGGGGTTGCCGTTCGGCACCGCGAGGCCGTGCCACACGTACTGCGTGGGCGGGAACTGGAACGAGAGGAGGACGAGCAGGGTCGCGCCCGCCCACACCAGGCGGGTGCGCCGGGCGATGGCGGTGTTGAACAGGAAGGTCGCCGCCAGGATCAGGCCGAGGGAGGCCACGTACAGGCGCGGCCGGCCGCCCCACAGGTGGGTGGCCGGGAGCATCCCCGCCAGGAAGACGTCGATCCGCACCGGGTCGAAGGCCGCCGCCCCGGTGGGCTGGGCCGATCCGCTGGACAGGAAGGACGGCAGCAGCAGGGGCAGGGTGAGCAGGATTCCGGTCGCGGCGGCCGAGGCGGCCCGACCGAGCGCGCGCAGCCGGCGCGCGGCCGTCAGGTCGAGGGTGGCCAGGCGGATGGCGAGCAGGACGCAGGCGGCCATCGTCGCCATCATCGCGGTGTAGAAGTTCCCGTACCAGGCGAGCGCGACCAGCAGGGCCGCCCCGGGCCACCGGCGGCCCTCCAGGCACCACTCCACGGCGATGCCGAGCATCGGGAGGGCCACCAGGCCCCACAGCCACATGGGGATGTACGAGGCGTCGCTGAGCGCCCAGCCGCACAGGCCGTAGCAGGCGCCGAGGACGCCGCGCTGCCACCAGGGGCCGGGGTGGAGCCTGCCGAGGTACACCGTCATCAGGGCGGCGGCGGTGCCCATCGTGAGCGGCGTGAGCGCGAAGACGGCGAGGTCGACGTGGGCGCGCGGGACGAGGACGGCCAGCCACGAGAAGGGATTGCCGAGGTAGGTGTGGTAGTCGGACAGGAACTGCTGTCCGAAGCCGCCGCGCCAGGTGAAGAGCAGGTCCCCGGCGGCCTCGCCGTGCGCCAGGTCCCACAGGGCGCGGTGGAAGGGCACGTACTGGTTGGCCTGGTCGTTGACGGCCCGGCCGGTGTCGCCGAAGGGGAAGGTGCCCCGGGCAACCCAGGCCGCGCAGAAGGCGCCCGAGGTGACGAGGAAGGCGAGCAGCGGCCCGTACAGGCGGGCGAGGCGGGGGCTGCCGGGGCGGCGGGGCGGGGCGGTCTCGTGGCCGCCTTCGGGGGGCGGGCTGTCCGCCGTGGCCGGCTCCGAGGTGACCGTCCCCAATGTCCCGCTCCCCTGGTGGTCGTGCCGTTCGGGTTGAATCGCTCGGCAGTTTAGTTCGCCGGGCGGGCCCACTCGCCCGGCGAGGCGGGCGGGGGAGGGCGTACGGAGTCCGGGTGGGAGGCCCGCCCGGCCGCGTACGTCGCCCGGACGTCGGCTGACCTGGCCGTCGCTGCCACGCCCCTACCACATCCGCGAGTCGGCGGGGCCGTGCGGGGGTGTCGCCCGTGCGGGGTATGGGCCGTGGGGGTTCGCGGGTGGGCCCGGGCGGGCTTTTGTTTTGACCGGAGTGGATGCGGTAGGTACGCTCAGACCTTGTGCCTGGGGTGTGCCTGGGCTCCCGTGCGTGTCCATCAACCGCACGCGAGCCGCATCAGCCACCGCGATCCATGCGTTTCCGTGCTTGCGCGGAGGTCCGCCGGATCCGACACACCCGACCGCGTGGGTCGGCAAAGTTCCAGGTTAGCTTCACTACACGGCACACAGAAACCGGAGAAGTAGTGCCTACGATCCAGCAGCTGGTCCGTAAGGGCCGGCAGGACAAGGTCGAGAAGACAAAGACCCCCGCGCTCGAGGCTTCGCCCCAGCGTCGCGGCGTCTGCACGCGTGTGTTCACGACCACCCCGAAGAAGCCGAACTCGGCGCTCCGTAAGGTCGCGCGTGTGCGTCTGACCTCCGGCATCGAGGTCACCGCTTACATTCCGGGTGAGGGACACAACCTGCAGGAGCACTCGATCGTGCTCGTGCGTGGTGGCCGTGTGAAGGACCTGCCGGGTGTTCGTTACAAGATCATCCGCGGTGCGCTTGACACCCAGGCTGTCAAGAACCGCAAGCAGGCCCGCAGCCGCTACGGCGCCAAGAAGGAGAAGTAAGAATGCCTCGTAAGGGCCCCGCCCCGAAGCGCCCGGTCATCATCGACCCGGTCTACGCATCTCCTCTGGTGACGTCGCTCATCAACAAGATCCTCCTGAACGGCAAGCGCTCCACCGCCGAGCGCATCGTCTACGGCGCCATGGAAGGCCTCCGCGAGAAGACCGGCAACGACCCGGTCATCACGCTGAAGCGCGCGCTGGAGAACGTCAAGCCGTCCCTCGAGGTCAAGTCCCGCCGTGTCGGTGGCGCGACCTACCAGGTCCCCGTCGAGGTCAAGCCGGGTCGCCAGTCGACCCTGGCCCTCCGCTGGCTCGTGGGTTACTCCCGCGCCCGTCGTGAGAAGACCATGACCGAGCGCCTCATGAACGAGCTGCTCGACGCCTCCAACGGTCTTGGCGCTGCTGTCAAGAAGCGTGAGGACACGCACAAGATGGCCGAGTCCAACAAGGCCTTCGCGCACTACCGCTGGTAGTCCCAACCCACATCGAGACCGAGAGAAGACTGAGCCGATATGGCTACCACTTCGCTTGACCTGGCCAAGGTGCGCAACATCGGCATCATGGCCCACATCGACGCGGGCAAGACGACCACCACCGAGCGCATCCTGTTCTACACCGGTGTGTCGTACAAGATCGGTGAAGTCCACGACGGCGCTGCCACGATGGACTGGATGGAGCAGGAGCAGGAGCGCGGCATCACGATCACGTCCGCCGCGACGACCTGCCACTGGCCGCTCGAGGACGTCGACCACACCATCAACATCATCGACACCCCGGGTCACGTGGACTTCACCGTCGAGGTGGAGCGTTCGCTCCGCGTCCTCGACGGCGCCGTCACCGTGTTCGACGGTGTCGCCGGTGTGGAGCCGCAGTCCGAGACCGTTTGGCGTCAGGCGGACCGCTACGGCGTGCCGCGCATCTGCTTCGTCAACAAGCTCGACCGTACCGGCGCCGAGTTCCACCGCTGCGTCGAGATGATCAAGGACCGCCTCGGTGCGATCCCGATCGTCATGCAGCTCCCGATCGGTGCCGAGGCCGACTTCCAGGGCGTCGTCGACCTGGTCACCATGAAGGCGTTCGTCTGGTCCGCCGAGGCGACCAAGGGCGAGATGTACGACATCGTCGACATCCCCGACACGCACACCGAGGCCGCTGAAGAGTGGCGCGGGAAGCTCGTCGAGACCGTCGCCGAGAACGACGACGAGATCATGGAGCTCTTCCTGAACGGCGACGAGCCGTCCGCGGAGCAGCTGCACGCCGCCGTCCGTCGCATCATCCTCGGCTCCGGCAAGGGCAAGGGCGAGCCCACGATCACCGCGGTGTTCTGTGGCACGGCGTTCAAGAACAAGGGCGTCCAGCCCCTGCTCGACGCCGTCGTCCGCTACCTGCCGTCGCCGCTGGACATCGAGGCCATCGAGGGCCACGACGTGCGCGACGCCGAGCTGGTCGTGAAGCGCAAGCCGTCCGACGAGGAGCCCCTCGCCGCGCTCGCCTTCAAGATCATGAGCGACCCGCACCTCGGCAAGCTCACCTTCGTCCGGGTGTACTCGGGCCGCCTGGAGGCCGGCACTGCGGTGCTGAACTCCGTGAAGGGCAAGAAGGAGCGCATCGGCAAGATCTACCGCATGCACGCGAACAAGCGTGAGGAGATCGACTCGGTGGGCGCCGGCGACATCGTCGCCGTGATGGGCCTGAAGCAGACCACCACCGGTGAGACGCTGTGCGACGACAAGCAGCCCGTGATCCTGGAGTCCATGGACTTCCCGGCTCCGGTCATCCAGGTCGCCATCGAGCCCAAGTCCAAGGGTGACCAGGAGAAGCTGGGTGTCGCCATCCAGCGTCTCGCGGAGGAGGACCCCTCCTTCCACGTCCACTCGGACGAGGAGACGGGCCAGACCATCCTCGGCGGTATGGGCGAGCTGCACCTCGAGGTGCTGGTCGACCGTATGAAGCGCGAGTTCAAGGTCGAGGCCAACGTCGGCAAGCCGCAGGTCGCGTACCGCGAGACGATCCGCAAGGCCGTCGAGCGCCACGACTACACCCACAAGAAGCAGACCGGTGGCACCGGTCAGTTCGCCAAGGTGCAGATCGCGATCGAGCCCATCACCGAGACCGACGGTCCGGCGTACGAGTTCGTGAACAAGGTCACCGGTGGACGCGTCCCGAAGGAGTACATCCCTTCGGTCGACGCCGGTGCGCAGGAGGCCATGCAGTTCGGCATCCTGGCCGGCTACGAGATGACGGGCGTTCGCGTCACGCTTCTCGACGGTGGCTACCACGAGGTCGACTCCTCCGAGCTCGCGTTCAAGATCGCCGGTTCGCAGGCCTTCAAGGAGGCCGCGCGCAAGGCTTCTCCCGTGCTGCTCGAGCCGATGATGGCCGTCGAGGTCACCACGCCCGAGGACTACATGGGTGACGTCATCGGCGACATCAACTCCCGCCGTGGCCAGATCCAGGCCATGGAGGAGCGTCACGGCGCTCGCGTCGTCAAGGGCCTCGTGCCGCTTTCGGAGATGTTCGGCTACGTCGGAGACCTCCGCAGCAAGACCTCGGGTCGCGCCAGCTACTCGATGCAGTTCGACTCCTACGCCGAGGTTCCCCGGAACGTCGCCGAGGAGATCATCGCGAAGGCCAAGGGCGAGTAACTCTTCGGAGTTCACGCTTTAGGCTTGCCACCGGAGCCTCTGGGGCAACAGGAGCACCACTCCCGTTGCCCCGGGGGAACCGGCTATCCAGCAAAGATCACCTGGCGCCGATGAGTTAAGGCGTACAGAACCACTCTCAGGAGGACCCCCGTGGCGAAGGCGAAGTTCGAGCGGACTAAGCCGCACGTCAACATCGGCACCATCGGTCACATTGACCACGGTAAGACGACCCTCACGGCCGCCATTACCAAGGTGCTGCACGACAAGTACCCGGACCTGAACGCGGCCTCGGCCTTCGATCAGATCGACAAGGCTCCTGAGGAGCGTCAGCGCGGTATCACCATCTCGATCGCGCACGTCGAGTACCAGACTGAGGCGCGTCACTACGCCCACGTCGACTGCCCGGGTCACGCGGACTACATCAAGAACATGATCACCGGTGCCGCGCAGATGGACGGTGCCATCCTCGTGGTCGCCGCCACCGACGGCCCGATGCCGCAGACCAAGGAGCACGTGCTCCTGGCCCGCCAGGTCGGCGTCCCCTACATCGTCGTCGCCCTGAACAAGGCCGACATGGTGGACGACGAGGAGATCCTGGAGCTCGTCGAGCTCGAGGTCCGTGAGCTCCTCTCCGAGTACGAGTTCCCGGGCGACGACCTGCCGGTCGTCCGCGTCTCGGCGCTGAAGGCGCTCGAGGGCGACAAGGAGTGGGGCGACAAGCTCCTCGGCCTGATGGACGCCGTCGACGAGGCCATCCCGACCCCGCCGCGTGACACCGAGAAGCCGTTCCTCATGCCCGTCGAGGACGTCTTCACGATCACCGGTCGCGGTACGGTCGTCACCGGCCGTATCGAGCGTGGTGTCCTGAAGGTCAACGAGACCGTCGACATCATCGGTATCAAGGAAGAGAAGACCACCACCACGGTCACCGGTATCGAGATGTTCCGCAAGCTCCTCGACGAGGGCCAGGCGGGCGAGAACGTCGGTCTGCTCCTCCGTGGCATCAAGCGCGAGGACGTCGAGCGCGGCCAGGTCATCATCAAGCCCGGTTCGGTCACCCCGCACACCGAGTTCGAGGCCCAGGCCTACATCCTGTCGAAGGACGAGGGTGGCCGTCACACCCCCTTCTTCAACAACTACCGTCCGCAGTTCTACTTCCGTACCACGGACGTCACGGGTGTCGTCACCCTGCCGGCCGGCACGGAGATGGTCATGCCGGGCGACAACACCGAGATGTCGGTCGCGCTGATCCAGCCGGTCGCCATGGAGGAGGGCCTGAAGTTCGCCATCCGTGAGGGTGGTCGTACCGTGGGCGCCGGCCAGGTCACCAAGATCACGAAGTAATTCGTGTTCTGACCTGGTGGTCCGGTTCACCGGACACCGAGTTGCACGGGAGGGCCCCGTCCCACCGCTCCGGCGGAGGGACGGGGCCCTCTCGCGTTCCCCGGGTGGTCCGGTTCCCGGGTGCGCGGGAAACGCGAGAGGGCCGCACCCCCGTCCGGGGTGCGGCCCTCTCGCGTACGGCGGAGCCGCCGTGGCGGCCGGTCAGCTCACGCGGAGCGACTCGGTGAACGCCTTGCAGGCGGCGTAGTCCGGCAGCAGGCCGGAGGCGACGGCCTCGGCCAGCGACGGGGCGGCCTCGTCCCGGGCGGACAGCTGCGGGACCTCGGCCGGCCACTCGATGCCGAGATCGGCGTCGAGCGGGTGGACCGAGTGCTCACCGGTCGGGTTGTACGTCTCCGAGCAGAGGTACGAGAGCGTCGCGTCGTCCGTCAGTGCGCAGAAGCCGTGGCCCAGGCCCTCGGGGATGTAGACCGCGCGGCGGTCCACGTCGTCGAGGCGGACGCCTTCCCAGCGGCCGAAGGTGGGCGAGCCCACCCGCAGGTCGACGATGACGTCGAGCACGGCGCCGCGCACGCAGGTCACGTACTTGGCCTGGCCGCGCGGCACGTCGGCGAAGTGGATGCCGCGGACCACGCCCGCGGAGGAGACCGAGAGGTTCGCCTGCGCCAGGTTCAGCGGGTGCCCGACGACCTCGGCGAGCCGGTCGAAGCGGTACCACTCGGTGAACAGGCCGCGGGGGTCGCCGTGCAGCTGGGGGCTGACCTCGAAGGCGCCCTCGATGGAGAGTTCGCGGAACTTCATCGCGCGGCCTCCTCGTCGAGCAGGGTCAGCAGGTAGGTGCCGTAACCGCTCTTGGTGAGGGGCTCGGCCAGCGCGCGCAGCTGCGCGGAGTCGATCAGGCCGGCCCGCCAGGCCGCCTCCTCGATGCAGCCGATCTTGAAGCCCTGGCGCTCCTCTATGACCCGCACGAACTCCGAGGCCTGGACCATCGAGACGAAGGTGCCGGTGTCCAGCCACGCGGTACCGCGGTCGAGGATGGTGACGTTCAGCTCACCGGCCTGGAGGTAGGCGTCGTTGACGGCTGTGATCTCCAGCTCGCCGCGGGCGCTGGGCTTCAGGCCGCGGGCTATCTCGACCACCCGGTTGTCGTAGAAGTACAGGCCCGGAACCGCGTAGCGGGACTTGGGCGCGGCCGGCTTCTCCTCGATGGAGATGGCCTGGCCCGTCTCGTCGAACTCCACGACGCCGTACGCCGTCGGGTCCGCCACGGGGTACGCGAACACCCGGCCGCCCTTGGCGTCGGTGTGCTGGGCCAGGCGCGTGCCGAGGCCGCTGCCGTGGAAGATGTTGTCGCCGAGGATGAGCGCGACGGACTCGTCACCGATGAAGTCGGCGCCGAGCACGAAGGCCTGGGCGATGCCCTCCGGACGCTCCTGGACGGCGTACTCCAGCCGCAGGCCGAACTGCGAGCCGTCGCCGAGCAGTCGCTCGAACTGGTCGCGGTCTTCCGGTGTGGTGATGATCAGGATCTCGTTGATCCCGGCCATCACCAGGGTGGAGAGGGGGTAGTAGATCATCGGCTTGTCGAAGACGGGCAGCAACTGCTTCGAGACTGCCCGGGTCAGCGGCCAGAGTCGGGATCCGGTACCACCGGCCAAGAGGATTCCACGCATGGGGAGAACCCTATGCGAGAGGCCGTGGGGGAGCCGAGCCCAGGGCATGTGACGTTCGGCGGGCGGCTAGACTCTTCGTATTATGCGCATCCTCGTGACCGGCGGCGCCGGCTTCATCGGTTCAGAATTCGTCCGCCAGCAGCTCGGCGCAGATGCCTCGGCCCGGATCACGGTCTTCGACAAGCTGACCTACTCCGGAGTCGAAGCGAACCTGGCGCCGGTCGCGGACCACCCCGGATACACCTTCGTCCGCGGTGACATCTGCGACGCGCAGGCCGTCGACGAGGTGATGGCCGGACACGACGTCGTGGTGCACTTCGCCGCCGAGTCCCACGTCGACCGCTCCATCGCGGGCGCGGGCCCCTTCGTGATGACCAACGTGGTGGGCACCCAGGTCCTGCTGGACGCCGCCCGCAAGCACGGCGTCGGCCGCTTCGTCCACATCTCCACCGACGAGGTCTACGGCTCGATCAGCGAGGGCTCCTGGACCGAGGAGTGGCCGCTGGTGCCGAACTCCCCCTACTCCGCCTCCAAGGCGTCCTCCGACCTGCTCGCGCTGGCCTACCACCGCACGCACGGGATGGACGTGGTGGTCACCCGCTGCTCCAACAACTACGGGCACTACCAGTTCCCGGAGAAGGTCATCCCGCTGTTCGTCTCCAACCTGATGGACGGCAAGAAGGTCCCGCTGTACGGCAACGGCGGCAACGTGCGCGACTGGCTGCACGTCTCCGACCACTGCCGCGGCATCGACCTGGCCATGCGCAAGGGCCGGGCCGGCGAGGTCTACAACATCGGCGGCGGCACCGAGCTCACCAACAAGGAGCTCACCGGCGTCCTGCTCGAGGCCGCGGGCCTCGGCTGGGAGATGGTCGAGCAGGTCGAGGACCGCAAGGGCCACGACCTGCGCTACTCCATCGACATCGGCAAGATCGGCGCCGAGCTGGGCTACGCCCCGCAGGTCACCTTCGAGGACGGCATCAAGGCCACCATCGAGTGGTACCGCGAGAACCGTGCCTGGTGGGAACCGCTCAAGGCGAAGGCGGCGCTGCAGAAGTGACCACCCGCCCCACGGCCGCCCGCTGGCTCGTCACCGGCGCCGCCGGGATGCTCGGACAGGACCTCCTGGCCGTCCTGAAGGACCACGGTACCGAGGCCGTCGGCCTGGGCCGGGCCGACCTCGACATCACCGACCCGGCAGCGGTCCGGGCCGCCGTCGAGGGCGTCGCCGTGGTCGTCAACTGCGCCGCCTGGACCGACGTCGACGGAGCGGAGACGGCCGAGGAGGCCGCGACCGCCGTCAACGGCACCGGCGTACGGGTCCTCGCCGCGGCCTGCGCCGAGGCCGGTGCCCGGCTGCTGCACGTCTCCACCGACTACGTGCTGCCCGGCGACGCCTCGCAGCCGTACCCCGAGGACGCCGAGACCGGCCCGGTCAACGCGTACGGCCGCACCAAGCTGGCGGGCGAGCGAGCCGTCGCCGAACTCCTGCCGCGGGACGGCTACATCGTGCGCACGGCCTGGCTGTACGGCGAGCACGGGCCGAACTTCGTCGCCACCATGCTGAAACTGGCCGCGCAGCGCGACACCCTGGACGTCGTCGACGACCAGCACGGCCAGCCCACCTGGTCCCACGCGCTCGCCCGGCGCCTGGTCGAGCTGGGAGAGGCCGCGCTGGAGGGACGCGCCCCCGGCGGGGTCTACCACGGCACCGCCAGTGGCCGCACGACCTGGTTCGGCCTGGCCCGCGAGGCCTACCGGCTCGGCGGGCTGGACCCGGAGCGGATCCGCCCGACCACCTCCGCCGCGTTCGTACGCCCCGCCGCGCGCCCGGCCTTCAGCGTGCTCGGGCACGACCGCTGGACCGAAGCGGGCCTGGCTCCCCTCGCCGACTGGCAAGAGCAGCTCGCCGAAGCGCTCGACACCCCGGCCTTCGCCGCACTGGCCACACACGCCCGGGACGGCCGCACGGGATGAGGGCCCTGCTGAACAAGCTGACCGCGGCGCTGCCGCCGGGCACCGTCGCGGTGGCCGGCGGCACCGTCGTGCTCGGCGCGGCCTCCTACGTCCACCTGGGCGTGGCCGGCCACAGCCTGTCCGAAGAGGCCATGGCGAACGTCTCGGTGCTGTGGACGATCGTGATGTCCGTCGGCATCGGCGTCTTCTTCCCCATCGAACAGGAACTCACCCGGATCGTCTCGGCCCGGGTCGTGCTGGGCCAGGGCACCACCCCGGTTCTGCGCCGGGCCGCTCTGCTGACCGCGGGGATGCTCGGCGCGACCCTGCTGGTCCTCGCCCTCGCCGCGGACGGCATCGCCGACCTGCTCTTCCAAGGCGACCGCTCCCTGGTGGCGGCGCTCGGCGGGGCCTTCGCGGGCATGGCCGTCTGCTACCTCACCCGCGGCGTCCTGGCCGGGCTCGGGCGCTTCGCCGCGTACGGCACGCAGCTCGCCGTCGACGGCGGCCTGCGGATCGTGCTCGCCTTCGGCTGCGCACTGCTCGGCCTGCACTCCGCGCTCGCCTTCAGTCTCGTCCTCGCCCTCGCGCCCGTCGTCGCGACGCTGGTCACCCTGCCGGCGCTGCTGCGCGCCGTCGGGCCCGGCGAGCCGATCGCCTGGCGCGAGCTGTGCAACGGCCTCGGCCTGCTCATCTGCGCGACCCTGCTGTCGCAGGCCGTCGTCAACGCGGCGGTCCTGAGCACCAAACTGCTGGCCCCGACCGACAGCGTGCTGATCGCGGCGCTGCTGAGCGCGCTGGTCCTGGCGCGGGTGCCGCTCTTCGTCTTCGGCTCGCTCCAGGCTTCGCTGCTCAGCGGCCTCACCGCGGCGTTCACGGCCGGGGACCGGGCCGCGTTCTGGGCGATGCTGCGCCGGATCGCGCTGGTCGTGGGCGGCCTCGGCCTGCTCGGCGGGGTGCCCGCCACCGCGCTCGGTCCGTGGCTGATCGAGGTGCTCTTCGGCGCCAAGCCGCGGCTGGGCTGCTTCGACTTCTTCCTGATGTCCGCGGGAACCGTGGCGTACATGTTCGCGATGGTCCTCGGCCAGGCGCTCATGGTATTCAAGCGGCACAACCTGCAACTGCTCTGCTGGGCCCTCGGAACCGCGGTCCTGGTGGGCATCACCCTGATCCCGGGGGACGTGGCCGTGCGCGTGATCGTTGCCTACGCCGTCGGTTCCCTCGCCACCGTGCTCGCTATGCTGGCAGCGCTGAGGCTGAGCTTCCCCGGAGCGGCTGCGGCAGCCACCGAAGGGCCCGGGCGGATGGCCGACACGGCCGGCCTGGGCGTGGGCGCGGTCGGCACATGACCATGCCCGCCCACGACCTCACACCGATCACCGAGCACTCGTTTGTGCCCCGTTCCGCTGGAGCTACCGTGTCCGATTACGACGATGTCTGGCTGGTCATACCGGCCTATAACGAGGGCCAGGTGATCGCCGACGTGGTCGAGGGGGCCCGCAAGACGTTCCCCAACATCGTCGTCGTCGACGACGGCAGCACGGACGACTCGGCCCGGCACATAGCCACCACGGGTGCGCACCTGGTGCGCCACCCGGTCAACCTCGGCCAGGGCGCGGCCCTCCAGACCGGCCTCACGTACGCGCTCGCCCAGCCCGGCGCCCGCTACTTCGCGACCTTTGACGCGGACGGTCAGCACCAGACCAAGGACGTCGAGACGATGGTCGCGGTGCTGCGCCGCGACGAGGCCGACGTCGTGCTCGGCTCCCGCTTCATCGAGCAGAACGGCCAAGTGCCGTGGATCAAGCAGGTGGTGCTGCGTACGGCCGCCGCGGTCAGCCCCACCGCCCGCAAGCTCAAGCTCACCGACGCCCACAACGGTCTGCGCGTGCTGAGCCGCAAGGCCGCCGAGCAGCTGAACATCACCATGAACGGCATGGCGCACGCCTCCGAGCTCGTCGGCTTCCTGGCCGGCTCCGACCTGCGGGTCACCGAGGTCCCGGTGGACATCCTCTACACCGACTACTCACGCGCCAAGGGTCAGTCCCTGATCAACGGCGTCAACATCCTTTTTGACATTTCGCTGCGGGAGCGTGGGCGTCGATGAAGTACTTCTGGATCCAGCTGCTGCTGATCGTCGGCTCGGTGTCCATGGCCCTGATGTTCATCCGGACCTGGGGCCAGGCCAAGAACCGCGCGTGGAAGCGCATAGCGTTCTCCGTGTTCGTGATCGTCAACGTCTACGCGGTGCTCCGCCCGACGGACGTCACCTGGCTCGCCCAGCAGCTCGGCGTCGGCCGGGGCACCGACCTGGTGCTCTACGTGATGGTGCTCGCGATGGGCTTCCTCACGCTCAACACCTTCCTGCGCTTCCGGTCGCTGGAGCAGAAGATCACGGACCTGGCGCGCACCGTGGCCATCAACGAGGGCGTACGGCACAACGACGAGCGCCTCGGCCAGGACCAGGCCGCGGGCTCCGGCGCCTCCGCCGGCCCGTCCGCGGTCGCCCGAGCCGATGCCGAAGCCGACGCCGCCGACTCCGACTCCGTGAAGGCCTGACGCTCCATGGTGACCTTCGACTTCATGCTCCCCTACTACGGGGACGTGCGGCTGATGCAGGACGCCGTGCGCAGCGTCCTGGCGCAGACCGACCGCGACTTCCGGCTCGTCGTCATCGACGACGGCAAGGAGCCGGACGTGCCCGGCTGGTTCGAGCAGCTCGGCGACGAGCGGGTCCGCTACACCCGCAACGAGCGGAACCTCGGCATCACCAAGAACTTCCAGAAGTGCGTGGAGCTCTCCGAGGCCGACCACGTAGTCATCATGGGCTGCGACGACATCCTGCACCCGCACTACCTGGAGACCGTCCGCGGGATCGTCGCCGCCCACCCGGGCGTCGGCATGGTCCAGCCCGGCGTCGAGGTCATCGACGGCTCGGGCCGGGTGGTGCAGGGCGGTCTGGCGGACAACACCAAGAAGCGGCTGTACGCACCGCAGGTGAAGGGCCGCCGTGTGATGGGCGGCGAGGAGCTGGCCGCCAGCGTGCTGCGCGGGAACTGGCTGTACTTCCCCTCCATCGCCTGGCGCGGCGAGGCGCTGCGCAAGGTGAACTTCCGCGACGACTACTCGGTGATCCAGGACCTGGCGCTCGTGGTCGACCTGCTGGAGGCCGGTGAGCAGATGGTGATCGACAACTCGACCACCGTTTTCCAGTACCGCCGCCACGCGGTCAGCGAGTCCTCGGTGCAGGCCTTCTCCGGCACCCGGTTCGCCGAGGCCGAGCGCTACTTCGCCGCGGTCGCCGCCCGCATGGACGCCCGAGGGTGGACCAGGGCCGCCCGAGCGGCGCGCTTCCACAGTGCTTCCCGCCTGCACGCGCTCACCATGCTCCCCGGCGCGCTGCGCCGCGGGCAGCGCGCCGGGGCCCGCACCCTGGCGAAGCACGCCTTCACCTCCGGCCAGAACTGAACCGGCAGCCGGCAGCCCACGGCCGACGGCAGACGGCCGGCACCGCACCGACGAAACGGACTGAGATGACACACCTGGCCCCCGAGGAGGTCGGTGAGGCCGGCGCTCCGGCGCCCCGCCCCGCCCCGACAGCGGAAGGCAAGGGCCGTCCGTCCGCCTCTCGGAGCCGGGAGTGGCTCGCGAAGCGGTGGGTGCTCCCGCTGGCCGAGGCCGTCGTCAGCCTGGTGGCCGCCCTCGGGTTCACCCTGCTGAGCACGCACATCAGCGTCAACCCGCTCATCCGGGTCGGTCAGGTCAGCGGTCTCGCCAAGCTCCAGCAGTACGTGGCCGTCCTCGCCCTGCCGCTGCTCGCGGTGCTGCTGTACACCGCCTACCGCGGCCACCTCCGCCGCCACCAGGTGGCCAAGCGGCTGGTGTGCGCGGCGCTGGCCGGACTCGCCACCGGCGTCCTGGCCGGCGGCGTGGTCGTCGCGCTGCGCGGTACGCCCTGGGGTCTCGGCGGCCAGGAGGGCGACCCGAGCGCCCTGATCGCCATGGCCAATTCGTTCCTGCACGGCGAGAGCATGTCGGGCATCTACCCGCCCCTGTTCCCCGGCCTGATGGCCGTCTGGGCGAAGATCCGCTACGACGTCCCCGGCGGCACCGGGTTCGCGCTCAAGGACTTCCAGATCTTCTTCACCGCGATCGCCGGCCCCATGACGTACCTGGCCTGGCGGCTGCTGCTGCGCCCGTTCTGGGCGCTGCTCATCGCGGTGCCCTCGGCCATCCTCTTCATGGACCCGATCCGCCCCTACAGCCACGGCAGCATGCTCGTCCTGCTGCCGCTGCTCGGCTACTGCCTGCGCGAGCTGCGCCGCTCCGCCGACCGTCCGCTGCGCCGGTCGCTGGTGCGCGGCGCGGTCCTCGGCCTCGTCTTCGGCGTGGTCTTCCTCTGGTACTCCGGCTGGTACGTCTGGGCCGCGCCGGGCGTGTTCGTGCTCACGCTGTTCCTCTTCCCCTGGCGCGCCGGGAAGACGGCGGTCAAGCGGGCCGGCGCGTTCATCGGCGTCACGCTGCTGACGGCGGGCGTCGTCGGCGCCCCGCTGCTGTACCAGATGGCCCGGCTCGGCTCCCAGACCCCGGACCGCTACGCCTTCCTGGCCGTGTACGCCGACCCGACCTACGTCCTGGGCTGGGTCTCCGACCGGTCCGGGAAGCTGGAGTACCAGACCTGGCCGGAGGCCGGCGAGATGGCCGGCCAGAGCGGCTTCGCCCTGCTGCTGCTGTTCGCCGTGGGGCTGGGCATCGGCCTGGCGCTGCGCAACATCATGGTCCTGACCGCCGCCGCCACGCTGGCCGGCGCCTGGCTGGCCCGCTTCTGGTTCGCCTCGCACATGGCGCACGACAAGGCCGTGCAGCTCTACCCGCGCACCACCTGGATCATCATGTACTGCCTGATGATCCTGGCCGTCCTCGGCATGATGGCCGTGGTCAACCGGGGCTCCGGCTGGGCCGAGCGGACGCTGCGGCCCGGCGGCGCCGACCCGGCCGCCCGCGTCGTCCCCCGGCGGGTGGTCGCCCAGCTCGCGGCCGGCATGGTGTGCGTGATCGCGCTGTTCGCCACGATGGGCGTGTCCTGGTCGGTCAACCGGTACATGCCGCAGTCCGACAACATGTCGATGGGCATCGACGCCTGGCGGGCCCACACCATCAAGAAGGCCGACGGCACCTGCCCGCGCTACGCGCCGAACAAGAAGAGCTGCGCGGACATCATCACCGCCGACTGGCGGCAGAACCGCGACGACGGCGAACTGTGGTGCGGCGGCATCGGACCGCTGAACTGGCAGTCCGTCTGCGGGCGCAAGGCGCCGGCCTCGGAGCTGAAGAAGGAAGAGCAGGAGCAGAAGGCGAAGCAGTAGCCTTCCGCCCCAACCCAGGGCCCCCGCACCGCGGTTCGTCGCGGACGGGGGCCCTCGCGCGTCCCCGGCCCCGGTTCCCCCACGTCCACCCCCCTGCCCGGACTGTCACTGACGGCCAGTAGCATCCGGCCGGTCGGACATGTGTTCTGGCGGAATCGCCACAGGGGTTGGGGACAACGTGAAACTAGGTCGTGTGCGCGGAACGGCTGTTGCCGCCGCGCTCGGTGTCGTCGCCGTCTTCGGCATACAGGGGGTCGCCAACGGCGTCGACGACACCGCGGTGTCGCCCTACAGCGCGGGCGCCCGTGAGAAGGGCCCGGTCGAGGGGGAGCTGCACAGGCTCGCACTGAAGCCCAAGGGCAGGGGCGAGGCCGTCCTCTCCCAGCAGGACACCGAGCCCTTCGGGATGCTGGGCGTCTCCTGGACCGACCCCGAGGCCGAGGTGAAGGGCAGGATCGAGGCCCGCACCCGGGACGCCGCCACCGGCAAGTGGTCGAAGTGGACGGTGCTGGAGCAGGCCGAGTCCGGACTCGACGGCAAGCGCCCGGGTCTGCGCGGCGCCACCGAGCCCGTCTGGGTCGGTCCGTCCGACGGTGCCGAGGTACGGATCGGCGGTGGCGGCGGCGACCTGCCGGCCGGCATGGAACTGAACCTGGTGGACCCGGGCGAGGGCGCCGCGCAGGGCAAGAAGAAGGGCGCCCTGAGCCTCGGGCCGGCGTCCCTGGCCCTCCCCGCCGTGGACCCCGCCCCGACGACGCCGGGACCGGAGTCGACGGCGCCGCGGCCGGACGTGGTCTCGCGCGTGCAGTGGGGCGCGGACGAGTCCCTGAACGACGAGGGCCCGATCTACCTCCCCGGGGCGAAGATCAAGGCGTTCTTCGTGCACCACACCGCGTCCGCCGCGCCGTACGAGTGCTCCGAGTCGGCGGCCATCGTGCGCGGTCTGCACGTCTACCACGTGCAGACCAGGGGCTGGCGGGACCTCGGCTACAACTTCCTCGTCGACAAGTGCGGCACCCTCTTCGAGGGCCGTCAGGGCGGTGTGGACCAGCCCGTCCTGGGCGCGCACACCTACGGGTGGAACCAGGAGTCGACGAGCGTCGCCGTCCTCGGTGACCACACGAACGCCGGAGCCTCGGCCGCCGCGCTCGAAGGCATCTCCAGGATCGCCGCGTACAAGCTGGGCCAGTACGACGGCGACATGAACGGCACCACGACGCTGACCGCCGGCGCCACCCAGACCAACTTCTTCGGCACCGGGTTCACCCAGGGCCAGCAGTACGCCTTCAAGACCCTCTCGGGCCACCGCGACGGCTTCAACACCGAGTGCCCCGGCAACCAGCTTTACCCGCAGCTGGACGCGCTGCGCAAGACGGGCCCCGCGGCCCAGCTGAAGATCGCCTCGGTCAACGGGGCGGCGGCCGCGCCGGGCGCCACCCTGCCCAGCGGCGCGGCCCTCACGGTCGACTGGACCACCAGCACGGCGAGCGGCCAACTCCGCACGTTCGAACTGCTCGTCGACGGCGAGACCGTCGCGACCACCGACGCGTCCGCCCGCAAGGCGACCGTCGTGGTGACCGACGGCCGCCACGAGGTCCGGGTCCGTTCCACCGCCGCCAACGGCAAGGTCTCCACGAGCCTCCCGGTCGTCGTCGAGGCGGACGTCAAGGGCGCGAAATTCGTGCCGCTGACGCCGAAGCGCCTGATGGACACCCGTACGGGCCTGGGAGTTCGGGCCGGCGCGGTCGGTTCGGGCGGTGTGGTGACCCTGCCGGTGACCGCCGCCACCGGCGGTACGCCCACCGCGGTCGTGCTGAACGTGACGGCGACCAACCCGACGCAGCCGAGCTTCGTGTCGGTGTACCCGGGCGGCACGAACCGCACCAGCGCCTCGAACCTGAACTTCACCCCGGGCCAGACGATCCCCAACCTGGTGGTCGTCCCGGTCGTCGACGGGACCGTGAGCTTCTACAACAACCAGGGCACCGTCGACCTGATCGCGGACATCACCGGCTACTTCACCTCGAACGGCGAGGGCGCCACGCAGACGAACTTCGGCCCGAAGCGCCTGATGGACACCCGTACGGGCACGGGCGTCCCGGCCGGCCCGGTCGGTTCGGGCGGCGTGGTGACCCTGCCGGTGGCGGGCGTCGACGGCATCCCGGCGACGGGCGTCAAGGCCGTGGTCCTGAACGTGACGGCCACCAACCCGACGCAGCCGAGCTTCGTGTCGGTGTTCCCGAGCGGCACGACCCGCTCCAGCGCCTCGAACCTGAACTTCACCCCGGGCCAGACGATCCCCAACCTGGTGGTCGTCCCGGTCGTCGACGGGAAGGTCAGCTTCTACAACAACCAGGGCACCGTCGACCTCCTCGCCGACATCACGGGCTACTTCTCGGACAGCGCCTCGGGCGCCCTGCAGTCGAGCTTCGGCCCCAAGCGCCTGATGGACACCCGCACGGGCCTCGGTGTGCGCCCGGGCCCGGTGGCCGGCGGCAGCGTCGTCACCCTGCCGGTGGCGGGCGTCGGCGGCATCCCGGCGGCGGGCGTCAAGGCCGTGGTCCTGAACGTGACGGCGACGAACCCGACCGAGTCCAGCTTCGTGTCGGTGTTCCCGAGCGGTACGACCCGCACGAGCGCCTCGAACCTGAACTTCACCGCCGGTCTGACGATCCCCAACCTGGTGGTCGTGCCGGTCGTGGACGGCAAGGTCAGCTTCTTCAACAACTCGGGGTCCGTGGACCTCATCGCGGACATCACCGGCTATTTCAGCTAGCGGCCTTGAGTCGGTCTCCGCGCAGGGGAGAGGCCCCGCACCCTCGGGTGCGGGGCCTCTCCCGCGCTTCGGGACCGGACCGGGCACGGGCACGTGGGGACAGGGGAACAGGAACATGGCAGCGAACGACAACGACGGACCGGGCGTCTCCGACGAGGAGTGGGCGCGGTTCATGGAGCGGGCCGCCGAGGGCCCGGCGGGCGCGCCGCGGGAGCCGTCCGCCCGGCAGCGGATGGTCACCGAGCGGCTGCGGAACGAGCCGGAGCCGCCCGGGTGGCGCACCGGGCCGGGCTCGCGGGAGAGGCAGGCCCGGGCCGGGCGCCGGCGGGGGCTGAAGGCGGCGCTCGCCGTCGCCGCCATCGCCGGGGCCGCGCTGGTCGCCGTATGGCCGGAGTTGCTGATCGACCGCGTCACGGGCGCTGCGGAGGGCCGCCGGGCTTCCGCCGCCACCACTCTTGCCCCGGAGACGACCGCCCCGACCGCCGCCCCGCCGTCGGTGGACCCCGACCTGCCGACCCCGCGCGAGCCCTTCCGCGGCTCGCCGGCCCTCCAGTGGGCGGACGGCGCGGCCGGCATCGAGCTCCCCGCGGCCGAGGCCGTCGGCGGGATGACGCAGGCGCAGGTCGCGGACGCGCTGGAGAAGACCAGGCGGTTCCTGATCGCGTCCAACCTCGACCCCGCCGTGCTGCGCGGGGAGCGGCCCGAGGCGGCGCTTGCCCTGCTGGATCCCAAGGACGAGCAGACGGCGGCCCGCCTGGACGCGTCGCTGGTGAAGCCGGGCAGGGAGCAGGACCCGCTGAACCTGTTCACCCGGTACGACCCGGCCCGGCTGGCCCTGGTGGGCGAGGTGGTCAAGGTCCGCGGCCGGATGTGGGTCGAGCCCGGCGGGCAGCCCGGCCAGGCCAGGATCCGCGCCGACTACACCTTCGTCTACCCGTTCGTGAAGGCCGCGCCCGGCGCGGACCAGGTGGAGCGGACCATCGTGCGCCGCGAGATCACCCTGTCGATCGCGGACCGGCGCACGTGGGAGTCCACTCCGGGCCGGCTGTGGCTGGAGACGTCCCGCGTCGACCTAGGCAACAGCGCGTGCGAGGTGTACGACGGCTACCTGCACCCGGCCTTCGACGGGGACCCGGTGGCCGGGGCGACGCCCTCCGGGACGCCCGAGGACCCCTACGACCGGAGCAAGGGCATCGACACGGCCGGCCAGGAGGGCTGCGGCAGCCTGACCAGGTCCTGACCGGGGGAGACGCCCCGCCCCGGAACAGGTGCGTCGGTTTGACGACGCAGGGTCGCGGGGTATTGTCTTCCGCCCGATTGGCCAGGTACGTGCCTCGTATGGCAGACTACTCAAGTTGCTCGGCTGAGTGCCGATGCTGCGCGCCTCCCGCCGGGAGGACCGGAAGCGAGTCCCACAGTACTCGTCGTCCTTAATCTGCCTTCCGGGGCAGCAATGGGGACGGACGTACGGGAATCTTCTGGGAAGTGTCAGCACGGCGCACACCAGGCGCTCGGTGGGTGTTTCTCCCCCGAACCGCGGTCACAGGGACCGCACCCCCTTGGACGAGGGAATTTCCGTATGGGAATTTTCTGTAGAGGGAGTGCGACACGCCCGACCGCGTGGGTCGGAGAGAAGCCGCAGGATCCGTCCCGCAGCCGACCGAGGGCCAGAGCGTTTCCACATAGAGACAGGACTACGGAGTAGCCATGGCGGGACAGAAGATCCGCATCCGGCTCAAGGCCTACGACCACGAGGTCATCGATTCCTCGGCGAAGAAGATCGTCGAGACGGTGACGCGCACTGGTGCGTCGGTCGCGGGCCCGGTGCCGCTGCCCACTGAGAAGAACGTGTACTGCGTCATCAAGTCGCCGCACAAGTACAAGGACTCGCGCGAGCACTTCGAGATGCGCACGCACAAGCGCCTGATCGACATCCTCGACCCGACGCCCAAGACCGTTGACTCCCTGATGCGACTCGACCTCCCGGCCGGTGTCGACATCGAGATCAAGCTCTAAGGGCCGGTGATCTGAGAGATGGCTAAGCAGATCAAGGGCATCCTGGGCGAGAAGCTCGGCATGACGCAGGTGTGGGACGAGAACAACCGTGTTGTTCCCGTCACCGTCGTCAAGGCCGGCCCGAACGTCGTCACCCAGGTTCGCACCAACGACATCGACGGCTACGAGTCGGTCCAGATCGCCTTCGGCGAGATCGACCCGCGCAAGGTGAACAAGCCCCTCAAGGGCCACTTCGCCAAGGCCGACGTCACCCCGCGCCGCCACCTGGTGGAGCTCCGCACCTCCGACGCCAGCGAGTACACGCTCGGCCAGGAGATCACTGCTGAGGTGTTCGAGTCCGGCGTCAAGGTCGACGTCACGGGCAAGAGCAAGGGCAAGGGCTTCGCCGGTGTCATGAAGCGGCACAACTTCCGGGGCCTCGGCGCCGGTCACGGTGTGCAGCGCAAGCACCGCTCCCCCGGTTCGATCGGTGGCTGCGCCACCCCTGGGCGTGTCTTCAAGGGCATGCGCATGGCCGGTCGCATGGGTAACGAGCGCGTCACCACCCAGAACCTGACCATCCACGCGGTTGACGCGGAGAAGGGTCTGCTGCTCATCAAGGGCGCGGTCCCCGGTCCGAACGGCGGCCTCGTCCTGGTCCGTACCGCGGCCAAGGGGGCTTGAGGTAATGAGCACCATTGACATCCTTTCGCCGGCAGGCGACAAGGCCGGTACCGTCGAGCTCCCCGCGGAGATCTTCGACGCGAAGACCAGCGTTCCGCTGATCCACCAGGTCGTTGTCGCCCAGCTGGCAGCTGCCCGTCAGGGCACGCACAAGACCAAGACCCGTGGCGAAGTCCGTGGTGGTGGCCGCAAGCCGTACCGCCAGAAGGGCACCGGCCGCGCCCGTCAGGGTTCGACCCGCGCTCCGCAGTTCGCAGGCGGTGGCGTCGTCCACGGCCCGCAGCCGCGTGACTACTCGCAGCGGACCCCGAAGAAGATGAAGGTCGCCGCCCTCCGCGGTGCCCTCTCGGACCGTGCGCGTCACTCCCGCATCCACGTCGTCACCGGCGTGGTCGAGGGTGCCGCCTCCACGAAGGCCGCCAAGACGCTGTTCGGCAAGATCTCGGAGCGCAAGAACCTGCTCCTGGTCGTCGAGCGTGCCGACGAGGCCGCGTGGCTGTCCGCCCGCAACCTGCCCCAGGTCCACATCCTGGAGCCGGGCCAGCTGAACACGTACGACGTGATCGTCTCTGACGACGTGGTCTTCACCCAGGCCGCGCTCGAGTCCTTCGTGTCTGGCCCCAAGGCCGACGAGACCGAAGGGAGCGACGCCTGATGTCTGAGGCGACCGTTACCAGCAAGACCTTCTCCGACCCGCGCGACCTGCTGATCAAGCCGGTCGTCTCGGAGAAGAGCTACGCGCTGCTGGACGAGAACAAGTACACGTTCATCGTCGCGCCCGGCGCCAACAAGACCCAGATCAAGCAGGCCGTCGAGGCGGTCTTCTCGGTCAAGGTCACCGGGGTCAACACGATCAACCGTCAGGGTAAGCGCAAGCGCACCAAGACCGGTTTCGGCAAGCGCGCCAACACCAAGCGCGCCATCGTGACCCTTGCCGAGGGCAACCGTATCGACATCTTCGGCGGCCAGGCCTCCTAACGGAGGTCTAGTCGTCCGGAATCGGACGAGGACTGAGAAATGGGTATCCGCAAGTACAAGCCGACGACCCCGGGCCGTCGTGGCTCCAGCGTCGCCGACTTTGTCGAGATCACGCGGTCCACGCCGGAGAAGTCGCTGGTCCGCCCCCTGCACAGCAAGGGCGGCCGTAACAACACCGGTCGTGTGACCGTTCGCCACCAGGGTGGTGGCCACAAGCGCGCCTACCGCGTGATCGACTTCCGTCGTCACGACAAGGACGGCGTGCCGGCCAAGGTCGCGCACATCGAGTACGACCCCAACCGCACCGCGCGCATCGCGCTGCTGCACTACGCCGACGGCGAGAAGCGCTACATCATCGCGCCGCGCGGTCTGCAGCAGGGTGACCGGATTGAGAACGGCCCGACGGCCGACATCAAGCCCGGCAACAACCTGGCGCTCCGCAACATCCCGGTCGGTACCACGATCCACGCGATCGAGCTCCGCCCCGGTGGCGGCGCCAAGTTCGCGCGTTCGGCCGGTGCCTCCGTGCAGCTGCTGGCGAAGGAGGGCGTCATGGCCCACCTCCGCATGCCGTCCGGTGAGATCCGTCTCGTCGACGCACGCTGCCGCGCCACGGTCGGCGAGGTCGGCAACGCCGAGCAGTCGAACATCAACTGGGGCAAGGCCGGCCGCATGCGCTGGAAGGGCGTTCGCCCGTCCGTCCGCGGTGTCGCGATGAACCCGGTTGACCACCCGCACGGTGGTGGTGAGGGCAAGACCAGTGGTGGTCGCCACCCGGTCTCCCCGTGGGGTCAGAAGGAGGGTCGTACTCGCTCGCCGAAGAAGGCTTCGAGCAAGTACATCGTCCGCCGCCGCAAGACGAACAAGAAGCGCTAGGAGCGGGTTTAGATGCCGCGCAGTCTCAAGAAGGGACCCTTCGTCGACGACCACCTCGTGAAGAAGGTGGACGCTCAGAACGAAGCTGGTACCAAGAACGTCATCAAGACCTGGTCCCGTCGCTCGATGATCATCCCGGCCATGCTGGGTCACACCATCGCGGTGCACAACGGCAAGACCCACGTCCCGGTGTTCGTCACCGAGTCGATGGTCGGCCACAAGCTCGGCGAGTTCTCGCCGACTCGCACCTTCCGCGGCCACGTCAAGGACGACCGGAAGTCGAAGCGCCGCTAACGCGGGGTGGTTACGACTATGACTTACACCGAAGGGACAAGCATGGAAGCCAGGGCCCAGGCGCGGTACATCCGCGTCACGCCCATGAAGGCCCGCCGCGTGGTGGACCTTATCCGTGGCATGGATGCCACGGAGGCTCAGGCGGTCCTGCGTTTCGCCCCGCAGGCCGCGAGCGTGCCCGTCGGCAAGGTGCTGGACAGCGCCATTGCCAACGCCGCACACAACTACAACCACCCGGACGCCTCCACGCTGGTCATCAGCGAGGCGTACGTGGACGAGGGCCCGACCCTGAAGCGGTTCCGTCCGCGTGCCCAGGGCCGTGCCTACCGGATCCGCAAGCGGACCAGCCACATCACCGTGGTCGTCAGCAGCAAGGAAGGTTCCCGGTAATGGGCCAGAAGGTAAACCCGCACGGGTTCCGGCTCGGCATCACCACCGACTTCAAGTCGCGTTGGTACGCCGACAAGCTGTACAAGGACTACGTCAAGGAAGACGTCGCCATCCGTCGGATGATGACGTCCGGCATGGAGCGCGCCGGCATCTCGAAGGTTGAGATCGAGCGCACCCGTGACCGCGTGCGTGTGGACATCCACACCGCTCGTCCGGGCATCGTCATCGGCCGCCGTGGCGCCGAGGCCGACCGCATCCGCGGGGACCTCGAGAAGCTCACGGGCAAGCAGGTCCAGCTGAACATCCTCGAGGTCAAGAACCCCGAGGTCGACGCTCAGCTGGTCGCCCAGGCCGTTGCCGAGCAGCTCTCCTCCCGCGTCTCCTTCCGTCGTGCCATGCGCAAGAGCATGCAGGGCACGATGAAGGCCGGCGCCAAGGGCATCAAGATCCAGTGCGGCGGCCGTCTCGGCGGCGCCGAGATGTCCCGCTCCGAGTTCTACCGCGAGGGTCGTGTGCCGCTGCACACGCTGCGCGCGAACGTGGACTACGGCTTCTTCGAGGCCAAGACCACCTTCGGCCGTATCGGTGTGAAGGTCTGGATCTACAAGGGCGACGTCAAGAACATCGCCGAGGTTCGCGCCGAGAACGCTGCGGCCCGTGCGGGTAACCGCCCGGCCCGTGGTGCCGGCGCTGGCGACCGTCCCGCCGGCCGTGGTGGCCGTGGTGGCGAGCGCGGCGGCCGTGGTGGCCGCAAGCCGCAGCAGGCTGCTGGTGCCGAGGCCCCCAAGGCCGACGCCCCCGCCGCCGCTCCGGCTGAGAGCACCGGAACGGAGGCCTGACCAACATGCTGATCCCTCGTAGGGTCAAGCACCGTAAGCAGCACCACCCGAAGCGCCGCGGTATGGCCAAGGGCGGTACTGAGGTCTCGTTCGGCGAGTACGGCATCCAGGCGCTCACCCCCGCCTACGTCACGAACCGCCAGATCGAGGCGGCTCGTATCGCGATGACCCGCCACATCAAGCGTGGCGGCAAGGTCTGGATCAACATCTACCCGGACCGTCCGCTCACGAAGAAGCCCGCCGAGACCCGCATGGGTTCCGGTAAGGGTTCTCCCGAGTGGTGGATCGCCAACGTGCACCCGGGTCGGGTCATGTTCGAGCTGTCCTACCCGAACGAGAAGATTGCTCGTGAGGCGCTCACCCGCGCTGCTCACAAGCTTCCGATGAAGTGCCGGATTGTTCGGCGCGAGGCAGGTGAGTCGTGATGGCGACGGGAACCAAGGCGTCCGAGCTGCGTGAGCTCGGCAACGAGGAGCTCGTTGGCAAGCTGCGCGAGGCCAAGGAGGAGCTGTTCAAGCTCCGCTTCCAGGCGGCCACGGGTCAGCTGGAGAACAACGGCCGGCTCAAGTCCGTCCGCAAGGACATCGCTCGCATCTACACCCTGATGCACGAGCGTGAGCTCGGTATCGAGACGGTGGAGAGCGCCTGATGAGCGAGAACAACGTGACCGAGAACAAGACCGAGCGCGGCTTCCGCAAGACCCGTGAGGGTCTGGTCGTCAGCGACAAGATGGACAAGACCGTCGTCGTCGCCGTCGAGGACCGCGTCAAGCACGCCCTGTACGGCAAGGTCATCCGCCGTACGAACAAGCTCAAGGCGCACGACGAGCAGAACGCTGCCGGCGTCGGCGACCGCGTCCTCATCATGGAGACGCGTCCGCTGTCGGCGAGCAAGCGCTGGCGCATCGTCGAGATCCTCGAGAAGGCCAAGTAACCCGTCCGGGGGGTTTCCCCCGGATTCGTTCCGCCAGGCTCGGTGGGGGCCGCCGCTCTTCGGAGTGTGAGGCCCCCGCCGGGAACCGGCAGACAAACAGGAGATAGACGTGATCCAGCAGGAGTCGCGACTGCGTGTCGCCGACAACACTGGTGCCAAGGAGATCCTTTGCATCCGTGTTCTCGGTGGCTCCGGTCGCCGCTACGCGGGCATCGGTGACGTCATCGTCGCCACCGTCAAGGACGCGATCCCCGGTGGCAACGTGAAGAAGGGTGACGTCGTCAAGGCGGTCATCGTTCGCACCGTCAAGGAGCGCCGCCGCCAGGACGGCTCGTACATCCGCTTCGACGAGAACGCCGCCGTCATTCTGAAGAACGACGGCGACCCTCGCGGCACCCGTATCTTCGGCCCCGTCGGCCGTGAGCTGCGCGAGAAGAAGTTCATGAAGATCATCTCGCTCGCGCCGGAGGTGCTGTAAGCATGAAGATCAAGAAGGGCGACCTGGTCCAGGTCATCACCGGTAAGGACAAGGGCAAGCAGGGCAAGGTCATCGTTGCCTTCCCCGCTGAGAACCGTGTCCTCGTCGAGGGTGTCAACCGGGTCAAGAAGCACACCAAGGCCGCGCAGAACCAGGCCGGTGGCATCGTCATCACCGAGGCCCCGGTCCACGTGAGCAACGTTCAGCTGGTTGTGGAGAAGGACGGCAAGAAGGTCGTCACCCGCGTCGGCTACCGCTTCGACGACGAGGGCAACAAGATCCGCGTTGCCAAGCGGACGGGTGAGGACATCTGATGGCTACCACTCCGCGTCTCAAGACGAAGTACCGCGAGGACATCGCGGGCAAGCTGCGTGAGGAGTTCTCCTACGAGAACGTCATGCAGATTCCCGGCCTCGTGAAGATCGTGGTCAACATGGGTGTGGGCGACGCCGCCCGCGACTCCAAGCTGATCGACGGCGCCATCCGCGACCTGACGACGATCACCGGTCAGAAGCCGGCCGTCACGAAGGCCCGCAAGTCCATCGCGCAGTTCAAGCTGCGCGAGGGTCAGCCGATCGGCTGCCACGTCACCCTCCGTGGTGACCGCATGTGGGAGTTCCTGGACCGTACGCTGTCGCTCGCGCTTCCGCGTATCCGTGACTTCCGTGGTCTGTCGCCGAAGCAGTTCGACGGCCGTGGCAACTACACCTTCGGTCTCACGGAGCAGGTCATGTTCCACGAGATCGACCAGGACAAGATCGACCGTACCCGGGGTATGGACATCACCGTGGTCACCACGGCGACCAACGACGACGAGGGCCGCGCGCTCCTTCGTCACCTCGGCTTCCCCTTCAAGGAGGCGTAAGCGAGATGGCGAAGAAGGCTCTCATCGCGAAGGCTGCCCGCAAGCCCAAGTTCGGTGTACGTGCGTACACCCGCTGCCAGCGCTGCGGTCGCCCCCACTCCGTGTACCGCAAGTTCGGCCTGTGCCGCGTGTGCCTTCGTGAGATGGCTCACCGTGGCGAGCTGCCGGGCGTGACCAAGAGCTCCTGGTAATCCTCCCGCCCTTTGGGTGTTGAGGTTTTCCAGACGCTCTCGGTAAGCATCAGGTCGGCGGACCGCCCTGCCCGCATGCCGTAGGCTTGTGGGGTTGGGCGTCCGCCGCCCTATCGACTTACTACGCCGTAGGTCCCCGCACCGCACCCGTCCCGCCACTGAGTGGGGAGAGGGATGGCGCATACAGGAAACCCCGGCGAGAGAGGCCGAAGGCCACTTCATGACCATGACTGACCCGATCGCAGACATGCTCACGCGTCTGCGTAACGCTAACTCGGCGTACCACGACACCGTCGTGATGCCGCACAGCAAGATCAAGTCGCACATCGCGGAGATCCTCAAGCAAGAGGGTTTCATCACCGGCTGGAAGGTCGAGGACGCCGAGGTCGGCAAGAACCTCGTCCTCGAGCTGAAGTTCGGGCCGAACCGTGAGCGCTCCATCGCGGGCATCAAGCGGATCTCGAAGCCCGGTCTGCGCGTGTACGCGAAGTCCACCAACCTGCCGAAGGTCCTCGGCGGCCTGGGCGTGGCGATCATCTCCACGTCCCACGGTCTCCTGACCGGCCAGCAGGCAGGCAAGAAGGGCGTAGGTGGGGAAGTCCTCGCCTACGTCTGGTAGTCGGGAACGGAGGAAAAGCAATGTCGCGAATCGGCAAGCTCCCCATCCAGGTTCCCGCCGGTGTGGACGTCACCATCGATGGCCAGACGGTCAACGTGAAGGGCCCCAAGGGCTCCCTCGCGCACACCGTCAAGGCGCCCATCGCAGTTGTCAAGGACGAGGACGGCGTTCTGAACGTCACCCGTCCGAACGACGAGCGTCAGAACAAGGCCCTGCACGGCCTGTCCCGCACGCTGGTGGCGAACATGATCACCGGTGTGACCACGGGATACGTCAAGGCTCTCGAGATCAGCGGTGTCGGTTACCGCGTGGCCGCGAAGGGCTCCAACCTGGAGTTCCAGCTCGGCTACAGCCACCCGATCCTGGTGGAGGCGCCCGAGGGCATCTCCTTCAAGGTCGAGTCGCCGACCAAGTTCTCGGTCGAGGGCATCGACAAGCAGAAGGTCGGCGAGGTCGCCGCCAACATCCGCAAGCTGCGGAAGCCCGACCCGTACAAGGCCAAGGGTGTCAAGTACGCCGGCGAAGTCATCCGCCGCAAGGTCGGAAAGGCTGGTAAGTAGCCATGGCATACGGTGTGAAGATCGCCAAGGGCGACGCGTACAAGCGCGCGGCCAAGGCTCGCCGCCACATCCGCATCCGCAAGAACGTCTCGGGTACGGCGGAGCGTCCGCGCCTCGTCGTGACGCGTTCCAACCGCAACATCGTTGCTCAGGTCATCGACGACCTCCAGGGTCACACCCTGGCGTCGGCGTCGACCCTGGACGCTTCGATCCGCGGTGGCGAAGGCGACAAGAGCGCCCAGGCCCAGGCTGTCGGCGCGCTCGTCGCCGAGCGTGCCAAGGCCGCGGGTGTCGAGACCGTCGTGTTCGACCGCGGTGGCAACCGATACGCCGGGCGCATTGCCGCTCTGGCTGACGCCGCCCGCGAAGCCGGGCTGAAGTTCTAAGCCCCGGTTCCGGGACTCACGGACGTAACAGAGAGAGGTAATCCAATGGCTGGACCCCAGCGCCGCGGAAGCGGTGCCGGTGGCGGCGAGCGGCGGGACCGGAAGGGTCGCGACGGTGGCCCTGCCGCCGAGAAGACCGCTTACGTTGAGCGCGTTGTCGCGATCAACCGCGTCGCCAAGGTTGTCAAGGGTGGTCGCCGCTTCAGCTTCACCGCGCTGGTCGTGGTGGGCGACGGTGACGGCACGGTAGGTGTCGGTTACGGCAAGGCCAAGGAAGTTCCCGCGGCCATTGCCAAGGGTGTCGAGGAAGCCAAGAAGAACTTCTTCAAGGTTCCGCGCATCCAGGGCACCATCCCTCACCCGATCCAGGGCGAGAAGGCGGCGGGCGTCGTCATGCTCAAGCCGGCTTCCCCGGGTACCGGCGTCATCGCCGGTGGTCCGGTGCGTGCCGTGCTGGAGTGCGCGGGCGTCCACGACATCCTGTCGAAGTCGCTCGGCTCTTCCAACGCGATCAACATCGTGCACGCGACCGTGGCGGCCCTCCAGGGCCTGCAGCGTCCCGAGGAGATCGCGGCTCGCCGCGGTCTGCCCCTCGAGGACGTCGCCCCCGCGGCCCTGCTTCGTGCACGTGCTGGGGCGGGTGTCTGATGGCCCGCCTCAAGATCACGCAGACGAAGTCGTACATCGGCAGCAAGCAGAACCACCGCGACACTCTGCGTTCGCTCGGGCTCAAGCGCCTGAACGACGTGGTCGTCAAGGAGGACCGCCCCGAGTTCCGCGGAATGGTTCACACCGTCCGCCACCTCGTGACGGTTGAGGAGGTTGACTAATCATGGCTGAGAACAGCCCGCTGAAGGCCCACAACCTCCGTCCCGCCCCCGGCGCCAAGACCGCGAAGACCCGTGTCGGTCGTGGTGAGGCGTCGAAGGGTAAGACGGCCGGTCGTGGTACGAAGGGCCAGAAGGCCCGTTACCAGATCCCGCAGCGCTTCGAGGGCGGGCAGATGCCCCTCCACATGCGCCTGCCGAAGCTCAAGGGCTTCAAGAACCCCTTCCGCACCGAGTTCCAGGTCGTCAACCTGGACAAGCTCGGCGCTCTCTACCCCGAGGGTGGAGAGGTCACGGTGGCCGACCTGGTCGCCAAGGGCGCGGTGCGCAAGAACAGCCTCGTCAAGGTCCTGGGCCAGGGCGAGATCTCCGTGGCGCTGCAGGTTTCGGTTGACGCCGTCTCCGCCTCCGCCAAGGAGAAGATCGCCGCTGCCGGTGGCACTGTCACCGAGCTCGTCTAAGACGAATCCAGTGGCTGAATAGCACGAAACCCGACCGGGGATGCCTCACATATGGGGCATCCCCGGTTGGTCGTTCCACGGGAGGCACACTCGCCGGTAAGGTGGCGTGCACCTTTGCTTTGTCGTATTCGTCGATCCCTCAGACCGTCACCTCTGACGCACGTGCGCGGGGGTCGCAGGAGGCACCGTGCTCACCGCGTTCGCCCGGGCGTTCAAGACGCCCGACCTGCGCAAGAAGCTGCTCTTCACGCTCGGCATCATCGTGCTGTTCCGGCTCGGGTCCCATATCCCGGTACCCGGCGTGAGCTACAAGAACGTCCAGATCTGTGTCGACCAGGCAGGCAGCAGCAACGGGCTGTTCGGTCTCGTCAACATGTTCAGCGGCGGTGCGCTGCTGCAGATCACGATCTTCGCGCTCGGCATCATGCCCTACATCACGGCGAGCATCATCCTGCAGCTGCTGACCGTGGTCATCCCGAAGCTGGAGACCCTCAAGAAAGAGGGCCAGTCCGGCACGGCGAAGATCACTCAGTACACGCGCTATCTGACGGTCGCGCTCGCGATCCTCCAGGGCACGGGCCTCGTCGCCACCGCCCGGACCGGTGCCCTCTTCCAGGGCTGCCAGGTCGCCAGTCAGATCGTCCCCAACCGTTCGATCTTCACCACCGTCGTCATGGTCGTCACCATGACGGCCGGTACCTGTGTCGTCATGTGGCTCGGTGAGCTCATCACGGACCGCGGCATCGGCAACGGCATGTCGATCCTGATGTTCATCTCCATCGCCGCCGGCTTCATCGGGGCCCTCTGGGCCATCAAGGAGCAGGGCAAGATCGCGGACGGCTGGGTCGAGTTCGGCGTCGTCATGCTCGTCGGTCTCGCCATGGTCGGCCTGGTCGTCTTCGTCGAGCAGGCCCAGCGCCGGATCCCGGTGCAGTACGCGAAGCGCATGATCGGACGCCGTGCGTACGGCGGCACCTCGACCTACATCCCGCTCAAGGTGAACCAGGCGGGCATCATCCCCGTCATCTTCGCCTCGTCGCTGCTGTACATCCCGGCCCTGGTCGTCCAGTTCAGCGGGTCCACCGCCGGCTGGGCGACGTGGATCCAGAAGCACTTCGTCAAGGGCGACCACCCGTACTACATCGCCGTCTACTTCCTCCTGATCGTCTTCTTCGCGTTCTTCTACGTGGCGATCTCGTTCAACCCCGAGGAAGTTGCAGACAACATGAAGAAGTATGGTGGGTTCATCCCGGGTATTCGTGCCGGTCGACCCACCGCCGAGTACCTGAGCTACGTGCTCAACCGGATCACTTGGCCGGGGTCGCTGTACCTGGGTCTCATCGCTCTTGTGCCGACGATGGCGTTGGCCGGCTTCGGAGCGAACCAGAACTTCCCGTTCGGCGGGACGAGCATCCTGATCATCGTGGGTGTGGGTCTGGAAACCGTGAAGCAGATCGAGAGCCAGCTCCAGCAGCGTAATTACGAAGGGTTCCTCCGCTGATGCGAATCGTCCTCGTCGGACCGCCCGGTGCGGGCAAGGGAACGCAGGCCGCGTTCCTTGCCAAGAACCTGTCGATCCCGCACATCTCCACGGGCGACCTGTTCCGGGCAAACATCAGCCAGGGCACCGAGCTGGGCAAGCAGGCGAAGGCGTTCATGGACGCCGGCGACCTGGTGCCCGACGAGGTCACCATCGCCATGGCCAAGGACCGCATGGAGCAGCCCGACGCCGCGAACGGCTTCCTGCTCGACGGCTTCCCGCGCAACGTGTCGCAGGCCGAGGCCCTCGACGAGATGCTGCGAAACGCCGGCATGAAGCTGGACGCCGTCCTCGACCTGGAGGTCGAGGAGGACGAGGTGGTCAAGCGGATCGCCGGCCGGCGGATCTGCCGCAACGACTCCTCGCACGTCTTCCACGTGGCGTACGCGAAGCCGAAGGCCGAGGGCGTCTGCGACAAGTGCGGCGGCGAGCTGTACCAGCGTGGCGACGACTCCGAGGCCACGGTCCGCAACCGGCTCGAGGTCTACCACACGCAGACCGAGCCGATCATCGACTACTACAAGGCCCAGGGCCTGCTCGTGACCATCCCCGCCCTCGGTGAGGTCGCGGACGTCACGAAGCGCGCGATGGACGCCCTGCAGAAGTAGGCGCGGGGGCAGCCCCCCAGCAGGCAAGTTAGAGGTACGGCCGCGGTGTCCCCAGGGCATCGCGGCCGTACTGTTGAGAAGACCCGCACCAGAGGTGGAAGGCATTTCCATGGTCCAGATCAAGAGCCCCGAGCAGATCGCGAAGATGCGCGAGGCGGGGCTGGTCGTCGCCGCGATCCATGCGGCGACCCGTGAGGCGGCCGTACCGGGCGCCACGACGCGGGATCTGGACATGGTGGCCCGCAAGGTCATCGCGGACGCCGGCGCCAAGTCGAACTTCCTGGGCTACGGCGGGTTCCCCGCGACCATCTGCACCTCGGTCAACGAGGTCGTGGTCCACGGCATCCCGGACGACAAGACGGTCCTCAAGGACGGCGACATCATCTCGATCGACGCCGGCGCCATCGTGGACGGCTGGCACGGCGACGCGGCCTACACGGCGTTCGTGGGCACCGGACACGCCCCGGAGCTCGTGGAGCTCTCGCGGGTGACCGAGGAGTCCATGTGGGCCGGTATCGCCGCGATGAAGCTCGGCAACCGGCTCGTGGACATCTCCAAGGCGATCGAGACGTACATCAAGCGCCAGCCGCGGCCCGCCACCGGTGAGCACAGCCTCGGCAAGTTCGGGATCATCGAGGACTACGGCGGCCACGGCATCGGGTCCGAGATGCACATGGACCCCCACCTGCTGAACTACGTCTCGCGCAAGCGGGGCAAGGGGATCAAGCTGGTCCCGGGCGTCTGCCTGGCGATCGAGCCGATGGTCTCGCTGGGCACGGCCCAGACGGAGGTCCTGGCGGACGACTGGACGGTGATCACCACGGACGGCACCTGGTCCTCGCACTGGGAGCACTCCATCGCGTTGACCGAGGCCGGTCCGATCGTGCTGACCAGCCCGGACTGCGGCAAGGCGAAGCTGGCGGAGTACGGGGTCACCACGGCCCCGGACCCCCTCGGTTAATGATCTAGACTCCTGGGCAAACTTTCCGGATTCGTCTTTCTGGGTGCCCTGACGTAGACTGACTCGTCGGCTCTCGTGCACTTCCATGTCTCCATGGAGCACCGAGCCGATCAAGGTAGCCGATTCGAAGGGCGAAGCGTGGCCAAGAAGCAAGGTGCCATCGAAATCGAGGGCACCGTGATCGAGTCCCTCCCGAACGCGATGTTCAAGGTGGAACTGCAGAACGGTCACAAGGTCCTCGCGCACATCAGCGGCAAGATGCGCATGCACTACATCCGCATCCTCCCGGATGACCGGGTCGTCGTGGAGCTGTCTCCGTACGACCTGACGCGTGGCCGGATCGTCTACCGATACAAGTAGATCTTGTCCTCACTCCTGCCTGGGCATCCGTCCCGGTGCGGGTGGTGGCACTGACCCGGAGAACCTCACCCACATGAAGGTCAAGCCGAGCGTCAAGAAGATCTGCGACAAGTGCAAGGTGATCCGCCGTCACGGTCGGGTCATGGTCATCTGCGACAACCTGCGCCACAAGCAGCGCCAGGGCTGACGCACGCCGACCGACCTGCCTTCCGCAGTTCTTCGCGCGACGTAAGAAAACGTACATACGCAGAACCCGCCCAGCCCTGAGAGGGGCCGGCGGTACCTCCGGCGGGGGCCGGGGACCCGGACGTACCATCACCCACTTCGGGTGGTCGGCGGTCGGGAGTGGTTCTGCGGAAGACCCCCGAACACACAGGAGCCATTTGTGGCACGCGTTTCCGGTGTTGACATCCCGCGCGAAAAGCGTGTGGAGATCGCACTCACCTACGTCTTCGGTATCGGGCGCACCCGGTCCAAGGAGATCCTCGCCTCCACCGGCGTGAACCCGAACACCCGCGTTCGTGACCTGGCCGAAGAGGACCTCGTCAAGATCCGCGAGTACGTGGACGCCAACCTCCGTACCGAGGGTGACCTCCGCCGCGAGATCCAGGGCGACATTCGCCGCAAGATCGAGATCCAGTGCTACCAGGGCATCCGCCACCGTCGTGGCCTGCCGGTGCACGGTCAGCGCACCAGCACGAACGCGCGTACCCGCAAGGGCCCGCGTCGCGCGATCGCCGGTAAGAAGAAGCCGGGCAAGAAGTAGTCCTGTTCAGCGGTCTTGCGCTGTAGGACCGACCACCTCCCGTAGGAGATATAGATGCCCCCCAAGGGTCGTCAGGGCGCTGCCAAGAAGGTGCGCCGCAAGGAAAAGAAGAACGTCGCTCACGGGCACGCCCACATCAAGAGCACGTTCAACAACACGATCGTCTCGATCACGGACCCCTCGGGCAACGTGATCTCCTGGGCCTCCGCCGGCCACGTCGGCTTCAAGGGCTCGCGCAAGTCCACCCCCTTCGCCGCGCAGATGGCCGCCGAGTCGGCCGCCCGCCGCGCGCAGGAGCACGGCATGCGCAAGGTCGACGTCTTCGTCAAGGGTCCCGGCTCCGGCCGTGAGACCGCGATCCGCTCCCTCCAGGCCACCGGCCTCGAGGTGGGTTCGATCCAGGACGTCACCCCCACCCCGCACAACGGCTGCCGCCCGCCGAAGCGCCGCCGCGTCTGATCCGTGGCGGCGCCCCTCCCCGCCGTCGCGGGGGTGATCCGCGCCGCCGCGTATGCGCAGCGGACGCACAGGTGCGTTCTTGAGTGTCCGGGCGGTACGACCCCTTCGGGGGCCGTGCCGCCCGTACCCTTGCAGTAGCCGTACCCCCGGTACGGCGTCCCGTCGGGCGTCAAATAGTGGGCGTCCACGAATGAAGGAACACAGACATGCTTATCGCTCAGCGTCCTTCGCTGACCGAAGAGGTCGTCGACGAGTACCGCTCGCGGTTCGTGATCGAGCCGCTGGAGCCGGGCTTCGGCTACACCCTCGGCAACTCCCTGCGCCGTACTCTCCTGTCCTCGATCCCGGGTGCCGCTGTCACCAGCATCCGCGTGGACGGCGTCCTGCACGAGTTCACCACCGTGCCGGGTGTCAAGGAAGACGTCACCGACATCATCCTCAACATCAAGCAGCTGGTCGTCTCCTCGGAGCACGACGAGCCGGTCGTGATGTACCTGCGCAAGCAGGGCCCCGGCCTGGTCACCGCTGCTGACATCGCGCCCCCGGCCGGTGTCGAGGTGCACAACCCGGACCTGGTCCTCGCCACGCTCAACGGCAAGGGCAAGCTGGAGATGGAGCTGACCGTCGAGCGCGGCCGCGGCTACGTCTCCGCCGTCCAGAACAAGCAGCTGGGCCAGGAGATCGGCCGCATTCCGATCGACTCCATCTACAGCCCGGTCCTCAAGGTCACCTACAAGGTCGAGGCGACCCGAGTCGAGCAGCGCACCGACTTCGACAAGCTGATCGTCGACGTCGAGACCAAGCAGGCCATGCGCCCGCGCGACGCCATGGCGTCCGCCGGCAAGACCCTGGTCGAGCTGTTCGGTCTGGCGCGTGAGCTCAACATCGACGCCGAGGGCATCGACATGGGCCCGTCCCCGACGGACGCCGCCCTGGCCGCCGATCTCGCGCTGCCGATCGAGGAGCTCGAGCTCACCGTCCGGTCGTACAACTGCCTCAAGCGCGAGGGCATCCACTCCGTGGGTGAGCTCGTGGCCCGTTCCGAGGCCGACCTGCTCGACATCCGCAACTTCGGTGCGAAGTCGATCGACGAGGTCAAGGCGAAGCTGGCCGGCATGGGCCTGGCCCTCAAGGACAGCCCGCCCGGATTCGACCCGACCGCCGCCGCCGACGCCTTCGGCGCCGACGACGACGCGGACGCCGGTTTCGTCGAGACCGAGCAGTACTGACAAAGCTTGTGGGGGCCCGCCCCCACACCCCCTCGCGCGACCGCCTGAGGGAACTGACACCGGTACCTGACACGGCCGGTGCAGATATGAAGGAGTAACAATGCCGCGTCCCGCAAAGGGTGCCCGCCTGGGCGGCTCCGCCGCGCACGAGAAGCACCTCCTCGCGAACCTCGCGAAGGCGCTCTTCGAGCACGGCCGCATCACCACCACCGAGGCCAAGGCCCGTCGCCTGCGTCCCTACGCCGAGCGTCTGGTCACCAAGGCCAAGAAGGGCGACATCCACAACCGTCGCCTGGTGCTGCAGACGATCACGGACAAGAGCATCGTGCACACGCTGTTCACCGAGATCGCCCCGCGCTACGAGAACCGCCCCGGTGGTTACACGCGCATCACCAAGATCGGCAACCGTCGCGGCGACAACGCCCCGATGGCGGTCATCGAGCTGGTCGAGGCCCTGACGGTCGCCCAGCAGGCCACTGGTGAGGCCGAGGCCGCCACCAAGCGCGCCGTGAAGGAGGCGGAGGCCACCGAGGCTCCCGCCGCCGAGGAGACCAAGGAGGCCTGATCCCCCACGGGATCACGCTGAACGGCTCTGAACGGGCCCGCCCCCTTCCGGGGCGGGCCCGTTTTCGTCTTTCCCGCTTTTCCGGCGTTTTCGAGCTTCTGAGAGGATCGTTCCCGTGAGTGACGAGGTGGAGCCCGGGCACGTCCGGGTGCGGCTGGACCTGAGCTACGACGGCAAGGACTTCTCCGGCTGGGCGAAACAGCGCGTGCTGCGGACCGTGCAGGGCGAGCTGGAGGGCGCGCTGCAGACCGTGATGCGGCTGAAGGAGCCCGTCGAGCTGACCGTCGCCGGGCGCACCGACGCCGGTGTGCACGCCCGCGGGCAGGTCGCGCAGTTCGACGTGGCCGAAGAGGTGTGGGCCGAGCACCACGACAAGCTGCTGCGCCGCCTCGCCGGGCGGCTGCCGCACGACGTACGGGTGTGGAAGGCCGCCGAGGCCCCCGCGGGCTTCAACGCGCGCTTCTCGGCCATCTGGCGCCGCTACGCCTACCGGGTGGGGGACCACCAGGGCGGGGTCGACCCGCTGCGCCGCGGGCACGTCCTGTGGCACCAGTGGCCCCTCGACGTGGACGCCATGAACGAGGCCGCGGCCCCCCTGCTCGGCGAGCACGACTTCGCCGCCTACTGCAAGAAGCGGGAGGGCGCCACGACCATCCGCACGCTCCAGCAGCTCAGCTGGGAGCGGGCGCAGGACGGCATCGTCACGGCCACCGTGCGCGCCGACGCCTTCTGCCACAACATGGTCCGCTCGCTGGTCGGGGCCCTGCTGCACGTCGGTGACGGCCACCGGCCCACCGACTGGCCCGGCAAGGTGCTCGCGGCGGCCGTACGGGACTCCTCGGTGCACGTGGTCAAGCCGCACGGACTGACCCTGGAGGGGGTCGGCTATCCGGCCGACGAGCTCCTGGCCGCCCGCAGCCGGGAAGCGCGGAACGTGCGGACCCTCCCGGGCGCCGGCTGCTGCTAACCCGTTTGGGCGGATGGCGCCCGGACCGGGACAATGCGCGGCATGGGACATCTCGAAGCCAGCCACCTGGAGTACTACCTTCCCGACGGGCGGGTCCTGCTCCCCGACGTCTCCTTCCGGGTGGGGGAGGGCTCTGTGGTGGCGCTGGTGGGGGCGAACGGCGCCGGCAAGACCACCCTGCTCAAGCTGATCTCCGGAGAGCTCCAGCCGCACGGCGGCGGGGTCGCGATCAGCGGTGGCCTCGGCGTGATGTCGCAGTTCGTGGGCTCCGTACGGGACGAGACGACCGTGCGGGACCTGCTGGTGTCGGTGTCCCAGCCCCGGATCCGGGAGGCCGCGAAGGCGGTGGACCGCGCCGAGCAGCTGATCCTGACGGTCGACGACGAGGCCGCGCAGATGGCCTACGCGCAGGCGCTCAGCGACTGGGCGGACGTCCAGGGCTACGAGGCGGAGACCCTGTGGGACGTCTGCACCATGGCCGCGCTGGACATCCCGTACGACAGCGCGCAGTTCCGCGAGGTGCGCACGCTCTCGGGCGGTGAGCAGAAGCGGCTCGTGCTGGAGGCGCTGCTGCGCGGCCCGGACGAGGTGCTGCTGCTCGACGAGCCGGACAACTACCTCGACGTCCCGGGCAAGCGGTGGCTGGAGGAGCAGCTGAGGGCCACCCGCAAGACCGTGCTGTTCGTCAGCCACGACCGGGAGCTGCTCACCCAGGCCGCCGAGAAGATCATCAGCCTGGAGGCGAGCCCGACGGGCAGCGACGTGTGGGTGCACGGCGGGGGCTTCGCCACCTACCACGAGGCCCGCAAGGAGCGCTTCGCGCGCTTCGAGGAGCTCAAGCGGCGCTGGGACGAGGAGCACGCCCGGCTGCGGGCGCTGGTCCTGCGGCTGCGCAACCAGGCCGCGAGCAGCCCCGACATGGCCTCGCGCTACCGGGCGATGCAGACCCGCTTCCAGAAGTTCGAGGAGGCCGGTCCGCCGCCGGAGCCCCCGCGCGAGCAGGACATCAGGATGCGGCTCAAGGGCGGGCGTACCGGCGTGCGCGCGCTCACGGTGGAGGACCTGGAGCTCACGGGGCTGATGAAGCCCTTCTCGCTGGAGGTCTTCTACGGGGAGCGGGTCGCGGTCCTCGGCTCGAACGGCTCCGGCAAGTCGCACTTCCTGCGGCTGCTGGCCGGCGAGGACGTCCGGCACACCGGCACCTGGAAGCTGGGAGCCCGCGTGGTCCCCGGCCATTTCGCGCAGACCCACGCCCACCCCGAGCTCTTCGGGCGGACCCTCGTCGACATCCTGTGGACGGAGGCCGCGAAGCCGCTGGGCGCCGCCATGGGCGTGCTGCGCCGCTACGAGCTGGAGCGCCAGGGCGACCAGCCGTTCGAGAAGCTCTCGGGCGGCCAGCAGGCGCGCTTCCAGATCCTGCTGCTGGAACTGGCCGGGACCACGGCGCTGCTCCTGGACGAGCCGACGGACAACCTGGACCTGGAGTCCGCGGAGGCCCTGCAGGACGGTCTGGAGTCCTACGACGGCACTGTGCTGTGCGTCACGCACGACCGCTGGTTCGCCCGCACCTTCGACCGCTATCTGGTGTTCGGTTCGGACGGAGTGGTGCGGGAGACTCAGGAGCCGGTGTGGGACGAACGTAGAGTCGAACGCAAGCGCTAGGGGGAGACCGCCCCCTGGGTCGCAGTGAGGGGGAGACGTGGTGGGCCTGCGGTCTGGCATCTGGCTCGTGAAGCGGGAGAACCGCGGTGTCGGCGACCGGCTGCTGGCGTGGCTGCTGCGGCCCGCGTCCCGGCCCTGGCAGCTCATCTCCCTCGCGGTGGTCCTGGGGATCTGCGTCTCCACGAGCCTGCGGGAGAACTGGGGTTCCGACAACGCCTTCGTGGTCAAGGCGGCGCAGACGCTGCTGGCCGGCGGGTCGCCGTACGAGGACAAGCGCTTCCTCTACCTGCCCAGCGCGGTCCTGATGGCCGTTCCGGAGGCACTGCTGCCGACGGCGGTCCTGCGCTGGAGCCTGCCGGTCGCGATGTCCGGGCTGCTGGCCGCCGGCTGGCTGGCCGCGCTGCGGCTGTTCGCGGTGCCGCTGCGCTCGCGCTTCGCCGTCCTCGGCCTCCCGGCACTGGCCCTGGCCTACAAGCCGTACGTGAACCTCGTGCTGATCGGCAACTGGACGGCGATCTCGGCCGCCGCCCTGCCGGTGGCGCTGCTGCTCGCGCAGCGGCGGCACTGGGGGGCGGCCGGCGTGGTGATCGGGCTGGCGATCGCGTGCAAGCCGATGCTGGTGCCGGTCGGGCTGCTCTTCGTGCTCGCGCGGCGCTGGCGGGGGCTGGCGGCGGCCGTCCTGGTGCCGCTGGGACTCTCGCTGGCCGGCGCGCTGCTGATGCCGAGCCCGTCGCTGTTCTTCACCAAGACCCTGCCGTTCCTGCTGAAGGGGCAGGACGCCTACGCGCTGCCCTGGGACGCCTCGCCGATCGCCGTGCTGCCCCGGCTGGGGGTGCCGGAGCCGGTGGCGGTGCTGGTGGCCTTCGCGGGGGCCGCGGCGGGGCTGTGGGCCGCCTGGACGCGCTGGCGGCGCACGGCGGGCGAGCCGGACGGGGGCGAACTGCGGCTCGCGGAGACGGCCTGCATGGTGATGCTCGCCGCTTTCCTGGTCTCGCGGCCCTCCTTCGACCACTACCTGCTGGTGGTGCTGCCGCTGCTGCTGGCCTCGGCGGTGCGACCGGGCTCGATGCCCCGCTCGCCCTGGTTCTGGCTGGCGTTGACGCCCCAGGTGGCCCTGCTCCCGTGGCCCTCGGAGCTGGCCCACAAGCGGCGCGCCTTCAAGGACTGCGCGACCCTGTGCGGGCTCGCGATTCTGCTGGCGCGTCGTGCACTGCCCTCCGGTCGGGTTACCCTGGAGCCCGTAACAACTGCGGGGTCCCCACCCAGGACCGAACCGGAGTGCGCCGCGACGCCAGCAGGACCGGCATCGCGGACCGCGTTTTGACCCATACGGGTCTGCTTGGGTACTCTGCTGGTTTGTTATGCGTATTGGCTTGCTCATTCTCACGTGAAAGGGCCTTACGCCGGTCCACCGGGCCGATGACCAGCGGTTCACACTCGGGTTGCGTCCCCGATGTGGACGAGGGCTGTCGTGATCGTCCGTGGTGACCCTGTCAGGACCTTCCCGTGGGGCTTGCGCCCCTGGGATACCACCACTGAAGAAGCGAAGGCATACGCGTGCGTACGTTCAGCCCCAAGCCCGGCGACATCTCGCGCCAGTGGCTCGTCATCGACGCCCAGGACGTTGTCCTCGGCCGTCTGGCGACCCAGGCCGCCGCCCTCCTGCGCGGCAAGCACAAGCCGACCTATGCCCCCCACATGGACATGGGCGACTTCGTCGTCATCATCAACGCCGACAAGGTTCACCTGTCCGGCAACAAGGCCTCGCAGAAGATGGCGTACCGCCACTCCGGCTTCCCGGGCGGCCTGCGCTCCGTGCGTTACGACGACCTGCTGGCGAACAACCCGGAGAAGGCCGTCGAGAAGGCCGTCAAGGGCATGCTCCCCAAGAACACCCTGGGCCGTCAGATGCTCTCGAAGCTGAAGGTCTACTCGGGCGACCAGCACCCCCACGCTGCGCAGCAGCCGGTGCCGTTCGAGATCACCCAGGTCGCGCAGTAGTTCCGGCCACCCCCTAAGACGTAGAGAATTCTGAGGAGCATCGTGGCCGAGACCACCGCCGAGACGACCCCCGTCGACGAGTTCGAGGGCAACGTCGAGGAGTACACCAGCGAGTCCGAGGTCGTCGCCGAGGGCGACTACACCTCCGAGTCCCTTGCCGGTCGCTTCGGCGACCCCCAGCCGGCCGCCGGCCTGGGCCGTCGCAAGAACGCCATCGCCCGCGTCCGGATCGTTCCGGGCACCGGCAAGTGGAAGATCAACGGTCGCACCCTTGAGGACTACTTCCCCAACAAGGTGCACCAGCAGGAAGTCAACGAGCCGTTCAAGCTCCTCGAGCTGGACAACCGCTACGACATCATCGCCCGCATCGCGGGTGGCGGCGTCTCCGGTCAGGCCGGTGCCCTGCGCCTCGGCGTGGCCCGCGCGCTGAACGAGGCGGACGTGGACAACAACCGCCCGGCGCTGAAGAAGGCCGGCTTCCTCTCCCGCGACGACCGTGCGGTCGAGCGCAAGAAGGCCGGTCTCAAGAAGGCCCGTAAGGCTCCGCAGTACAGCAAGCGTTAATCTGCGCCTGCTGTTCTGCAACGAATCCGCCCCGGCAGCACTCTCTGTGCTGCCGGGGCGGTTCGTTTACCGCCACAAGCGGCACATATCTGTCACATGCGGTTACAAAGCGATGCAGAAACTCGGGAGGACAACAGTGGGACGACTCTTCGGGACGGACGGTGTACGCGGCGTCGCCAACGCGGATCTGACGGCGGAGCTCGCGCTCGGCCTCTCCGTGGCGGCTGCCCACGTACTGGGCGAGGCGGGCACCTTCGCGGGTCACCGTCCAACCGCGGTGGTGGGCCGGGACCCCCGGGCCTCGGGCGAGTTCCTCGAGGCGGCCGTCGTGGCCGGCCTCGCGAGCGCGGGCGTGGACGTCCTGCGCGTCGGTGTGCTGCCCACCCCGGCGGTGGCGTATCTCACCGGTGCGCTGGGTGCCGACCTCGGCGTCATGCTCTCCGCCAGCCACAACGCCATGCCGGACAACGGCATCAAGTTCTTCGCGCGCGGCGGCCACAAGCTCGCCGACGAGCTGGAGGACCGCATCGAGTCCGTCTACGCCGAGCACCGCACCGGCGCCCCCTGGGACCGGCCCACCGGCTCCGGCGTCGGCCGGGTCTCGGACTACACCGAGGGCTTCGAGAAGTACGTCGCCCACCTGATCGGGGTGCTCCCCAACCGCCTCGACGGCCTGAAGATCGTCCTGGACGAGGCGCACGGCGCGGCCGCCTACGTCTCGCCCGAGGCCTTCGCCCGGGCGGGCGCCGAGATCGTCACGATCGGCGCCGAGCCCGACGGCCTCAACATCAACGACGGCTGCGGCTCCACCCACCTCGACCTGCTCAAGGCGGCCGTCGTGGAGCACGGCGCCGACTTCGGCATCGCCCACGACGGCGACGCCGACCGCTGCCTGGCCGTGGACGGCGCCGGCGCCGAGGTCGACGGCGACCAGATCCTCGCCGTGCTGGCGCTGGCCATGCGGGAGTCCGGGCACCTGCGCGGGAACACCGTGGTCGGCACCGTGATGTCGAACCTGGGCTTCAAGCTGGCCATGGAGGCCGAGGGCATCCAGGTCGTGCAGACCGGCGTCGGCGACCGGTACGTCCTGGAGTCGATGAAGGAGCACGGCTACGCGCTGGGCGGCGAGCAGTCCGGCCACGTGATCATCCTCGACCACGCGACGACCGGCGACGGCACGCTCACCGGGATGCTGCTGGCGGCGCGGGTCGCGGCCACCGGCAAGTCCCTGGCCGAGCTGGCGGGCGTCATGCGGCGGCTGCCGCAGGTGCTGATCAACGTGCCCGACGTGGACAGGTCCCGCGTCGCCACCTCCGGCGAGCTCGCCGCGGCGGTGAGCGACGCCCAGCGCGAGCTGGGCGACACCGGACGGGTGCTGCTCCGGCCGTCCGGTACGGAGCCGCTCGTACGGGTGATGGTGGAAGCCGCCGACATCGAGCAGGCCCGCTCGGTCGCCGGCCGGCTCGCGGACGTCGTGAAGTCGGCGCTCGGCTAGTCCCTGAGGTCGGGGTCGCGGGCCTCGGCGGCCGGGGCCCCGTCCTTGGCCCGGCGGATCCAGCGCCCCCGCTGGGTCCGCCACAGTGCCTTCTGCGCGTACAGGGTCGCGATGCCCGCCAGTATGATCCCGGCCAGGTTCAGCAGGAGCTGCTCCACCGAGCCCCTCATCTGGGCGAACTCCGCGTAGCCGAGGGCCACGGCGGCGTTGGCGGCGGCGGGGACGGTGGTCACCGAGATGGCGACGCCCACCAGCGCCCCCGACTTCGCGGAGGTCAGGGAGAGCATTCCGGCGACGCCGGCCAGCAGCGAGACCACGAAGGAGAACGGGTCCGGCTGCCAGATGAACCCGGTGTTCGAGCGGGGGCGGTCGAGCATGCCCGGTTCGAACTGCCCGAGCGCGTCCATGCCCAGGGTGAAGAGGGTGGTGGCGGCCATCGCCGCGGCGAAGCCGATCAGCAGCGCGGACAGCGAGCGCAGCGTGAGCCGCGGCTCGCGCTGCACGGCCCCGACGCACACCCCGGCGAGCGGGCCGAACTCCGGTCCGACCGCCATGGCGCCCACGATCAGGATGGCGTTGTCGAGCACCACGCCGCAGGCCGCGATCATGGTCGCGACGATCATGAACGCGCAGTAGGTGACGCTGAGCGTCGACTCCTCGTGGGTGGCCCCGGTCAGCTGCTTCCAGAGCACGGCGTCGGCCGGCTCGCCGGGAGCCTCCTCCTCGGCGGCGTCGGCCCGCCGCGACAGCGACAGGTCGATGTCCTCGACGGTGATCGAGCCGTCGGTGTCGATGCCGAGGGCCTGGAGCTCCCGGAGCAGCTCGTCCCCGGCCTCGCGCGCGACGTCGCACAGCACGAGGTCGCCGGGCGGGACGCGGGCCGCGTCCTTCAGTACGGCCAGATGGGTGGTCCCGACCGTCTTCTCGACGATCGCCACCACCGCCTCGGTCCGGTCCGCCGGGGTGATCATCCGCAGGTGCAGCATGCACCGCACCCTAGCGAAGCGGGGCTGCGGCGCTACAGCTTGCGCAGGCTCAGCTTCTGCACCTTGTGGTCCGCGCCCTTGCGGACGACCAGGGTGGCCCGGCCGCGGGTGGGGGCCACGTTCTCCAGCAGATTGGGCTTGTTGATGGTCCGCCACATCGTCTGCGCGTACTCCATGGCCTCCTCCTCGGAGACCTGGGTGTACTTGAGGAAGTAGGAGAACGGGTTCTGGAAGGCGGTCTCGCGCAGCTTGCGGAACCGGTTGAGGTACCAGCGCTCGATGTCCTCGGGGCGCGCGTCCACGTACACGCTGAAGTCGAAGTAGTCGGCGAGCGCGACCCTGGTCCGGCCGTCCTTGCCGGGCAGGGCCGGCTGGAGCACGTTCAGGCCCTCGACGATCAGGATGTCCGGGCGTCGTACGACGAGCTCCTCGCCCGGGACGATGTCGTAGATCAGGTGCGAGTAGACCGGGGCCCGGACCTCGTCCTTGCCGGCCTTGATGTCGGCCACGAACCGGGTGAGCGCGCGGCGGTCGTAGGACTCGGGGAAGCCCTTGCGGGAGGTGAGCCCGCGCCGCTGGAGCTCCTTCATCGGGTAGAGGAAGCCGTCGGTGGTCACCAGCTCCACGCGCGGGTGCTCGGGCCAGCGGGCGAGCAGGGCCTGGAGCAGACGGGCCACGGTGGACTTGCCGACGGCCACCGAACCGGCGACCCCTATGACGAAGGGGGTGCCCTGCTGGGCGCCGTGGCCGTTGCCCGCGTCGCCGAGGAAGGTGTTCAGGGTGCCCCGCAGGTTGCTGGTCGCGCCCACGTACAGGTTCAGGAGCCGGGACAGCGGCAGGTAGACGTCGCGGACCTCGTCGAGGTCGATGACGTCACCGAGGCCCCGCAGCCGCTCGACCTCCTCGGCGGTGAGCGGCAGTGGGGTCCGCTCGCGCAGGGCGCTCCACTCGGCGCGGGTGAGCTCGACGTACGGCGAGGCCTCGGGGCCCCGCCGGTGGGCGGGACGCGGGGGCTGCCCGTCCGGGCCGGTGCGCTCCGTCGCGCTGTCCGGCGTGCTGCTTCGTGGCGGCGAAGTGATCACACCGCCATTGTCGGGGCTCCGGCTCGGTTGTGGGTGGTGTGGTCGGTCACGTAAGGGGTCCGTTTCGCCGCGGTTGTGCCGGGGCCGGTACCGATTCGAGGGCCGTGCGATCTCGCGGCGGTCACGATCGGCGGCCCGGGCGGGAAATCGCGGACCGGTGATCGTGGGAACCAGTAGATTGCTGTTTCTTGATCGTCTCTGGGGGAGTGCTCTCGTGCGTACCGCTCTTGTCCGTCGTACCGTCCTGACCGCGTCCGCGGTGTCCCTGGCCCTGCTGGCCACCGCCTGCGGCTCCGAGAAGGCCGACACCAAGGCGGACGCCAAGCCGTCCGCCGGCTCCGCCGCGCCCGCCGCGAAGGCGAAGACCGACGCCGAGCTCGCGGGCCTGATCGTGGTCCAGGCGGACCTGCCGGAGCACGTGGTCAAGCCGGCCACCGCCGAGGAGAGCGCGGCGGCCGCCGGGGCGACCAGCGACAAGCCCGAGTGCCTGCCGCTGGTCAAGGCCCAGTCCATGGCTCCGGTCGGCAGCGCCGCCGGGACGGCCCGCACCAAGGCCGTCGCCAAGCCCAAGGAGCCGTCGGCCGGCGCCAGCGCCGAGGAGAAGCTGAAGGCCGCGATGGACGCCCTGAGCGCCACCGCCACCTCCGTCACGCTGTCCTCCTACGAGGGCAAGGGCGCCCAGGAGGCCATCGCGACCCTCAAGGGCGCGGGCACCGCCTGCGCCGGCGGCTACACCGGCAGCCAGGGCGGCGGGGCGCTCAAGATCCAGAAGGTGACGCCGGGTGCGGCGGTCACCGCCGGCGACGAGGCGCTCGCCTACACCGTGGTGGGCGACGCCGACGGCGAGAAGCTGGCGATGGAGCTCGTGGTCGTGCGCAAGGGCAACACCCTGGCGACCTTCTCGGCCCTCAGCGCGAGCGGTACCGCCGAGCAGCCGAAGGCGGTCGTGGACGCGCAGGTGAAGAAGCTCGGCTGATCACCGCGAGGGCGACGGACGTCAACCCCGCTCCGGCACGTTCGCCGGGCGGGGTTTCGTCTTGTGCAGGTACGGGGCAGGAGCTCAACTTCGGCGTACGCTGCGGCCTATGTGCGGAATTGTGGGTTACGTGGGAGCGCAGTCGGCGCTCGATGTGGTCATCGCCGGACTCAAGCGACTGGAGTACCGCGGCTACGACTCGGCCGGGGTCGCCGTGCTCTCCGAAGGGGAGCTGTCGGCCGCCAAGAAGGCCGGCAAGCTCGTCAACCTGGAGAAGGAGCTGGTCGGCAACCCGCTGCCGGCCGGGTCCACCGGCCTCGGACACACCCGGTGGGCCACCCATGGCGGGCCCACCGACGTCAACGCCCATCCCCACCTGGACAACTCCGGGCGGGTGGCGGTCGTGCACAACGGCATCATCGAGAACTTCGCCCTGCTGCGCGCCGAACTCGCCGAACGCGGGCACCGGCTGGAGTCCGAGACGGACACCGAGGTCGTGGCCCACCTGCTCGCCGAGGAGTACGCGGCAGCCGGTGACCTGGCGGTGGCCATGCGGCGGGTGTGCGGGCGGCTGGAGGGCGCCTTCACGCTGGTCGCGGTGCACGCCGACGCACCGGACGTGGTCGTCGGGGCACGCCGGAACTCACCCCTGGTGGTGGGCGTCGGAGAGGGGGAGAACTTCCTCGCCTCCGACGTGGCCGCGTTCATCGCCCACACCCGGTCGGCGATCGAGCTGGGGCAGGACCAGGTCGTGGAGCTCCGCCGCGACGGGGTGACGGTGACCAACTTCGACGGTTCGGCCGCGTCCGTGCGGGCGTACCACGTGGACTGGGACGCCTCGGCGGCCGAGAAGGGGGGCTACGACTACTTCATGCTGAAGGAGATCGCGGAGCAGCCCAAGGCCGTCGCCGACACCCTCCTGGGCAGGATCGACGCGAGTGGTTCGCTGACCCTGGACGAGGTGCGCATCCCCGCCTCGGTGCTCAGGGAGGTCGACAAGGTCGTCATCGTGGCGTGCGGTACGGCCTACCACGCGGGCATGATCGCGAAACTGGCCATCGAGCACTGGACCCGCATCCCGTGCGAGACCGAGCTGGCCAGCGAATTCCGCTACCGCGACCCGATCCTGGACCAGCGCACGCTGGTGGTCGCGATCTCGCAGTCCGGCGAGACCATGGACACCCTCATGGCGCTGCGGCACGCGCGCGAGCAGGGCGCCAAGGTGCTGGCCATCTGCAACACGAACGGATCGACGATCCCGCGCGAATCGGATGCGGTGCTCTACACGCACGCCGGTCCGGAGGTGGCCGTCGCCTCCACGAAGGCGTTCCTGACGCAGCTCGTGGCCTGCTACCTCGTGGCGCTTTACCTCGGTCAGGTCCGGGGCACGAAGTGGGGCGACGAGATCCAGGCGGTGGTCCGGGAACTGTCGGACATCGCCGCGGCGGTGGACACCGTCCTGGAGACGATGGAGCCGGTACGGCAGCTCGCGCGGTCCCTCGCCGAGAAGGACACCGTGCTCTTCCTGGGCCGCCACGTGGGCTACCCGGTGGCGCTGGAGGGCGCGCTCAAGCTCAAGGAGCTGGCGTACATGCACGCCGAGGGCTTCGCGGCGGGCGAGCTCAAGCACGGGCCGATCGCGCTGATCGAGCCGGACCTGCCGGTGGTGGTGGTCGTCCCCTCGCCGCGCGGGCGGTCGGTGCTCCACGACAAGATCGTCTCGAACATCCAGGAGATCCGGGCCCGCGGGGCGCGCACCATCGTCATCGCGGAGGAGGGGGACGAGGCGGTCGTCCCCTACGCCGACCACCTGATCCGCATCCCGGCCACGCCGACCCTGCTCCAGCCGCTGGTGGCGACGGTGCCGTTGCAGGTCTTCGCGTGCGAGCTGGCGACGGCGCGCGGGAACGAGGTGGACCAGCCGCGTAACCTCGCGAAGTCGGTGACGGTGGAGTGAGCGGGCAAGCGGGGTTGTTGTTGTGATCATCGGTGTGGGGATCGACGTCGCGGAGATCGACCGGTTCGCCGCGGCGCTGGAGCGGACGCCGAACCTGGCCGGACGGCTCTTCCTCGACGCCGAGTTGACGCTGCCGAGCGGTGAGCGGCGCGGTATCGCCTCGCTCGCCGCCCGGTTCGCGGCGAAGGAAGCCCTGGCCAAGGCGCTCGGCGCGCCCGCCGGGCTGCTGTGGACCGACGCCGAGGTGTACGTGGAGGAGTCCGGCCGGCCCCGGCTGCGGGTGTCCGGGACGGTCGAGGCCCGGGCCCGGGAGCTCGGCGTCAGGTCCTGGCACATCTCGCTGAGCCATGACGCGGGCGTCGCCTCGGCCGTGGTGATCGCCGAGGGGTAGCGCCGCTCCGCGTGGGCCCGTGGCCCGTGGGGCAGGGTGGTGGCATGCGTACTGCTTACAGCGTGGAGACCGTACGGGCCGCCGAGCGGGAGCTGATGGCGCGTCTGCCCGAGGGCGCCCTGATGCAGCGGGCGGCGGCGGGCCTCGCCGCCGTCTGCGCGGGGCTGCTGGGGCGGGTGTACGGGTCGCGGATCGTGCTGCTCGTCGGGCCGGGGGACAACGGGGGCGACGCGCTGTACGCCGGCGCGCGCCTGGCCCGGCGCGGGGCCGGGGTGACGGCCGTGCCGATGGACCCCGAGCGGCTGCACGCGGGCGGGCTCGCCGCACTGCGGGCCGCCGGGGGCAGCGTCGCGGACGCCGTGCCGCCGAGGGCTGACCTCGTGGTGGACGGGCTGCTCGGGATCGGCGGCCGCGGCGGGCTGCGGCCGGCCGCGGCGGCCCTGGTGGAGCGGATCCCGCCGGGCGTCCCGGTGGTCGCCGTGGACCTGCCGAGCGGGGTCGACGCGGACACCGGCGAGGTGGCGGGCCCGGCCGTGACAGCCGGGGTGACGGTGACGTTCGGCGCCTACAAGCCGGGGCTGCTCGTCGATCCGGGGGCTTCGCGGGCGGGCGTGGTGCATCTGGTCGGCATCGGCCTGGAGCTGCCGGGCCGCGGGCAGGCGCAGGCCGAGGCCCTGCAGCACGCCGACGCCGCGGCCCTGCTGCCGGAGCCGACGGCGTCGAGCGACAAGTACCGCCGGGGCGTGGTGGGCATCGCCGCCGGGTCCGCGCAGTACCCGGGCGCGGCCGTGCTGGCCGTCGCGGGGGCGCTGCGCGGCGGCGCCGGAGCCGTGCGGTACGTGGGGCCGGCGGCGGACGCGGTGCTCGCGCGCTACCCCGAGACGTTGATCGGCCGCGGCCGGGTGCAGGCGTGGGTGGTCGGGCCGGGCATCGGGGAGGCGCGCGGCGGCGAGGTCGCGCAGCTGCTGGCCCAGGACGTGCCGGTGCTGGTGGACGCGGACGGGCTGCGCGGGCTGGACCCGGCAGTGCTGCGGGCCCGCACGGCCCCGACCCTGCTCACCCCGCACGCGGGGGAGGCGGCGGCGCTGCTGGGCGTGTCGCGGGAGTCGGTGGAGGCGGGACGGCTGGAGGCCGCGCGGGAGCTGGCGGGGCGGTACGGGGCGACGGTGCTGCTGAAGGGCTCGACCACGCTGGTCGCCTCCGGCGGCGGCCCGGTCCGGGTGAACCCGACGGGGACGCCGTGGCTGGCGACCGCGGGCAGCGGCGACGTGCTGTCCGGACTGGCCGGCTCCCTGCTGGCGACCGGGCTGTCCGGCCCCGACGCCGGCTCGCTGGCGGCGTACCTCCACGGTCTGGCGGCCAGGCTCGCGGGCGGTCCGCTGCTGGCCCACGACGTGGCCGCCGCCCTGCCGCGGGCATGGCGGGAGACGGCGCGCCCGTAGCCCGCGCCGGCCCCGCCGGCATTCGGGGCGCGGGGTCCGGGGCCGAGCCCGAGCAGCATCCTGGTCCCGCCGCAGGGGCCCGACCGGCGGGGTCTGCGAGACTGTGCGGGATGAACGAGACACCCACGCGCGTGTACGCCGAGATCGACCTGGACGCCGTACGGGCGAACGTGCGCGCGCTGCGCGAGCGGGCCCCCCGTTCCCAGCTGATGGCGGTCGTCAAGGCGGACGCCTACGGCCACGGCGCGCTGGCCTGCGCCAAGGCCGCCCAGGAGGCCGGCGCCACCTGGATCGGGACCGCCACCCCCGAGGAGGCGCTCGCGCTGCGCGCCGCCGGGGTCGAAGGCCGGATCATGTGCTGGCTCTGGACCCCCGGCGGCCCCTGGCGCGCGGCCGTCGAGGCCGACATCGACGTGTCGGTCAGCGGGATGTGGGCCCTGGACGAGGTCCGCGCGGCCGCCCGCGCCACCGGCCGCACCGCCCGCGTCCAGCTGAAGGCCGACACCGGCCTCGGCCGGGCCGGCTGCCAGCCCGCCGACTGGGCGGAGCTGGTGGGGGCCGCCGTCGCCGCCCAGGCCGAGGGAACCGTGCGCGTCACCGGCCTCTGGTCGCACTTCGCCTGCGCCGACGAGCCCGGCCATCCCTCCATCCGGCTCCAGCTCACCGCCTTCCGCGACATGCTCGCGTACGCCGAGAAGGAGGGCGTGGAGCCCGAGGTCAGGCACATCGCCAACTCGCCCGCCACGCTCACGCTGCCCGAGTCGCACTTCGACCTGGTCCGCTGCGGGCTCGCCCTCTACGGCGTCTCGCCCGCGCCGGAACTCGGCACGCCCGCCCAGCTCGGCCTGCGCCCCGCCATGGCGCTCAAGGCCACCCTGGCGCTGGTCAAGACCGTCCCGGCCGGGCACGGCGTGAGCTACGGGCACCACTACGTCACCGAGACCGAGACCACCCTGGCCCTGGTCCCGGCCGGTTACGCCGACGGCATCCCGCGGCACGCCTCCGGGCGCGGCCCGGTGCTCGTGGGCGGCACGCTCCGCCGCGTCGCCGGGCGCGTCGCGATGGACCAGTTCGTGGTCGACCTGGACGGCGGCCACGCCGAGGTCGGCGACGAGGCCGTCATCTTCGGGGACGCGGAGCGCGGCGAGCCCACCGCCGAGGACTGGGCGCAGGCGGCGGACACGATCGCGTATGAGATCGTCACCCGTATCGGAGGGCGCGTGCCCCGGGTGTACCTGGGCGGCTGAGGCGGAGTGGGGGCGGCGGCGTGAGCGAGAACTGGCGCAAGGCCGGCTGGGCCGGCGCCGCCATCGGCGTGATGGCGGCCGGAGCGGCCGCCGGTGTCGCCGTGGAACGGATCACCGTCGGGCGCGGCTTGCGCAGGAAGGCGCGGCTGGCCCTCGACGCCACCGGTGACTACGGCTCGCTGCGCGGGACGCCGGGCACCTGCCGGGCCGAGGACGGCACCGAGCTCTACTACGAGGCCGAGGAGCTCCCCGAGCAGAGCAAGCGGCCGCGGTCCCGGCTGCGCCGCAAGCCCGTACCGGCCGCGACCGTGATCTTCTGCCACGGCTACTGCCTCGCCCAGGACGCCTGGCACTTCCAGCGCGCCGGGCTGCGCGGAGTGGTCCGCGCCGTCTACTGGGACCAGCGCAGCCACGGCCGCAGCGGCCGCGGGCTGGCCCAGGCGGACGGCGAGCCGGTCACCATCGAGCAGCTCGGCCGGGACCTGAAGGCCGTCATAGACGCCGCCGCCCCCGAGGGTCCGCTGGTCCTGGTGGGTCACTCGATGGGCGGAATGACCATCATGGCCTTCGCGGAGCAGTTCCCCGAGTTCGCCCGCGACCGCGTGGTCGGCGTCGCTCTGGTCGGCACCTCCAGCGGCCGGCTGGCCGAGGTGACGTACGGGCTGCCGGCCGTCGGGTTGGGCGCGGTCCGCAGGATCCTGCCGGGCGTGCTCAAGGCGCTCGGCTCGCAGGTGGAGCTGGTGGAGCGGGGCCGCAGGGCCACCGCCGACCTGTTCGCCGGCATGATCAAGATGTATTCCTTCGGGTCCGGCGACGTGGACCCGGGCGTCGCGCGCTTCGCGGAGCGGCTCATCGAGGCCACCCCGATCGACGTGGTCGCCGAGTTCTACCCGGCCTTCGCGGCCCACGACAAGACCGCGGCCCTCCAGCGGTTCGCCGGCATCCCCGTCACCGTCGTCGCCGGGGACCGGGACATGATCACCCCGGCCGCGCACAGCGTGGCCGTCAAGGAGGCGCTGCCGGGCGCCGAGCTGGTGGTCCTGGAGTCCACCGGGCACCTGATGATGCTGGAGCGCCCCGAGACGGTGACGCGCCTGCTGACCGAGCTGCTGGCGCGCACCGGGGCGGTGCCCGTCCCCGCAGCGACTAACGTGGGCGGGCATGGAAGAAGTACCGCTGGAAGCACAGCGCAGCCAGGCACCGGCACCTGAGGCCGGCACCGGATCCGAGGCCCGGATCACCGTCGGATCCCCGGACGCGATGCAGGAGTTGGGCCGCAGGCTCGCGAACCTGCTGCGCCCCGGGGACCTCGTCCTGCTGACCGGCGAGCTCGGCGCGGGCAAGACCACGCTGACCCGCGGCCTCGGTGAGGGACTGGGCGTGCGCGGGGCGGTGACCTCACCGACCTTCGTGATCGCCCGCGTGCACCCCTCGCTGAGCGGCGGGCCCGCGCTGGTGCACGTGGACGCCTACCGGCTGGGCGGCGGGCTGGACGAGATGGAGGACCTGGACCTCGACGTCTCGCTGCCCGACTCCGTGGTCGTCGTGGAATGGGGCGACGGCAAGGTGGAGGAGCTCTCCGACGACCGGCTGCACGTGGTCATCGGCCGGGCAGTCGGCCACGAAGAGGTCCTGGACGACGTACGGGAGGTCTCGCTGCGCGGGATCGGCGCGCGCTGGTCCGCCGGGGCGGGACTGGACGCCCTGGCCGGAGCCCTTTCGGAGTAGGACGGCCCGGCCCGGAAGCCCGACCGCATCCCGGTGCGGGGGAGCGTGCCGGGATGCGTACCGACAACTCGTCGGCAAGATATTGCGCCCGCGGTGCCGGGCGTGGTGACATGGTATCGAGAGTTTCTTAGGCATGCCTAAGTTCGGCGTCCCGGGTTCCAGGAGGCAGCCATGTCGGCACCAGCAGGAGCGCACCGCGAGCCGCGGCCGTCCGTCGTGTCCATGGGGGCGCTGCTGGCCGCGGGCGCGGCCGCCAGCGCCGTCTCGACCCCGCCCGTCCTGGTGCGGGTGACGGAGGAGGGGGAACCGCGGGACGCCGTACGCGACAGGGCCGCTCCGGAGTCCGAAGCGGCCTAGGCGTGGTGTCCCGGGACGTTGGTGACACGCGTGCCGGGTTCTTCTGAGCGCTCGGGACGCCCATCGCACGTACGGGTGGTTCGGCGCAGCTTTTCGTCAGGGGACGACGACGACTTTCGAGTTGATCGTCGCGAAGGCCCACATCGCGTCGGCGTCGGCCTTCGCCATGCGGATGCCGCCGGTCTTGCGGTTCGGGTCGGGCTCCGGCGTCGCGCCGTCCACGCGGGCGCTGAAGCCGATCACCACGCCGTCCGTGGTGGCGAACCGTACGACGTGCTCGACCGGCACCCCGTCCGAGCCGGTCACCGTGCTCGAGCGCGAACCCACCAGATAGCTGCCGGGCTTGGGGTGCACGGTGCTCGGCACCACCGGGAACGAGCGGGGCTCCTGACCTGCCTCGCCGACCAGCCACACGCGCTTGCCGCCCACCGAGTACACGACCCGCACCCCGGAGCCCGAACCCTCCGGCACCGGGACCGGCTTCGCCGGGTCCTGCTTCCCGGCGGCCGGGCTGGGCACGGGGGCCGGCTCCTGGGGGCTGGCAGCCTGCGGGGGCCTCGCGGGAGCCGAAGCGGACGCCTGGTAGCCGAGGAACCCGATGGCGGCGAGTGCCGCGGCGGTGAGCCCGGCCACGATTCCCGAGCTGCTGCGTGCCACCTTGCTCCACCTCTCCGCGCTGCCTGATGCCTCGGCCGATGCCTGATCGAAAGGTAGCAGCAGGCCCGCTCGACAACCGGCCGCACAGCCCGGGGCCCGCGGAGTCGTAGGCTGTTCGCGTGCTCCTGCTCGCTGTAGATACCGCCACGCCCGCCGTCACCGTCGCCCTGCACGACGGCGAGTCCGTCCTCGCCGAGTCCAGCCAGGTCGACGCCCGCCGCCACGGGGAGCTGCTGCTGCCCGCCGTGGACGAGGTGCTCGCCGCGGCCAGGCTGAAGCTCGACGCCGTCACCGGCATCGTCGTCGGGGTCGGCCCCGGCCCCTACACCGGCCTGCGCGTCGGCCTGGTCACCGCCTCCACCTTCGCCTCCGTGCTGGGCGTGCCCGTGTACGGCCTGTGCACCCTGGACGGCCTCGCCCACGCCGCGGGGGCGGCCGGGATCGAGGGCCCCTTCGTCGTCGCCACCGACGCGCGGCGCAAGGAGGTCTACTGGGCGCGCTACGAGGACCCCCGCACCCGGGTCGGCGAACCCGCCGTGGACCGGCCGGCCGAGATCGCCGAGCGGGTCGCCGGCCTCCCTGCGGTGGGCCAGGGCGCGCTGCTCTACCCCGAGGTCTTCCCCGACGCCCGCGGCCCCGAGCACCAGTCGGCCGCCGCACTGGTGTCGCTGGCCGCGGAACGCCTGGCGGCGGGCGCGGCCTTCGAGAACGCCGACGGCGTGCCGCCGGCACCGCTCTACCTGCGCCGGCCCGACGCGCAGGTGCCCAAGAACTACAAGGTGGTCACCCCGCAGTGACGGCCGCCCCCGACGTCGTGCTCCGCGAGATGCGCTGGTGGGACATCGAGCCGGTGCTGGAGCTGGAGCACGAGCTGTTCCCCGACGACGCCTGGTCCGCGGCGATGTTCTGGTCCGAACTGGCGCACGCCCGCGGCCCGCGGGCCACCCGCAGGTACGTCGTCGCCGAAGACGGTTCGGGCCGGCTGGTGGGCTACGCCGGGCTGGCCGCCGCCGGCGACCTGGCCGACGTACAGACCATCGCGGCCGCCCGCGACCAGTGGGGGACCGGGCTCGGCGCCCGGCTCCTGACCGATCTGCTGCGCGCCGCCACCGCCTTCGAGTGCGCCGAGGTGCTGCTGGAGGTGCGCGTGGACAACACCCGCGCCCAGAAGCTCTACGAGCGCTTCGGCTTCGAGCCCATCGGCTTCCGGCGCGGCTACTACCAGCCCGGCAACGTCGACGCGCTCGTCATGCGACTGACCGACCCCGCACACGTACGAACTGAGAGCAGTGAGAGCAATGGCTGACGAACCGCTCGTCCTCGGCATCGAGACCTCCTGCGACGAGACCGGCGTCGGCATCGTCCGCGGCACCACCCTGCTGGCCGACGCGATCGCGTCGAGCGTCGACGAGCACGCCCGCTTCGGCGGGGTCGTGCCCGAGGTGGCCTCGCGCGCCCACCTGGAGGCGATGGTCCCCACCATCGAACGCGCCCTGAAGGAGGCCGGGGTCAGCGCCCGCGACCTCGACGGCATCGCGGTGACGGCCGGGCCGGGCCTGGCGGGGGCGCTGCTGGTGGGCACCTCGGCCGCCAAGGCGTACGCCTACGCGCTGGGCAAGCCGCTCTACGGCGTGAACCACCTGGCCTCGCACATCTGCGTGGACCAGCTGGAGCACGGTCCACTGCCGGAGCCGACCATGGCGCTGCTGGTGTCGGGCGGGCACTCCTCGCTGCTGCTGGCCCCCGACATCACCTCCGACGTACGGCCGCTCGGCGCGACCATCGACGACGCGGCCGGCGAGGCCTTCGACAAGATCGCCCGCGTGCTCCAGCTGGGCTTCCCCGGCGGCCCGGTCATCGACCGCCTCGCGCGGGAGGGCGACCCGAAGGCGATCAACTTCCCGCGCGGCCTGACCGGGCCGCGCGACGCCCCGTACGACTTCTCCTTCTCCGGGCTGAAGACGGCCGTCGCCCGCTGGATCGAGGCGAAGCGGCACGCGGGCGAGGAGGTGCCGGTGCGGGACGTCGCGGCGTCCTTCCAGGAGGCCGTGGTCGACGTGCTGACGCGCAAGGCGATCCGGGCGTGCAAGGACGAGGGCGTCGACCACCTGATGATCGGCGGCGGAGTGGCGGCCAACTCGCGGCTGCGCTCGCTGGCGCAGGAGCGCTGCGACGCCGCGGGGATCATCCTGCGGGTGCCGCGGCCCAAGCTGTGCACCGACAACGGCGCGATGGTGGCGGCGCTGGGCGCGGAGATGGTCAAGCGCAACCGGGCCGCCTCGGACTGGGACCTGTCGGCGGACTCCTCGCTGCCGGTGACCGACCCGCACGTACCGGGAACCCAGGGCCACGGCCACTCCCACGGGCACGGCCACGCGCACGACCACGACCACGTGCACGAGCTGAGCAAGGACAACCTCTACTCATGAGCACCGTCGCCCTGATGTGGGAGGCCCGGGCCGCCGACGGCCGGGGCAACGAACTGCTCGAGTGGGCCCGCGCCCAGGTCCTCGCCCGGGACCCGGTGCGCCGCGAGGTGCTGCGGGCCCCGCAGGACCGGGTGCTGGTGATCACCTGGTGGGAGGCGCCCGAGGGGATCGCGGCGGACCTTCCCGAACTGCCGGAGCCCGCGGCCGACCTGATCACGCGTGCGGTGCACCGCTGGCGCTTCGAGTCGGTCGAGGCCGGCTAGGCCCTGTCGCCCGTTCGCCGGGTCGTGGCCGGGCCGGAACCCGCAGCTCCGGCCGCGGGGGTGTCCGTCCCCGCCGGGCAGCGCGCCGGCCCGGGCCCCGCTGTGCGGCGTCACCGCTTCCGGACCGGCGCCCCGATGACCCGGGGTCACCGTTCCCGGGCCGGCGCCCCGATGAGCATGGACGGGGCGCCTGCGACGCGGGTCAGGAAGACGGTCGCCGCGTTCGGGCCCTGCGGTTTCACCTTCCTGCGGAGCTCCTCGGGCTCGATGGCCGAGCCGCGCTTCTTCACGGTCAGCACGCCCACGCCGCGCTCGCGCAGCAGTGCCTTCAGCCGCTTCAGGCCGAACGGCAGCACGTCGGTGATCTCGTACGCCGTCGCGTACGGCGTCTGGCGCAGCTCGTCGGCGGTGATGTAGGCGATGGTCGGGTCGATCAGCCTGCCGTCCAGCTGGGCGGCGACCTCGGCCACGAGGTGCGCGCGGATCACGGCGCCGTCCGGCTCGTAGAGCCAGCGGCCGACGGCCCCCGCCTCCGGGTCCGGCAGCGGATCGGCGGTGTGCAGGCCGCGCGGCCCGGGCAGCAGGGTGGCCCGCACGGTCCCCGGCGAGGTCCCGAACCAGAGCACGGCCTCCTTGACGTCCCCCTGGTCGGAGATCCACTCCGCCTCCGCCTCGGCCGGCACCGCCTCGTGCGGGATCCCGGGGGCGATCTTGATGGCGGCGTACCGCGCGCTCCGGGCCGTCCGTACGGCCCAGGACAGCGGCGGCGAGTACGACTCCGGATCGAAGATCCGGCCGCGCCCCCCGCGCCGGGCCGGGTCGAGGAAGACGGCGTCGTAACCGGCGGTGTCCACCTCCGTCACGTCCGCCTCCCGGACCTCGATCAGGTCCGCCAGCCCCAGCGCCCCGGCGTTGGCCCGGGCGACGGCGACGGTCAGCGGATCGTGGTCGACGGCGAGCACCCGGATGCCCAGCCGCGCCAGGGCGAGGGCGTCCCCGCCGATGCCGCAGCACAGGTCGGCGACGCTGCGCACGCCGAGGGCGGCCAGCCGCTCGGCCCGGTACGAGGCGACGGACGCGCGGGTCGCCATCTCGCCGCCGCCGGGCGTGAAGTACATCCGGAACGCGTCCTGCGGGCCGAACTTCGCCACCGCGCGCTGCCGCAGCCGGGCCTGCCCGAGCGCGGCGGAGACCAGCTGCGCGGGGTGCTCGCGGCGCAGCCGGGTGGCCAGGGCCAACTCCTGGGCCGGGTCGTGGTCGCGGAGCGAGTCGAGGAGGGCGCGCCCCTCGGGCGTGAGGAGGGCGGCGAAGTCTTCGGGGGTCACGGCTCCATTGTCGGCGACGCGCGCGGGCCCGCGGGGGTGTGGGCCAGTCGGTGGAAGGTGGGACTCCGCTCGCGGTGCCTTCCCGGGGGCCCGCGTGTCGGATGCCAGGATGCGCAGCTATGCAGCTAGTCGGACAAACGGAAGATAAGACGCAACAGGGTCACCGGTACGCGGCGGGTCCGCGCGGCCGGTTCGGGGTGGCCGTGGCCGCCCTGCTGGTAGCCGCCCTCGGCACGGCGTGCGGATCCGGGGAGTCCAAGGCGCCGGACAAGGCCGAGAAGGCGAAGGCGGCCAAGGGCGCCGAGGCGGGCGCGGCGGGCGCGCTCAGCGCCGCCGAGAAGGCCAAGGCGGCCCAGCAGGCGCGCATCGCGGCGGCCAAGAGGTGGCGGCTGGCCAAGCTCCCCCTCACCGCCCCGCCGGCGCCGAAGGAGAAGCCCGAGATCACCACGCGCGACGGCTTCGAGGTGGAGGACCAGGAGGAGTACCCGCCGGTCTTCACCACCATCGACACGGAGGACAAGGTCGTCTTCCTGACCGTCGACGACGGCGCCGAGAAGGACCCCGAGTTCCTGAAGATGATGCAGGAGCTGAAGATCCCGTACACGGCCTTCCTCAGCGACTACGTCGTCAAGGACGACTACCCGTACTTCAAGGCGATGCAGGCCGCCGGCGTCACCCTGAACAACCACACGCTCAACCACCGCTACATGCCCGGCCTCTCGTACGAGCAGCAGCGAGAGGAGATCTGCGGCCAGCAGGACACGATCCAGAAGAAGTTCGGCAAGCGGCCCACCCTCTTCCGCCCGCCGTACGGCAACTACAACCAGGACACCCTGCGCGCGGCGAAGTCCTGCGGCATCAAGGCGGTTCCGCTGTGGAACGCGGAGGCCTTCCCGAACCGGATGGAGTACCGCGAGTGGGACCGCGACCTGCACCCCGGTGACATCATCCTGACCCACTTCCGGGGCAAGGAGGACTGGAAGGGCACGATGCCTGACATGATCCGTCATGTCATGAAGACCGTCACGGACAAGGGGTACGCCGTGGCCCGCCTGGAGGACTATCTGTGAAGCGTGCGCGCCGGTTGGTAGCCGGAACGCTGGCGGCCGGCGCGCTGGCGCTGTCCCTGACGGGGTGCGGGGGCGGCAACGCCGCCACGGAGCTGGGGCCCGGGCCGGAGGCGACGCGGGAGGACCCTTCCGCGACGCCGCCCGCCCCGGCCCCCACGCCCGCGGCGGGTGGGGCCTCGGACGAGGCGTACCGCAAGTGGGGACTGAGCGGCCCCCTCCAGTACGCGCCGAAGCCCGCCCGCAAGCCGCAGCTCCCGACGGCGGCCCCGGGCAAGGTCCCGGTGATAGACCGCATACCCCTCGCGGCCGACGACAAGGTCGTCTTCCTGACCTTCGACGACGGCGCGGAGAAGGACCCCGAGTTCCTGAAGATGGCGGCGGACCTGAAGCTGCCGATCAGCATGTTCCTGACGGACAGTGTGGCCGCGTCGGACTACGGCCACTTCGAGCAGCTCCGCGACAACGGCTCGGCCAGCACGATAAACAACCACACCCTGACCCACCCGAACCTGCGCACCCTGCCCTTCGCGGCGCAGAAGCACGAGATATGCGGCCAGCAGGAACGCCTGGAGAAGCGCTTCGGCCAACGCCCGCCGCTCTTCCGCCCGCCCTTCGGCAACTACAACGACGACACCCTCCGGGCCGCCTCGGAGTGCGGGGTCTCGTCCGTGGTGCTGTGGCGGGTGTCGATGCAGATCAACAACTTCCAGTACGCCAAGGGCTCCGCCCTCGAGCCCGGCGACATCATCCTGGCCCACTTCCGCGGCCCCGCCGAACTCAAGGGCGCGACGGAGACCCGGATGACGACCCGCATGCTCCAGCGCATCCAGGAACAGGGCTACCGCATAGGCCGCTTGGAGGACTACCTCTAGGGCGTGTCTTTCGGGGGTTATGCGGGGCCGGTTCGGGCCGCTCCCGCCGCCACCGGAGTGATCGTCGTCTCCACCGGCCCCCGCGCGTCCGCGACGCGTTGGCGTTCCGCGCTGTCGCTGATCCGGAGCAGCAGGGCGATCATGATCCAGTTGGCCAGGAGGGACGAGCCGCCCTTCGCCAGGAACGGCAGGGCCTTGCCGGTCAGCGGGATCAGGCCCGTGACGCCCCCCGCGACCACGAAGACCTGGAGGGCCAGCGCCGAGGCCAGGCCGACCGCCAGGAGCTTGCCGAAGGGGTCGCGGGCGCCGAGCGCCATCCGCAGCCCCCGCTGCACGAGGAGCGCGTACAGCAGGAGCACCGCCATCACCCCGGCCAGCCCCAGCTCCTCACCGACCGTCGTCAGGATGAAGTCGCTGCGCCCCGCGAACTTGATCAGCTCCGGGTGCCCCATGCCCAGGCCCGTCCCCGACACACCGCCGGTGCCGAAGCTGAACAGCGCCTGCGCCGACTGGTCCGAGGTGACCCCGGCCGGCCGGTTCTCGCGGTAGTACGACAAAGGGTCGAGCCATGCGGCCACGCGCGCCTTGACGTGCGGTTCCGTCGAGCCCACCGCGAAGGCGCCCACCGCCGCCATGAACAGGCCGCACACGATCCAGCTGGTCCGCTCGGTGGCCACGTACAGCATCACCACGAAGACGCCGAAGAAGATCAGCGAGGTGCCGAGGTCGCGTTCGAAGACCAGCACCAGCATCGAGACGATCCAGACGGTGATGATCGGCCCCAGCTGCCGCATCGGGGGCAGCCGCACGCCGAGGAACCGCCGCCCCGTCAGGGCGAGCGAGTCCCGGTGGATCACCAGGTACCCGGCGAAGAAGATCGCGATCATGATCTTCACGAACTCGCCCGGCTGCAGCGAGAAGCCGAAGAGGATGATCCACCGCTTGGCACCGTAGGTGTCCGCGCCGAAGAACGCGGGCGCGATCAGCAGCACCAGCGCGACGGCCATCGTGAGGTAGATGAACCGCTGCAGCAGCCGGTGGTCGCGCAGCAGCGCCACCACCAGGAGGCACGCGGCGACGCCGATCACCGTCCACACCAGTTGCCCCGGAGCGTTCGCGTCCGAGCCGTACCGCTCGATGTACCCCTGGTCCAGCCGGTGGATCAGCACCAGCCCCAGCCCGGTCAGCAGCATGGCCAGCGGGAAGACCAGCGGGTCGGCGTAGGCCGCGAACCGTCGGATGCCCAGGTGTCCGACCAGCGACAGCAGCGTCATGCTGACCGTGAACCCCGCGAGGTTGGGCGGCAGCGCGCCGTTCATGGCGAGGCCGGCGTTGGCGTGGCCGAGGACGGCTGTGGCGACGACGAAGACCAGCAGCAGCGCCTCGGTGCGGCGGCGCGAGCCCGCCGGCGTCAGGGGCTTCAGTCCGCGCACGGGATTCCCGGCCCGATCTGCTCGGCGACGAGGCGCTTCATCTTCATGTCTTGTACGACGTGGCTGCCCTGCCCATGGTTCCTTATGGCTGGTTACGGCTGCTTATGGCAGCTTTCGGAACCGTGCGGAGCCGCCGCCCGAGGGCGTCGAACGGCCGCGAGCCGAGGGTTTCGGTGGCTCCGGGGGGCCGCGCCGCGCAACGCCCGAGCATCGGGAATTGGCACTCCGCTTGACCGAGTGCTAATCGCCGGAATAGTGTCGCACCTGGCACTCACCCCGGGTGAGTGCCAACACAGCGACAGGCAGGTCCGGCACCCGCGACGACGGATCGACCTGGTCGCCACCTCAGACAGTTAACCCCGGATCTCCGAAGGGGGAGGTCGGATCGTGACGACCGCCAGCTCCAAGGTTGCCATCAAGCCGCTTGAGGACCGCATTGTGGTCCAGCCGCTCGACGCCGAGCAGACCACGGCCTCCGGCCTGGTCATCCCGGACACCGCGAAGGAGAAGCCCCAGGAGGGCGTCGTCCTCGCGGTGGGCCCGGGTCGCTTCGAGGACGGCCAGCGTCTCCCGCTGGACGTCAGCGTCGGCGACATCGTGCTGTACAGCAAGTACGGCGGCACCGAAGTGAAGTACAGCGGCGAGGAGTACCTCGTCCTCTCGGCCCGCGACGTCCTCGCGATCGTCGAGAAGTAAGCACCACCGGTACTTCACGTTTTGCTTTGAGCTGCGCCCCTGGTCACCCCGCTGATTGCCGGGCGGCGGGGGGCGCAGTTCGTTAAACCCGAGTTTTCGAGAGGGCTGAACCGCTCCCATGGCGAAGATCCTGAAGTTCGACGAGGACGCCCGTCGCGCCCTCGAGCGCGGCGTCAACAAGCTTGCCGACACGGTCAAGGTGACGATCGGCCCCAAGGGCCGCAACGTCGTCATCGACAAGAAGTTCGGCGCCCCCACCATCACCAACGACGGTGTCACCATCGCCCGCGAGGTCGAGCTGGACGACCCGTACGAGAACCTGGGCGCGCAGCTCGTGAAGGAGGTGGCGACCAAGACCAACGACATCGCGGGTGACGGCACCACCACCGCCACCGTGCTGGCCCAGGCGCTGGTCCGCGAGGGCCTGCGCAACGTGGCCGCCGGCGCGTCCCCCGCCGCCCTGAAGAAGGGCATCGACGCCGCGGTCAAGGCCGTCTCCGAGGAGCTCCTGGCGACCGCCCGCCCGATCGAGGACAAGTCCGACATCGCCGCCGTGGCCGCGCTCTCCGCGCAGGACCAGCAGGTCGGCGAGCTCATCGCCGAGGCGATGGACAAGGTCGGCAAGGACGGTGTCATCACCGTCGAGGAGTCCAACGCCTTCGGCCTGGAGCTCGAGTTCACCGAGGGCATGGCCTTCGACAAGGGCTACCTCTCGCCGTACATGGTCTCCGACCAGGAGCGTATGGAGGCCGTCCTCGACGACCCGTACATCCTGATCAACCAGGGCAAGATCTCCTCCATCCAGGACCTCCTGCCGCTGCTCGAGAAGGTCATCCAGGCCGGCGCCTCGAAGCCGCTGCTGATCATCGCCGAAGACGTCGAGGGCGAGGCGCTCTCCACCCTCGTCGTCAACAAGATCCGCGGCACCTTCAACGCGGTGGCCGTCAAGGCCCCCGGCTTCGGTGACCGCCGCAAGGCGATGCTCCAGGACATGGCCACCCTCACCGGTGCCACCGTCATCGCCGAGGAGGTCGGCCTCAAGCTCGACCAGGCCGGTCTGGATGTGCTGGGCACCGCCCGCCGCGTCACGATCTCCAAGGACGACACGACCATCGTCGACGGTGGCGGCAGCCACGAGGAAGTCGTCGGCCGCGTCAACCAGATCAAGGCCGAGATCGAGTCCACCGACTCCGACTGGGACCGCGAGAAGCTGCAGGAGCGCCTGGCGAAGCTCGCCGGCGGCGTCTGCGTCATCAAGGTCGGCGCCGCCACCGAGGTGGAGCTCAAGGAGAAGAAGCACCGCCTCGAGGACGCCATCTCGGCGACCCGCGCCGCGGTCGAGGAGGGCATCGTCTCCGGCGGTGGCTCCGCGCTCGTCCACGCCGTCAAGGTCCTCGAGGGCAACCTCGGCCTGAGCGGCGACGAGGCCACCGGTGTCGCGGTCGTGCGCCGCGCCGCCGTCGAGCCGCTGCGCTGGATCGCCGAGAACGCCGGCCTCGAGGGATACGTCATCACCTCGAAGGTCGCCGAGCTCGACAAGGGCCAGGGCTTCAACGCCGCCACCGGCGAGTACGGCGACCTGGTCAAGGCCGGCGTCATCGACCCGGTGAAGGTCACCCGCTCCGCGCTGGAGAACGCCGCTTCCATCGCCTCGCTGCTGCTCACGACCGAGACCCTGGTCGTCGAGAAGCCGGCCGAGGACGAGGGCGACGCGGGCCACGGCCACGGTCACGGCCACAGCCACTGATCACGCCCCGCATCAACGGGAGGGCCCCGTTCCGCATCTGCGGAACGGGGCCCTCCCGTTTTCTCGGCGCGAGCCGGGTCCGATGCGGGAGCCGGGCCGGACCCGACCGGCTCTACATCGCGCCGAGTTGGCGCATCAGGCCCATGGTGTCCATGTGCCACCAGCCCTCCGCGATCATTCCGTCCTCGCAGCGGAACGTGGTGGTGCCGGTCATCGTGCACTCCCGGCCGGTCGGCGCGATGCCCATGAACTCGCCCTTGTGCGTTCCGGCCCAGCTCCACACGGTCGTGACGTAGTCGCCCTCGGCCAGCTGGGCGTCCGTGGTGAAGCGGTAGTCGAAGGCCGCCCGCCACGCCGTGACGTCGTCGCGCATGACGTCCCGTCCGGTGGCGGCGCCGTCTTTCATCGGGTCGTGGTCGATGTACCCGGGCGCGAACACCTCGTCGACGACGTCGAGGTTCCCGTTCATGATGCACTCGTCGAACATCCGGTTGACCATGTGCTTGTTGAGGTTCTCGTCGCGGACCACGTCGAGGTTCGTGAAGGTCGGCATCCCCTCGCAGAGGGCCATCATCTCCTGGAACATCGTGTCCGTCTCCGGGAGCCGGGAGTTCCTCATGGCCTCTTCGTACGAGGGGAATTCGACCACGTCCATGTAGTGGTGCGCGTCGTCGCGGTCCTGGCCCACGATGCTGTGGGTGACGGTGCGCCTGCCCTGGCTCTGCGAGACGTACCGGTCGAGCAGCTGGTCGAGGTCGTCCTGCCGGCTGGTCTTGTAATCGATGATCTGTACGAATGTCATGGCGTCTCCCGGGCTGGATGGGATACGTCCATTTTAGGTAGATTCCACCCATTCGGCGGGTTTACCGGTAAGTCGCCGGGGTCACTGCGGGCCGTACTTTCGCCCCGTACGGGACGACACGCCGCCCAGCAGCCCGCGCGGCGTCAGCTTCACCAGGCCCATCAGCGCCTTGTACCGGGGGTCGGGGATCGACACCGTCCTGCCCCGGGCCAGGTCCGCCAGGGCCGCGGCCACCAGCTTGTCGGCGTCGAGCCACATCCAGCCGGGGATGTTGTCGGTGCCCATGCCGGCCCGCTCGTGGAACTCCGTGCGGACGAAGCCGGGGCACAGGGCCATCAGCCGTACCCCGGACCCGGCCAGGTCCCGCGCCGCACCCTGGGTGAACTGCACGACCCAGGCCTTGCTCGCCCCGTAGGTGCCGCGCGGTACGAACGCCGCCACCGAGGCCACGTTGATCACGCCGCCCCGGCCGCGTGAGCGCATCGACCCGGTGGCCGCCGAGGTCAGCCGCAGCACGGCCTCGACGTGCACCTTGAGCATGGTCAGCTCGTCGGCCATGGAGACTTCGAGGTAGCGGCCCTTGTTGCCGAACCCGGCGTTGTTGACCAGCAGGTCGACCGGGTGGGTGCGGTCGTCGAGGCGCCGCTCGACCGCCGCGATGCCCTCCTCCGTGGAGAGGTCGGCGGCCAGCACCTCGGCCTCGATGCCGTGCCGGTCGTGCAGTTCGGTCGCCTGCTCGCCGAGCCGCTTGGTGTCGCGCGCCACCAGCACCAGGTTGTGGCCCTGGGCGGCGAGCCGCCGGGCGAAGGCGGCGCCGATGCCCGCCGTGGATCCCGTAATCAACGCAATCGTCATAGGCGCAACCTAGCCGCCCCGGCTGACGGTGTTACCCCGCCCCGTCCCCCGCCCCGTTCCCGGCCCCGTACTTCGCCAGGTACTCCCGCACCTGCTCGTGGGCCTCCGGCTCCATCGCGGCCCCCGCCGCCAGGGTGCGCGGCAGCAGGGCGCGCTCGGTGGTGAACGCGCGGAACCACAGCTGCACCGTGACGTCGTGGTCCGGGCGGTGGATGATCTCGATGCTGTCGCCCGGTGAGACCGACCCCTCCCGGATCACCCGCAAGTACGCGCCCGGCCGGGCCGCGCGGGTGAACCGCTTGACCCAGGCGCTCTCCCCGAGGGCCCCCTGGAAGGTCCGGCACGGGATGCGGGCCGAGGCGACTTCGAGGACCAGGTCCGCGCCGACCCGCCACCGGTCGCCCAGGCGCGCGGTGTTCAGGTCGACGCCGGAGGTCGTGAAGTTCTCGCCGAACCGCCCCGCGGGCAGCTCGCGGCCGAGCTCCGCCTCCCACCGGTCCAGGTCCTCGCGCGCGTACGCGTAGACCGCCTGGTGGTCGCCGCCGTGGAAGCGGCGGTCGCAGACGGCGTCGCCCTCCAGCCCGCTGCCGCGGCCGGTGGCCTTGGGGCCGGGGGCGGCCACGCGGACCGGCCCGGGCACCGGGCGCTTCCCGTGGCCGGTCAGTCCGCTGTCCGCGTCGGTGTAGTCCACGGCCGTGGCGCGGCCGAGGTTGACGGATATCAGATGCATGGGGGCCATGGAGGCAACGTAACCGAGGGGCCCTCAAAGCGGCGAGGGAATATGCCCGTCACGGTCAAAGTGGGCCTTATGCTCGAGTGGTGATCGAGGCACGTCATCTCCGGGTCCTGCGCGCCGTCGCCGGGACCGGGTCCTTCTCCGCCGCCGCCCGCGAGCTCGGCTGCACCCAACCGGCCGTATCCCAGCAGATGAAGGCGCTGGAGCAGTCGGCCGGCACTCCGCTGCTCATCCGCACCGGCCGCGAGATGCGCCTGACCCAGGCCGGTGAGGCCCTGGTGCGGCACGCCGCGGGGATCCTGGCCGGGCTGACCGCCGCCGAGGAGGAGGTCGCGGCCATCGCCGGGCTGCGCGCGGGCCGGGTCCGGCTGGTGTCCTTCCCCAGCGGCAGCTCCACCCTGGTGCCGACCGCGCTCGCCGCGATGCGCGCGGCCCATCCCGGCACCCGGATCTCCCTGGTGGAGGCGGAGCCGCCGCGCTCGGTGGAGATGCTCCGCGAGGGGGACTGCGACCTGGCGCTGGCCTTCCGCTACGGCGGGGCGGCCGGTTCCGCGGCGGAGTGGGAGGACCTGGTGGTGCGCCCGCTGCTGACCGACCGGCTCATCGGGCTGGTCCCCGAGGGCCACCGGCTGGCCGGGGCGGAACGCGTGGGCATGGCGGAACTGGCCGACGAGCCGTGGATCGCGGGCTGTCCGCGCTGCCGCCGCCATCTGGTGGAGGTGTGCGAGGACGCGGGCTTCACCCCCCGGATCGACTTCGCGACCGACGACTACCCGGCGGTCGTCGGACTGGTCGGGGCGGGGCTCGGCGTCGCGGTGCTGCCGGAGCTCGCGGTGGAATCCGTACGGGCCAAGGGCGTCAGCGCCGTCCGGGTGGAGCCGGCCGTGGAGCGGGAGGTCGTGGCGCTGACCCTGCCGGACCTCGCCCGGGTGCCGGCCGTGGCCGCGACCCTGGCCGAGCTGGAGCGGGCCGCCGCGCGCTGACCGTACGTCCGTGGAGGTGCGTACGGCCGAACGCGTGAAGTGGTGCCCCGGATCACGACACGCCCGGGGCCGCGGCAGGACCGAAGAATCCGCACGGATGTGCAGAAACGTTCCTTCGGTCGGGTGTTCCAGAGCTCCGATTCAGTGGGGCGGGGTCGGTCCGATCGCGCTGGAGGCGGGAATCAGGCGGTGGCGCGCGCGGCCCATCAGCTCCTCCCGCTCGTCCTCCGTGAGCCCTCCCCACACTCCGTAGGGCTCGCGGACGGCGAGCGCGTGCGCGGCACATTCCGCGCGGACCGGGCATCGCATGCAGACCTCTTTAGCCGAGGCCTCGCGCGCGCTCCTGGCCGCGCCCCGCTCGCCTTCCGGGTGGAAGAAGAGGGAGCTGTCGACCCCGCGGCAGGCAGCGAGCAGCTGCCAGTCCCAGAGGTCGGCGTTCGGTCCGGGGAGGCGGGAGAAATCTGCCATGGGTAGTCCTCTTGGTGCCGGTACTGAGGCGGATACGGTCCATGTCTCCAAAGGTCTCCACACCTACTGTCGGAGTAGATGTAAATATGACTCATTGGGAATCTAGCCTCAGACACACGCCAAACGGAAGGAAAGCCGCCAAATAGGGCATAGCTCCAGATGGAGGACAGTTGGCTTGTGGCGGCCGTGTCGTGTTCGCTTCCTCACGTAGAGTGCCGAAGGTGTCCGTCCGACCCGTAACTCTTTCGAGTGACCATCGTTGAGAGTGCGAAGGCGGTTGAACCAACAAGTTCTCGGACAGGTGTCCGGGGGCATCGACCGCACAGGTGACGATACGTACCAGCCTGGAGGCTCAAGGTGACGCGCATCAGCAGCTGCGGAGGGCGGTCATGACTTCCGTCCTCGTCTGCGACGACTCCCCGCTTGCCCGAGAGGCGCTCCGTCGCGCGGTTGCCACCGTGCCCGGCGTCGAGCGTGTGACGACGGCGGCCAACGGCGAGGAAGTCCTCCGCCGCTGGGGTGCCGACCGCTCCGACCTGATTCTGATGGATGTACGGATGCCCGGGCTGGGCGGTGTCGAGACGGTCCGCCGGCTGCTCTCGGCCGACCCCGGCGCCCGCATCATCATGCTGACGGTCGCCGAGGACCTGGACGGCGTGGCCCTCGCGGTCGCCGCCGGTGCCCGGGGCTACCTGCACAAGGACGCCTCGCGCGCCGAACTGCGGGCCACGGTGACCCAGGCCCTGGCCGACCCGACCTGGCGGCTGGCCCCGCGCCGGCTCCGCTCGGCCGAGATGGGCGCGGCGCCCACGCTCACCGCGCGCGAGATCCAGGTGCTGGAGGGCATGAGCCACGGCCGGTCCAACGCGGAGATCGGGCGCGAGCTCTTCCTCTCCGAGGACACGGTCAAGACGCACGCCCGCCGGCTGTTCAAGAAGCTCGGCGCCTCGGACCGGGCGCACGCCGTCGCGCTGGGCTTCCGCTGGGGCCTGGTCCGCTGACCCACGGGTCACGCCCGGTCCCGCGACCGTGAGCCCCGTCGTACCCGGTGCGCACCCGGGGATTGGCGGGGCACAATCCGGGGGACGTGTCGCTTCGTGCGCGATGCCGCATCCTTGAGGGTGTGCCGCATTCTTGGAAATGTGGGGTCCCCGGCCTGGGGATCATTCGGCGAGCGGGAGGGGAGGGTGCAGACCATGAGTTCCGGCGCACCCGCTCATAACGCTTCGATGCACGAAACCGGCCGTGGTGCCGCGGAACCTCCGGCACCAGGGCACCATGGATTGATGCGCGACGACGAGGCCCTGGGGTCACCCGCGGCCACAGGCCCGACCGGCGCCGCCAAAGGCGGCAGTGCCGGGGCCGTCAGCGCGCTCGTACGGCGGGCGGTGGAAGGCGACGAGCAGGCCACGCACGACCTGCTCGCCTTCGTGCACCCGCTCGCGATCCGCTACTGCCGCACCCGGCTCTCGCGGCTCCCGGGCGATGCCCGCCACTTCGTCGAGGATCTGGCGCAGGAGGTCTGCGTCGCCGTCCTGATGGCCCTGCCGCGCTACCGGGACACCGGGCGCCCCTTCGAGGCCTTCGTCTTCGCCATCGCCGCGCACAAGGTCGCCGACCTGCAGCGGGCCGCCATGCGGCACCCGGGCAGCACGGCCGTCCCGTCCGACGAGATGCCGGAGCGCCCCGACGACTCGCTCGGCCCGGAAGAGCGGGCCCTGCTCAGCAGCGACGCCGCCTGGGCGAAGAAGCTCCTCGCGAACCTGCCGGAGAACCAGCGCGAACTCCTCGTCCTGCGGGTGGCCGTCGGCCTGACCGCCGAGGAGACCGGGCAGATGCTCGGGATGTCGCCCGGAGCGGTGCGGGTGGCTCAGCACCGCGCCCTCAGCCGGCTGCGCGCGCTCGCCGAACAGTAGACACCCCCAGAGCGCTTCGTCGTAGGAAGCCACGAAACTTTCGATCGGCCTGGCTCGTGGAATGAGACGCTTCGGGATCCCGTTAGCATGGACATCCGCGCTGAGCAAGACCATTTGGGAAGGTGTCATGACGACCGACGGAGTGCCCGACAAATTCGCCACGCTCGGACTGACCTACGACGACGTGCTGCTGCTGCCGGGCGCGTCGGACATGGCCCCGGACGAGATCGACACCTCCTCCCTCATCTCGCGCAACGTCCGGGTCAACGTTCCGCTGCTGTCCGCCGCCATGGACAAGGTCACCGAGGCGCGCATGGCCATCGCGATGGCCCGCCAGGGCGGCGTGGGCGTCCTGCACCGCAACCTCTCCATCGCCGACCAGGCCAACCAGGTCGATCTGGTCAAGCGCTCCGAGTCCGGCATGGTCACCGACCCGATCACCGTCCACCCGGACGCGACGCTGCGCGAGGCCGACGAGCTGTGCGCGAAGTTCCGCATCTCCGGCGTCCCGGTCACCGACACGGCGGGCAAGCTGCTCGGCATCGTCACCAACCGCGACATGGCCTTCGAGTCGGACCGCAGCCGCCAGGTGCGCGAGGTCATGACGCCGATGCCGCTGGTCACCGGCAAGGTCGGCATCTCCGGTGTCGACGCCATGGAGCTGCTGCGCCGCCACAAGATCGAGAAGCTTCCGCTGGTCGACGACGCGGGCATCCTCAAGGGCCTCATCACGGTCAAGGACTTCGTCAAGGCCGAGAAGTACCCGCACGCCGCCAAGGACAAGGACGGCCGGCTGCTGGTCGGCGCGGCCGTCGGCGTCGCCGGTGACGCCTACGACCGCGCCCAGGCGCTGATCGAGGCGGGCGCCGACTTCATCGTCGTCGACACCGCCCACGGCCACTCCCGCCTGGTCGGCGACATGGTCGCCAAGATCAAGTCGAACTCCGCCGTCGACGTCATCGGCGGCAACGTCGCCACCCGCGACGGCGCCCAGGCGCTGATCGACGCGGGCTGCGACGGCATCAAGGTCGGCGTCGGCCCCGGCTCGATCTGCACCACCCGCGTCGTCGCCGGCATCGGCGTCCCGCAGGTCACCGCGATCTACGAGGCCGCCCTCGCGGCCAAAGCCGCGGGCGTCCCGGTCATCGGCGACGGCGGCCTGCAGTACTCCGGCGACATCGCCAAGGCCCTGGTCGCGGGCGCCGACACGGTGATGCTCGGCTCGCTGCTCGCGGGCTGCGAGGAGTCCCCCGGCGAGCTGCTCTTCATCAACGGCAAGCAGTTCAAGTCCTACCGCGGCATGGGTTCGCTCGGCGCGATGCAGTCCCGCGGCGACCAGCGCTCCTTCTCCAAGGACCGCTACTTCCAGGAGGGCGTGGGCGGTGACGACAAGCTCATCCCCGAGGGCATCGAGGGCCAGGTGCCCTACCGCGGCCCGCTCTCCGCGGTCGTGCACCAGCTCGTCGGCGGCCTGCGCCAGTCGATGTTCTACGTCGGCGGCCGGACGGTTCCCGAGCTGCAGGACCGGGGCCGCTTCGTGCGGATCACCTCGGCGGGCCTCAAGGAGAGCCACCCGCACGACATCCAGATGACGGTCGAAGCGCCGAACTACTCCCGCAAGGGCTGACGGTGTGAGGTCGGGGGGCGGGTCCACCAGGGCCCGCCCCCCGCGCCGTGCGGGCGCGGGCGTCCGTACAGCGGTCACCGGAACGCGGGCCCCCGGCCTTCGGGGATACTGGACGGGCAGACCCAGAGGAAAGGCCACCACACGTGACTGAGATCGAGATCGGGCGCGGCAAGCGCGGCCGCAGGGCGTACGCGTTCGACGACATCGCCATCGTCCCGAGCCGGCGGACCCGGGACCCGAAGGAGGTCTCGATCGCCTGGCAGATCGACGCGTACCGCTTCGAGCTCCCCTTCCTGGCCGCCCCCATGGACTCGGTCGTCTCCCCGCAGACCGCGATCCGCATCGGCGAGCTCGGCGGCCTCGGCGTGCTGAACCTCGAAGGTCTGTGGACCCGCTACGAGGACCCGCAGCCGCTGCTCGACGAGATCGCCGAGCTGGACGAGCAGGCCGCGACCCGCCGCCTCCAGGAGATCTACTCCGCCCCGATCCAGGCGGACCTGATCCGCCGGCGCATCAAGGAGGTGCGCGACTCGGGCGTCGTGACCGCCGCCGCGCTGTCCCCGCAGCGCACCGCCGAGTTCTCCAAGGCCGTCGTGGACGCGGGCGTGGACATCTTCGTGATCCGCGGCACCACCGTCTCCGCGGAGCACGTCTCGGGCGCCGCCGAGCCGCTGAACCTCAAGCAGTTCATCTACGAGCTCGACGTACCGGTGATCGTGGGCGGCTGCGCCACCTACACCGCCGCCCTGCACCTGATGCGCACCGGCGCCGCGGGCGTGCTGGTCGGCTTCGGCGGCGGCGCCGCGCACACCACCCGCAACGTGCTCGGCATCCAGGTCCCGATGGCGACCGCCGTCGCGGACGTGGCCGCGGCCCGCCGCGACTACATGGACGAGTCCGGCGGCCGCTACGTGCACGTCATCGCCGACGGCGGTGTGGGCTGGTCGGGCGACATCCCGAAGGCCGTCGCCTGCGGCGCCGACGCGGTGATGATCGGCTCCCCGCTGGCCCGTGCGACCGACGCGCCGGGCCGGGGCAACCACTGGGGCATGGAGGCGGTCCACGAGGACGTGCCGCGCGGCAAGAAGGTCGACCTGGGCACGGTCGGCACCACCGAGGAGATCCTCACCGGCCCGTCGCACACCCCGGACGGCTCGATGAACATCTTCGGCGCGCTGCGCCGTTCGATGGCCACCACCGGCTACAGCGAGCTCAAGGAGTTCCAGCGGGTCGAGGTCACGGTCGCCGACGCGCAGCACAGCCGCTGACGCCGCCGCCCACCACGCCGGAGGGGGGGGGGGGCGAGGGGGGGGGGGGGGGGGGTGGGGGGGGGGGGGGGGGGGGGGGGGGGGGGGGGTTGGGGGGGGGGGGGGGGGTGGGGGGGGGGGGGGGTGGGGGGGGTGGGGGGGGGGGGGGGGGGGGGGGGGTGGGGGAGGGGGTGGGACTCCTCGATGCGGGCGATGCGTCGGAGGACCGTACG
>NZ_JBWKLE010000004.1:0-582246 GCF_056430495.1 Streptomyces sp. NPDC045967 | reverse complement strand
GTTGATTTTTGGCACGCTGTTGAGTTCTCAAGGAACGGACGCTTCCTTCGTACTCACCCTCTCGGGCTTTCCTCCGGGCTTCGTTCTGCTTTCCTACTGTTCTTGCGTTTCCGACTCTATCAGACTCTCTCGGGCCTGATCCCCGGTCAGCGGGGTTTGTCTTCCGGGCTGTTGGGCCCTTCCGACTCCCGAACTCTAGTGGATTTCCCCGGCGATTCATAATCGGCCTTCGGAAATGAATTCGGACATGCCGAATTCGTTCCCCGTGGGAAATCGTGCTGAGTTGGGTGCCGCGACGAGGCGGCGGGATGTGCTGTCGTCAGAACCTTCCGGCTCTGGGACAACTCGAAGAACCTTACGGATCGCCGGAGGTTGTGTCAACCCCGCCCGTCAGCTGGGTGACTGGAGGTCCTCCACCCGGTCCAGCAGCCGGGTGAGCATGTCGCCGAGGACTCCGCGCTCCGCGGTGGAGAGGTCCTGGAGGAGGTCCTCCTCGAAGACCGTGGCCGCGCGCATCGCGTCCAGCCACTTGCTGCGTCCCTCGTCGGTGAGTTCCACGATCACGCGGACCCGGTTCGTCTCGTCCCGTTCCCGCGTGACCAGCCCCTCCGCCGTCATGCGGTCGATCCGGTGGGTCATCGCCGCCGGTGTGAGGCCCAGCTGCTTGGCCAGCTCGCTCGGGCCCATCCGGTAGGGCGCGCCGGAGATGACGAGCGCCTTGAGGACCTCCCACTCCGCGTTGCTGATGCCGAGGGCCGCGGTCTGGCGCCCGTACGCGACGTTCATGCGGCGGTTCAGCCGGCTGAGCGCCGAGACCACCTTCTCGACCTGGGGGTCGAGGTCCTGGAACTCGCGCTGGTAGACGGCGATTTGCTCGTCGAGGCTCGGCTCGTGGACGGGCGCGGTGCCGTCGGGGGTGTCACCCATGTCCGAAGTATCGCATGAGCTCGTTGCCATCTAACTCCTTCGGTGTGTAGTGTTAAGCATCGAAGTTTAGGTATGAAGTCTTCAGTCTTCAGATTCAAGGCAGGTGAGAAGTGACCAGGGTGATGGGCGCCGCGATGCGGCGGATCCAGGCCGGGAACGCGCTGACCGCGTTCGGCATCGGCTTCACGGTTCCGTTCCTCTACATCTACGTGGCGCAGGTGCGAGGTCTGGGTTCCATGGCCGCCACGAGCGCGTTCGTGGCGTTCGCCCTGGGTGCTCTGGTCGCGCTGCCCGTCACCGGCCGGGTCATCGACCGGCGGGGTCCCGTACCGGTGGTGATCGGCGCTGCCGTCGCCGCCTCCGCGGGCGCGATCTCGCTGGGGCTCTCCACCGGTCTGGTGCCGATCCTGCTGTCGGCTCTGGCGCTCGGCGCCGGTCAGGCCGTGATGCAGCCGGCGCTGGCCACCATGATCGTCTGGTGCTCGACCCCCTCCACCCGGACCCGGGCCTTCGCCCTCCAGTTCTTCATGCAGAACCTCGGCCTGGGCATCGGCGGGCTCATCGGCGGCCAGATCGTCGACGAGAGCCGGCCCGGCAGCTTCACCCTGCTGTTCGGCATCGAGGCCGTGATGTTCCTGGTGCTGGCGGGCGTCATCGCCTCTGTGCGGATGCCGCAGGTCCAGGGGTTCAAGGACGCCATGCCGCAGGACGCGGCGCAGGCGGGCAGCGGCTGGAAGGGCCTGCTCCGGCACAAGGCCATGGTGCAGCTGTGCGTGCTGGGCTTCGTGCTCTTCTTCGCCTGCTACGGGCAGTTCGAGTCGGGTCTGGCGGCCTTCGGCACCGAGGCCGCCGGAATCTCCCCCTCCACCCTGGGCTTCGCGCTGGCCGCCAACACCGGTGCGATCGTCGTCGCGCAGTTCGTGGTGCTCCGGCTCGTCGAGAAGCGGCGCCGGTCGCGGGTGATCGCGCTGGTCGGGCTGATCTGGACCGTGGCGTGGGTCATCGCCGGGTTCTCGGGGCTGGGGCACGGCAGCGCCGTGATGGCCGCGGCCGCCTTCGTCACCACGTACGCGCTCTTCGGCATCGGCGAGGCCATGCTGTCCCCGACGCTGGCGCCGCTGGTGGCGGACCTGGCGCCCGAGGGGTGCGTCGGCCAGTACAACTCGGCCTTCGCGCTGGCCAAGCAGATGGCGCTGGCACTGGGGCCGCTGGGTGTGCCGCTGGGTGCGGGGATTCCGATGCTGTACATCGGGCTCTTCGTCGCGGTCTCGCTGGGGATCGCCTGGCTGGCGCTGCGGCTCGGCGGGCGGCTGACGCCGGTGCAGGACAACCCGTCGCTGTCCCGGGTCGTGGCGCAGGGCGGTCCGGCGGCCCCGGTCGGCCCGGCCGTCGTCGTCGGCGAGGCGGCGGAGTCCGTGCGCGCGTAGCCGCGGGCGGATGCGTACGGGAAGACGGTGTGAGGCCCCGGTCCGGTGGACCGGGGCCTCATGCGTCGTGGTCGCCCGCGGGCTACGTGGCCGGCAGGGCGAACTCGCACCAGACGGCCTTTCCGCCGCCCGGGGTGCGGCGGGTTCCCCAGGACGAGGCGATGGTGGCGACGATCGAGATGCCGCGGCCGGTCTCGTCGGCCGGTTCGGCGCGGCGGCGGCGCGGGAGGTGGTCGTCCCCGTCGGTGACCTCGATGATCAGGCGGCGGTCGGTGCGGCGCAGCCGCAGGCGCATGGGCGGGGTGCCGTGCTGGAGGGAGTTCGCGACGAGCTCGCTGGCGGCCAGGACCCCGAGGTCGCACAGCTCGACGGGGAAGCGCCAGGAGGTGAGCACCCCGTGGGCGAAGGCGCGGGCGCGCGGAGCGGCCTCGATGCCTCCGAGGAGTTCCAGGGCGGCGTTGTGGAAGAGCTCGGCGTCCGCGCCGGTGCGGGCGGGCTGCTGGAGGACCATCACGGCGACGTCGTCGTCGTGGTCGGCGTCGACCCCGAGGGCGCGCATGAGGCGGTCGCAGATGACGGCCGGGGTGCCCTGGGCGCCGGAGAGGGCGCGCTCCAGGGCGGCGACGCCCTCGTCGATGTCCTCTCCGCGCCGTTCGACCAGGCCGTCGGTGTAGAGGACGGCGGTGGAGCCGGGCCCCAGCGCGATGGTGCCCGAGGTGTGGAGCCAGCCTCCGGTGCCGAGCGGCGGGCCGGTGGGGTCGGCCGCGCGGCGCACGGTGCCGTTCTCGTCGCGGACCAGGATCGGCAGGTGGCCGGCGGAGGCGTAGGCGAGCAGGCCCTCGTTGGGGTCGTGGACGGCGTAGGCGCAGGTGGCGATCTGGCTGGCGTCGATTTCGGCGGCGAGACCGTCGAGGAGCTGGAGGACCTCGTGGGGCGGGAGGTCGAGGCGTGCGTAGGCGCGGACGGCGGTGCGCAGCTGGCCCATGACGGCGGCCGCGCGAACGCCGCGGCCCATGACGTCGCCGATGACCAGGGCCGTGCGGCCGGCGCCGAGGGTGATGACGTCGTACCAGTCGCCGCCGACGGCCGCTTCGGTGCCGCCGGGCTGGTAGGTGGCGGCGACGCGCAGGTCGTCGGGCTGTTCGAGCTCCTGGGGCAGGAGCGAGCGCTGGAGGGTGACGGCGGCCTCGCGCTGGCGGCGTTCGCTGGCGCGGAGTCGTTCGACGGCTTCGGCGTGGTCGGTGACGTCGGCGAGGTGGATCAGGATGCCGCTGTGCGGGGGGTCGGTGTCGCTCGCCGAGCCGGCTCGGGGGAACGCGAGCGGGGTGCAGGTGGCGGTGTACGAGTGGCTGCCGCCGGGGGTGGTGCGGTTCTTGGCGGTACGCGGCTTGCCGCTGCGCTGGACCTGGTCGAGGAGCGGGAGGAGTCCGAGCTCGCCGAGTTCGGGGAGGGCGGTGTGGGCGGGGTCGCCTGGGGTGCGGGTGCCGAAGCCTGCGATGTACGCGTCGTTGACGTAGGCGAGGCGGTGGTCCGGGCCGTGGACGAGCGCGACCAGGGCGGGGAGCCGGCCGAGGACTTCGCGTACGGAGAACTCGTCGAGGGTGGGCACCGCGGTGGGGACACCGGTCCGCCGGGTCGGGGCGATGGCGGGGGTGGTGCCTGAGCCGGAGCCGGTGCCGCAGGCCGTGGGGTCGGCGGGCGGGCCGCCGGCGGCGGGGACGGCCGGCGGGCTGTCGGCGGCGGGCGCGGACCGCCCGGTTCCGAGGACGGCGCGGCCGCCGCGGGCTGCCGGGACGGCGCCTTCACCCCGCTTGGCCTGGGCGGCGGCGTGTTCGGACCGGGCGGCGGCGCGGCGCTGCGTTCCGGGAAACCGGGCGCTCCAGCGCGTGAAGTTCACTGCGTTCAAGCCTCGTGGTGTCGCGAGTGGTCGCTGTGTCGCTCGTGGTGGGTCGCTGACTGGACGTTGTCACTCTGTGCAGGTGTGAGCGCACCTATGGTCACACGTCCAGTGTGGCCGACCGCACTGACAACGTCAGCCCTGGCTGTCCTGCGGGGGTTCGGGGGCGGGGTGGGACGGGGGGTGCTTGGGGCCGCCGCCTGCGGCGAGTTCGAATTCTGCCCTGGGGTGTTCGAGTGAGCCTAGGGAGACGATCTCCCGCTTGAAAAGACCTGAGAGGGTCCATTCCGCAAGGACCCGCATCTTGCGGTTGAAGGTGGGGACGCGGCTGAGGTGGTAGGCGCGGTGCATGAACCAGGCGGGGTAGCCCTTGAGCTTGCGTCCGTAGACGTGCGCGACGCCCTTGTGGAGGCCGAGGGAGGCGACGGAGCCGGCGTACTTGTGGGCGTACTCGGTCAGGACCTCGCCGCGCAGGGCGGCGACGAGGTTGTCGGCGAGGGCCTTGGCCTGGCGGACGGCGTGCTGGGCGTTGGGGGCGCACGCGCGACCGGGCTCGGGCGCGGTGATGTCGGGGACGGCCGCGGCGTCGCCGGCGGCCCAGGCGTGCTCCACGCCCTCCACGGTGAGGAAGGAGGTGCACAGGAGGCGGCCGTGTTCGTTCTTCGGCAGGTCGCAGGCCGCCAGGATCGGGTGCGGTTTGACGCCGGCGGTCCACACGACGGTGCGGGTGGGGAAGCGCGCGCCGTCGCTGAGGACGGCGACGCGGTTCTCGCAGGATTCGAGCCGGGTCTCGAGGCGGAGGTCGATGTTGCGGCGGCGCAGTTCACGGACCGTGTAGACACCCATGTCGGGGCCGACTTCGGGGAGGATCCGGTCACTGGCCTCGACCAGCACCCACTTCATGTCCTCGGGCTTGATGTTGTGGTAGTACCGGGCGGCGTAGCGGGCCATGTCCTCGAGTTCGCCCAGTGCTTCCACGCCCGCGTAGCCGCCGCCGACGAAGACGAAGGTGAGGGCGGCGTCGCGGATGGCGGGGTCGCGGGTGGAGGAGGCGATGTCCATCTGCTCGATGACGTGGTTGCGCAGGCCGATGGCCTCTTCGACGGTCTTGAAGCCGATGGCGTAGTCGGCGAGGCCGGGGATGGGCAGGGTGCGGGAGATGGAGCCGGGGGCGAGGACGAGTTCGTCGTACTCGATCTCGGTGGCGCCGGTGCCCTCCTCCTCGGTGGCGAGGGTGGTGATGGTGGCGGTGCGCTTGGAGTGGTCGATGCGCTGGGCCTCGCCGATGACGATGCGGCATCCGCCGAGGACGCGGCGGAGCGGGACCACGACGTGACGGGGTGAGATCGAGCCGGCGGCCGCTTCGGGAAGGAAGGGCTGGTAGGTCATGTAGGGCTCGGGGGTGACCACCGTGACCTCGGCTTCTTCGGATCTCAGCTTCCGCTGGAGCCGAAGGGCCGTGTACATGCCGACGTAACCGCCGCCGACGACCAGGATGCGGGTACGGGGCGGGGTACCGGGGGCCGTGCCCCGCGAGTTAGCAGCCTTCACCAGTCCATGACGCAACGTGGCCGGGAGTTTGTCCACAGGCCCGGCACATTGTGTGACCGGAAGGGGCCCCGGGGCGGGGTGCAAGCGGACCGCTGGCAGGGCCGGAGATCCGCAGGTCAAGGCATGCGGAATAAATGCTTCCGGGAGTACGGAACGGAAAAGTGGGGGTGAATGCTCCGATCGGGCGGTGCTCCGTCCGGGGCTGCCTCTTCTGAATTGACTCTGGCTCAACTATGTTCGTATCTCGTCGAGGAGTGAGACCGGGCCCATGACCGTGGCCCTCTCGGCGTGAAGCGGGGAGTGTCTCCGGGGGGAGACAGATGATTACCGGGGGAAACATATGAACATTTCCGATTTCCATGGCTCCGCGACCGCGACGGCTACCGCGCTCTCGGTGGAGGGCAACGGCCGCGGCATCGCGGGCGGCGGCACCGGGCACGGTGTCGGCCGGTCCACACCGCTGCGCGTTGATGCGCAGCGCAATCTGGAACACGTGCTGCGCGCGGCACGCGAGGTGTTCGGCGAGCTGGGCTACGGAGCTCCGATGGAGGACGTGGCGCGCCGGGCTCGGGTCGGTGTCGGCACGGTGTACCGGCGGTTCCCGAGCAAGGACGTGCTGGTCCGGCGGATAGCCGAGGAGGAGACCGCCCGGCTGACCGACCAGGCCAGGACGGCACTGGGCCAGGAGGAGGAGCCGTGGCAGGCGCTGTCGCGCTTCCTGCGCACCTCCGTGGCCTCGGGCGCGGGGCGGCTGCTGCCGCCGCAGGTGCTCCGGGTGGGCGCGGCGGGCGAGGACGACGCCGAGGAGGCCGCGGCCGCGCGGGTTCCGCAGCAGCGTCAGGCCGTCGCGGCGGGCGGTGCTCCCGAGCTGCGTGTGGTGGGTTCGCGGTCCGCGGGCGAGGAGGAGCCGTCGGAGGACGCGGGCGCGGGTGCGCTGCTCGAGGTCGTCGGCCGGCTGGTCGACCGCGCCCGGGAGGCCGGTGAGCTCCGGGGCGACGTCACGGTGGCCGATGTCCTGCTGGTGATAGCGACGGCGGCGCCCGCGCTGCCGGACCCGGCGCAGCAGGCGGCGGCTTCGACGCGGCTCCTCGACATCCTGCTCGAAGGGCTGCGGTCGCGCACGGCGTGACGGGGTGGCGGAGTGGCGGAGTGACGGAGTGAGCGTCGGCGCTGCGTGAGCGTCGTCGCTGCGTGGGGGTCGGTGACCGCGCGTCGGTACGGGGCTTCGGCGCATCCCGCTCGGACGGGTGGACCGCGTGCGAACGGCCTCGGCGCGTGGTCGCCGTGTGCCACGCTTGATCGGTGTACCGGTTGAGTGTGTCGTGCGGGGGCTTCCGCGATGGGCGTTGACGGGCGTGAGGAGTCACACGGGGACGTCGGCGGTGAGGTCCGGGCGGGCAGCCTGCCCGCCCGGCGGGTGCCCGCCCAGCAGGTACCCGCCCAGCGCGAGCCGGGTGGCCGGCACGCCGCTCCGGCGGGCCGGGCTGGTGAACTGCCGCCCTCCGACGGGGACTTGATCGCCCGCATGCGCGGTGGGGACGACAGTGCGTACGAGGAGCTCTTCCGCCGGCACGCCGATTCCGTCCGCCGCTACGCACGGTCCTGCTGCAGGGACGCGCACACCGCGGACGACCTGACCGCCGAGGTGTTCGCGCGCACCCTGCAGGCGGTACGGGGCGGGGCCGGGCCGGACCAGTCGGTGCGGGCCTACCTGCTCACCACCGTACGCAGGGTCGCCGCGGCCTGGGCGAAGACCGCCCGGCGGGAGCAGCTCGTCGAGGACTTCGCCGTCTTCGCGGAGCAGGCGGCCGCGGGGACGGAGGGCGGGGCCGGCCGGGCGGGTCTGGCCGACGACACCCTCGAACTGGGTGCGGACGTCCGGGCGATGCACGAGGCCGAGCAGTCGCTGGCGATGCAGGCGTTCCGGAGCCTGCCCGAGCGGTGGCAGGCCGTGCTGTGGCACACCACCGTCGAGGAGGCGTCCCCCAGCGCCGTCGCGCCGCTGTTCGGGCTCAGCCCCAACGCGACGGCGGTGCTGGCCAGTCGCGCCCGCGAGGGCCTCAAGCAGGCGTACCTGCAGGCGCACGTGAGCTCGGCGCTGAGCGCGGGCGGCGACTGCGCGCGGTATGCGGACCGGCTGGGCGCCTACGCGCGCGGCGGACTGCGGATGCGCGCGGAGCGGGGGCTGCGCGGGCACTTGGAGGAGTGCGCGAAGTGCCGGCTGGCCGCCGGGGAGCTCAGGGACGTCAACGCGGGCATTCCCGCGCTGCTTCCGGTCGCGGTCATCGGGTGGTTCGCCGCCGGGTACGCGGCCAAGGCGGCCGGCGTGATGACCGGTGGGGCCGTCGCCGCGGGCGGGGCCGGGGCCGCCGCGGCTGCCACCGGCGGGTCGACCGCGGGGGCGGGAGCTGCCGGAGCCGGGGCTGGGACCGCCGGAGCCGGGGCCGCCGGTGGGACTGCCGGGGCGGGTGCCGTGGGTGGAACCGCCGGGGCCAGTGCTGCCGGTGGGGCAGGCGGGGGGGCCGGGTCGGGAGCCGGGGTCGGAGGTGCCGTGGTGTCCGAGGGGCTCGGGATGCCGGCCAAGGCCGCCATCGCCGCCGGACTCGCGGTCGCGGCGGCCGCCGGCGTGGTGTTCGCGCTGGCCGGGGACGACGCCGAGCCGCAGGCCCGGGCGAAGCCCGCCCCCGGCCTGGCGGCGCCGGTGGTGCCGAGCGCCCCCGCCCCGCCCGCGCCGAGCCCGCCCGAGGAGGAGCCGCCGCCCGCGCGGAGCCCCGTACCGCCGCGGCCGCAGACCGGGCCGTCGCCGGCCTCCGCGGCCCCGCCCGCCGCCCTCGCCCCGCGCCCCTCGCCGTCCGCTTCGCCGGGCGGGCAGAAGCCGTCGCCCGACCCCGCGCCGAGCCGGACGTCCGCGAAGCCCACGCCGGCGCCCTCACCCGGGCCCGCCGAGGGCTTCCCGCTCTCCCGCCTGGGCCACTCGGCCTACGGGGACCACACCGGCCCGGAGATCCGGACCTGGCGCAGCAGCTGGGTGTGGCAGCGGTGGGGCCTGCGGGTGGGCGACCGGCGGTTCGAGCAGGGGATCACCGTGAACTCCCGCTCCTCCGTGGAGATCACCCTGAACCGGCCGTGCACGGCCTTCTCGGCGCGGGCCGGGGTGGACGGCCTGTCGGTGCCCACCCGGCAGTCCCCCTGGACACGGCCCGCGGCAGGCTCGGTGCGGTTCTCCGTCTACGCCGACGGGCAGCGGCTGTGGCAGTCCGGGGCACTCGGGTACGGGGATCCGGCGCAGACCGTGCGGGTCTCGCTGGCCGGGCGCGGGACCCTGCGCCTGGTGACGGAGCAGGTCGGCCCCGGCCGGCTGCCCGCGCTGGCGAGCTGGGCCGAGGCCGTGATCAGCTGCCGTTGACCCCGGCGTGCCGGGCCCGGCTCAGGACAGGGCCGGGCGGTGCACGGGGACGCCCTCGGGCACGGCCCGGCGGCGGGCCGCGGACGTGCCCGTCCAGCAGGTGCCGCGGCGGGCCAGCAGGCGGTGCAGCCACAGCTCCATGGACACGAGTTCCGCCAGGCCGTCGAGCGGGACCGGGCGGCCGTCGGCCGCGTCGAGCAGGGCCTGCTGGACGACCCGCGCGTCGATCAGCCCGGCGTCCGCGAGCAGGGGCGCGGTGAACAGGGAGAGCAGGTCGCGCAGGGCGGCGCGCAGCCCCAGCCGGATCGCCGTCTCGTTCGGGCTGTGGGTGGTCGCCCCCCAGCCGGGCGGCAGTTCGCGCACCCCGGCCGAGGACAGGACGGTGCGCAGGATCGCGGCGCGGGCCCCGGGCTGGACGCGGAGGGATTCGGGCAGGGCGCGGGCGGCGCGGACGACCTGGTTGTCCAGGAAGGGGGCGTGCAGGCGCTGGCTGCGGACCTCCACGGCCTGTTCGAAGACCCGGTGGTCGGCGGCGTGCCGGGCGAGGGCGGCGCGGGCCCTGGCTTCGCCCGGCCGCAGGGACAGCGGGGGACGGCCGGCCGCGGCGGTGAGGCGGATCGATACTTCCGCCAGGGCCTCCCCCGTCAGCCAGCCCGCCGCCGGGCCGGGCCGCGACCAGGTCAGGGCGGCGAGGGAGGCGTCCACCGGACCGGAGGCGCGCTCGGTGACCCCGCCCTCGCGGAGCCTGGCCGCGGCGGCTTCCATGCCCGCGCGGTACGTCGTACGGGCGAGTCTTCGGGCTGCGGAGTACACGGTCAGCGGTACCAGCAGGGATTCGCCGGAGGCTCCGGAAGCCGAGGCCGAGCGGGCCAGTGCCGCCACCGGGCGCAGCAGGTGGCGGCGGCGGCGGTCCATCAGGAGGTCGGCGAGGCGGGCGGGGTGCGCGTCGAGGACCTGGCGGGCGCCGTGGCCCGTGAAGTGGTCGGCCGAGCCGGCGGCCAGCCGGCGCCGCTCGCGGGCGGCGAAGACCAGCGAGGGGCCGGGTTCGTCGGTGAGCGGGCCGTCGAGTTCGGCGTACGGGAGGGCCTCCGCGGCGGCGGCCACCACGACGTGGTGCAGGCGCGGGTCGGCGGCGATGGCGCGGGCCCGCTCCAGTTCGTCCTCGCGGCCCTGCGGGGTGGCCAGGTCGTTGAAGGTGACCGCCAGCAGCCGGGCTCCGGCGGGGCTGGCGAGGCTGCCGGGCGCGCCGGGCAGGCCGGCCGCCAGCAGGGCCAGGGTCGCCGAGGCGCTGCCGCCGGACAGGTCGGCGCCGACGCCGGGCGCCGGGCCGCCACGGGCGGCACGCCGGTCGGCGGGGCCCATGCCGGGTACGGGGCCGGGATCGTACGGCGCCACCGCCTCGGGGGCATGGCGGGGCGCCGTGAGCCGGGCGCGCACCGCATCCACCAGAGCTTCCCGTACGCCCTCCACGGTGCGGTCCGGATCGGCCTGGGGGCCGGCCACGGCGAGCGAGGCGACGGGTTCGTAGCCGGTGATCTCGCGGGAGCCCTCGCGCAGGATGAGTGCGTGCCCGGGCGGGATGCGGCGGACCCCGGCGTACGGTGTGCCGTCGCCCAGTGCCTCCGGGCTGTCGGGGCACGCCAGCAGAGCGGCGAGGTGGCCGATGTCGAGCTGCGCCTCGATGAGGTCGGCGAGCGGGAGGGCGGCCGTGGCGTAGGCGGTGCCGCTGGCCCAGGGGGTGTAGAAGACGGGTCGTGCGCCCGCGAGGTCGCCGACGACGGTGATCCGGCGGCCTGCCTGGACCACGGCGGTGTAGCTGCCGGACCACTGGGTGAGGTGGCGCAGGGCGCCGCCGCGGGCCGCGTACAGGGCCCGTCGCAGTTCGGCGTCGGTGGCGCCGCAGCAGCCGAGGACGGCGAGCCGGGTGAAGGGGTCGGCCGGGTCGGCGGTGAGGGTGCGGATCTCGTCGGGGCGCCAGTCGCCGACGGCCCAGAGCGGGTCCGGGTCGCCCCAGAGCAGCTGGGCGCCGACGGGGTGGACGGTGCGCTCGGCGTCCGCGCCGGGGTCGCCGGCGTGGGCCGCGTCCGCGATGCCGCCGTGCGGCGGGGCGCCTGCGCCGTATCCGGCGTCCGGGTACCCGCGCGTGCCCGAGCTGCCGTGGCCGGCGCCCTGACCTGCGACGCGGCCGGCCGTGCCGAAGCTCGCGGCGATACTGCTCCAACCCACCAACCAGCGCACCGCCGCCTCCCCAGCCTGTGGGCACATGACCGGGGCACGGGCAGCACGGTCGGCGCTGAGGGCGCGGCCGGCGGGACCCCGGGTGGCTCGGGTCCATGCTGCCACGGGACAGGCGTGCGAGAGGGGTTAAAGGGGGCGCACATGCAGACGAACACGCCTCCGCCATGCGGTTTTCGGTGTTCCGTGCCACCTGCGCCACAGGTGTCTTTCAGCCATTCTCCGGCTGTCCTGAGTGCTGTCGGGGGCGGCGGGCCCCCGGTGCGCGGGCGCGGTCCGGGAGGCGGAACCGCCCCCCGGACCGTTCCGCCACCCGCGGGGATTGAGGCAGCGGCATCCCCCGGCCCGCTCGATCCGCGCAGCGGGCCGACCCACGCACCGCACATCGAATCGCCGGGTCCGCGGACCGGCCAGAGCGCACGGGCGGGCGCACGGCCACACGGCCGGAGCACGCGGGGGGACGTGCGCCCCGGGCACCGGGTCGGGGCGGACTGTGCAAACGGACAACAATCCCGCCATACGGAAGTAAGGGCCTTAACGCTTGGGAGGCGGGGAACTACGCTGGGTTTACGAAATGCCGGGCGCCTATGCCCCGGCGGCGTCTGCGTTCCGCGTGTGACGAGGGGTGGCGCATGTCCAGGGAGCTCCGCGAGCCCAATGAGAAGCTCGGCGCCGTCCTCGCCCTCGCGGGCATCAGCAACGCGGGGCTGGCCCGGCGGGTCAACGACCTCGGCGCGCAGCGCGGTCTGACGCTTCGGTACGACAAGACGTCGGTGGCCCGGTGGGTGTCGAAGGGGATGGTGCCGCAGGGCGCCGCGCCGCACCTCATCGCGGCCGCCATCGGCGCGAAGCTGGGGCGGCCGGTGCCGCTGCACGAGATCGGGCTGGCGGACGCGGACCCGGCGCCCGAGGTGGGGTTAGCGTTCCCGCGCGACGTCCGGGCGGCGGTGCGGTCGGCCACCGACCTCTACCGACTGGACCTGGCGGGGCGGCGCGGCGGTGGCGGGATCTGGCAGTCGCTCGCCGGTTCGTTCTCGGTGGCGGCGTACGCGACGCCGGCCTCGCGCTGGCTGATATCCCCCGCCGACGGTTCGGTGGCGCGCGAGCCCGCGGGGGCGGGCGGTCCGGGGTCCGTGGCCGCGGTCTCCTCCGGTCCCGCGGGCGCAATCCCGCCGGCCCGGGACGTGCCGGTGCCCGACCCGCCGCCGGCCGCCGGTCCGTCCACCACCGCCTCAGGCCCGACCACGACCGGCGCCGGCCCGACCACGCCGACCGCCGCCGGCCCGACGACCGGGCCCGTGACGGGGGCTGCGGGGAGCCTGCCGGCTCCGCCGTCCACCGGCGGGCCCGCCCAGCCCGGCGCCGAGCCGGCCCGCGACCACGGCCAGCGCGTGGGCCACAGCGACGTGGCCAAGCTGCGCGAGGCCGCCGAGGACGCCCGCCGGTGGGACTCGAAGTACGGCGGCGGCGACTGGCGTTCGTCGATGGTGCCCGAGTGCCTGCGGGTGGACGCGGCGCCCCTGCTGCTCGGCTCGTACACCGACGAGGTGGGCCGCGCCCTGTTCGGCGCGACCGCCGAGCTGACCCGGCTCGCCGGCTGGATGGCCTTCGACACCGGCCAGCAGGAGGCGGCCCAGCGCTACTACATCCAGGCACTGCGCCTGGCCCGGGCGGCCGCGGACGTACCGCTCGGCGGCTACGTCCTGGCCTCGATGTCCCTGCAGGCGACCTACCGGGACTTCCCCGACGAGGGCGTGGACCTCGCGCAGGCGGCCGTCGAGCGCAACCGCGGCCTGGCCACCGCCCGCACCATGAGCTTCTTCCGGCTGGTCGAGGCCCGGGCCCACGCCAAGGCGGGCGACTCCGCGGCCGCGGGGGCCGCGCTGCGGGCGGCCGAGGGCTGGCTCGAACGCGCCCGCGCCGGCGATCCCGACCCGACCTGGCTGGGCTTCTACTCCTACGACCGCTTCGCGGCGGACGCGGCCGAGTGCTACCGCGACCTCAAACTGCCGCGGCAGGTGCGCCGTTTCACCGAACAGGCCCTCTCCCGGCCCACGGAGGAGTATGTACGGTCACACGGGCTGCGCCTGGTGGTGAGCGCGGTCGCCGAGCTGGAGTCGGGCAACCTCGACGCGGCCTGCGCGGCGGGCACCCGGGCGGTGGAGGTCGCGGGCCGGATCTCCTCGGCGCGGACGACCGAGTACGTGCGGGACCTGCTGCACCGCCTGGAGCCGTACGGGGACGAGCCGCGCGTGGCCGAGCTGCGCGAGCGGGCACGGCCGCTGCTGGTGGCGCAGGCGTAGGCAGGAGGGCCCCGGGGCAGGGGTAGGACCCGGGGCAGGGGCAGCCACAGGGGCAGGGGCCGCGTGGCCGCGTTGTCGGTGGCGGGGTGCAGTATGCAGGGGTGGGAGGTATCGGCGTGGGCGGCGGCGTGGACTGCGATGTGCTGGTGATCGGTGGCGGGATCGTCGGCCTGTCGACGGCCCATGCCCTGTCACGCCTGGCTCCGGGGACGAAAGTGGTCGTCCTGGAGAAGGAGACCGGCCCGGCCCGGCACCAGACGGGCCGCAACAGCGGAGTGATCCACAGCGGGATCTACTACCGTCCCGGGTCCCTCAAGGCGCGCTTCGCGGTGCGCGGCGCCGCCGAGATGGTCAAGTTCTGCGCGGAGCACGACATTCCGCACGAGGTGACCGGCAAGCTCATCGTCGCCACCGGGCGCGAGGAGCTGCCGCGGCTGCACGCGCTGGTCCAGCGCGGCCGGGAGAACGGCATTCCGGTGCGCGAGCTCGGCCCGGCGCAGATCTCGGAGTTCGAGCCGGAGGTGCGGGGCCTGGCCGCGATCCACGTCGGCAGCACCGGCATCGTGGACTACGGCCGGGTGAGCGCCCAGTTGGCCGAGTCCTCGGGCGCGGAGATCGTCTACGGCGGCGCGGTGGACCTGATCTCCCGCCGCCCGTCCGCGGTGGCGGTCCGCACCACGGCCGGGCTGGTGGTCCGGGCGCGGGTCCTGGTGAACTGCGCGGGGCTGCAGTGCGACCGGATCGCCCGGCTGGCCGGAGACGACCCGGGCATGCGGATCATCCCGTTCCGCGGTGAGTACTACGACCTGGCCCGCCCCGAGCTGGTCCGCGGGCTGGTCTACCCGGTACCCGACCCCGCCTTCCCCTTCCTGGGCGTCCACCTGACCCGGGGCATCGGCGGCGGGGTCCACGTCGGCCCGAACGCCGTGCCCGCGCTGGCCCGCGAGGGATACGACTGGACCACCGTCCGGCCGCGCGACATCGGCTCCGAGTTGGCCTGGCCGGGATCCTGGCGGATGGCGGCGCGGCACTGGCGGTACGGGACGGGCGAGATCCGCCGCTCGCTGTCCAAGCGGGCCTTCACCCAGGCGGTACGGCGGCTCCTGCCGGCCGTGACCGAGGCGGACCTCCACCCCGCCCCGGCCGGGGTGCGCGCCCAGGCCGTCCTGCGGGACGGCACGCTGGTGGACGACTTCCTGATCCAGGACGCGCCGCGCACCGTGCACGTACTGAACGCCCCGTCGCCGGCGGCCACCGCTTCCCTGCCGATCGGCCGCGAGATCGCCACCCGCGCCCTGCGGACCCTCGGCTCGGCCTGAGCGGGCCGGGGACCGACCGAGCACGGACGCCTGGCGGGGGCCGGGGGCGACCGAACCCGCACGCCGATGCGGGCCGGGGACCGACGGGCGCGGGCGCCGTACCGGCGGGACCTGCCCCGCCCGGCCCCCCGACGTAGAATCCCGGCATTGTGTCTGAGTCCCTGAACCCCCAGCCGCCCGGCCTCCCGGAGGCCGCTCCCGCACCCGCGCCGGAGGCGAGCTCGTACGTGCCGCCCAAGTGGCGGACCGAGCCCCGCTTCCCCGACGGGCCCTCGCCGGACCCGGCCGGCTCGCACCACGAGCGGCGCATCCGCAGCTTCCAGCCCCGCCGCAGCCGGGTCACCACCGGACAGGGCGAGGCCCTGAAGCGCCTGTGGGGAACCTGGGGCCTGGACATCGACGGCCATGAGGTCATCGACCTGAAGGCCCTCTTCGACGGCCTGCCCGTCGTGCTGGAGATCGGCTTCGGCATGGGCGAGGCCACCGCGCAGATGGCCGCCGCCGACCCCGGCACCGGCATCCTCGCCGCCGACGTCCACACCCCGGGGCAGGGCAACCTCCTCGCCCTCGCGGAACGCGGCGGCATGACCAACGTCCGCGTGGCCAACGGCGACGCCATCATCCTGCTCCGCGAGATGCTGCCGCCGGACTCCCTCACCGGGATCCGCGTGTACTTCCCCGACCCGTGGCCCAAGGCCCGCCACCACAAGCGCCGGCTGATCCAGCCCGAGTTCCTCACGCTGGCCGCCTCCCGCATGGCGCCCGGGGCCGTGCTGCACTGCGCGACCGACTGGGAGCCGTACGCCGAGCAGATGCTCGAGGTGCTCACCGCCCACCCGGACTTCGAGAACACCCAGGCGGACGGCGGCTATGCGCCCCGACCCGCGTTCCGGCCGCTCACCCGCTTCGAGGGCCAGGGCCTCGACAAGGGCCACGTCGTACACGACTTGCTGTTCCGTCGCAGGGAGAAGTGACAAGGTCACTGCTTGTGTCGGACCCGCTCTGTAGGGTCATGGTGTGTTCCGAGCGCTTCCCGCTGTGCTCGCACGCCCGTCGGGCCGGGTCCGCACGGGCGTGCTCTGCGTCCTGCTCGCCGCCACCGGGACCGCGATCCTCGAACTCGTACGGGAGCAGACCGGCACGCACGGCTTCTTCGTCGGTCTGGGTCTGGCCCTGCTGCCGGTGCCCTTCCTCATGTCGGCCTTCCGGTGGCTCGGCCGGGCGGCGCCCGCGCCCTGGCCGCAGCTGCTGTTCTGCTTCGGCTGGGGTGCCTGCACCGCGGCGCTGATCGCGATACTGGCCAACAGCTTCGCGACGGAGTGGATAGCCGCGGCCACCGCGGACCCCTCCGATGCCGACCAGCTCGGCTCGGTGGCGATCGCGCCGGTGGTGGAGGAGAGCGCCAAAGCCGCGGCGCTGCTCCTGGTCTTCGTCTTCAGGAGACGCCATCTCACCGGCCCCGCGGACGGCTTCGTGGTGGCCGGCTTCACCGCCACCGGCTTCGCCTTCACCGAGAACATCCTCTACCTCGGCAACGCCTTCGACGAGGACCTCGCCCACGGCACCGGCATGCTCAACTCGGTCACGGCCGCGACCTTCTTCGTCCGCATAGTGGTCTCCCCGTTCGCGCACCCGCTGTTCACGGTGTTCACCGGGCTCGGTTTCGGCGCGGCGGCGCTCAGCCCCGGCCGCGGGCGCAGGACCGGCCTGCCGCTGCTCGGCCTGGCGTTCGCGATGGGCCTGCACGCGCTGTGGAACGGCTCCTCAAGGCTGGGGGAGTACGGGTTCTACGTGGTCTACGGCTGTGTGATGGTCCCGGTGTTCGGGCTGCTGCTGTGGCTGGCGGTGCGGATAAGGCGTCGCAGCCTGCGGGCCGTCGCCGGGGAGCTCGCGGTGTACGCGGCCGCGGGCTGGCTCGGACCGGCCGAGGTCCCCGCGCTGGCTTCGATGCCCGCCCGCTCGCTGGCCCGCTCCCTGGCCCGGCGCAGCGGGGGCCGGGCGGCGGGACGGGCGGTCGCCCTGTACGAGGCGGACGCGGCGGCCCTGGCGCTGCTGCGGAGCCGGGCACGCCGCGGCGGTCCGGTGCGCGAGCCGGATTTCGCCGGGCGGGAGCGGGAGTTGCTGGACCGGCTCTGGCTGCGCCGGGCGACGGCGGGTCCGGCCCTGGCCCGGGCGGCGGTCATGGAGGAGCTGCTCCCGCCGTGGTTCGACCCGCTGCCGCGGCCCGCTGCCACACCCGGGGCGGTGCTGACCGGCATGCCGGCGCCGCGCCGGGCGGGTGATGCCGGAAGGAGCCGCTCCGGGCAGGGCCGCCACGGGAAGGGCGGGAGCCGCGAGGGCGGCAGCCGGGAGGACGGAGTCGGCGGCGGCCCGGGCGTCAGACGTTCAGGCCCTTGGAGGTCAGCCACGCCAGCGGGTCCACGGTAGAACCGCCCTTGCGCACTTCCAGGTGCAGATGGGGCCCGGTGACGTTGCCGGTGGCGCCGACGCGGCCGATGGTCTCGCCCGGGGCGACCGTGCCGGAGGTCACCGACATGGAGGAGAGGTGGCAGTACCAGACCTCCGTTCCGTCCTCGAGTTGCAGCACGATCCGGTAGCCGTAGGCCCCGGACCAGCCCGCGGAGGTGATCTTCCCGGCGGCCACGGCCTTGGCCGGGGTGCCGGTGGGGGCGGCGAAGTCGAGGCCGGTGTGGCGACCGGAGGACCACATGGAGCCGGCGACCCCGTAGTGCGAGGTGAGGGTGTAGGCGGAGGTGGGCAGGGAGTAGCTGCCGGCCAGTTGGGTGGCGCGCGCCTGCCGGGCCTTCTCCGCGGTGGCCTCCGCGGCGGCCTCGGCCTCCTGCGCGGCCTTCGCCTCGGCGGCCGCCTTGGCTTCCTCGGCCGCCTGCCGTGCGGCTTCCAGCTTGTCCTTGGCCTCCTGCGCGGCGCCCTCCCGTGCGGCCCGCTCGGCGTCGGCCCGCGCCTGGTCGGCCGCGGCGGTCTGCTGCGCATCGGCCTGCTGGAGGATGCGGTTGCGCAGCACCTCGCCCGGGTCGGCGCGGCGGTCGGCCTGCTGCGGGATGATCCCGGTCCGCGCGGCCGCCGCGGCCGCCTCACCGTGACCGGCCTCCGCCTGCCGGACGGTGTCGCCGGTGATTCCCGCGCCCGCGCCGCCGGGCGCCATGTCGGGCAGCGACGGCAGGGATATCGCGACCTGGGGCCGGTCCTGGGCGGTGGCGATGCCGCTCGCACCGACCGCCGCGATCACGCCGACGCCGAGCACGGTGGAGCTGCGGGCGAGTCCGCCGCGCTGCTTGGCCACGCGGTGCTTGCCGCGGACCGAACGCACCGAATCCTCGGTGGGGTTCCACTCGCCCCAGGCTCCGGCCGTCGGGGGCTCCTGGTTCTCGACGCCTTCGTGGGCAGGCAAGTTGGAGGCCACCAGGGCACACTCCTCATTGACGCGACCGCGCACGGCGCCGTCTCTTGCGACGGCTGGGAAGACCGCACTGCGTTATCGAAAGGTAATAGACAGAGGGGAGTGATTCCAAGCTGTTGCGCTGGATCGTTCCGGCCCAACGGCCACTGCCTGGCGCGCTTTGGCCCGTCCTTTTCACTCGATAACCGGACCAACTCGGGCGAGTTCCAGGTATGTTCGTCACCACTTCAGCCACAGCAGGATCATGACGACCCGTCACCTTCCTTGCGGAGAGCACCTTTCCGCTCACCCTCGGTCACTGCGGTCGTCGCGCGGCACCACCGGCCCGCCCGCCGGGAAGCCCCACTCCTCGGCCCGGTCCGGCCGGCCGGCTCGCCCAGGCCAAGCGGTGCGGCCGGTTCCCGCAGGTCGAGTGCGACCAACCGCCCGTCGGCATGCAGCAGCAGCGGGCCGGGATGTCCCCGGTTCAGCAGCCGCAGCACACGCGCCCCCGGCGGGACCTCCCGGAGCACGCAGGTCGTGAACCCCTCCACCGCGTCCAGGCCGTCGCGCCGGGTGCCCTCCCCGGCCAGGGCCCGCTCCAGCCGCCGCGCCAGGCCCTCGAGCGCCGGCTCGGTCTGCCGCAGCCTCCCGGAAGGCCCCGAGCACCACCGCGACGGCTTCCACCGCGCCGATCCCCTTGCCCCGTACGTCTCCCACCGCCAACCGCACTCTTACGGGGTCTCCTGGACGGCGTACAGGTCCCCGCCGATGAAGGCGTCCGCATGTGCCGCCTCGTACCGGACGGAGACGTGCAGGCCGCCGATCCGCTCCGCGGGCGTGGGCACACCGCGCGCAGCACCGCCTCGGCAATGCCGCGCGCGGAGGTGAGCCGCTTCCCGCTGCGCTGCACCACCCGGTTGCTGAGCAGTGCCAGCCCGGACACAGTCAGGACGTGACCAGCTCGGTCAGCGCCTCCACCCGCCCGTTCGTGCCGTGGTAGACGGGCAGCAGCAGCACGCTGATCTCCCGCCGCCCGGTCGCTCGCACGGGTGCGGCCCGGCCACCGCCTCGCCCCCCCGAAGATCGCGGTCCGGGGGCCCGTACGGCGACCCGGCGTCCGCCGTCCGGGTGACGGCGCGTGAGATGGCGGACTTGAACACGACGAAGGCCCGGCTCCCCAAGGGGAACCGGGCCTTCGTACTGAGTAGCGGGGACAGGATTTGAACCTGCGACCTCTGGGTTATGAGCCCAGCGAGCTACCGAGCTGCTCCACCCCGCGTCGGTAAACACAACTCTACGCCATCTGCGGGGACACGTGCGCCAATTAACCGCCCGCCCACCCCCGCAGCCTCTATAACCGCAGGTCAGCACGGTGTATCGCCTGAAAGCCGGGCGCCGGACCGCACCACCTGACCGGTCCTCACCCCGCACGCAGAGGCGCCCCACCCGAGGTGCTCGGGTGGGGCGCTTCTCCAACGGGCCGACGGAGTCGCCCCCGCGGCCGTGAGCAGTAGGCCATGTCGGACTCGAACCGACAACCAACGGATTAAAAGTCCGCTGCTCTGCCAATTGAGCTAATGGCCCTCGGCGTGCTCACCCCAGAGCATAGCCGGACAGCGCCGGTCAGCCGATCGGGTATCGGGCGCCCGGCCTGTCGGCGGGGCGTCGGGGAAACTTGAAACGCGCGACAGGGCCCCCACGGCCGGAGTCGTGGGGGCCCTGTCAGGGGTTCAGCGGGTCAGCCGGTGTCAGCCGTTGCGCTTCCAGCGCGGCTTGTCGTCGCGGCGGCCACCGAAGGAGCCGGTCGAGCCGGAGCCCGACGGGCGGTGGTCGTCACGGCGGCCGTACGGGCGGTCGCCGGCGCCGCCGGAGCGGAAGCCACCCGTGGGTCGGTCGTCACGGCGGTCGCGGTTGAACGGGCGGTCGCCGCCGCCGGAGCGGAAGCCGCCGCCGGAGGTGCGGTCGTCACGGTTGTAGGTGCCGTTGCCCGTGGCCGGACGGTCGCCGCCGGAGCGGAAGCCACCGGACGGACGGTCGTCACGGCGGAAGCCGCCACGGTCGCCACCACGGTCATCACGGTTGAAACCACCCGAGGGGCGGTCGTCGCGACGGAAGCCGCCACCCGCGGGACGGTCGCCACCGGAGCGGAAGCCGCCCGACGGACGGTCGTCACGGCGGAAGCCGCCACGGTCGCCACCACGGTCATCACGGTTGAAACCACCGGACGGACGGCCGCCGCGGTCGCCGCGGTCGTCACGGCGGAAGCCGCCGCGGTCACCGCCGCGGTCGCCACCACGGTCACCGCCGCGGTTGTCGCGGCGCTCGAAGTTGCCGCGGTCGTCGCGCTGGGCGCGCTGCTCCTCGCGGCGCTCCTGCGCGGCCAGTTCGGCGGCAGCGGCCGCGGCGGCAGCCGCGACTTCCGCCTCGGCGGCCTCGGCCACCTCGGCGACAGCGGCCTCCGGGTCCTCGCCGCGCTCACGGGCGGAGCGGGCGACCAGGCGGTCGGCCTCCTCGCGCAGCTCCACGGCACGGCGCGACAGGCGCTCGAGCTGCTTGGTGAGCTCGGCGACCTCGCGCTCGGCCTGCTTGGCGGCGTTGTTCGCGGAGTCGGCCTGGACCTCGGTCAGCGAACGGGCACCGGTGATCTCGGCGACCTCCGGGTCGAAGGCGCCGACGCCCTGGACGATGTGGCGCGTGGCGTCGACGCCCGCGTCCTCCATCAGGCGGAAGATCTGGCGGCGCTGGTGCGGCAGCGCCAGCGAGACCACGACACCGGACTTGCCGGCGCGGGCGGTACGGCCCGAGCGGTGCAGGTAGTCCTTGTGGTCGCCGGCCGGGTCCACGTTCAGGACCAGGTCGATGCCGTCCACGTGGATGCCGCGGGCGGCGACGTCGGTGGCGACGAGCGCGTTGACGTAGCCGTCCTTGAAGTCGGCGAGGACGCGGGTACGGGCACCCTGCGTCATGCCGCCGTGCAGCGCGTCGGCCTTCACGCCGGACTCGACGAGCTGCTCGGCGATGCGGTCGGCGCCCAGCTGGGTGCGGACGAAGATGATGGTGCGGCCCTTGCGGGCGGCGATGGCGGCCGTGACCGGCGCCTTGTCCTTCGGCTTCACGACGAGCACGTGGTGCGTCATGGTCGTGACGTTGCCCTGCGCGCTGTCGACCTCGTGCGTGACGGGGTTGGACAGGTAGCGCTTGACCAGGGTGCCGATCTCGTTCTCCATGGTGGCGGAGAAGAGCATGCGCTGGCCGCCGCCGGGGATCTGGTCGAGCAGCTCGGTGACCTCGGGCAGGAAGCCCAGGTCGGCCATCTGGTCGGCCTCGTCGAGGACGGCGATCTTGACGTTCTCGAGGGAGCAGGCGCCGCGGTTGATGATGTCGCGCAGACGGCCCGGGGTGGCGACGAGGACGTCGACACCGCGCTCGAGGGCGTAGATCTGGTTGCTCATCGAGGTACCGCCGCAGACGACCTTCATCTTCAGGCCGAGGACGTCACCGTAGGGCTGGAGGGCGTCCGCGACCTGCATCGCGAGCTCACGGGTCGGCGTGAGGATGATCGCGCGGGGCTTCTTCTTGTCGGTGTGCCCGCCCGCCAGCAAGGCCAGGGTCGGCAGACCGAAGGAGAGGGTCTTGCCGGAGCCGGTGCGGCCGCGGCCGAGGATGTCCCTGCCGGCCAGGGCGTCCGGGATGGTCGCGGCCTGGATCGGGAAGGGGGCGGTGACGCCGTTCTGCGCGAGCTTGCGCACGATGCCGTCGGGCAGACCGAGGTCGCCGAAGGTGATCGTGGGCTCGGCGTCGGCGTCGGACTCGCCGTCGAGGGACGCGAGGTCGTCGAGGGAGTCGAGGGACTGGTCGGCCGTCACGTCGGCCTCGAGGGCCTCGATGGTCTCGTCGACCACGAGGGCCTCCACGGCGTCGACGATCTCGTTCGAGTCGTTCTCGGGCATGACGGCACGGTCAGAACTGGAAATGGACATGCGAAATGCGAAACCTTCCGGAGTCTCGGCACGCGCCCAAACTCCGTGAATCGCAAATCGACCGCCTCAATGCGGTCAGCCACGGCTAGGGAGAGTACGCGCCACACGGCGCTCTTCGGATTCGGCGCCGGGCAATGGGATCAAACGATCTATAACCATACGCACCCTCCCCCGGGTCTGGCAAGTCACTCGCTCGGGAACCCCGCTGACCTGCGGAGACTGCCTGAGCTCGGGGGCGGGACGAGGCGGGAACGGCAGCGCGCGGGACGCCGGAACGGCGCCCCGCGCTACGACCCCGACCCCGGGTCGGGCTGCTCCGAGGTGGGCGGCGGCAGCGTGGGTTCCGTCACAGGGGGCGTCGTGGCCGACGGCTCGGGGGCCGGGGTGGGCGACTGCTGCCCGCCGCCCGTGCCACCGGAACCGGAGCCGCCGGAGCCGCCCGACCCGCCGGAGCCTCCCGAGCCCCCGGAGCCGCCCGACCCCGCCGGGCCGCCCCCGGGGGGCTCCTGCGGCCCCTGGCCGCCCGCCCCGCCGCCGGGTCCGGCCGACGGCGAGGGCACTCCCGGCTTGCCGTTGGTGGTGCCCGGGCTCGGCGAGGCCCCGGTCGCGCCGGATGCCTTGCCGTCCTCCTTCGGCCTGCCGTCCTGGCCGCCCCCACCCTCCTTCGCGCCGTGCCCGTTGCCGTGCACCCCGGATCCCCGTCCGGCCGCGGACCCCCCGCCGGCGGCCGCGCCGCGGCCGTCGGACGAAGAGGAGGGCCCGGGCTTCGCCGAGTCCTCGCCGACACTCATGCAGCCCGCCGTCGCCGCGACCGCGAGCGCGGTGACGGCCAGTCGGAGGGAAGCGGACAACTGGCGCACGAGGGCACCTCCGAGCCTGTGGGATGAGCGGTCCGCATGTGCGGGTCAAACAGCCCAACTCCGTTGGAGCCGCGAGGGACACGCCCTCAGCCGAACAGCCCCTCCGCCAGCCGCCGGCCGAGCAGCACGGCGCCCAGCCCCACCAGCACCGATGCCGCCACGTTCGCGGCCGCGAGGAACGTCCGGCCGCGCTCGGCCAGCCGCAGCGTCTCGTAGGAGAACGTCGAGTACGTGCTCAGCGCCCCGCACAGCCCGGTACCGAGCAGCAGCTCCAGCCGGCCGGAGGCGGCCCCGGCCAGCACCGCCCCGGTCAGCGCCCCCAGCAGCAGGCAGGCGGCCGCGTTGACCGCGAAGGTGCCCCACGGGAACAGCCCGTCGCACCGCGCCTGCACCGCGCGGTCCGTCAGGTACCGCAGCGGCGCCCCGACCACCGCGCCCGCCACCACGAGCAGCCAGTTCACCGGGGGGCCGCCCGCCCGCGGACCGCGCGGCGCGTCACCGCTGCCGCCGCCCACACCGCGCCCAGCGCGGCGAGCAGCGTGAGCCCCGCGTACGCGAGCGCGGCGGCGGCCTCCCCCTCGTCCAGGAGCCGCGAGACGTCCAGCGCGTACGTCGAGAAGGTGGTGAAGCCGCCCAGGACCCCGACCCCGGCGAAGGGCCGCAGCAGCGGATGCGGCGGCGTCCGGCCGCCCTCGCCGATCAGCACCATCAGGACGCCGATCAGCGCGCTGCCCCCCGCGTTGATCACGAGCGTGGCCCACGGGAAGGCCCCGGGGCCGGCCGGCCACAGCAGGCAGATCCCGTACCGCGCCGAGGCGCCGACCGCCCCGCCCGCCGCCACCGCCGCGAGCACGCGGCCCTGCGGCTCGGCGGCCTGCGCGGGGACCCGCAGGTCGACGTCCGGGTCGACGCCCTCGCCGCCGGGGACGGCCGGACGGGTCATCCGTAGCCCAGCGCGTGCAGCCGCTCGTCGTCGATCCCGAAGTGGTGGGCGATCTCGTGCACCACGGTGACCTCCGTCTCGGCGACCACGCTCTCCCGGTCCTCGCACATCCGCAACGTGGGGTTCCGGTAGATCGTGATCCGGTCCGGCAGGACCCCGGCGTACCACTCGCCGCGGTCCGTCAGCGGGGTCCCCTCGTACAGGCCGAGCAGCTCGGGGTCGTCGGCGGGCGGTTCGTCCTCGACGAACACCGCCACGTTGTCCATCAGCCGCGTCAGCTCCGGCGGGATCCGGTCCAGGGCCTCTGCGACGAGCTCCTCGAACTCCTCGCGCGTCATCTCCAGCACCGGGCCATTGTCCCCCCGGCGGGGGCACCCGCCGCTTGCCGCGGGAAACCGTTTTGGCGATAGCTCCCCGGATCCCATATGCTTCTCACGTCCCCGACGCGCTGGAAAGTGCCCGGCGGGCCTTTAGCCCTCATCGTCTAGTGGCCCAGGACGCCGCCCTTTCAAGGCGGTAGCACGGGTTCGAATCCCGTTGGGGGTACGCATTACCGTGTGCAAGACTTGGTCTCGCACACTGCAAGGTCCTGTGGAGCAGTTGGTTAGCTCGCCACCCTGTCAAGGTGGAGGTCGCGGGTTCAAGTCCCGTCAGGATCGCTGAAGCCGGAAACGGTTTCGTGGCTGGGTAGCTCAGTTGGTACGAGCGATCGCCTGAAAAGCGATAGGTCGCCGGTTCGACCCCGGCCCCAGCCACCATCGAGAAGGCCCCGTCCATCGGACGGGGCCTTCTCTCGTCACTCCGCCTCGCGCGCCGTCCGGACGCCGCGGCGCCACCGCGCCAGCCCGACGATCGCCGCCCCCGCCGCGATCAGGCCGAGCAGCGCCCCGTCCGGGACCTCGGCCGACACCGACCGCACCCACTGCTCCACGGCGAACGAGTCGTCCACGTCCAGCAGCCCCGGCAGGGCTCCGGCCCCGTCGAAGACCAGGAACATCGTGCCCAGGGCGATGAAGAAGAGCCCGGACAGCAGTGAGGTGGTGTGCAGCCGGAAGCGGCCCGCCGTGACGGCCCGCCCGCGCAGCCAGCGCCGTCCGCCGAGGTCGAACCGCTCCCACAGCAGGGCCAGCAGGAACAGCGGCACCGCCATGCCCAGGGCGTAGACGGCCAGCAGCACACCTCCGTAGACGGGGCTGCCGCTGACCGCCGCCACGGTGAGCACGCTGCCGAGGATCGGGCCCGCGCAGAAGCCGGCCAGTCCGTAGACCGCGCCAAGGGCGTACACCGACAGGGCGGTCGTCGGCCGGATCCGCCCCGACAGCTCGGCGGCGCGCCGGGAGGCGAAGCCCAGGCCGAGGATCTGGGCGAGGCCCAGCGCGATGATCAGCCAGCCGCCGGCGAGGACCAGCGCGTCGCGGTTGCCGTGGAAGAACCGGCCGGCGTACGAGCCGGCCGCCCCCAGCGGTACGAGCGTGGTCGCCAGGCCGGCGTAGAAGATCCCGGTGCGCGCCAGCAGCCGGGACGCGGAGTCGATCGAGTACGCGAAGAAGGCGGGCAGCAGCAGCGCGCTGCACGGGCTGAGCAGCGCGAGGAGGCCGCCGAGCAGGGCGGCCAGGTATCCGATGCCGGTCACGGGCGGGCCGCCGCCGCGGCCTCGGCGATGGCGGCGGTGAAGGCGCCGAGGGGCTGGGCGCCGGCGAGGGGCCGCCCGTTCACCAGGAACGACGGGGTGGAGGTCACGCCGATGCGGTAGCCCTCCTCCCGGTCCCGCTTCAGCGCCGCCGCGGCCTGCTCGCCCGCCATGTCCTTCCTGAAGCGCTCGAGGTCGGGAACGCCCGCCTGTCCGGCCAGCTCCAGGAGGCGGGCCTCGCCGAAGCCCTTCTCCTTGGCGCCCTCGGCGTACGCGGCGGCGTGGAAGGCGGCGAACCGGTCCTGCTGCCCGGCGGCCCAGGCGGCCTTGGCGGCTGCCTCGGACTCGGCGCCGAAGATCGGGAAGTTGCGCCACTCGATGCGCAGGGTGCCGTCCCGCACGTACTTCCTGACGAGCTCGGGCTCGGTGTCCCGGGCGAACTTGCCGCAGTAGCCGCACTTGAAGTCGGAGTACTCGATCAGTACGACGGGGGCGTCGGCGCGGCCGACGGCGAGCTTGTCGCCGGGTTCGCGGCGGGCCAGCGCCGTCAACTCGGTGGACGGGTCGGTACGGGGGGCCGCGGACGCGCCCGATCCGGAGCCGGACCCCGCGGAGGGCGCGTCCGTGGAGGCGGTGGACGCCTGCCAGGAGACGAGGCCGAGGGTGAGCGCTGCGAGGACGACACCGGCGGCGATGTGCGGGGCCCGGGTGGACTTCGCGCCGGGCCGGCCGGGCGCGGCGGTCTTGCCGGGCTGGGCGGGCTCGGCGGGCTCGGCGGGTCGGGCGGGTCGGCCGGGCTGGGGAGTGGGCATGCGTGCGTGCTCCAGGCGTGCGGGGTCGGGGAGGCGGGCCGGTCGGAGAATGCCTTCTGGACGCGCGGCACGGAGAGCTCCACCGGACCCGGCGCCGGCTGCGGCGGGACAAGGTGGCCTGCCTCTCACTCGTACGGCCGGGGGACTCGTCCCGAAATGGTACGGGTCCGCCCCACAAATGCGTTCGCCACCCGGCGGCCCCGGGTGAGATCCTCGACCAGGTATGTCTACTTCCTTCGCCGCCCTGCAGACGCTTCTCGGTGAGATCTCCCTCCGCGACGCGCACCGCCTCGGCCGCCGCCTCGAGGGCGCCCGCCGTATCCGCAAGCCCGAGGCCAGGCAGGCCGTGCTCGACGAGATCGCCGCGGAGGCCGCGAAGGCCGCCGCGCGACTGGCCGGCCGTGCCTCGCGGATGCCGGAGGTCACGTATCCCGAGAACCTGCCCGTCAGCCAGAAGAAGGACGAGATCGCCGAGGCGATACGCGACCACCAGGTCGTGATCGTCGCGGGCGAGACCGGCTCCGGCAAGACCACGCAGATCCCCAAGATCTGCATGGAGCTGGGCCGCGGCGTCCGGGGCATGATCGGGCACACCCAGCCCCGCCGGATCGCCGCCCGTACGGTCGCGGAGCGCATCGCCGAGGAGCTGAAGTCCGAGATCGGCCAGACGGTCGGCTGGAAGGTCCGCTTCACCGACCAGGTGGACCAGGACGCGACCTTCGTGAAGCTGATGACCGACGGCATCCTGCTCGCCGAGATCCAGACGGACCGCGAGCTGCGCGCCTACGACACGATCATCATCGACGAGGCCCACGAGCGGTCGCTGAACATCGACTTCCTGCTCGGCTACCTGGCCACGCTGCTGCCCAAGCGCCCCGACCTGAAGGTGGTCATCACCTCCGCGACCATCGACCCGGAACGGTTCTCCCGGCACTTCGGGGACGCGCCGATCGTCGAGGTCAGCGGGCGGACGTATCCGGTGGAGGTCCGCTACCGGCCGCTGCTGGAGGAGGACGACGAGGACGCGGCGGACAGCGACCGGGACCAGATCACCGCGATCTGCGAGGCCGTGGACGAGCTCCAGGCCGAGGGCCCGGGCGACATCCTGGTCTTCCTCTCCGGAGAGCGCGAGATCCGCGACACCGCGGACGCCCTGAACAAGCGCAACCTCCGCTCGACCGAGGTCCTCCCCCTCTACGCACGCCTCTCCCACGCCGAGCAGCACCGGGTCTTCCAGCAGCACACCGGCCGCCGGATCGTCCTCGCCACCAACGTCGCCGAGACCTCCCTGACCGTCCCTGGCATCAAGTACGTGATCGACCCGGGCACCGCCCGGATCTCCCGCTACAGCCACCGCACCAAGGTCCAGCGGCTGCCCATCGAGCGGATCTCGCAGGCCAGCGCCAACCAGCGCAAGGGCCGCTGCGGCCGCACCAGCGACGGCATCTGCATCCGGCTCTACTCCGAGGAGGACTTCGAGGCCCGCCCGGAGTTCACGGACGCCGAGATCCTGCGCACCAACCTGGCCTCCGTCATCCTCCAGATGACCGCCGCCGGGCTGGGCGAGATCGAGAAGTTCCCCTTCATCGACCCGCCGGACCACCGCAACATCCGCGACGGCGTGCAGCTGCTCCAGGAGCTCGGGGCGCTCGACCCGGCGGAGAAGGACCACACCAAGCGGCTCACGCCCATGGGCCGCCAGCTCTCCCAGCTCCCGGTCGACCCCCGGCTGGCCCGCATGGTCGTGGAGGCGGACAAGAACAACTGCGTCCGCGAGGTCATGGTCATCGCCGCCGCGCTGTCCATCCAGGACCCGCGCGAGCGGCCCTCGGACAAGCAGACGCAGGCCGACCAGAACCACGCCCGCTTCAAGGACGAGACCAGCGACTTCCTCTCGTTCCTGAACCTGTGGCGCTACGTGCGCGAGCAGCAGAAGGAGCGCGGCTCGTCCTCGTTCCGCCGGATGTGCAAGCAGGAGTACCTGAACTTCCTGCGGATCCGCGAGTGGCAGGACATCTACTCGCAGCTGCGCACGGTCGCCCGGACCATGGGATTCCACGTCGAGGAGCCGTCGGCGGGTGCGGACGCGCCCGACACGAGCATCCACATCTCGCTGCTGGCCGGCCTGCTCTCGCACATCGGGCTCAAGGACACCGACAAGAACGAGTACCTGGGGGCCCGGTCCGCCAAGTTCGCCATCTTCCCGGGCTCGGCGCTGTTCAAGAAACAGCCGAAGTTCCTGATGTCGGCGGAGCTGGTGGAGACCTCGCGGCTGTGGGCCCGGGTCAACGCCAAGGTGGAGCCCGAGTGGGTCGAGCCCCTCGCCCAGCACCTGATCAAGCGCACCTACAGCGAGCCGCACTGGGAGAAGGACCAGGCGGCTGTGATGGCCTACGAGAAGGTCACGCTGTACGGCGTGCCGATCGTGGCGCAGCGGAAGATCAACTACGGGCGGATCGACCCCGAGGTCTCGCGCGAGCTGTTCATCCGCAACGCGCTGGTCGAGGGCGACTGGCGCACGCACCACAAGTTCTACGCGGACAACCGCAAGCTCCTCACCGAGGTGGAGGAGCTGGAGAACCGGGCCCGGCGCCGCGACATCGTGGTGGACGACGAGACCCTCTTCGACTTCTACGACCAGAAGATCCCCGCGCACGTGGTCTCCGGGGCGCACTTCGACTCCTGGTGGAAGCACAAGAAGCGCGAGGAGCCCGAACTCCTCGACTTCGAGCGGGAGATGCTGCTCACCGAGAAGGCGGCCGGGGTCACCAAGGCCGACTACCCGGACACCTGGCGGCAGGGGCAGCTGTCGTTCCGCGTGACCTACCAGTTCGAGCCGGGCGCGGACGCCGACGGCGTCACCGTCCACATCCCGCTCCAGGTGCTGAACCAGGTCCGGGACGAGGGCTTCGACTGGCAGATCCCGGGCCTGCGGGAGGAGGTCGTCACCGAGTTGATCCGGTCGCTGCCGAAGCCGATCCGCCGCCACTACGTCCCGGCACCGAACTTCGCCGGCCGCTTCCTGGACACGGCGGTGCCCCTCCAGGAGCCGCTGCCGGTCACGCTGGCGCGCGAGCTCCAGCGGATGGTCGGGGTGCCGGTCTCGGCGGAGGACTTCGACCTGACCCGGATCCCGGACCACCTGAAGATCACGTTCCGGATCGTTGACGAGCGCCGCCGCAACCTCGCCGAGGACAAGGACCTGGAGGCCCTGCGGCTGCGGATGAGGCCGAAGGCCCGCCAGGCGCTGTCCAAGGCCGCCGCGGCCACCGCCGAGCGGGCGGGCGGGGAGTCGGTGGAACGCACCGGGCTGACCGACTGGAGCATCGGGACCCTGAGCAAGGTGTTCGAGACCCGCCGGGCCGGCCAGCCGGTGAAGGCGTACCCGGCGCTGGTGGACGAGGGCTCGACCGTCTCCGTACGGCTCTTCGACACCGAGGCCGAGCAGCAGCAGGCGATGTGGCTGGGCACCCGGCGGCTGATCATGCTGAACATCCCGGTGAACCCGGCCAAGTTCGCCTCGGACCACCTGACGAACCAGCAGAAGCTGGCCCTCTCCAGGAATCCGCACGGCTCCATCCAGGCGCTGTTCGACGACTGCGCGACCGCGGCCGCCGACAAGCTGATCGCCGACCACGGCGGCCCGGCGTGGGACGAGGCGGGCTTCCGCAAGCTCTACGAGGCCGTCCGCGCCGACCTGGTGGACACCACCGTGCGCACGGTGGGCCAGGTGCAGCAGGTGCTGGCGGCCTGGCAGGCCTGCGAGCGCCGGTGGAAGGCCACGACCAGCCTCGCGCTGGTCGCCAACCTCCAGGACGTGAAGACGCAGCTGGCGGCCCTGATGCCGGCCGGCTTCGTGACGCTCACCGGACTGCGCAGGCTCCCGGACCTGATGCGCTACCTGGTGGCGGTGGACCGGCGCCTCCAGCAGATGCCCACGGGCGTCCAGCGCGACACCACGCGCATGGAGAAGGTGCACGAGATGCAGGACGAGTACGCCTGGCTGCTGGAGCAGTTGCCGAAGGGCCGCCCGGTGCCGGCGGAGGTCAGGGAGATCCGCTGGATGATCGAGGAACTGCGCGTCAGCTACTTCGCCCACGCGCTCGGCACGGCCTACCCGATCTCCGACAAGCGGATCGTGAAGGCGGTGGACGCGGCGGCCCCGTGACCGGGAACGCTCGGGTTCGACCGCACCCCCTGAGCTGCTGTACAGTCTGATTCGCAGCCCGCCGAAAAGGCTGCGGAGCAAGGTCCTGTGGAGCAGTTGGTTAGCTCGCCACCCTGTCAAGGTGGAGGTCGCGGGTTCAAGTCCCGTCAGGATCGCAACAACGTCAGGGCCCGCAATCCCCCCGGGGATTGCGGGCCCTGACGCGTTGGCGGGGCACTCCGCCGCGCGGCCTGGCCCGAGACGGATCCCCCGGCGGCTCCTGGGGCCCACCGAGGCCCACCGGCGACTTCGGGAGCCTGCCGCGCGGTTCGGCGGCTCAGAGGTGCCTCAGGGCGGACCAGAGCGGCTCGGAGCGGCCTGGAGGCGGCTCGGAGCGGCCTGGAGCGACCTGGGACCGGCGCGGAGCGGCGTGGAGCGCCCCGGGGCGCCCCTGACGACTGCGAAACCGCCCGCCGCATTCCACGCCCCGATCCTCACCCATCCGGCCGACCGGACGCCCGTCCGGCCGCCCATCCCGCGAGAATCCCCCGTTCGCATGAGGCGCTGTGGGGCGGTCGTCCCCTTACGGGGTGCATTCCCGTGAATACAAGAGTGATCATCTGTGACGGGAGTCACCGTATGAGTTTTTGCGATGTGTACGTTTATCGCACCCATACACCCGCTCGATTTAATATGTGCAATGGCACCTGCCTCGGCGACCACCGCACACCAGCCCGATTCCGCCCCGACCCGGGCATAAAAAAGATCGCGCTGGACCCGGCGGAGTCCAGCGCGATCGACGGCGTGTGAACCTGTTGGGGCAGGCCCGGGCCGTATGAAGCAGTGTGGGTTTCATCGGATTGGGGGACCCGATACGAACCCGTTAAAACAGGGGTGCTTGCGCGACCTCAGGCCTCGCTGCGCTGCTGCGGAATTCCCGCGAGCAGTGCGCGAACCTCGGCCTCGCGGTAACGGCGGTGTCCACCCAGGGTGCGGATGGACGTGAGCTTGCCAGCCTTGGCCCAGCGGGTGACCGTCTTCGGGTCCACGCGAAACATCGTGGCGACCTCAGCCGGGGTCAGCAGCGGCTCGGCATCAGGGGTGCGAGCGGTCATGAGCGGCCTCCTCGGGAGAACCGAACCATCTCGGTTCTTTCCTCTAAATTCTGCACCTTGGCCCGCGTTGCCCGAAATGGACATACGCGGGCCGAGTCGGTTATAGGACGAACGGCTTGTCCTCGGCACTACAACTACACCATCCGTCCAGCCCGAAGGGCCAAACCGACGGAATTGCCCTCCGAGGTGTTCATCAGCGGCGGAAGCCGATGGACCGCCCCATAACGGACAGTCACCCCACTGTGACGATCAGTCACAGAGCGATCAGGAGTCGTCAGACCCCCCGTAGAGCGCAATGCCGAGCATTCCGCCCTTACTTGGACGGAAGGAACCCTCCCCGGACTCCTTGTCCTATTTTGGCACGAGGCTAGGGGATGGGCGCAAGGGTGTGGTTAGTGCGGTCCGTCACGCTTGGGCCAATGGCCCGTATCGGGACGTAGGTCCCGGCACAACGTCCCTAAAGAGATGATCAAGCCCCTGATCAGCCACTTATGACCGAAAGACCGATAGGGACGGGTACGTACGGGTGCCTTGCAGGGCGATCGGGGGCAGCCGGGCCCCCGAGGACTAATTCGCGAACAGTCTCTCCCGGACCGCCCTCCACCGCTCCGCCAGTTCCTCGTAGAGCCCGGCGGCGCCGTCCTCGTCCCCCGCCCGCAAGGCAGCGATCCCCTCCGCCAGATCGGCGGCCGAGCGGTCCGCGGCCAGCCGGTCCGCCGGCAGCGCGTGCACCAGCCCGCCGTAGTCCAGTTCGACCATCGACCGCGGGTGGAACTCCTCCAGCCAGCTCCCGACCTCCACCAGCCCCTCGGCGAGCATCCCGTAGCCCTCCGCCTCCCGCAGGGTCCGCAGGGCGCGGGCCAGGCGCCGCCGGGCCTGCACCATCGGCGTCCGGTAGCGCAGCCGCTCGCCCGGCACGTACTCCCGCTCCTGGTCCGCCACCAGTACGAACCAGCGCAGCGGGACCTGCCACACCGCCGTCCGGATCCACGGCCGGGCGTCCGGGTTCCGCTCACGCCAGCGCTCGTACTCCTCGGCCGCCCGCCGGCGCACCGGCGGGGGCAGCGCCGCGTCCAGCACCGGCAGCGGGAACCACCCGACCAGTTCCTCGAGCGCCAGCCAGCCGCGCAGTCGGGTGCGCCACGGGCAGACCAGCAGCACCCCGTCGACCTCGGCCGTGAAGGCGTCCGCGCTCTCGTGGGCCGGCACTCCCACCACGGGCACCCGCACCAAGTCGGTGAGCGACCGGCGCAGTTCGTCCTGCGCGGTGGGAGCCGCACCGCGCCGGGCGTAGTCCGCCCAGTGCGCGCGCTCCGGTTCGGCGAAGGCCGCCAGGGGTTCGTAGACACGCAGGTAGGAGGCGTACGGGACGGCCGGCGCCGAGCGCGCGGAGGGCAGCAGGGGTTCGGGGGATTCGCTCACGCTCTCGTACTCCCCTTTTTGCGGCCGCGCTACCTCCGGCCCGCCAGTGACACGGGAGTGTTCCGATCCTCGGACAGGCGGTCCCCGCGCCCCCCGCAGGTCTTACGCTGCTCCCAGCACGCCCTCCCCCACCCGCAGGGCGGGCGTTGTTTCCGCGCCGCATCTCTTCCATGGGAGTCACCACCGTGACCGAAATGACCGACGGCGTCCTGCACACCCTGTTCCGTACGGAGCAGGGCGGTCACGAGCAAGTCGTGCTGTGCCAGGACCGAGCCACCGGCCTGAAGGCCGTCATCGCGATCCACTCCACCGCCCTGGGCCCCGCCCTCGGCGGCACGCGCTTCCACGCGTACGCCTCCGACGAGGAGGCCGTCCTCGACGCGCTGAACCTCTCGCGCGGCATGTCGTACAAGAACGCCCTCGCCGGTCTCGACCTCGGCGGCGGCAAGGCCGTCATCATCGGTGACCCGGACGTGCTCAAGAGCGAGGAACTGCTGCTGGCCTACGGCCGGTTCGTGGAGTCCCTCGGCGGCCGCTACGTGACCGCCTGCGATGTCGGCACCTACGTCGCGGACATGGACGTCGTGGCGCGCGAGACCCGGTGGGCCACCGGCCGTTCCCCCGAGAACGGCGGCGCGGGCGACTCCTCGGTGCTCACCGCCTTCGGTGTCTTCCAGGGCATGCGCGCCAGTGCCCAGCACCTGTGGGGCGACCCGACCCTGCGCGGTCGCAAGGTCGGCGTGGCCGGAGTCGGCAAGGTCGGCCACTACCTGGTCGAGCACTTGCTCGCGGACGGCGCCGAGGTCGTGATCACCGACGTCCGCGAGGAGTCCGTGCGGCGGATCCTCGACAAGCACCCGGGCAAGGTCACCGCGGTCGCCGACACGGACGCCCTGATCCGCGTCGAGGGCCTGGACATCTACGCCCCCTGCGCGCTCGGCGGGGCCCTCGACGACGACACCGTGCCGGCCCTGACCGCCACGATCGTCTGCGGCGCGGCCAACAACCAGCTCGCCCACCCGGGCATCGAGAAGGACCTGCAGGACCGCGGGATCCTCTACGCCCCGGACTACGTGGTGAACGCGGGCGGGGTGATCCAGGTCGCCGACGAGCTGGTCGGCTTCGACTTCGACCGCTGCAAGGCGAAGGCCGCGAAGATCTTCGACACCACCCTGGAGATCTTTGCTCGCGCGAAGTCGGATGGCATCCCGCCGGCCGCGGCAGCCGACCGGATCGCCGAGCAGCGGATGGCGGACGCCCGCTCCGCCCGCTAGCCGGCGGCCCCTCCGGGGCATCCGGGTGCGCCCGCCGGGGTGCGGGGAGACGGAACTCACTGCACTTCGGCGGGTCGCGGGCCGGGAAAGCGTTAAAATCGCGGTGACCAGCGGGGACGGGGCGCCTCGTTGGTACTGCACCGGGGCGCGTCATGCGGGCGGCGTACCGTATGGCCGCGGAAGCAGGTACCGTTAAACCCCTACGGACGGTCTCTTCACGGAGAGCCCGCTCCGAACCATGAACGCGTGTCAGACTCTGGGGCCGTCGAGCCCCGTCACCGAGGGGGTCGAGCCATGGGGCGCGGCCGGGCCAAGGCCAAGCAGACAAAGGTCGCCCGCCAGCTGAAGTACAACAGCGGCGGGACTGACCTCTCGCGTCTGGCCAATGAGCTGGGCGCATCGCCGACGGATCCGCTGCTGCCTGTCAGCAAGCCGGTCGAAGTCGATGACGATCTGGATGACGACGACGACCCGTACGCCAAGTACGCGGAGCTGTACAACAGCGATGACGACGACGAGGACGAAGAGTCCGGTCCGTCGGCACGGCGTCGCGGCGCTTGACGCTTTCCCAGAAGCGTCTGCACGACAAGGTCACAGACTGAAACCCGGTCCAGGGCATCGCCCCGGGCCGGGTTTCAGTGCTGCTCAGCTCGCGTAGGACCCGGTCAGGGTCGCTCCCTCGGTGTGTTCGCCGCGCTCGACGATCTCACCGGCGACCCAGGCGTCGACGCCCCGGTCGGCCAGCGCGGTCAGGGCCACGTCCACCGACTCGCCGGGCACGACCGCCATCATGCCGACGCCCATGTTCAGCGTCTTCTCCAGCTCCAGCCGCTCGACCCGGCCGGCCTTGCCGACCAGGTCGAAGATCGCGCCGGGGGCCCAGGTCGAACGGTCGACCGTGGCGTGCAGGTGGTCCGGGATGACCCGGGCCAGGTTCGCCGCCAGGCCGCCGCCGGTGATGTGCGAGTAGGCGTGCACCTCGGCCGCACGGGTGAGGGCCATGCAGTCCAGCGAGTAGATCTTGGTGGGCTCCAGGAGCTCCTCGCCGAGCGTCCGGCCGAGCTCCGCGATCTCCTGCTCCAGGGACATCCCGGCGCGGTCGAAGAGCACGTGGCGGACCAGCGAGTACCCGTTCGAGTGAAGGCCGGACGAAGCCATCGCGATCACGGCGTCACCCGTACGGATGCGATCCGCGCCGAGCAGCCGGTCGTACTCCACGACGCCGGTACCGGCGCCCGCCACATCGAAGTCGTCCGGGCCCAGCAGGCCGGGGTGCTCGGCGGTCTCGCCGCCGACCAGGGCGCAGCCGGCGAGGACGCAGCCCTCGGCGATGCCCTTGACGATGGCCGCGACACGCTCGGGATGCACCTTGCCGACACAGATGTAGTCGGTCATGAAGAGCGGCTCGGCGCCGCAGACGACGATGTCGTCCATGACCATCGCGACCAGGTCGTGGCCGATGGTGTCGTACACGCCGAGCCGGCGGGCGACGTCGACCTTGGTGCCGACCCCGTCCGTGGCGGAGGCGAGCAGCGGCCGCTCGTAGCGCTTGAGGGCGGAGGCGTCGAAGAGGCCGGCGAATCCGCCGAGGCCGCCGAGGACCTCGGGGCGCTGCGTCTTCTTCACCCACTCCTTCATCAGCTCGACGGCGCGGTCTCCCGCTTCGATGTCCACGCCTGCGGCTGCGTAGCTGGCACCGGTGGTCTTCTCTGTCATGACAGGGAGAGCTTTCGTGTCGTTACTGCGTGTGGTGCCGGGCCCTGGGAGAAGCCTCAAAGACAGGGCCCGGCGCAGGTGGAGCGTGGGGGTCCCCCGGTGGGCACCTCCCAGCGGTGGCTGGCGGAGGAGTCCGGGGGAGGTCAGGGACGGCGCAGCGCGTCGGCGGCGTCCGTGCCGCCGGCGAGCTCGGTCTCCAGAAGCTGCTTGCCCAGGAGCTGCGGGTCGGGCAGCTCCATCGGGTACTCGCCGTCGAAGCAGGCACGGCAGAGGTTGGGCTTCTGGATGGTCGTCGCCTCGACCATCGCGTCGAGCGAGATGTAGGAGAGCGAGTCCGCGCCCAGGGAGGTGGCGATCTCGTCGACGGTCATGCCGTTCGCGATCAGCTCGGCCCGGGTGGCGAAGTCGATGCCGAAGAAGCACGGCCACTTCACCGGCGGCGAGGAGATCCGGATGTGGACCTCGGCCGCGCCGGCCTCCCGGAGCATCTTGACCAGGGCGCGCTGGGTGTTGCCGCGGACGATCGAGTCGTCGACGACCACCAGGCGCTTGCCCCGGATGACTTCCTTGAGCGGGTTGAGCTTCAGGCGGATGCCGAGCTGGCGGATCGTCTGCGAGGGCTGGATGAAGGTCCGGCCGACATAGGCGTTCTTGACCAGGCCGACGCCGTACGGGATCCCGCTGGCCTCGGCGTATCCGACGGCGGCGGGGGTGCCCGACTCCGGCGTCGCTATGACCAGGTCGGCTTCGACCGGGGCTTCCTTGGCCAGGCGCCGGCCCATCTCGACACGCGAGAGGTAGACGTTGCGGCCGGCGATGTCGGTGTCCGGGCGCGCCAGGTAGACGTACTCGAAGACGCATCCCTTGGGCTTCGCTTCCGCGAATCGGGAGGTGCGCAGGCCGTTCTCGTCGATCGCGATGAGCTCGCCCGGCTCGACCTCGCGGACGAAGCTGGCGCCGCAGATGTCGAGGGCGGCGGTCTCGCTCGCGACCACCCAGCCGCGCTCGAGGCGGCCGAGGACCAGCGGGCGGATGCCCTGCGGGTCGCGGGCGGTGTAGAGGGTCCCCTCGTCCATGAAGACCAGCGAGAAGGCGCCCTTGACCTGGGGGAGGACCTTGGCGGCCGACTCCTCGATGGTCAGGGGCTTGCCGTCGTCGTCGGTCTGGCCGGCGAGCAGGGCGGTCACCAGGTCGGTGTCGTTGGTCGCGGCCACCTGCGTGGCACGGCCGTCCTGGCGGGGGAGGTCGGCGACCATCTCGGCGAGCTCGGCGGTGTTCACCAGGTTGCCGTTGTGACCCAGGGCGATGGAGCCGTGGGCGGTCGCGCGGAAGGTCGGCTGGGCGTTCTCCCAGACGGAGGCCCCGGTGGTCGAGTAGCGGGCGTGACCGACCGCGATATGACCCTGGAGCGAGCCGAGAGAGGTTTCGTCGAAGACCTGGGACACAAGGCCCATGTCCTTGAAGACGAGGATCTGGGAACCGTTGCTCACAGCGATTCCCGCGGACTCTTGTCCGCGGTGCTGTAGCGCATACAGTCCGAAGTAGGTGAGCTTGGCGACCTCTTCACCCGGAGCCCAGACACCGAAGACGCCGCAAGCGTCCTGGGGGCCCTTTTCTCCGGGGAGCAGGTCGTGGTTGAGTCGTCCATCACCACGAGGCACACTACGAGTGTAGGCGAGGTCGACCACTGGTCCGAATTCGGGATGCTCGGGAAATGTCACAGCACACAGGGTGACCGGGCCGCTGCGTCCCGGTATCCGGATTCCTTTGTTGACAGCCGTACGGACTTTCGTACAGGCTCTCGCCCCATGCAGCCTCTCGGTGACCGCACCGTCACCCTCGTCGAGCGCCGGCACGTGGACCTGGTCCGTGTCGCGAGCGCCATCTGTCGCTGTTCCGCGTAGTCACACGCCGCACATTCCTTTCCCTTTTCCTCCACCCCCGCCCCGGCATGCCCCGCGCTGCCGGGCGCCGGGCCGTGCCCTGGAGTAGCTGTGACCTCGTACGAACCCCTGATGTCCCGACGCGCCTTCGGCGGGGCGGTCGGCGTGAGCGCCGCCGCGGCGGCCGCGGGGCTGGGCGCCGCCGCCCCCGCGCGGGCCGCCGAGTCCGGACCGGAGCGGGAGTTCCGCGCTGCGCGCGGACGCCGCTCGCGCCGTCCCAACATCCTGTTCATCCTGGGCGACGACCTGGGCTGGGCGGACCTGTCCTCCTACGGGTCCCCGGACATCAGGACCCCGAACCTGGACCGGCTCGCCCGCCAGGGCGTCCGGTTCACCGACGCCTACGCGGGCTCGGCGACCTGCTCGCCGACCCGGTTCAGCCTGTACACCGGCCGCTATCCGGCGCGCACCCGGGGCGGATTGGCCGAGCCGATCGCCGACAGGTCGGTGGGCCTGGAGCCGACCCATCCGACGCTGGCCTCGCTGCTGCGGGACTCCGGCTACTCCACCGCGCTGATCGGCAAGTGGCACGCGGGCCACCTGCCGGACTACGGCCCGACGAAGTCCGGCTGGCAGGAGTTCTTCGGCAACTTCGGCGGCGCCCTGGAGTACTACTCGAAGCTCGGGCTGGGCGGCGAGTACGACCTCTACGAGGGCGACGCCACCTACCGGGACCTGCGCTACTACACCCGGATCATCACCGAGCGGGCGAGCGAGTACGTCTCGCGCGACCACGGCGGCACGCCGTGGCTGCTGAACCTGAACTACACCACTCCGCACTGGCCTTGGATCGCCGAAGGGGACACCGAGGAGAGCGCCGAGATCGTCCGCCGCATCAAGGCGGGCGACGGGCGCGCACTGTGGCACCAGGACGGCGGCTCGGTCGGCAAGTACCGGCAGCTGGTCGAGGACCTGGACCGCTCGGTCGGCGAGGTGCTGAAGGCGCTGAAGCGCTCCGGCCAGGAGGAGGACACCCTGGTGGTGTTCGCCAGCGACAACGGCGGCGAGCGCTTCTCCTACAGCTGGCCGCTGTCGGGCAGCAAGGGATCGCTGCAGGAGGGCGGGATCCGGGTGCCCACCGTCGCGCGCTGGCCCGCGCGGCTGGACGGCGGGCAGGTCAGCCGCCTGCCGGTGTTCAGCCCGGACTGGACGGCGACGCTGCTGGAGGTGGCCGGGGCACGGCCCCACCCCGCCTACCCGCTGGACGGGGTGAGCCTGGCCGGGTACCTGCTGCGGGGCGAGGAGCCCCGCGAGCGGGACCTGTTCTGGCGGGTGCGCGGGGAGCGGGCCCTGCGGCGCGGCTCCTGGAAGTACTACCGCGGCAGGGCGGGCCGCGACCAGTTGTTCGACCTGGCCGGGGACGTCCGTGAGCAGGCCGACAAGGCCGCGGTGGAACCGGCCCGGCTGGCGGAACTGCGCGCCGCCTGGGAGGCGGTGGACGCGACGCTGCTGCCCTATCCGGCCTGAGGCGGCGGGGGGTCATTCGGCCGCCGTGGCTCCCTTCGCGGTGAGGCCCTTGCCGTCGGCGGCGGTCAGGGTGAGGTCCTGCCCCTGGATCTTCCAGGTGAGCGGGCCGCTGCCGAGCAGCGCGGTCAGGCTCCGCTCCACCTCGCCGGCCGGGCCCTCGCAGGCCATCCGGGTCGCGGTGAGCGGTCCGAAGGTGACCGAGGAGCCCTCGACGACGGCCTTGGCGCTGAACCGGTTGCAGCCGAGGCTGCCGCTCGCCGCGCCGTCCGCGGTCAGGCTGAACCGGGCGCGCCCGGCCGCCTCGGCGGGGACGGAGGACACCGTCGCGCCGTCGACCAGCGAGTCGACGATCCACTCGGTGGCGGCGAGCGGGGCGTCCGGGGCCTGGGGCTGGGCGGTGAGGGCGATGGTGCCGCCGTCGGCGGTCTTCAGCGTGAGCCGGTCGGGGCCCCGGTCGATGGTCAGCCGGCCCTGGAACAGCCGGGAGAACGCGATCTCGAACTCCTGGTCCTCGCAGGCCATGGTGGTGCTGGTGCCGGGGGTCACGGTCAGGGCGGAGGAGCCTTCGAAGACGACCTTCGCCGTGAAGCCGTTGCAGCCGTAGTGGCCCGTGGCCTCGTCCGGTTTCAGGTCGACGCGGGCGACCGGTGGCGCGTGCAGGGTGCGGCCGCCGGTGGTCACGGACTCCACGGCCCAGGAGCCCCGGGGGTCGGGGAGCGCGCTGCTCCCGCTGTCCCCGGACCGCGCGCACGCGGCGAGCGCGAGGAGGAGGGCCAGGCCGGTCGGAAGGTGCCTGAGGGTACGCATGCGGATGGGACGGACGAACGGCCCGGGTGGTTCCGCTCAGCTCATCAGCGGGAGCAGGCCGGACAGGTCGGCGCGCTCGCCGCTGGCCCTGACCTGCGCCTCGTCGAGGGCGGCGGCCCACCGCGTACGGCCCGTCGCGAGCCGGATCCAGGTCAGCGGGTCGGTCTCGACCACGTTGGGCGGGGTGCCGCGGGTGTGGCGGGGGCCCTCGATGCACTGGACCACCGCGAAGGGCGGGATCCGCACCTCGACCGAACCGCCCGGCGCCTTCAGGGCGAGGGCGTCGGCGAGCAGCCGGGTGCAGGCGGCCAGGGCCTGGCGCTCGACGGGGATCTCGACCCCGGCGGCCCGGTTCAGGTCGTCGGTGTGCACCACCAGTTCCACGGTCCGGGTGACCAGGAAGTCGGCGAGGGTCATGTCCCCGATCCACAGGTGCAGCACGCGCTCCCCGGTGTGGGCCCGAAGCGCCGCGGCCAGCCGGGCGGCCGCCCGGTCGTAGAGCTCGGGGAGCGGGGCTCCGGCCAGGGTCTCGCGGGCGGCGTCGGAGATCCTCCCGGCGAGGGACGCGGTCGCGAAGGGCCATTCGGCGGCGGTCAGTTCGGCGGCGGCGGCGGGCGGCCGCGCGAGGCCGACGGCGAGGGAGTCGGCGATCCACGCGATGTGCGCGGCGAGGTCGGCGACGGTCCACTCGCCGAGCCCGCTGGGCCGGCCGAGCTGCTCAGGCCCCAACTCCCGCACACCGCGGGCCACATGCGCGAACTGCGCGGTGACGGCCGCGCGGATCCTGGCATCGTCGTAGGTACGCGGCTTCTTCTTCCCGGGCGGCATGCGGTGACCCTATCCGGGAAGGGTGAGGCCGGTGCAGCCGCGGCGCGTCGCGACGTCGGTGGCGCGGGCGTGGGACAGCTCGTCGAAGCGCGGGCCGAGGACCGACCGGTGCCGGTGGGGCACGGTCATCGTCAGCGTGGCCGGCCGCCCCGCGCAGGTCGTCGACCCGCGGCCCGCCGTGCCGGAGTTCACCGGGCGCGGGCTGCCGGAGCCGGGGCCGTCCACCGCGACCGCGGCCGCGTCGTCACGGAAGTACGAGCGGGCGCGCCCCACCGCGAGCAGGCAGCCCTCCTCCCGGGCCGCCGGTGCCCGCGGCACTCCTGCGGCCCGGTCGGACAGCCGGGCCGACGCGGTGAGCCCCCGGCCGGGGGGAAATCCAGCCGGGGGCTCGGGCGCACAGCGGGCGATCAGGCCAGCAGGGCCGGGATCGTCGCCTCGTGGGCCTCGCGGAGCTCGGCCAGCGGGAGGGTGAACTCGCCCTGGATCTCGATCTCATCGCCGTCCACCACGCCGATGCGCGCGACGGGCAGGCCGCGCGCCCCGCACATGTCGGTGAAGCGGAGCTCCTCGCTGCGCGGGACGGACACGATGGCCCGGCCCGCCGACTCGGAGAACAGGAAGGTGAAGGCGTCCAGGCCCTCGGGGACCACGATCCGCGCACCGTTGCCGCCGCGCAGGCAGGACTCGGTGAGCGCCTGGATCACACCGCCGTCGGACAGGTCGTGCGCGGCGTCGATCATGCCGTCGCGCGAGGCGGAGATCAGGATCTCGCCCAGCAGCTTCTCGCGGCCCAGGTCCACCTTGGGCGGCATGCCGCCGAGGTGGTCGTGGACGACCTGGGACCAGGCCGAACCGCCGAACTCCTCGGCCGTGTCGCCCAGCAGGTACAGCAGCTGGCCGGCCTCCGAGAACGCCATCGGCGTGCGGCGGTTGACGTCGTCGATCACACCGAGGACCGCCACGACCGGGGTCGGGTGGATGGCGATGTCACCGGTCTGGTTGTAGAGCGAGACGTTGCCGCCGGTCACCGGGGTGCCCAGCTCCAGGCAGCCGTCGGCGAGCCCGCGGCAGGCCTCGGCGAACTGCCACATCACGTCCGGGTCCTCGGGGGAGCCGAAGTTCAGGCAGTCGGAGATCGCGAGCGGCTTCGCGCCGGTCGCGGCCACGTTGCGGTACGACTCGGCCAGCGCCAGCTGCGCACCCGTGTACGGGTCGAGCTTGGCGAAGCGGCCGTTGCCGTCGGTGGCCATGGCCACGCCGAGGTTGGACTCCTCGTCGATGCGGACCATGCCCGCGTCCTCGGGCTGCGCGAGCACCGTGTTGCCCTGGACGAAGCGGTCGTACTGGTCGGTGACCCACGACTTCGACGCCTGGTTCGGGGAGGACACCAGCGCCAGGACCTGCGCCCGCAGTTCGGCGGAAGTCGCCGGGCGGGGCAGCTTGCCCGCGTCGTCGGCCTGCAGCGCGTCCTGCCAGGAGGGGCGTGCGTACGGGCGGTTGTAGACCGGGCCCTCGTGGGCGACGGTGCCCGGGGGCACGTCCACGATCTGCTCGCCGTGCCAGAAGATCTCCAGGCGCTCGCCGTCGGTCACCTCACCGATGACGGTGGCGATGACGTCCCACTTCTCGCAGATCTCCATGAAGCGCGCGACGTGCTGCGGCTCGACGATCGCGCACATGCGCTCCTGCGACTCGCTCATGAGGATCTCCTCGGGCGAGAGCGTCGCGTCGCGCAGCGGGACGGAGTCCAGCTCCACGCGCATGCCGCCGGAACCGGCGGAAGCGAGCTCGGAGGTCGCGCAGGACAGCCCGGCGCCGCCGAGGTCCTGGATGCCCGCGACCAGCTTCTCCTTGAAGATCTCCAGGGTGCACTCGATGAGGAGCTTCTCCTGGAAGGGGTCGCCGACCTGGACGGCGGGGCGCTTGGTCGGCTTCGTGTCGTCGAACGTCTCCGACGCGAGGACCGAGACGCCGCCGATGCCGTCGCCGCCGGTGCGGGCGCCGTAGAGGATGACCTTGTTGCCGGGGCCGGAGGCCTTGGCGAGGTGGATGTCCTCGTGCTTCATCACGCCGATGCAGCCGGCGTTGACCAGCGGGTTGCCCTGGTAGCACGCGTCGAAGACGACCTCGCCGCCGATGTTCGGCAGGCCCAGGCAGTTGCCGTAGCCGCCGATGCCCGCGACGACGCCCGGCAGGACGCGCTTGGTGTCGGGGTGGTCGGCCGCGCCGAACCGCAGCGGGTCCACGACGGCGACCGGGCGGGCGCCCATGGCCAGGATGTCGCGGACGATGCCGCCGATGCCGGTGGCCGCGCCCTGGTAGGGCTCGATGTAGGAGGGGTGGTTGTGCGACTCCACCTTGAAGGTGACCGCGTAGCCCTGGCCCACGTCGACGACGCCGGCGTTCTCGCCGATGCCGACCAGCATGGCGTCGTTCTTGGGGGCCTTCTTGCCGAACTGGGCGAGGTGGACCTTGCTGCTCTTGTACGAGCAGTGCTCGGACCACATGACCGAGTACATGGCGAGCTCGGCGCCCGTGGGGCGGCGGCCGAGGATCTCCCGGATGCGGGCGTACTCGTCCTCCTTGAGGCCGAGTTCCCTCCAGGGCTGCGCCGCGTCCGGGGTGTCGGTGGCGTTCTTGACCGTGTCGAGGCTCATGCGCTGACCAGCTTCTTCAGGACCGACGTGAAGAACGGGAGGCCGTCGGTGCCGCCCGTTCCGATCAGCGGCTCGACCGCGTGCTCGGGGTGCGGCATCAGGCCGAGGACGTTGCCCGCGGCATTGGTGATTCCGGCGATGTCGCGCAGGGACCCGTTGGGGTTGACGTCGACGTACCGGAAGGCCACTCGGCCTTCGGCCTCCAGTTCGTCGAGCGTGCGCTCGTCGGCGGTGTAGCGGCCGTCCATGTTCTTGAGCGGCACGGAGATCTCCTGGCCAGCGCTGTAGTCGCCGGTCCACGTGGTCTCCGCGTTCTCCACCCGCAGCTTCTGGTCGCGGCAGATGAAGTGCAGGTGGTTGTTGCGGAGCATCGCCCCCGGCAGCAGGTGGGCCTCCGTGAGGACCTGGAAGCCGTTGCAGATGCCGAGGACGGGCATGCCGCCCTTGGCCTGCTCGATGATGGTGTCCATCACCGGCGAGAACCGGGAGATGGCTCCGGCGCGCAGGTAGTCCCCGTAGGAGAAGCCGCCCGCGAGGACGACCGCGTCGACCTGGTGCAGGTCCTTGTCGCGGTGCCAGAGCGAAACCGGCTCGGCCCCCGCGAGGCGGATGGCGCGCAGTGAGTCACGGTCGTCGAGCGTTCCGGGGAACGTGACGACTCCGATGCGAGTGGTCACCGTCAGGCCTCGACCTTCACGGTGAAGTCCTCGATGACGGTGTTGGCGAGGAAGGTCTCGGCCATCTTGTGGATGCGGTCGAGGGCGGCCTGGTCGACCGGTCCCTCCACCTCGAGCTCGAAACGCTTCCCCTGGCGGACGTCCGCGATCCCCTCGAAGCCCAGGCGCGGCAGTGCACGCTGCACCGCCTGGCCCTGGGGGTCGAGGATCTCCGGCTTGAGCATGACGTCGACTACGACGCGTGCCATCGGGCACTCCCGTGTGTGGTTGGTGCGAAGGCGGTTCCCTCAGCGTACCCGCCCGAAATTTCTACGCGGGTAGATATCGGGGCGGCGTGATCACCGGGCCGTTTCGACTTCACCAACGCTTCGCAAAATCCGCCGGAAAACCACGTGCCCGGCATTGCGGCGGGACACGCGGAGAGAATTAACTGGGCTTCGCATTGCAATGAGAATCGGGGTACAAAGGAATCACCCGGGATTCCGGTTGAATGATGCATTGCCCCGAAACATCCACACAGGCGACATCGCTCCACGTCAGCGCGGAGCGGATCGCACGAAGGGACCGATATCCGTGGCGCAGCGCGTAGTAGTCACGCTCTCCGATGACATCGATGGCGGAGAAGCGGCGGAAACGGTCGTGTTCGCTCTGGACGGAAAGTCGTACGAGATCGACCTCAATGCGGCCAACGCAAAGAAACTGCGGAAGGGCCTCGCCCCCTTCGTGGCCGCCGGGCGCCGCCAGTCGCGCTCGGGGAAGACCTTCAAGCACACGTCCGTCGCGCCGGACCCCGCGGTCGTCCGGGCCTGGGCCCGGTCCAACCAGTACGACGTGCCGCCCCGCGGCCGCATCCCCAAGAAGATCTACGAGGCCTACAACGCGGCCCACTGAGGGCCGATTTGCCATCCACCCCCCTCCGTCGGCTAATGTGTGGATCACGCCGAGGGGCCAGACCGCAGGTCAGGGCCCCGAAGTCGTGCGGGTGTAGTTCAGTAGTAGAACATCCCTCTTCCAGAGGGAAGGCGCAGTGTGCGATCCCTGTCACCCGCTCTGCATCGGCTGTCCGAACCACCACGGTGGATCGGGTAGAGTGATGCACGCACTGCTCGCAGTGCACGCAGTAACCCTGCGGACGTAGCTCAGTTGGTAGAGCACCACCTTGCCAAGGTGGATGTCGCGCGTTCGAGTCGCGTCGTCCGCTCCATCAGGGAAAGGCCCCGGTCATCACGACCGGGGCCTTTCTCGTGTTCCGGAGCCCCGGGCCGGGTCCCTTTCCTGCCCCTCCCCCTGCCCTGCCCCCGCCTTACAAATGTCATCGCGGATCATGACGGGCTGCACTGCCCCGACCGGCCCGGAGCCACGAGGCTGGGGGCATGACCGGCACCGAGAGCCGGCTGGAGCGCCGGGGCACGGACCTGCGACCCGCTGGGGCCGCGCTCCCGACGCTGGCCTGGGTCGTGATCACCGTGTTTGCTGTGCAGAAGTGGTTCCGCGGGGAACCGCGCCGCGAGGGGACCAGGGGGACGGGGCCGTGTCGAAACTGACGGGGTGGTGGAGGAACCGCAGCAGTGCGGAGAAGGTCGAGTTGTACACGCGCTGGTCGTGCCATCTCTTCATCCTCCTGGAGATCCTCTCGTTCGGGTTGCTCCCGGTGGTCGTGGAAGCGCCCGAGCAGCCCCTGGTGGCCCTGGCCCTCCTGCTGCTGGTGTGCGTGCACGCGGTGCTCTGCGGTTTCGTGTATTCACGGGCCATGGACTGGGCGGTCGACCGGCGCGAGCGCCCGGCGCGGCTCGCGCTCACCGTCGCCGCCGTCACGGCCGTCTTCGTGGTGGCGGTGCTCGTGCTGCGCCGCTCCGGGGTGTTCTCCGACCCGGCGGTGGCCCCGCAGCTGATCGCCGGGGTGGCCGGATTCGGCAGCGGCGCCCTGGTGATGTGCCTGCCCTCGGTGCGGCAGATGCGGTACGTGGGCCCGGCCTACGCGGGCGGCACGGGGCTGGTGGTGCTCGCCCTCGGGCTGCCGGCCCGGGAGGCCCTCGGATACGTCGTCGGCGTGCTGATCTCCACCGTCTTCTTCTCCATGGCCTGCGGGTTCACCACCTGGCTGCTGAAGACCGTGTGGGAGCTCGACCGCTCCCGCGAGGCCCAGTCGCGGCTCGCGGTCGCCGAGGAGCGGTTGCGCTTCGGCCGGGACCTGCACGACGTGATGGGCCGGAACCTCGCGGTGATCGCGCTCAAGAGCGAGCTGGCGGTCCAGCTGGCGCGGCGCGAACGCCCGGAGGCGGTGGACCAGATGATCGAGGTGCAGCGGATCGCCCAGGAGTCCCAGCGCGAGGTGCGGGACGTCGTACGCGGCTACCGGGAGGCGGACCTGTCGGTGGAGCTGGAGGGTGCGCGCGGGGTGCTGAGCGCGGCCGGAATGGACTGCCGGGTCGACGTCGCGGCCGGCCGGGCGCTGCCCGCCGAGGTGCAGTCCGCACTCGGCTGGGTGGTGCGCGAGGCGACCACCAACGTCCTGCGGCACGGGGACGCCCAGAACTGCCTGATCCGGCTGACCGCGCCGGAGTCCGGGGCCGTGACGCTGGTGGTGGAGAACGACGGGGCGCCCGAGTGTCCCGCCGGACCGCCCGGTTCGGGGCTCGCGGGCCTGCGCGAGCGGCTCGCCGTGCTGGACGGGACGCTGCGGGCGGGGCCGGTGGCCGGCGGCCGCTTCCGGCTGTGCGCCGAGATACCGAGTGCCCACGCAAACGGACTGGAGGTGCGGGTGTGAGCCCCGTACGCGTACTGCTCGCCGATGACGAGCACCTGATCCGCGGGGCCCTGGCCGCGCTGCTGGCCCTGGAGGACGACCTGCTGGTGGTCGCCGAAGCGGCCTCGGGACCGGAGGCCCTGGCGATGGCGCGGGCGCACCGGCCGGACGTGGCGGTGCTGGACCTGCAGATGCCGGGGGCGGACGGGGTGAGCGTCGCCACCTCGCTGCGGGCCGAACTGCCCGACTGCAAGAGCATGATCGTGACCAGTCACGGCCGTCCCGGGCACCTGAAGCGGGCGCTGGCGGCGGGGGTGCGGGCCTTCGCGCCGAAGACCGTCTCGGCGCAGCGGCTGGCGGAGCTGATCCGGACCGTGCACGCCGGGGGGCGGTACGTGGATCCGGAGTTGGCGGCCGACGCGATCAGCGCCGGGGACTCGCCGCTGACCGCCCGGGAGGCGGAGGTGCTGGAGTTCGCCGCGGACGGGGCGCCGGTCGCGGAGATCGCCGAGCGGGCCCGGCTCTCCCAGGGGACGGTGCGCAACTACCTGTCCTCGGCGGCGACCAAGCTGGGGGCCGAGAACCGGCACACGGCGGTGCGTCTCGCCCGGGAGCGGGGTTGGGTATAGTAGGTCCCGCGCTACGGCGCATGCGGACATAGCTCAGTTGGTAGAGCACCACCTTGCCAAGGTGGATGTCGCGAGTTCGAGTCTCGTTGTCCGCTCTGCAGGCGAGAAGCCCCCGGTCTCACGACCGGGGGCTTCTTCGTCGTTGCGCGGCGCCCGGGGCGCCCCGGGCGCCCTACGACCAGGGCAGGCCGGTGAGCCGCTCGAAGGCCTCGATGTACTTGGCGCGGGTCCGCTCGACGACCTCCTGCGGGAGGGCCGGCGGCGGGAGCTCCCCCTTGGGGTCCCAGGCGGAGTCCGGGGAGGACAGCCAGTCGCGGACGTACTGCTTGTCGAAGGAGGGCTGGGCGTGGCCCGGCTCCCACAGGTCGGCGGGCCAGAAGCGCGAGGAGTCCGGGGTCAGCACCTCGTCGGCGGCGACCAGCGTGCCGTCCTTCGGGTCGAAGCCGAACTCGAACTTGGTGTCGGCCAGGATGATCCCGCGCTCCCGGGCGATGTCCCGGGCCCGGCTGTACACGGCGAGGGTGGTCTGGCGCAGCAGCGCCGCCGTCTCGGCGCCCTGGGAGCGCGCGACCTCCTCGTAGCTGACGTTCTCGTCGTGCTCGCCGACCGCCGCCTTGGCCGCCGGGGTGAAGATCGGGCCGGGCAGCTCGGAGCCGTCCACGAGGCCTTCGGGCAGGGCCAGCCCGCACACCGTACGGGTCTGGCGGTACTCGGCGAGGCCGGAGCCGGTCAGGTAGCCGCGGGCCACGCACTCGACGGGGACCATGTCGAGGTTGCGGCAGACCAGGGTGCGCCCCGCCCAGTCGGCGGGGGCGCCGGCGGGCAGGTCGGTGGAGATGACGTGGTTCGGGACGAGGTCCGCGAGCTGGTCGAACCACCACAGGGAGAGCTGGGTGAGGACGCGGCCCTTGTCCGGGATCACGGTGGGCAGCACCCAGTCGAAGGCGGAGATGCGGTCGCTGGCGACCATGACGAGGCGGTCGTCCTCGTCGCGGTAGAGGTCGCGCACCTTGCCGGTGTGGAGGTGGACGAGGCCGGGAACCTCAACCGGCTCGGGCTTTTCGACGAATCCGGACACGGGGTCTCCCTGTGGGTCTGTACAAGCGCAAACCCATTCTCCCGCACCGGGTCGCATGCCCGGTCCCGCGGGGTGTCATGCGGGCCCGGCGCCTGCTCTCGGTCCCGGTCTCAGGCCCCGATCTTCGTCCCGGCCTCAGCCCCGGTCTCAGTCCCGGTCTCAGTCCCGCTTGCAGATCCGGTCGAGGAGGTTGGCGGTGGCGCGCTGCACGCGCTCGTCGACGTGGCCGGGCCGGTCGAGGGCCGGGGACCAGGCGAAGGTGCCCGACGCGAACACCAGGGACCCGCTGGGCGCCCGGTAGAGCGAGGTCTCCTGGTGGCGGCGGTGGTTCTCGGTGTCCAGGTACGGGGAGTGCGCGAGCAGGATGCGCTCCTGGTGCGCGGGGAGCTGGGTGCGCGGGAAGTACCGGTCGGCCTCGCCCGCGACCAGGCCGGGCAGCTCGTCGTTCTCCGCCGCCCCCGTGGAGTCCCAGAGCCAATGCGTGGCGTTGCGCACGATCAGGGGCGCGGGTTCGGGGACGCGGCCGGCGTACTGGATGCCGAGCAGTTGCTGCTCGGGGCGGTCCACCTCGCGCCAGAGGGCGGGGCGGCCCGGGCCACGGCGTTTTCGGCAGGTCAGGAGCCTGTCCTCGACCCCGGAGGGGGAGGGTGCGAGTTCGACCTGCCAGTACATGGTGTTGGCGGAGAGGAAGACGAGGGAGGTGCCGTGCGAGCGGGCGCGTTCGACGGTGCGGCGCATGGGGGCGGACCAGTACTCGTCGTGGCCGGGGAAGACCAGGCCGCGGTAGCGGGTGGGGTCGACGCGCCCGGCGTGCAGGTCGCGGGCGTCGGCGTAGGCGAGGTCGTAGCCGTAGCGCTCGGCCCAGCGGATGAAGTCGTAGGCGTGCCCGACGTGCAGGGGCAGGCCGGCGCCCGCGTAGGGGCGGTCGAAGGAGACGGTGTGGGCGGCGTCCTGCTCGCCGAGCAGCCGGCCGTCCTCGTCCCAGGCGTGGTAGAGGCTGGCGCCGGTGCGGCCGTCCTCGGGGTAGAGGTTGTATGCCTGCCAGGTGATGTCGGGGAGCAGGAGCAGCAGGTCGGCGGGGTGGTCGTCGCGGACCGTGAAGGGGATGTGGGAGCGGTAGCCGTCGGCGGTGGTGAGGACGGCCACATACGCGCCGATGCTCCAGTAGGAGGGGACCTGCAGGCGCCAGGACAGCCACCAGTGGTGGCAGGAGACGGTGCGGCCGGCGGCGAGGGGGGCCGGCTGGACGATGCCGGACAGCCGGGGGCTGGTGGTGATCTTGGAGGCGCCGTCGCCGGCGTAGTGGCCGATCCGGTAGACGTCGACCGAGAACTGCTGGGGCGGGTCGACCGTGACGTGGAAGTCGATGGCCTCACCGGGGGCCACGGCGCCGGTGGAGGCGAAGCCCTTGATCTGCCCGTGCACGTCGTCGGCCGTGCGGGGGCCGCCGCCGGTGCCGCGGGCGCGCGGGAGCTGGCCGGGAACGAGCGACGGCTCCACGTACCAGGGGAGGACCTGGCCGGTGTCGTCCACGTAGAGTTCACTGCCGCGGAACCAAGGTAGGGGGCCCTGTCCGAAGGGGTCGTTGACCGCGTGTGCGAGCGCACCTGACTCCCACCGCCGGATCTGGTCCGCACCCATACCGTTCCCCTCCCTCGCTCCCCCGAACGGGCACTGTTTTTCGAGCCGGTCCCAGCACATCACATAACGCACGCAGTCCGTCACCGTTCGTCGCGAATTGACGTGATCGGAACATGCGGCTCCGGTTGCGTGTGCGAGCCGTAGCCCGTTGGGGCGCCTGGGATCGGGCCGGGAGGGCTGGTGGGGCAGCCGGAGCCGCCAGGTTCGCCGCAGCCGCCGTCAGACGAGGCGGACCGGCTTGTCGGGGCGGACGCCGAGGTCCGCGAGCCAGTCGCGCAGGGGCTCCGGGTCACCGTCCTCCACCAGGCACAGCACGCGGGGCGCGAGGTCGGAGCGGCGGTCGCCGCCGACCAGCAGCACCGGACCGTCGAGCCAGTCCAGGCCGGGGGCGGCGCCGACGGAGTCGACGGCCGCGCAGCACACCATCGCCGTCACGTGGTCGGCGAGCAGGTCCCGGCCGGTGCGCGGGGGCTGGAGCGGGAAGAGGGGTACGGCGTCCGCACCGCGGGCCTTTCCGGTCCCGGCGGCCGGGCCGGTGGCGCGCTCCTCGCGGGCCAGGTCGCCGCTGAGCCGTCCGGCCAGCGCCTCTCCGGCCGTGCCCGCGCCGATGGGGTCGGTGAGGTAGTCCAGCACCCGCTCCAGCGTCGGGCCGGCGAAGCGGTCGGCGGGGGCGGCGGTTCCGGGGGCCGCGGTCCCGGGGGTCCCGGGGGCGAGGGTTCCCGTGGCGGGTGGGGCCGTGACCGCCGAGGGTGCGGGGGCCGCCGTGGCGGGCGGGGCGGGGGTGACGGTCAGCGCGTCCAGTGCCGCGTGCAGGCGGGCCGCCTCGATGCGCCACTTGCGGTCCACGACCTCCTCCGGATAGGCCGCCCAGTCCACCGGCGACCACTCGGGCCCGGTCTCGGCCGGACCGCCGTGGAAGAGCCGTGCCGCCAGCAGCGACACCGCCTCGTCCACCGCTCCTGGCCGCTCCAGCAGGTCGCAGGCGGGCCGCTCGCCGAGGCGCGAGGTGAACTCGTCGGCCAGCCTGTCCCGCCGGGACAGCTCGGTCAGCGCGGAGACCACCCCGGCGTCCAGGTGCGCCGGCCAGCGGCCCATCCGCCAGGCGGGCAGGGCGACCCGGGTCAGCAGCCGGTCCCAGCCCGCGTAGGCCAGGCCGACCTGTTCCTGGGCGACGATGCGCAGCCCGTAGTCCACGCCCTGGGCGCGGTCCGCGGCGGCGGCGGCCACGCCGCGCTCCATCTCCGCGGCGTCCGCCCGGCACAGCCGCAGCAGCAGCCGGGCCGGAGCGGCGATCCAGCCGAGGCCGCGACGGCCGCCCACATCCACGGCCGCGTCCAAGCCCCGTACGAACCCGCGTGCGTCGGCTATGTCCGGGTGCGCCGAAGGGCCCGTGCCGGCGACGACCGGCGCGAGGACGGCGCGCAGCTCGGCGACCCGCATCCACCACAGGAACGGCGAGCCGATGACCAGCACCGGGGCGGCCCCGGGCTCGGTCTCCGGGCCGGCGGATATGCCGCCGCGGCGGTGCGCCGTGTGGCTGCGGTCCTCCAGCCAGCTGTCGCAGTCCGGGGTGAGGGCTATCGCGGAGGGCGCCGGCACCTTCATCCGGTCGGCCAGGTCCCGCACCAGCCGGTACAGGTCGGGGGCCGCCGTCTCGGACAGCGGGACCGTCGGCGTGACGGCCGGGCTCGCCCGCAGGACCACCGCGCCGAAGATCCCGCCGACGAGCAGCACGACGGCGGCGAACACACAGACGGCGAGGGTCACCGCGGGCCAGGGGTCACCGGCCAGCCGGCCCGTCATCCGGGCGGCCACCAGCACCACCGCGAAGGCGGCGGGCAGCAGCGCGGCGGCCATGGCCCTGCTGCGCACGCGCAGCACGGCCAGGGCGCGGGAACGCGCGGACGGCACGCCCACTTCCATGATCGAACCGTTTCCGGACACGGCCGGACCTCACCCCCTCTGCCCTGCGGCGGCTTTGCTCACTCCCCCACTGTGACACCCGCCACTGACATCGCAATGCCGGTGGGCCATGTGCCGGAACGAGTGCCGGAATGCTTGCGCCGCACCCTAGTTGGGGCGCGCCCGGGCGTCAGGCGGACCGGGGGACGATCACCCGATGGAATGGCTTTGGGTAAAGGTGGGTGTGTTCGAACGCGGCCGGATGCAGTCGCACGCGAACACGCCCGCGGGCCCGGGCGCACCTCCTGCGCACCGGGCCCGCGGGGACTGCTCAGCCCTGGCTCAGGGGCGCTCGGCCGCCTTCGCCGCGATGTCGGTACGGTGCTGCGAGCCGTCCAGCCGGATCCGCGCGACAGCCTTATACGCCTTCTCGCGGGCCTGCGCCAGATCGGAACCGGTCGCCGTCACGGAGAGCACGCGGCCTCCCGCGCTGACCACGGAGCCGCCCTCCCGGCGGGTCCCGGCGTGCAGCACGTACGCGTCGGGCGCGTCCTTCGCCGCCACCTCGTCCAGCCCCTCGATGACGTCGCCGGTGCGGGGGGTCTCGGGGTAGTTGTGCGAGGCGACGACCACCGTCACGGCCGCGTCCTCGCTCCAGCGGAGCGCGGGCTGGGCGTCCAGGGTGCCGTTGGCGGCGTTCAGCAGCACGCCGGCGAGCGGGGTGCGCAGCCGGGCCAGGACGACCTGGGTCTCCGGGTCGCCGAACCGGGCGTTGAACTCGATGACCCGGGTACCGCGGCTGGTGATGGCCAGGCCGGCGTAGAGCAGACCGGAGAAGGGCGTCCCGCGGTGGCGGAGCTCGTCGACGGTCGGCTGGAGGACCAGCTCCATGACCTCGTCGACCAGCTTCGGGTCGGCCCACGGCAGCGGGGAGTAGGCACCCATGCCGCCGGTGTTGGGGCCCTCGTCGCCGTCCAGCGCCCGCTTGAAGTCCTGGGCCGGCTGGAGCGGGACGACGGTGACGCCGTCGGTGATGGCGAAGAGGGAGACCTCCGGGCCGTCGAGGTACTCCTCGATGACCACGCGGTCGCAGCCGAGTGCGTGGGCGCGGGCGGCGGCGAGGTCGTCGGTGACCACGACGCCCTTCCCGGCGGCCAGACCGTCGTCCTTGACGACGTACGGGGCGCCGAAGGCGTCGAGGGCCGCGTCCACCTCCTCCGGGGTGGTGCAGACGTAGCTGCGCGCGGTCGGGACCCCGGCCGCGGCCATCACGTCCTTGGCGAAGGCCTTGGAGCCCTCCAGCCGCGCCGCCTCGCCCGACGGGCCGAAGACGGGGATGCCGGCGGCGCGCACGGCGTCGGCGACCCCGGCGACCAGCGGGGCCTCCGGACCGACGACGACCAGGTCGGCGCCGAGTTCGGTGGCGAGGGCGGTGACGGCCGCGCCGTCGAGGGCGTCGACCGGGCGGAGTTCGGCCACCTCGGCGATGCCGGCGTTGCCGGGAGCGCAGTACAGCGCGGAGACGTCGGGGTCGAGGGACAGAGAGCGGCACAGGGCGTGTTCGCGGGCGCCGCCGCCGATGACGAGGACCTTCACGCTGCTCAGCCTAGCCCGGACGGCGCAGCCGGCTTCGTGCGGCCACCCCAATCAGGCGGTGCTACTCATTCGTGTATTCCTCCACAACCGTGGCTCCGAGCTCGCGCACGATGAGGTCGTGTCCGGTCAGCGCGCTCTCGACGAGGTCCGGATCGTCCTCCTCGGGGACGTCGTCCTCCGGGGCGACCGGCGGCGGCGCCTGCCGTGCGGGGGGCTGCTGGGCGGAGCCCGACTGCTGGGGCTGCTGGGACTGCTGCGGCTGCTGTGAGGGGTACTGCGGGGCAGGAGCGGACGGGGCCGGCGCCTGCGGCGGGGGGCTGTAGGCCGGGGCGGGGGCCGCCGGGGCGCCGTACGAGGAGGAGGGGAGCGGGGCCGGAGCCGCCCCGGACACCACGGCGTCGATCTTCCAGTTGACCTGGAACTGCTCGGACAGGACGGCCTTCAGCACGTCCTCACTGCCGCTGCTCGCGAAGTTGTCGCGGGCTCCGGCGTTGGGGAAGCCGAGCTGGAGGGTGGTTCCGTCGAAGCCGGTGACCTGGGCGTTCTGGCTGAGCAGGATCCAGGTGAAGCGGCGGCGGTTCTTGACGGCCTCGAGGACGCCGGGCCACATCGCCTGCACCTGCCCGGCCCCGGCGGCCATCCCGGGGGAGGGCGCGGGGGCGGCGGCCGGAGACGGGCCGGCGGAGGCCGGGGCCTGGGCGGCCGGTGCGGGCGCCGCCGGGGCCGGGGTCCCCTGGCCGGGGGCGGCCGCGCTGGGCCAGGCACCGGGCGCGGCGGCCGCGGGCCGGGCCGCGGCGGCGCCGCCGGGCTGCGCGGCGCCGGGCCACGCTCCGGGCGCGGGCCCGGCGGGGGCGGGGGGCTCGGCGGGGGCCGGGGCGGCGGGCGCGGCCTGAACCGGCGCCTCCGGCCGCGCGGGAGCCCGTACCGGCTCGGGCACCGCCACCGGCGCGGCGGGCTGCTGCACGGCCGCGGCGCCTGCGGCGGCACGCGCCGCGGCCACCCCGCCACCGGGACCCGCGGGCGCCATCGGGTGCGCCTCCGGCCCGGGCACGTAGCCCATGGCGGGCACGCCGGGCGCGGACGCGAAGGCGGCGGCCCCGCTGCGCTCCAGCCGGTCGAGCCGCGCCTGGAAGGACCGCTCGTCGTCGAAGGCCGCGGGCAGCAGCACGCGGGCGCAGATCAGCTCCAGCTGGAGCCGCGGCGAGGTGGCGCCGCGCATCTCGGTGAGGCCGGTGTTGACGAGATCGGCGGCGCGCGACAGCTCGGCGGCCCCGAACACGGACGCCTGGGCCTGCATCCGCTCCACGACGTCGACGGGGGCGTCGATCAGCCCCTTCTCCGCGGCGTCCGGCACGGCCGCCAGGATGACCAGGTCGCGCAGCCGCTCGAGGAGGTCGGCGACGAAGCGGCGCGGGTCGTTGCCGCCCTCCACCACCCGGTCCACGACCTCGAAGGCCGCGGCGCCGTCCCCGGCGGCGAAGGCGTCCACGACGGAGTCGAGCAGCGAGCCGTCCGTGTAGCCGAGCAGCGAGGTGGCCATGGCATACGTCACACCCTCGTCGGCGGCGCTGGCGAGCAGCTGGTCCATGACGGACATCGAGTCGCGCACGGAACCGGCGCCGGCGCGCACCACCAGCGGCAGCACGCCCTCCTCGACCCGGGCGCCCTCGCGGCCGCAGACCTCGCCCAGGTAGTCGCGCAGGGTGCCGGGGGGCACGAGCCGGAAGGGGTAGTGGTGGGTGCGGGACCGGATGGTGCCGATCACCTTCTCCGGCTCGGTGGTGGCGAAGATGAACTTGAGGTGCTCCGGCGGCTCCTCGACGACCTTCAGCAGGGCGTTGAAGCCCGCCGAGGTGACCATGTGGGCCTCGTCGATGATGTAGATCTTGTACCGGCTCGACGCGGGCCCGAAGAACGCCTTCTCGCGCAGGTCGCGGGCGTCGTCCACACCACCGTGCGAGGCGGCGTCGATCTCGATGACGTCGATGGAGCCCGGGCCGTTCCGCGCCAGGTCGCGGCAGGACTGGCACTCCCCGCACGGGGTGGGAGTGGGACCCTGCTCACAGTTCAGGCAGCGGGCGAGGATGCGCGCACTGGTCGTCTTTCCGCACCCGCGCGGCCCGCTGAACAGGTACGCGTGATTGACCCGGTTGTTCCGCAGGGCCTGCATCAGGGGGACAGTGACATGCTCCTGCCCGATGACCTCGGCGAACGACTCGGGGCGGTAGCGGCGGTACAGCGCAAGGGACGACACGTCTACGAGGTTATCCGGGCCCACCGACAACGGCGGCCCACGAGCCCGCCCGGAACGCAAAGCGCCCCCCACGCACCCGCCAGAGCCCACTTACCCTTGCTGCCTTCCGGCCCTGGGGGAGTTGGGTGAGATAGCGCCACGTGAGGGGCTGAGCCCACCCTAGCGGATGGATGCCCCCGGAATCGAGCCGGGCCCCGGCCGCGCCCTCCGAAGACGATCACGTTCGCGAGCACCCCTCAACGTCTTGTATTGTTTGCGGCGGAGGATTCGCCTAGTGGCCTAGGGCGCACGCTTGGAAAGCGTGTTGGGGGCAACCCCTCACGAGTTCGAATCTCGTATCCTCCGCCAGTGCCTCACCGGGCACTTGAAGGCCCCGACCGGGAAACCGGCCGGGGCCTTCTACGTTCAGGCGAACTCCGGCACCTCGCCGACCGTCGTCGACAGGTCGATCACCGCGAAGGCCGCGCCCTGCTGGTCCGTGAGCGCGGCGAACCGGCCGAACGGGCTGTCCATCGGGCCGAAGTGCAGTTGCCCGCCGTGCTTCCTGGCCTTCTCGATCGCCTCGTCGCAGTCCGGGACGGCGAAGTAGACCTGGATGTACGAAGGGACCTCCGGCGGGAACTCGTCGCCCATCCTCATCCGGCCCAGCACCGGGTTGCCGGGACCGCCGACGCTGTAGACCTTGAAGTCCATGTCGGACTCGTCCGGGTCGTCGCCGGCGTCCATTTCCTGGGTGGCGTACGGGAAGACCTGCGGGAGGAAGGCGTCCGGCTTGTCGGGCTCCCGGGTGAAGACCTCCGCCCAGGCGTACGCGCCCGGCTCGCCCATCTTCTCGAAGCCCTTGTGCTCGCCCGGCTGCCAGACGCCGAACACCGCGCCGCTGGGCTCCTTGGCGATCAGCATCGAGCCGAAGGTGCCCACCTGCATGGGCCCCATCAGCACCTCGCCGCCGTGCGCCGTGACCTTCTCCGCCGTGGCCCCGGCGTCCGGCGAGTGCAGGTACAGGCACCACTGCGACGGGGCGTCCGCGCCGGGCATCGGGGGCACGACGGCGGCGACGGCCTTCCCGTCGGAGTACGCCTGCGTGTAGTTGCCGTACTCACTGCTGGACTCGCCGAAGGTCCAGCCGAGCACGTCGGCGTAGAACGTCTTGGCGGCCTCCACGTCGGCGAACATCGCGTCCACCCAGCACGGCGCGCCTTCGGTGAACTCACCCATGGTCGATCGACTCCTCGGACTCGGACTCGGACGCGTAGCTGTCGTCGTGACCACGCTAGGCGCGCGGTGCGCCGGCCGCGCGGGGAGCGCGCCCGCGCGCGAGGCTGGAGGCATGGACAAGGACATCACCATCCGGCTGGCGCAGCGGCCCGAGGCCGACGCCCTGCTCGCCCGCAGCCCGCTCGCCGCCCTCGTCGGGATGCTGCTGGACCAGCAGGTCCCGATGGAGTGGGCCTTCTCGGGGCCGTGGACGATCGCCCGGCGACTGGGCTCCGACGACCTGGACGCGCACGCCATCGCCGCGTACGACCCGGAGGCGTTCGCCGCGCTGCTCTCGGACAAGCCCGCCGTGCACCGCTACCCCGGGTCGATGGCGAAGCGGATCCAGCAGCTGTGCGCGTACCTGGTGGAGCACTACGAGGGGGACGCCGAAGCCGTCTGGGCCGGGGTCGCAACCGGGCAGGAGCTGCTGGAGCGCCTCAAGGCGCTGCCCGGGTTCGGCGAGCAGAAGGCGCAGATCTTCCTCGCCCTGCTGGGCAAGCGGCTCGGGGTGCGCCCGAAGGGCTGGCGGGAGGCGGCGGGCGGCTACGGCCCGGCGGACGTCTACCGCTCGGCGGCCGACATCACCGGCCCCGAATCGCTGGCCAAGGTTCGGGCGCACAAGCAGGAGATGAAGGCGGCGGCGAAGGCGGCCAAGGACGTGACGGCCACGACGGCCACGACGGGGTCGGACTGAACCGTCCGGGCGGCCGCAAGGTCCCCGCAGGCAGGCGAACGCGAATTGACCGGCCGGATAGGGCCCTGATTGACCCCTGGAACCGGTCTATCCCGGTCCTAGGTTGGAGACATGACAGAGATCGCGACCCGCGCCGCCACCGCCGAAGCCGTACACGACGCCCCCGGCAGCCTCATCACGCTGCTCACCGACACCCCCGAGCTCACCTGCAACACCGCCACCTTCGAGGAGGGCGCGGCCGGGGCCCCGGTGCACTTCCACACCAGGGCCACCGAGTTCTTCCACGTGACCGCGGGCCGGCTGGACGTCCTGGTCGGGGACGAGGTGCACACCCTCGGCGCCGGTGACTTCCTCGCGGTCCCGCCCGGGGTCGCGCACGCCTTCGCCCCCGCCGCGGGCCACAGCGCGAGCGTGTTCGTCGGCTTCACCCCCGGCATGGGCCGCTTCGAGTACTACCGCCTGCTCGGCCGGGTCCACGCGGGCGAGGCCACGGTGCAGGACATCAAGGACAGCTCCGCCGCGTACGACAACCACTACGCGGAGAGCGCCGCCTGGAGCGGCCGCCGCCGCAGCGCCGAGCCGTAGGTCACGTCCGCGTCGAGGCGGCGCAGTTCCTCCGCGATCAGTTCGGCGCCGCTGCGGATCTTCAGGGCCACGCTGCGGTCGGGGCTCCCGGGAAGGATCAGGGTCGCCAGGGCGCCGGCGGGCCGGTCCACCCGGATCTCGCCGCCGGTGGTACGCAGGACCACCCGGGTGATCACCGGGCCCTCGCTCGCCACCCGGTCGACGGGCACCGCGAGCCGGTCCTCCAGCCAGCGCGCCAGCAGCTCGGCGCTGGCGTTGCCGGGCTCGCTCTCCACCACCGCGCCGGTCACCGGCAGCGGCTTCTGGTCCAGGGCGGCCGCCAGCAGCGCCCGCCACGGCGTCAGCCGGGTCCAGGCCAGGTCGGTGTCGCCCGGCCGGTAGGCGGCGGCCCGCTCGTCCAGTACGGCGACCGGGTCGAAGGCGGCGGCCGCGTCCGTGATCCGGCGCTGCGCGAGCGCTCCCAGGGAGTCGCCTGCGACATCGGCGGGGGCGTCGGCCGGCCACCACGCCACCACCGGAGCGTCCGGCACCAGCAGCGGCAGGACGACCGAGCCGGCCTGCTCGGTCAGCTCCCCGTGCAGGCGCAGCACCAGCGTCTCCCCGGTCCCGGCGTCCGAGCCGACCCGCAGCTCGGCGTCGAGCCGGCCGGCGCGGAGCTTGTGCGAGCCGCGGGAGGTGCGCTTGATCACCGTGATGATGCGGCAGGGGTGCTCGCGCGATGCCTCGGAGGCCGCGCGCAGGGCGTCGTAGGCGTTCTCCTCGTCGGTGACGACAAGGAGGGTCAGGACCAGCCCCGTGGTGGGACTTCCTATGGCCCGGCGGGCGGCGAGCAGCGCCCGGTTGATCTTGCTGGACGTGGTGTCGGTCAGTTCGGTCCGCATCCCACGAGTCTGTCAGCGACGGACCGGATCCGGTCACCCGGTGCGCTCGATTCCGCCTGGAACGGGCGGGGACGGCACCCCTCCCGGCCCGCTCGGCCGATCGGCCCGGCACTCAGCGCCGTCTGCGGGCCGTACCGAAGACCGAGCGCGAGATCTCCCGGCCCAGCTGCGTCCCGATCGACCGGGTCAGCGAGCGGAACAGCCCGCTCCCCACCACCTGCTCCGCCAGCGAGGGATCCGGCTTCGGGGCGCCGCGCCCGGCCCGCGCGGCCTGCTTCTCGGCCGCCTCGGCCTGCTTCTGCGCCTCCGCGGCCGCCGCTGCCGCCTCCGCCCGCGCCTCCGCGGCGGCCTGCTCGGCGCTGATCTTCTCGTACGCCGACTCGCGGTCCACCGGCTCGGCGTAGCGCGGCCAGAGCGGCGAGGACGTCACCGCCCGGTCCAGGGCCGCCGGGTCGATCGGTCCCATCAGCGACTGCGGGGCCCGCAGCCGGGTGGCCGCGACCGGGGTGGGGGCGCCGTTCTCGCTGAGCACGGTGACCACCGCCTCGCCGGTGCCCAGCCCGGTGAGCAGCTCCTCCAGGTCGTAGCCGGAGCGGGGAAAGGTCCGCACCGTCGCCTTCAGCGCCTTCGCGTCGTCCGGGGTGTAGGCGCGCAGCGCGTGCTGCACGCGGTTGCCGAGCTGGGCCAGCACGTCCCCCGGCACGTCCTTGGGGGTCTGGGTCACGAAGAAGACGCCCACGCCCTTGGAGCGGATCAGGCGCACCGTCTGGGTGAGGGCCTCCAGGAACGCCTTCGAGGCGCCGTTGAAGAGCAGGTGCGCCTCGTCGAAGAAGAAGACGAGCTTGGGCCGCTCCAGGTCGCCGACCTCCGGCAGGTCGGAGAAGAGGTCGGCGAGCAGCCACATCAGGAAGGTGGAGAAGAGCTGCGGCTTGTCCTGGACCGCGGGCAGTTCCAGTACGGAGACCGTGCCGCGGCCGTCCGCGGCGGTCCGCAGGAACTCGCTCGTGTCGAACTCCGGCTCGCCGAAGAACTCCGAGGCGCCCTGCTGCTCGAAGGCGGTCAGTGCCCGCAGGATCACCCCGGCCGTCACCGTGGACAGCCCGCCGATGCCCTTCAGTTCGGGTCTTCCCTGGTCGGAGACGAGGAAGGCGACGACCGCGCGCAGGTCCTTGAGGTCGATCAGCTCCAGGCCCTTGGTGTCGGCGTAGTGGAAGATCAGGCCGAGGGACTGCTCCTGGGTCTGGTTGAGCTGGAGCACCTTGGACATCAGGACCGGTCCGAAGCCCGTGACGGTGGCCCGGACCGGGATCCCGGGTCCGATCCCGCCGAGGGAGTAGAACGCGCTGGGGTATCCGGTGGCCTCCCACTGCTGGCCCACGTCCTTCGCCCGTTCCGCGACCTTCGGGTGGGGCTCGCCCGGCGCCGAGATCCCCGAGACGTCCCCCTTGATGTCCGCGAGGAAGACGGGGACCCCGTTGGCCGACAGCTGCTCGGCGATGAGCTGGAGGGTCTTGGTCTTGCCCGTGCCGGTGGCGCCCGCGACCAGCCCGTGCCGGTTGAGCATCGGCAGGGGGATGCGGATCCGGTGGTCGGGCAGGCAGGCGCCGTCCCAGAGCAGGGCTCCGAGGTCGAGCGCGGGGCCGGTGAAGGCGTATCCGGCAGCGATCTCGTCGGCCGGGCCCGCCTGCTCCGCCGGGGCGGCGGGGTCGGTGCTCTCGCTCATGCATCACTCCCGAATTGGCACTGTTCGCCACTTTTGCACCATCGCGGCGAGGCTGCGCCGGCGGGGCCCGGCCCGGTAGGCTTTCCGTGTGATCTTCAAGCGCATCGGTAACGGAAAGCCGTATCCCGACCACGGCCGGGAAAGCACCCGGCAGTGGGCGGATGTCGCGCCGCGCCCGGTCCGGCTCGACCAGCTGGTGACGACCAAGGGTCAGCTCGACCTCGAGACGCTGCTCGCCGAGGACTCGACCTTCTACGGCGACCTCTTCGCGCACGTCGTGAAGTGGCGGGGCGACCTGTACCTGGAGGACGGGCTGCACCGCGCCGTGCGCGCGGCCCTGCAGCAGCGCCAGGTGCTGCACGCCCGCGTCCTCGAGATGGACTGAGCCACCGGCTTCGACCACCACGGCCGCCCGCGCCCGGCTCGGCGCCCGAGACCGGCTCCGTGCGCGAGCTCGGGGGCGGCGCGCGAGCGCGAGATCGGCGCGCCCGAGGGCCGACGCGCCCGGCCTGCCCGCGGCGGCTTCGGCGCCCCTGGTCGCGGCCCGGCCGCCCGGCCCGCTTCCGCCCACCCCCGCCCACTCACCGCGCCCTGGGTCTCGCGCTGCCGATTTCGCCTGGATTGCGCCTTTCGGGTCACCATTGACCTATCAGCAGATCATTTAGTAGGCATCGCCACGCGGCGGCACTACGCTGCGCCCATGAGCATGCTCACTCCCCCCGGCATGGGCGGAAAGTACCGCGTCACGGGAGCCTCCTATCCCCGCATGAGCCGTAAGCGGAGCCCCCGTCGGATCGTCTTCGCCGTGCTCGGCTCAGTCCTCGCACTGGCCCTGCTCGGCTACGGGGCCTTGCAGCTCATCGACGTGTTCCAGGGCAACGGCCCGAAGCGGAACACGGCCGCGGGCGCCAAGGACTGTCCGACGAAGCCGGCCGAGAACGCCGCCCGGCGCGGCCCCGCGGCAGCGGCCACCCCGAAGCCCGCCGTCGTCCTGCCCCAGCCCGCCGACATCACCGTCAACGTCTACAACGCGACCCCGCGCGCGGGACTTGCCAAGGCCGTCGGCGACGAGCTGCGCAAACGCGGCTTCACCGTCGGCAAGGTCGGCAACGCCCCCGCGGACTTCGACAAGAAGGTCCCCGGCACCGGGATACTGCTGGGCTCCCCCACCACCGACGAGAAGGCCTTCAGCGTGCTGGGCACCCAGCTCGCCGGCACCACGCGGCAGAACGACACCCGTGCGACCGCGGACATCGACCTGATCCTGGGCGATGCCTTCACGGAGCTGAGCACGAAGGAGGACGCGGACAAGGCGCTGGCCGTCCTGGCCAACCCCGTGCCCGCGCCCGCCGGGAAGTGCTGACGCGCCCGAGGTCCGTCCCGGGCTACTCGGCCGAGCCGTACATGCGGTCGCCCGCGTCGCCCAGGCCCGGAACGATGTAGCCGTGCTCGTTGAGGCGCTCGTCCACCGCGGCCGTCACCACGGTCACCGGCGTGCCCGCCAGCTCGCGCTCCATGATCTCCACGCCCTCGGGCGCGGCCAGCAGCACCACGGCCGTGACGTCGTCGGCGCCGCGCTTGATCAGTTCACGGATCGCCACGACGAGCGTGCCGCCGGTGGCCAGCATCGGGTCGACGACGTAGACCTGCCGCCCCGAGAGGTCCTCGGGCATGCGCGTGGCGTACGTGGAGGCCTCCAGGGTCTCCTCGTTGCGGACCATGCCCAGGAAGCCCACCTCGGCGGTCGGCAGGAGCCGCACCATGCCGTCGAGCATGCCGAGGCCCGCCCGCAGGATCGGCACCACGAGCGGGCGCGGGTGCGAGAGCTTCACGCCGGTCGTCGGGGCGACCGGGGTCTCGATGTCGGCCTGCTCGGTGCGCACGTCACGGGTGGCCTCGTACGCCAGCAGGGTCACCAGCTCGTCGGCGAGCCGGCGGAAGGTGGCGGAGTCGGTGCGCTTGTCGCGCAGGGTGGTGAGTTTGTGCGCCACCAAGGGGTGATCGACGACCTGCAAACGCACAACATCCTCCAAAACTCGGCCTGCGACCAGCGAAAACGGCCGCGAGACGCGACCTGCACGCAAAAGGCTACGCGCTGAGCGGGCCCCTTCGCGTCCGTCTGGGGATGCGACCCGCGCGGGAGCCCACCAGGCTGGACTGATGAGCAACGCACCGGTGGTCGCCGCCGTCGACGGATCCGAGCACGGTCTGGGCGCCCTGGAGTGGGCCAGGGCCGCGGCGCTGCGCCACGGCACGGGGCTGCTGGTCGCCCACGTCCTGCCCGACCACGCCCAGTTGTACGCGGGCCGCCGGGCCTCCCTGCACGACGCCTCCCAGCCGGAGGAGTTCGCCGATCCGGTCGCCGACCGGATCCGGGCCCTGCTGGGCGGCGGCCCCGGCCTGCCGGAAGGCATCCGGTACGAGTCCCTGGAGGGCTCCGTCCCCGAGGCCCTGCGGGTGATCGGCGCGGAGGCCCTGATGCTCGTGATGGGCTCCCGCGGGCGCGGCGGCTTCGCCAGCCTGCTGCTCGGCTCGAACAGCCGCGCCGTCGCGACGACCGCGCCGTGCCCGGTGGTGGTGATCCCCCACGCGGAGCGGAGGGCCGCCGGCGCCACGGCGGAGGAGTCCGCGGGGAAGGTGGTGCTCGGGCTGCACGCCGCGGAGACCCCGGACGACGTGCTGGCCTTCGCGTTCAGGGAAGCCGCCGTGCGGGGGACCACCGTCCAGGTGGTGTCCGCGTACGCCGTACCGCCCGCGCCGGCCCTGGCGATCGACTCGCCGTTCGCGGTGATCCCGCCGGAGGGCCGGGCGGATGACGGGGACGCCGTACCGGCCGAGCGGGAGATGCTGCGGTCCCAGACCGAGCGGCTGGCGCCGTTCCGCACCCGGTTCCCCGATGTCCCGGTGGAACAGGCCGCCGTGCCCGGGGACGCGGCGGGCCGGCTCGTCATCGCCTCGCGCTCGGCGGAGCTCGTCGTGGTGGGCCGCCACCATCCGCGGCGCAAGGCCATGGCGCTGCTGATCGGTTCGGTGGCCCACGCCGTGCTCCAGCACGCGCACGGCCCCGTGGCCGTCGTCCCGACCCTCCCCGCCGAGGCGGCCGGACCCGCCTGACCGTTCTGACCTGCGACGGGGTGGCATCAAACGGGCTGACCGGGGGAAGGTGGGTCGAGGGGGAACGACCGACCAGCCCGGAGTGGTGGCCGATGCCCGACACGCAGCCGAGCGACGAAGCGCCGGAGACCGAGACCCCGGCGCAGCGCCGAGCACGCCGCGCGCAGTTCCTGCGCGACCTCATGGAGGCGCGGGCGCTGCGCGACCGCGTCCAGCCCCGCCGCGCCCGCGCGGCCCGGATGCGCCAACAGATGCGGATGCGTACGTTCCGCTGGTGACCCGGCCGGTGGGCCCGGCCCGCGCCCGCCCGAGTGCGCGGCGCGCGCTCCCCGTGCCGCCGGGGCGCGCCCGGCGCGGACGGGTGCCGGTCCCGGGCCCGGCACCGGCCCCGGACCCGTGCGGCACCGCCGTCGCGCACCCTCCGCGGTGACCGCGCCGGGCACGGCGCGGGACGACGCAAGCGCGGAAGACCTCTCGCAATGCCGCCGTTTCTGCCACGATGCCGATTGGGCGGGGCCGTACGGCGAGCACCACAGCCGTTCGACCCCGGCCTCCGGCCGGGGGGACCTCCAACCGGCACGCCTAAGACCAGTGGGAGAGTCACGGTGTACTTCGCCGCACTGCTCGCGCGCACCGAAGACGGGTGGGAAGCGAGCGACATGGAACTCGACGACGTCGAGTCCCTCAGTGATCTGATCGATCTCGCCCGGTCCGCCGCTGTCGACGACGACACGGTGGTCGCCCTCATCGAGCAGGAGGACGCCTGGTTCGGCGTCGTCCGCGTGGACGGCGAGGAGGACCCGCGGTACTTCGTTTCGAACGCCTCCGCGGCCGCCCGCAGCTCCTACGGCTCGATGCTGACCAAAGAGCTGCTGGGCAGCGACGAGGAGGACGACGAACTCGACGAGCTGGACCTGGACGGCACCGAGGACGGCGAGGAGGACGCCCTTCCCGCCTTCGCCGACGAGACCGACGACGAGGACGAGCCGGGAGGGACCGGCGCGGAACCGGTGCCGTCCGGTCCGCTCGGCGACCCCCAGTTGCTGGACGACCTCGGCGTGACCCACAAGCAGCTGATGACCCTGAACGGGGACGCCCTGACGGAGATCGCCGAGTCCCTCGGCGCCACCGAGGTCCTGGAGGCCGTCCGCTAGTGCCGCCTTCGCACGACACGCACGACGCGCACCCGCACGACGTGCATGCGCACGACACGCACGCGCACGACCCGTACGAGCCCGATCCCGTACGGGACCCGTGGCGGGACTCCATGCGCCTGGCGCTCCGGGAGGCCGCCCGGGCGGTGCCGGCCGGCGACGTGCCGGTCGGCGCCGTCGTGCTCGGGCCCGACGGCACGGTCATCGCCACCGGGCACAACGAGCGCGAGGCGACCGGCGACCCCACGGCGCACGCCGAGGTCGTGGCCCTGCGCCGGGCCGCGGCCGCGGTCGGGGAATGGCGGCTTCCGGGGTGCACCCTGGTGGTGACCCTGGAGCCGTGCGTGATGTGCGCGGGCGCGCTCGTGCAGGCGCGCGTCGCGCGGGTCGTCTACGGCGCGGACGACGAGAAGGCGGGCGCGGCGGGCTCGCTGTGGGACCTCGTACGGGACCGCCGGCTCAACCACCGGCCCGAGGTGGTGCGCGGCGTACTCGCCGACGAGTGCGCGCGGCAGCTCACCGGCTTCTTCCGCGACCTGTGACCGGCCGGGCGGATTCCGATTTCGGCGAACGCGGCTCCTTAGGCTAGGATCCATCTCGGTAGTGTGTCCGAGTGGCCGAAGGAGCTCGCCTCGAAAGCGAGTATGGGGCAACCCATCGGGGGTTCAAATCCCTCCACTACCGCTCCGATCGAGAGCCCCGCCCCGCAAGGGTCGGGGCTCTCGGCGTTCGTGACGAGCCGTGCCGCGCGGTTCCGGGCGGTCCGCGACACGGCAGCCACGGCTTCCCCGGCTGGTCCGCGGCACGGCGGTGGCGGCTTCGCCGATTGGTCTCCGGTGCGGCCGCCAGGGCTTCCGGCGTCGCCTCCGGGCGCCCCTGCGGATGACGCCCGCGTGACCGCCCGCCCGCTCGGCCGTTGTCACGGCATGACCAAGACCCAGCGCATGCTCGCCGCCTTCGCCCTCGCGGGGGCCGCCGCGGGACTCGCCGCGCCCGCCGCCTCCGCCGCGCCCGTGGCTCCCCTCACCCTCCCGGACCTCCCGTCGGCCGCTCCGGGCATGCCCACCGGCGCCCAGCCCACCTCCGTACAGGAGATCGGCGGCCGGCTCAGCCAGGGCGCCAACCAGCTCAACCAGCTGACGGAGCTGCCCAACCAGCTGGCGCCCGTGATCGCCCCCGTACAGCCCCTGACGGACCTGGCCGGCGCCATCCAGTAGCGGCGGGGAAACGAAGAAGGCCCCGACCGGAGTCGGGACCTTCCACGTGTGGGACGGGGGAAGTGGCATCAGGGGGACAAGCCACTTCCCCCGAAGAGGACGGAACCTGCCGGCCCGGGCCGCAGTCAGGGGGATGCTTGCGGCTCGGACCCCGCAGTGAGGTCCTGTCCCTCACCCACCGGTTTCCTGCCAGAACCGGCGGGCTCACATCAATCCTGCGCCTCCCGCAACCCCGGGCCGACCGCCAAAGGGCCCGGAGTGCGGGGTCATTGGTCCTTAAAGGCCGGGTGAGTGTCCACATCTGACCGGTTAGACTCACCCGACTCAGCAGGACCGGTTGGGGAGGCCGTCACCGCTCATGGACACCAAGAAGCTCATCACGGGTGCCCTCACCATCTTCGTCCTCTTCGTGATCATCACCCAGCCCAAGCGCGCTGCCGAGATGGTGGGAATAGGCTTCCAAGGCATATCGGACGCAGCCTCCGGTATCGGCGAGTTCATGACCGAACTGGTGCGCTGAGCCCGTACGCTGAAGCGGCTTCCGGATTTCCCGCCCCCCACTCCGACGCGTGGGGGGCTTTTTGCATACCCACTACTAGGCATAATGCCCCGATATGCCCAACTTGCCCTCAACACGGAGATATACGGTGCTTGCGCACAGTGCACATCTCTTGTGATGCTATGACCGCTTTTGACGGATGAGTTGACTGAAGGGGTGGCGTGACCGTGCCGGCCAGTACTGCGCCTCAGGTGCCACCCCAGCAGGACCCGCAGCAGGACCAGCCGGTACCGCCCCGGCAGGAGTCGCGCCAGGGGCCGTGCCGGGAAACGCGCCGGGATCCCTCCGCCGAGGAGGCACCGGGGCCGGTGCCCGCATCGGCCCAGGCTGCCGCGCCGCCCGCGGTCGGCGCCTCCGTACCGGCGGCCGCCTCCGCACCGGAAGCGGGCCCGCCCCCCGTCCCGCCCGCACCCCCCAGACCGCCGAGCCGCGGCGCGGACACCCGGGCGCTGACCCAGGTCCTCTTCGGGCAGCTGAAAGGTCTCCAGCCGGGCACCACCGAGCACCACCGGGTGCGCGGGGCCCTCATCGAGGCCAACCTCCCGCTCGTGCGGTACGCGGCCGCCCGCTTCCGCAGCCGCAACGAGCCGATGGAGGACGTGGTCCAGGTCGGCACCATCGGGCTGATCAACGCCATCGACCGGTTCGACCCGGACCGCGGCGTGCAGTTCCCGACGTTCGCGATGCCGACCGTCGTGGGTGAGATCAAACGCTACTTCCGCGACAACGTGCGCACCGTCCACGTACCGCGCCGCCTCCACGAGCTGTGGGTGCAGGTCAACGCCGCCACCGAGGACCTGACCACCCTGCACGGCCGCACCCCGACCACCGCCGAGATCGCCGAGCGGCTGCGCATCGGCGAGGACGAGGTCCTCTCCTGCATCGAGGCCGGCCGGAGCTATCACGCGACCTCGCTCGAGGCCGCGCAGGAAGGCGACGGCATGCCCGGTCTCCTCGACCGCCTCGGTTACGAGGATCCGGAACTGGCCGGGGTCGAACACCGCGACCTCGTGCGCCACCTGCTCGTACAACTGCCCGAGCGCGAGCAGCGGATCCTCCTCCTGCGGTACTACAACAACCTGACGCAGTCGCAGATCAGCGCGGAGCTCGGCGTCTCGCAGATGCACGTCTCCCGCCTCCTCGCCCGGAGCTTCGCCCGACTGAGATCCGCAAACAGGATCGAGGCGTAACCGGAACGAGTGGAGATCATCCGCTCCATTCCCGACAGAACGGGCTGATCACCCTCCAACCCCGTCTGTCGCTGGAGATATATGTCGACTTGGCGCTACAGCGTGTTGCCGACATGTGACATTCTGCTTGAACCGCGTTTGCCGCAGCCCCGCCTCCGGTATTCAGGTGGAGGCTGCGTTCTTCCGACGGGCGCGCCTGACGCGACCGTCCGCGACCTCAAGGGGGTGGCATGTCCGTAGACCAGGGCAGCTCCAAGGTGCTCACGCTCGTCAAGAGCGCGCCGCCGGCAGCACCGCCAGTGTCCGACCGCTCGGAAGCCATCGACACCCGCACCCTGTCCCGCTCCCTCTTCCTGCGCCTCGCCGCCCTGGACGTGGACAGTCCGGAACGGGCCTACGTACGCGACACCCTGATCGAGCTGAACCTCCCCCTGGTCCGGTACGCCGCCGCGCGTTTCCGCAGCCGCAACGAGCCGATGGAGGACATCGTCCAGGTCGGCACGATCGGCCTGATCAAGGCGATCGACCGGTTCGACTGCGAACGCGGCGTGGAGTTCCCGACGTTCGCGATGCCGACCGTCGTGGGCGAGATCAAACGATTCTTTAGGGACACCTCCTGGTCCGTCCGCGTCCCGCGCCGGCTCCAGGAACTGCGCCTGGCTCTGACCAAGGCCAGCGACGAGCTCGCGCAGAAGCTGGACCGCTCGCCGACCGTCCCCGAGCTCGCCGCCGTCCTGGGCGTCTCGGAGGAGGACGTCGTCGACGGCCTCGCGGTGGGCAACGCCTACACCGCCTCCTCGCTCGACTCGCCCTCCCCGGAGGACGAGGGCGGCGAGGGCTCGCTCGCGGACCGCCTCGGCTACGAGGACACCGCGCTCGAGGGCGTCGAGTACCGCGAGTCGCTGAAGCCGCTGCTCGCCAAACTCCCGGCGCGCGAACGGCAGATCATCATGCTGCGGTTCTTCGCCAACATGACGCAGTCGCAGATCGGCGAGGAGGTCGGCATCTCCCAGATGCACGTCTCCCGGCTGCTCACCCGCACCCTCGCACAGCTGCGCGCCGGCCTGATCGGGGAGTGACCCCGGCGCACGGGGTTTCCATTTGACGACGCGTCAGGAACACTGGCGCGATGCGAAAGGGATCCCGCGCGGCCATCCTCCTCGCCCTGTGCTGCACGGCCGCCGCCGGCCTCACCGGCTGCGGCGGCCCCGCACGGGACGGCTATCTCGCCGTGGGCGCCGCGGCCCCGGGCCCCGAACGGGGCGCGGGGGAGAACATGGCGCCGAAGGACGGGGTGGAGTTCCAGCCGCTCGGCGGACCGTCAGCGGCGGGCAGCTCCTCCGCGTCGTCGAGTACGTCGGCCAGTGCGCCCGGGTCCCGGGCCCCCGGGGGCTCCGCCCGGAGCGGAGCCCCGGCGACCGGACCGGGCGGCTCCGCAGACCCGGCGGACACCTCCCCCGCATCCGGCCCGACCACCCAAGCACCCGGCACCTCCGGACGACCCGCGGGCTCCGGCGGCACCAGCGGCCCGGGAAGCCCGGGTACGCCCGCCCCGCCGGCCCCGCCGTCGAGCCCGCCCGCCAAGCCGGGCACCACGCCCCCGGCGCAGCCGGCCACTCCCGCGAAGCTGACGCTTTCCGCCCCCGTCCGGTCGGCCGCGGCCGACCGCTGGTGCGAGCAGGTCTCCGTCACCTTCAGCAACGCCGGTACCACGGCAGCCCGTTCGGGCACGGTCAGCTTCGCGACGCACATCATCGGCGCTCTCGGCGTCGACTGGGCCACGATCACCACGACCCAGCCGCTGCCCGCGCCCATCGGGGGCGGGACGGCGAAGACGCAGAGCTACACGGTGTGCGTGGAGGCGTGGCGGGTGCCGCTGGGCATGCATGTGGAGACCCGCAGGGTCACGGCCACCTGGAACTGAGCCGCCGGACCGAACCGCCGGACCGAGCCGCCGGGAGCTCCGCAACCCCCGGGACGACCCGGGTGCCCCGCCTCGTGCGGGGGCGGTCCCGGCTCAGTGCAGGACGACCCACACGGCCGCACCGATCATGAGGGCCAGCGCGACGGCCACCCCCAGCCACGCGCCCTTCTTCGCGCCGCCGGCCTGCTGCTGCTCCTCCCGGAGCTGGCGGCGGGTGGGCGCCTGCCGGGCCGGTGCGGCCTCCTCGACGAACGCCCGGAACATCTGGGTGCTGCCCGCGGGGTCGTAGTTGCCCTCGGGACCCTGTGAGTTGTGGTTCGCAGCCATGGAGCAGGACCCTAGCCGGTTTTCCGATTCCTTTACCGCCCCACCCCCCGGATTCATTTGCCTGTAGCAACCATCCGAACCTATGGTTGCTCTAAGCAACGAGTTGGGGGGCTGTCCGGTGACCACACAGACGGTGGAGACGGCGCAGACGGAGACCACCCGGTACGAGGAGCTGGCCCGCCAGCTCACCGGAATCGGCGTGGTCAAACGCGACCTCGCCCGCATCCTGCCCCCGGACTGCCCGCCCGGCGCCGCCGCCGTCCTCACTGTGCTGCACCGGCACGGGGAGATGCGGCTGAGCCGGCTGGCCGAGCTCATGGCCGTCGACATCTCGGTGACCAGCCGGCACGTGACGCACGTCGCCGAGCGCGGCTGGATCGGGCGCGAGGCGGACCCGGGGGACGGCCGCTGCCGGATCCTGCGGCTCACGCCGGCCGGCCGGACGCTCCTCGCGGAGCTCGGCACCCGCTACACCGCCGCTCTGGAGAGAGCACTGGCCGCATGGTCCCCCGAGGACGTCGACACGCTGAACTCGCTGCTGGCCCGGCTCCGATCAAGCTTCTAGGCAAAGGAACGACATGGTCAAGTCGGAGACGACGACCGACAACCCGCCCCCGTCCGTGACCACGTCCGCGACATCATCCGTGGCCCCGGCCATGACCCACGCACAGATCATGAAGGCCCTGTCCGGCCTGATGCTCGGCATGTTCGTGGCGATCCTGTCCTCCACGATCGTCTCGAACGCACTGCCCCAGATCATCGGCGAGCTCGGCGGCACGCAGTCCTCGTACACCTGGGTGGTCACCGCCGCCCTGCTGTCGATGACGGCGGCCACCCCGCTGTGGGGCAAACTGTCCGACCTCTTCAGCAAGAAGCTGCTGGTCCAGATAGCCCTCGTGATCTACGTCCTCGGCTCCGTGGTCGCGGGCATGTCCCAGAACACCGGCACGCTGATCGCCTGCCGCGTGGTCCAGGGCATCGGCGTCGGCGGCCTGTCCGCCCTCGCGCAGATCGTCATGGCCGCGATGATCTCCCCGCGCGAGCGCGGCCGGTACAGCGGCTACCTCGGCGCGGTCTTCGCGGTCGCCACCGTCGGCGGCCCGCTGCTGGGCGGTGTCATCACCGACACCGACTGGCTGGGCTGGCGCTGGTGCTTCTACGTCGGCGTGCCCTTCGCGATCATCGCGCTGATCGTCCTCCAGCGCACCCTGCACCTTCCGGTCGTGCGCCGCGACGTCAAGGTGGACTGGCTGGGTGCCTTCCTGATCAGCGGCGCCGTCTCGCTGCTGCTGATCTGGGTCACCCAGGCCGGCGACTCCTACGCGTGGGTCTCCTGGCAGACCTGGGCGATGACCGGCGGCGCCGTCGTGCTCGGTCTGCTCTTCGTCCTCGTCGAGTCCCGTGCCGGCGACCCGATCATCCCGCTGCGCCTGTTCCGCAACAAGACCATCACGCTCGCCTCGGCCGCCTCGCTGTTCGTGGGCATCGCGATGTTCTCCGGCACGGTGTTTTTCAGCCAGTACTTCCAGCTGGCCCGCAACGAGTCCCCCACGATGTCCGGAATCCTCACGATTCCGATGATCGGCGGACTCTTCGTCTCCTCCACCGTTTCCGGTCAGGTGATCACCAAGACCGGTAAGTGGAAGGCATGGCTCATCGCCGGCGGCGTCCTGCTGAGCGCCGGACTCGGCCTGCTGGGCACCCTGCGGTACGACACCCCGTACTGGCACATCGCGGTCTACATGGCGCTGACCGGACTCGGCCTCGGCATGATGATGCAGAACCTGGTCCTCGCCACCCAGAACCAGGTCGCGGCCCAGGACCTGGGTGCGGCCAGTTCGGTCGTCACCTTCTTCCGCTCGCTCGGCGGTGCCATGGGTGTCTCCGCGCTCGGCGCGCTGATGGCGAACCAGGTCACCGGTTACGTGAAGGACGGCCTGGCCGCGCTCGGCCCGAAGGCCGCGGCGATGGGCCACGGCGGCACGGGCGGCGGCGCCATCCCGGACCTCGACGCGCTGCCGGTCCCGATCCGTACGGTCGTCGAGTCGGCGTACGGGCACGGCGTGGGCGACGTCTTCCTCTACTCGGCGCCCACCGCACTGCTGGCCCTGCTGCTCTGCCTCTTCATCAAGGAGGTCGCGCTGAAGTCGAAGGCCGAGCCCCACGGTCCGGCGGCCTCCTCCCCCGAGGCCCCTGCCCGCGCGCAGGCGGAGGCATCGGTCAAGGCCTGAGCGATACCCGAGCCTTCGGTATCGGAGCCCCCGGAATCGGGGGGCTTCGGTATCGGGGGCTCCGGTATCGGAGGGCTCCGGTATGCGGGGCCGCCGCAGCGGGGCCGGGTCAGGGCGTGGACGTGGCCGCCGTCAGGTCGTAGAAGGCGGCTCCGCCGACCGTGGTCGCCTTGAAGGTGGCCTTGACCCAGGTCTCGATGGCGGTGGCGGCGGCCCCGCCGGGCCCGCCGCCGCCGCGTCGCGTCCCCCCGGCGACCCCGCCGGCGGCGCCGGCGCCGCCGGCTCCCGCCGTACCGTTCCCCGTGCCGTCTCCCGTACCGGTCCGGTCGCCCCCCTGGCCGATGAACCAGTGGATCCTTCCGTCCCGTACGTACTGCTGGAACTGCTCCAGGGTCGGCGAGGGGTCGCTGCCGTTGAACCCGCCGATCGGCATGACCGGGGCGCCGCCCGCCAGCTGGTAGCCGGCCGCGTTCTGCGAGCCGATGACCGCCGCCGCCCAGGTGTAGCGGTCGGCGTCGGCGGTCAAGGCCGCCTCGGCCTCGGCGGTGACCCGCGTACCGCCCAGCAACCCGCCGGGACCGCCCGCCCCGTCCGCCCCGCCGCCGAAGCGCTCAGAGCCGATCCCGCCCCGGCCGCCCGCTCCACCGTCCTGCGGCGCCCCGCCCGCCGGAGGGGCCTGGCCCGCCGGCATGCCGCCCTGCGGCGGGGTGGTGCCGCCCTGCGGGCCGCCACCCCGGCCGGTACCGCCGGGGGCGCCCGGGGGCAGCTCGCCGATACCGGACGCCGCGCCGCGCATCATGCCGCCGGGGCCGCCCCGGCCGCCGGCGACCGCGGGTCCGGCGGTCACGATGGACCCGGTGTGCCCGGTGCTCACGGTGGTCAGGCAGTACGCGAACGGCCCCGCCAGCACGGCGCCCAGCGCCACCGCCGCGGTGCCCCGGAGCGCCCGGCGGCCCGCCCGTACGGCGAACGGCAGCGCGGCCGCCGCGAGCAGCCCGCCCACCAGCACCGCCCAGCGCAGCCACGGCAGGTAGCCGGTGGCCCGCCCGAGGAGGACGTACGACCAGACCGCGGACAGCGCGAGCGTGCCCGACAGGGTCAGGAGGGCGGCCCTGCTGCCCCGCTCCTCCCACAGCACGGCGACCCCCATGCCGGTCAGCGCGGCCACGAACGGCGCCAGCGCCACGGTGTAGTACTCGTGGAAGATGCCCTGCATGTGGCTGAAGACGAGTGCGGTGATCAGCAGCGAGCCGCCCCAGGCCAGGAACGCCGCGCGCGCCGCGGACTCCAGGGAGTCGGTGGCGCGCCGGGCCCGCCGGGTGGTCACCAGACCGGCCACGAGCAGGACCAGGGCCGCGGGCAGCAGCCAGGAGATCTGGCCGCCGATGTTCGCCGAGAACAACCGGTCGATGCCGGTCTCACCCCAGCCGCCCCCGCGGCTTCCTCCGCCGCCGCCGACGCTGCCCGTCTCGTTCCCGTTGATCCGCCCCAGGCCGTTGTAGCCGAGGGTCAGTTCCAGGAAGGAGTTGGTCTGCGAGCCGCCGATGTACGGACGGGAGGAGGCGGGCCACAGCTCCACGACCGCCACCCACCAGCCGCCGGCCGCCACCATCGCGAGCCCCGCCACCAGCAGCTGGCCCAGGCGCCTTGGCAGCCCCGTCGGCGCGCAGACGGCGTACAGCAGGGCGAGGGGCGGCAGGATGACGACGGCCTGCAGGGTCTTGGTGAGGAAGGCGAAGCCGACCGCGGCCCCCGCCCACACCAGCCACGTGGTGCGCGCCCCGTCGAGTGCGCGCAGGACGCAGTACACGGTGACCGTGAGCAGCAGGGTGAGCAGCGCGTCGGGGTTGTTGAAGCGGAACATGAGCGCGGCGACGGGCGTGAGCGCGAACACGGCGCCGCTCAGCAGCGCTGCCGCCGGGCCGAAGTGGCGCCGCACGGCGGTGTGGAGCACCGCGGTGGTCGCGACGCCCATCAGGGCCTGGGGGACCAGGATCTGCCAGGAGCCGAGCCCGAACAGCCTGACCGACAGCATCATCGGCCAGAGCGCGGCCGGGGGCTTGTCGACGGTGATGGAGTTCCCGGCGTCCGAGGAGCCGAAGAAGAAGGCCTTCCAGCTCTCACTGCCCGCCTGTACGGCGGCGGAGTAGAAGGAGTTGGCGTAACCGGAGGAACCCAGGTCCCACAGCAGCAGCAGGGCCGTGGCGGTCAGCAGCCCGGCGAGCGCGGGCCGCTCCCAGCGGGCCCGGCCGGTGGTGGGCCGGGCCCGGGCGGCCGGGAGGAGGGGAAGTGCTGCCGTGGTCATCGACTGTCCTTGGACGTAGGGAACCGGGAGCCGCGTCGGTCGGGGAAGACCCAGGCGCGGAAGAGCAGGAACCGCAGCACGGTGGCGGCGAGGTTGGCGGTGATCAGTACGGCCAGTTCGGTGCCGTGCCCGGGATGGGCCGCAGCCGCACCGAGGGCGGCGAGGGAGCCGCTGGTCAGGGCCAGTCCGATGGCGAACACCAGCAGCCCCTGGGCCTGATGGCGCACGGCCCGGTCGCGGCCGCGCACGCCGAAGGTGAGCCGGCGGTTGGCGGCGGTGTTGGCGACGGCTGAGAGCAGCAGGGCCGCACCGTTGGCGGGCTGCGGGCCGGTTCCGGCACGGAAGGCGGAGTACAGCAGCAGGTACAGCAGGGTGGACAGGGCCCCGACGGCGCAGAAGCCGAGGAGCTGGCGGGCCAGGCCGCTGTCCACCCCAGGCAGGGCGGTGCGGTCGCGCGGATCGTCGCCGAAGGGGCGGGCGAGCCGGTCGAGCGGGAGCGCTCCGACGGCCAGGGCCCTGCCCACCCGCCAGACGCCCTTGAGGTCCTCGGCGGCGGTCCGCACGATGTGGACCGTGGAATCGGGGTCGTCAACCCAGTCCACCGGCACCTCGTGGATCCGCAGGCCCGCCCGCTCCGCCAGGACGAGCAGCTCGGTGTCGAAGAACCAGCCGGAGTCCTCCACCAGCGGCAGCAGCCGCTCGGCGACCTCCCGCCGGATGGCCTTGAACCCGCACTGGGCGTCGCTGAAGCGGGCGGCGAGGGAGGAGCGCAGGAGCAGGTTGTAGGCGCGGGAGACGAATTCCCGCTTCGCTCCGCGCACGACCCGTGAGGAGCGCGCGAGGCGGGTGCCGATGGCGAGGTCGGAGTGGCCGGAGATCAGCGGGGCGACCAGCGGCAGCAGGGCGTTGAGGTCGGTGGAGAGGTCCACGTCCATGTACGCGAGGACCGGTGCGTCGGAACCCGACCAGACGGTGCGCAGGGCCCTGCCCCGGCCCTTCTCCTCCAGCCGGGTGCTGCGGACGCCGGGCAGGGCCGCGGCGAGCCCGCCCGCGACCTCGGGGGTGCGGTCGGTGCTCGCGTTGTCGGCGACGGTGATCCGGAAGGGGTAGGGGAAGGTGCGGGTGAGGTGCTCGTGCAGCCTGCGCACGCACGGTCCGAGGTCTTCCTCCTCGTTGAAGACCGGGATCACCACGTCGAGGACGGGCTCACCGGGCACGGGCGCGAGGGGCGCCCGGGCCGGAAGGGCACCGGGAGAGGCGTCGATTCGCATGCTCCGACCCTCGGCGAGCGGGCTGTCACCGCTGTGTGGTGAGCCTGTGCCCCGTCTGTGAGTCCGGCTGCCCGGACCCGCGGGCGCCGGTCGTGGCTCCGGCGAGCGGCAGCAGCACTTCGAAGCAGGTCCGCCCGGGTTCGCTCCGTACGCCGACCCGGCCGCCGTGCGCGGTCACGACGGCCTGGACGATGGCAAGCCCGAGGCCGGTGGAGCCCGCGGCGCGGGAGCGGGAGGCGTCGCCGCGGGCGAAGCGTTCGAAGACGTGGGGGAGCAGGGCGGGTGGGATGCCCGGCCCGTCGTCCTCGACCCGCAGTCGGACGACCGACGTTTCACGTGAAACAACGGCGGTAACCGTGGTGCCGGGTGGGGTGTGGGTACGCGCATTGGCCAGCAGGTTGACCAGGACCTGCTGGATGCGGGCGGGGTCGCCGCGGACGAGCGCGGGCTCCTCGGGCAGGCGCAGCCGCCAGTGGTGGGCGGGGCCGGCGGCCCGGGCATCGCTGACGGCGTCGACGACGAGCGGAGCGAGGTCGGCGTCGGTGTCCGCGGCGGAGAGCGGGCGGCCCGCGTCGAGACGGGCCAGCAGGAGCAGGTCCTCGACCAGACCGGTCATCCGGGTGGCCTCGGACTCTATCCGTCCCAGCGCGTGGCGGGTGTCGGGGCCGGGCTCCTCCCGTCCCCGGCGGGTCAGTTCGGCATAACCGCGGATGGAGGCCAGCGGGGTGCGCAGTTCGTGGCTGGCATCGGCGACGAACCGCCGGACGCGGGTCTCGCTCTCCTGGCGGGCGGTCAGGGCGGCGGCGACGTGTCCCAGCATCCGGTTGAGGGCGGCGCCGACCTGCCCCACCTCGGTGCGGGGATCGGCCTCGGCGTCCGGGACCCGTTCGTCCAGGGCCGGTTCGCCCTTGTGCAGGGGGAGCTCGGAGACCCGGGTGGCGGTGGCGGCGACCCGGCGCAGCGGACGCAGGGCGACCCCGACCAGGACCTGCCCGGCGAGGGAGGCCGCGATCAGCCCGGCGAGGGTGACGCAGACCTCCACCGCGATCAGCGTGCGCACGGTGGAGTCGACCTCGCGCAGCGGAAAACCGAGTACGACGCTGCCGTCGGGCGCGGCCAGCACCCGGTACGCCCCGAGTCCCGGAAGGCTCAGGTCGCCCGGCGCGGCCCCGCCCCGGTCATCGGTGCGGGCGCTCCGGGCCAGGGCGGCGATCTGCGCCTCGGTGAGGGGGGTGGGGTCGTCGCGCTCGGGATCATCGAGGCGCACACTGCGGTCGGCCCCGAACACCGTGCCGTCGGGACCGACCCGGAAGCCGACGGCCCCCAGCGGGGTGCCGGGGCCGAGGACCGACTTCTTGGTGACCGGCTTGCCCGTGCCGGGGCGCGGGGAGGCCATCGCGACGGACGTGCGCAGCTGCTGATCGAGCTTGTCCACCAGGTACGAGCGCAGCGCGAGAGTGGTGACCGTCCCGATGGCGGCGCCGACGACCGCGATCAGGACGACCGCCGAGACGACGAGCCGGGTCCGCAGCGACCAGGGCCGCCGGAGCGTCGGCCACCGGGTCCCCGTGCGCCGGGGCGTCGGCCGCGGGGTCCTCGGCCGCCGGATCCTCGGCCGCCGGTTGCCGCGGAAGGCCACTATTCGGCCGGCTTGATCAGGTAGCCGGCGCCGCGCCGGGTGTGGATCAGCGGCGCCAGGCCCGGCCCGCTCTCCAGCTTCCGCCGCAGGTAGGAGATGTACAGCTCGACCACATTGGCCTGGCCGCCGAAGTCGTAGGACCAGACGCGGTCCAGGATCTGCGCCTTGCTGAGCACCCGGCGCGGGTTGCGCATCAGGTAGCGCAGCAGCTCGTACTCGGTGGCGGTCAGGTGGATCTCCCGTCCGGCGCGGACCACCTCGTGGCTGTCCTCGTCGAGCCGCAGGTCGCCGACCACCAGCACCGAACCGCCGCGCGCGGCCCGCGCGGCGCCCGAACGGCGGACCAGTCCGCGCAGCCGGGCGACGACCTCCTCCAGACTGAACGGCTTGGTGACGTAGTCGTCGCCGCCCGCCGTCAGACCCGCGATGCGGTCCTCCACGGAGTCCTTGGCGGTCAGGAAGAGGACCGGGACCTGCGGGAGCTCGCGACGCAGCCGGCCGAGGACGGCGAGCCCGTCCATGTCGGGCAGCATGACGTCGAGGACCACGACGTCGGGCCGGAACTCCCGCGCCGCGCACACCGCGCCCGCCCCGTCCCCGGCGCTGCGGACCTCGCATCCCTCGTAGCGCAGCGCCATGGACAGCAGCTCGGAGAGCGCGGCCTCGTCGTCGACGACGAGGACCCGGCAGGGCCCGCCGTCCGGCCGCACCAGGGCCGCGGGCGTGGTGGTGGACGTGGACGCGGGGGTGGTGGTCGTCGCAGTCATGCATCCACGCTGTCCGGTGCCTCTGAGAGCGTTCTTGCGCCTGTCTGTGAATTTGCTGAGAAACGGAAACCCGGCTGCCGTGTGCTCCGGATGCGGCGGCCGACTCAGCCGGGGCGCGGGCTCAGCGCTCGAGGCCGTCGACAGCGTCCGGGCTGTCGTGGCGGTCCAGGTCGTCGGGGCGGTGGCGGCTGTCCGGGCGGTCGTCGGGGCGGTGGCGGCTGTCCGGGCGGTCGCGGCTGTCCGGGCGGCCGTCGGGGCGGTCCAGGGCGCCGAGACCGAACAGCCGGGCGCCGTTGTCGTGGCAGACGGCCCGCAGCCAGTCGTCACCGAGGTCCAGCCGTTCCAGCGCGTCGAGCTGGTGCTCGTACGGGTAGGGGATGTTCGGGAAGTCGGTGCCCAGCAGGATCCGGTCGCCGAGGTCGAGGAGCCGCCTGCGGTCCCCGGGCGGGAAGCCGCTGATCCGCTCCGAGAAGTCGGTGAAGGCCATGGTCGTGTCGAGGCGCACCTCGGGATACCGGTCGGCGAGGTCCAGGAACTCGGAGTACTCCGGCATGCCCATGTGGGCCACGATCAGCGGCAGGCGCGGATGGCGCTCCAGCAGCCGGCCGATCGGCCCGGGCCCGGTGAACTTGCCCGGGGCGGGACCGGAGCCGCAGTGGATCACGGTCGGTACGCCGGCCTCGGCGAGCAGCCCCCAGACGGGGTCGAGCAGTTCGTCGTTCGGGTCGTAGGCCCCGACCTGGAGGTGGGCCTTGAACACCCGCGCCCCGGCGTCGAGGGCCTGGCGGACGTACTCGCGCACGCCTTCCTCCGGGAAGAAGGTCGCCGTGTGCAGGCAGTCGGGGGTCCGGGCGGCGAAACCGGCAGACCAGGCGTTGAGCCATGCCGCCATCGCCGGCTTGTGCGGATAGAGCATGGCGGTGAAGGCCCGGACGCCGAACTCCCGCAGGAGCGCGACGCGCTGCTGCTCCTCGTGCCGGTAGGTGATCGGCCACTCGATGCCGGTCAGCGGACCGACCGCGTCGAAGTAGTCCCACACCTTGTCCAGCACCCGCTCCGGCATGAAGTGCGTGTGCACGTCGACCAGTCCGGGCAGCCCGAGCCGTTCCTGGAACGCGCGGACCGCCACCGCCTCAGCCGTCGGGCTCGCGGGCGGGACTCCGTCCGGCGGTCGCGACGTAGGGGATGCGGCTCCGGCCGGCTGGGTGGTCATGCCCCCACCCTGTGCGGCAGGCCCGCCGATGTCCACTGTGATCCCCGCCTTCAGGCCACCGGAACGCGTACCCCCGCCGTGCCGCCCGAGCCCCCGCGCCCGTTGGCCCCGTGCCCCGGCGGCACGGCGGCACGGACGGCACGGACGGCACGGGCGGCACGCACGGCATGACTCAGAAGAGTCCGTCCTGCCCGCCCGGTGGCTGCTCCCCGGCCGACGGAATCCGCACCACCGGCACCGAGGTCGCGGCGGTCCCGTCCGCGGCGGCGGCCAGTTCCCATCCGGCCAGCAGGCGGGTGTCGACGACCAGCCCGTCCGCAAAGTGCAGATCGGGACCGGCCGCGCCCGCCAACTGCCCCGCGACCGCCCCATCGTGCACCATCTCGGTCACCACCAGGGCGGGCTCCGGCAGCCCGTCCAGCCCGAACGATGCCGCCTGGTCGGCCACTTCGCACACCACCCGTTCCAGCGAGTCCGGCCAGCCCGGCAGCGCGGCGGCTCGCGCGTGCAGCTCGGCGACGTCGCGGGCCCGCTCCGCAGCGGCCGGCAGGTGCGCCCGGACGGCGCGCTTGCGGGCGTACGCGATCCGGTCGGGGACCCCCAGGGCCGCTCGCAGGAGCTCCTCGGTGCGCCGGGCGGCCATCAGCGGACCCCGCCCCAGCCAGGCCCAGGCCACGGCGCCCTGCTCCGACAACCGGACCCCGCCGCGCTCCTCGGCGGTGATCCCGACCTTGACCATGCCCGGTCCGAACCAGGCCAGGTAGACGCGGTAGGTGCGCGGATCGGCGGAGTTGGTGTCGGCGGCCACCGAGAACGACCGGTCGAGCCGTGCGCACGCGGGGCACTGGGCACTCCCGGCGCGGCCGGGTACGACGGCCGCGGTGGGGCACGGCGTCCGCTTCCCGGCCCGCCACACCCCCAGGCACCGCCGCTCCCCCCGGGCGACGAAGGCCAGCCGCTGCCCGTAGGCGAGCGGACTCGCCCGCTCCGCGCCCCCCGGCCCGTACCAGCCGATGGCCGGCCGCCCGTCCGTCCAGCGGATCCCGGTACATCGCCAGCTCACAGCGGAAGGGGCCGCTCGAAGAACGTCTCCAGGACGACGGTGGCGTGCGTACCGCTCACCCCGTCGATGGCGTAGAGGCGCCGCAGGACGTCCTGCAGCTGCCCGGTCGACGCCGTGCGCACCTTGACCAGGACCGACGCGCTGCCCGCGATGATGTGCGCCTCCTGGATCTCGGGGATCGCCTCGAACGCGGCGGCGGACTCCCCCATCCAGACGCGGGAGTCGACCATCACGTAGGCGAGCACCTTGCTGCCGACGGCGGCCGGGTCCACCTCGACGGTGGTCCGCCGGATCACCCCGCGCTCGCGGAGTTTGCGCACCCGCTCGTGGGTCGCCCCCGCCGACAGCCCCACGGCCGCGCCGAGCGCGGCGTACGACTGGCCGGCGTCCTCCTGCAGGCGCAGGACGAGCGCCCGGTCGATGTCGTCCACGCGATCTTCCTCCCATGGACCCGTCGGCCCTTGCGAAGACGGTACCCGATCCTGCAATCTCGACCTCGAACCGAAGAATATTCGGCGACTACCTCGCAGGGGGAATCATGTCAGGCATAGCGGACCCCAACCTGTACGAGATCCTGGACGAGCGCTTCACAACCGGCCGTTGCGCCAACGGCGACGCGCGCCTGGACCGGCTCTACGACGACTGCCGCTGGGCGGAGGGCCCGCTGTACCTGCCCGCCTGGCGCCAACTCGTCTGGAGCGACATCCCGAACGACCGCATGCTCCGCTGGGACGAGGCGACCGGCGCCGTCTCTGTCTTCCGCTCCCCGGCCGGCCACCCCAACGGCAACACCCTGGACCGCGAGGGCCGCCTGATCACCTGTGAGCAGGGCAACCGGCGCGTGACCCGCACCGAGCCCGACGGCCGCCTCGCGGTCATCGCCGACCGCTTCGAAGGCAAGCGGCTCAACAGCCCGAACGACGCGGTGGTCCGCTCGGACGGCTCGGTCTGGTTCTCCGACCCCGACTTCGGCATCACCAGCGACTACGAGGGCCACCGCGCGCCCGCCGAGATCGGCGCCTGCAACCTCTACCGGGCCGACCCCGCCACCGGCGAGATCCGCATGGTCGCCGACGGCTTCCTCGGCCCCAACGGGCTGGTCTTCTCCCCCGACGAGAGCGAGCTCTACGCCGCGGACACCCGCGCCGGCCACATCCGCGCCTTCAAGGTGACCGACGACGGCACCCTCACCGGCGACCGCGTCTTCACGACCTGCCGCCCCGTCGACAACATCCGCTTCGACGACGGGGGCCGCCTGTGGGCCGCCGCGATGGAGTCCGGTGTCCACTGCTACGCCGCGGACGGCACCCTGATCGGCCGCGTCCGCGTCCCCGAACCGGTCTCGAACATCGCCTTCGGCGGCCCCAAGAACAACCGCCTCTTCATCACCGCCACCACCTCCCTCTACTCCCTGGTGATGTCCGTGACCGGCCTGCCCCGAGTCCTCTGAGGGCGTCGAGACCGAAGTGCCCGTCGGTCTCCACGGAGAAGTGCGTGATGCTCCGCTACGTGCACCCCCCGAAGAGGGAGACCCGGTCCGCCCCGACCGCAAAACGCCAGAAGCCCCGGACTTTCGTCCGGGGCTTCTGAGCTGCTGTGCACTCGGCAGGATTCGAACCTGCAACCTTCTGATCCGTAGCTCTAGCCAGAGCGGTCAGCGACGGTCATACCGGCTGCTTCAAGACCCCTGAAGGACCCTACCGGGCGGGGTCAGTTGCTGCGGTTGCGGTACTGGGCTGCTGTACCGCCGAACCTAGAAGATGGCCAGGGGGGTAACGATGCCCAAGGGCCCTTCGATGAACATAGTCGGATCCGCGTCCGCTGCCTGCGCCATCCTCCGGCGTTCCGCTCTGGGCAGGAGGTTCATTCCGGGAAGATTGAATAGAAGATGCCGCTCTCCTGCCGGAATTTTCTTGTGGAGGATCCCGACTACCGTCGCCTCGGTTTCAAGCTCGTCGTACCCAACACGCAAAGCAGATTTCTTGAGCGCCGAGACAACCTTCGGGGCTTCTTCTTCTACATCGCCAACGATTACCACGCGCTGTTCGGACGAACGGGACAGGGCGGCAAATCCTTCTATGGCTGACCGCTGCCCCTGATCCATCGTCTGCCCGAACAAGCTCATCATCTGACTGACGGCTTCCATCTCGTCGGGGGACGTCATGAACCGTGATGTGGTAGGTACTTCGAGATCACACTGGGCAACTACCACCTCGCCGGACCGCAGCCCCCGCCAAACTTCAGCGTCGTTAGCGAAGATGTCTACAGTCTGACTCGATTCCTCTAGCCAGGCATACAGGCGATTGAATTGACTTTCCGGAGTCTGCTTCAATACGTGAGCAATCTCTTCGCTTGAAACCTTTCCTCTCTCGACTTTTCCACCCACAGGGCCGACCTTTGCTTCACCGCCCAGTTTCCTGTCGCTATTACTGCTCCGGGTGATCGTCTGTTCTTCGAAGATCCCGGAGTCTGCTTGAGCTAGCGACTCTCGCACCAACTGTTCGTCGAGGTAGAGAAAACGCCTTAGAAGCATCTGCACTCCTTGCAGGAGATGGCTCGTTGTCGAGGGAGACTCGCGGAGGCAGCCTGCGGTTGCAGGACCGGAGCGGCGCGTTTTCGGATGCTGCCATCTGCGCGCCAACCCGTCACCCCTCAACCGGCACTGCACCCCAACTCCCATCCCGTCTGCCGTCGGCCCACACGCATGTGGAGCGGACGCGGTGCCGGGCGTCCAGGTGGAGCGCGCCACTGTACGAACGACCTGGACGCCCGGTGCCGTGTCTGCTCGGCTTGTCCTGGGCCGATGGCAGACGGGATGGGAGTTCCCCCGCCTCAACCCCCACCGGCCGGCACCCGCGTACGTCGCCCCCGCCATCCCGGAGCCTGAGGCCCCCGCCGGAGGCATGTCGGTGAGTGATGGAACCGCGGCCATTGGGGCTCGACTCATGCCCTTGGGCCTACCCGTCTTGCAGGGGCGGGCGTCGGCGCAGCGCGCGCGGAGCGGGCCGAAGGCAGGAGCGTCGCGCGGAGCGGAGCCGGGAAGCCCGCCCGGCGGAGCGGAGCGCAGCCGGGTGCTTGATGAGGTAGAGAAACCTGTAACAGGTCCGTGCTACTCCTCGGCTACGCCGTGGTGAGTGCGTCGGCGATGGCCTGCATGTCATCGGTGATCGCGTCGGCTTCCGCTTCAGCGAAAAGTGCGGCCTTGTGGGGCTTGTTGGCGTAGCCGATGACCGTCGTTCCCGCTGCATGAGCGGCCTGGATGTCCGTGAGCGAGTCACCGATCAGCGTGCAGTTCGTGACGTCCATGTGCGCTTGCTCGGCCGCAGTGATCAGCGGGAACGGGTTCGGCTTCATCAAGTGGGGCTGACCTGAGGGGCGACCGACGATCCCCGCGACGTACTCCCCCAAACCGTGCACCTCCAAGAAGCGCTGGACGCACTCGGCGGAGTTGTTACTCACCACCACCACGGCTCGCCCAGCTGCCCGCGCGGCCTGAAGGGCCTCCACCGCACCAGGGATCGGCGGGCCGGCCACCGCGACGGCTTCGACCTCTGCCGTCGTAAGCGCGCTCTCTACCTCCTGGCCGATGGTGCCGTCGGCTTCATGAGCAATGCGCAGGACCTCGATCGGGTCGTCGGTCTCGGCGGCCTCGGCACCCGCGGCTTCGTTCTGGGTGGAGAGCAGCGCAGTTAGCTGCTTGGCGACTTCGGGAGCGGGCAGCCCTGCGAACACGTCGCAAACGGGGCCGTCGAAGTCGAAGAAGATCACCCGTGCGTCCGCCAAGACCGCCGTGAGCCGCTCATCGCGCGTCAAGGTCGAAGTCCCTTCCGATGGTCTCCCAGACGCTGTCGAACCACATGCGGGCCTGCTGGACCTGCTGGGCTCCGCCCGAGGACTCGCCGTCGTTGATCGAGTGGTGGAAGAGCGTCGCGTCCTTGCCCACCAAGTCGTAGATCTCGATGGTCTCGCCCTGGGCAACGACCTTGTTGGGGCGGATCGGGTAGTAGCCGAAGAACGCGTCTTCGTCGTTGATCACGTAGAGCTTGAAGAACTGCGTGCCGCTGTGGACGCGGACGCTGATCCGGGTCTCCGCGACGAGTCCCAGGTGCTCCAGCTCGGTGATGGCGTCCCGGATGCTGCGGGTGTAGCTGACCATGATGTCGTGCATGCGGTCGCGGAGCCGCTTGTCGTCGGCCCCGTCCTCCATGCGCACGGGCGCGGCCTGCGGCACGGACATGTCCGGGACGAGTATCCGCATGGTGATGCTCGAGGGCGTGAGTCGGCCGACCCGGATCTTGTCGAGCGGTTCCTGAAGCGCCCCGTGCAGGGTCTCGCTGGAGAACCCGGCGAAGTCGATGGTCACGCGATCCTTGGCGAAGGCTTGTTCGACGTAAGGCCGCAGTCCCGCCGGCCGCTCCGTCCGGTTGCGGACGTAGACACCGCTGCCCTTGCGGGAGACCACAAGTCCTTCGTCTTCGAGGTCTCGCAGCGCGCGCTGGATCGTCGCCCGCGCGAAGCCGTACAGCTCCGTCAGTTCCTTGTGGGACGGGAGCTTTTCACCAGGGCTCAGCCGCCTCGTTCGGATGGCAGCGCTGAGGCTGCTGGCCACCTGCTCGTACGGGGCTCGGTCGTCGTCTGGGTCTAGCGGCTCGGGGACGAAGGTCATGGGTCGATGGTAGGCGACACCCCCCAGGCAGGACAGTCAGGGCAGTCATGTTGTTGACATGGCTAGCCATCTCTCCTACCTTCGAGATGTGACCAACCGGGCTAGCCAAGTTGGTCATCTAGCTTCCTGCTGGCATCTCTGAAGGAGAAACCATGCCGTCGTTCAAGGTGGACACGTCGACCGCCGTGGTGTTCGTGGCCACGGCCCCGACCCCGAAGCTCGTGAGCAAGCAGACCGGTGAGCGTGCCATGGACCGGGAGACCAATGCCCCGCTGTCCACGGTGGGCCTGCTGATCTCGGATGAGGGAGAGGGCAACCTCTACCAGGTGACCGTTCCGGAGACCGGGCTGCCGGAGGGCCTGATGCCGGGCATGCCGGTCTCGGTGATCGGCCTGAAGGCCCGTGACTGGGAGAACACGTTCAACGGCCAGACCCGGCACGGCATCTCGTTCCGCGCCGTCGCCCTCACGGTCGGGGCCTGACCATGGCCGACCTGACGACCTTATGGGAGGTCGGCCTCCCGCTGGCCGGTACGGGCGGTGGGCTCGGCTACGCCAAGGTTCGCGCGCCGCGCGTGTACTGGTCCCTGGTCGGACTGCCGGTGGCTCGCGTGCGGTTCGCGATGACGTACCGCTCCACGATGGACGTGTGCGGGCTGACGGTCCAGCCGTCCCGCCTGCGGGCGTTCCTGGTCCGCAACGTCGCCCGCCGCAGTGACGTACAGCCCGTACCGCCGAAGATCCGTCGCGTTCGGGGTTCCTCGACCGGCATGCGGGTCACCCTCCGCCTCCCGGCCGGACTGGAGCCCGCCGACGTGGTGGCGGCCTCCGAACGGCTTCGGCACGCCTGGGGCGTCCACTCCGTCAACGTGATCGAGACCCGACCGGGCTTCGTCGAGCTGCGGATGACCGGCTATGACGTACTGCGCCGGGTGAAGATGCCGCGCCGACGCCCTTCTGGGCTGCTGGTGGTTCCGGTCGCGCTCCGGGACGACGGCACCGCGTTCGTCCGGGACTACGTAAAGGTTCCTCACGCGCTGACGCTCGGCGCCAATCAGTCGGGCAAGTCCATGTACCTGCGCAATCTGGTCGCGGGCCTCGCTCGTCTGCGGGTCGCCCTGGTCGGGATCGACTGCAAGCGGGGCGTTGAGCAGCGGGGATACGCACCGCGTCTCTCGGCGCTCGCTGTGACGCCGGGGGAGGCATCAGGGCTCCTGGATGCGCTCGTGGATGAGATGGAAAGCCGCTTCGACCTGCTGAGTGACCATGGGGCCGCTGACCTATGGGCTCTGCCCGAAGCGGTCCGGCCGGTACCGATCGTTCTGCTGGTGGATGAGGTCGCGGAACTGTTCCTCGTGGCCGGGAAGAAGGACGAGGAACGCCGGGACCGGATGGTCATGCAGATGATCCGGCTCGGGCAGATGGCCCGTGCCGCCGGTATCTACCTGGAGATCTGCGGCCAGCGATTCGGGTCCGACCTCGGTAAGGGAGCCACCGCCCTCCGTGCCCAGCTCACCGGACGCGTCGTCCACCGTGTCAACGACAAGCAGACCGCCGACATGGGCGTCGGCGACATCGCCCCGGATGCGGTGGTGGCCGTGACGACGATCCCGCCCGACCGGCCCGGCGTCGCGGTGGCCGGCGACTCCTCCGGCGGCTGGTCCCGGATCCGTACCCCCGAATTGAGTGCGGCCGAAGCCGCTGCAACCTGCGCCCAGTACGCGCACCTCACGCCGGACGTTCCGCGGCTCGCCCCGTACCGGCCGGTGGTCCCCATCGAAGCTGCGGCTCCGGGGTCCGTCCCACTCGTGAAGCCCATCCCGGCGACGGACTAGCAGCTCTCTCCCCTCGGTCGGCGTGACCATCTCGCGCCAGGTCCCTACCCGACCCATGCCCGAAAGGAGGTGACCCCGTGTTCCGCACCCTCCGCCTCGACGCCGTGCTCGTCCAGGCCGTCATCGCCGGTGCCCTGTCCTTCGCCCACCTGCACGACCTGGCTGCGGCCGCCGGACAGGACGGCTGGAAGGCGTGGGCCTACCCGGTGAGCGTCGACCTGCTGTTGGTCGCCGCATGGCGACGGATGCGCACAGACGCGGATAACCGCGACGCCTGGCTCTGGTTCGCCATCGCCCTCGTCGCGTCGCTCGGCGCCAACGTTGCCACCGCCGGACTGCTCGACTTGCAAGACGTACCGGCCTGGCTGCGCATCCTCGTCGCCGGATGGCCCGCCCTCGCCTTCCTCGGCGGCACGCTCCTCGCCCATGCACCCACACCGCCGCCGGAGCCTGAGCCGAAGGAACAGCCCCACATCGAACCCATGCAGGACCTGACGGTGGAGCGAGCACCGGAACAGACTCCTGAGCTGCCTCCGGCCGAGCCCACCCCGGATGATGCACCGCCGCAGCCCCCTCCCACGGCGCCCGCCGTACCCGTTCCGCCCGCACTGCTCGACCACGCGCGAAAGATCGCGGACGCCCACCAGGCCCAGACAGGCAGCCCGATCGACGCGGCAACTCTCCGGAGCCGCCTTGGCGTACCCGCCGCTCTGGCGGACTCGATCGCACTCCAACTCACCTGACACGAAAGGAGGTCGCCCGCATGCGTCCGAACCGCTTCCACAACGTCATCCGGATCGGCCCGGTGCGCGTCGGCACTCACCGCGACAGCCGGGGCCGCACCAAGCACACCGCCGTCTGCACTGCCCCCGGCTGCGACTTCTCCGCCGACTACCTCAGCCGCGCCGGCGCCGAACTCGCCGCCCGCACCCACCGCTGCAAAGCCTGAGAGGAGCCCACCCGTGTTCACCCCCAAGTACCCGACTCCGGACACCGCAACCCCGGCACGCCACACGATCGCGGATCACTCGACCGCCGTCGCGCCGACCGCTCCGGCCCCCGCCCCTTTCGCCGCGAGCCGCTCCACGGTCCAGCTCACCCCGGGCAGCGCGGTCGCCCTCGCCGCCGGTGGAGGCGCCGTGGTCCTGGTCGTCGGCGCTGTCCTCGTCTCGATGCTGTTGGCGGTCGCCATCACCGGCGTCTCCGTCGCCCTGGTCGCAGTGGTCCTGCGCCTGCTCATCAAGGACCTCCAGAAGGGGCGATGACCACCATGGACACCCACGTGATCGCAGCAGGCTTACCGGTCCTGGGCTGGGCCCTCCACGGCGGGATGCTCCTGCGCCGACTGGCCACCGCCCGCCGCGACCCCCTGACCGGACTGCACACCCGCTCCGGCTGGACCACCCGCGCCGAACACCTGATGGCCAAGCACCCCGGCGCCCTCGTGCTCCTGGTCGACCTGGACGACTTCAAGGCCATCAACGACACCCACGGCCACGCCGCTGGCGATGCGGTGCTCACCGCGACCGCCCGCCGCCTGACCACCTGGTGCGGACGCCACGGCATCGCCGCCCGCCTCGGCGGAGACGAGTTCGCCGCCATCGTCACCGACCCCGGCCGCACCCCGGGCCTCCACGCCCTCCGGACCGCCTTGGACCAGCCCATCACGCACCACGCCTGCACCCTGCCGGTCTCGGCCTCGGTCGGCCACTGCCACCGCGAAGACCTTCCGGTGCCCGCCCTCACCGACGCGCTGTCCGCCGCCGACTCCTCGATGTACGCGGCCAAGGGCCACGGCAGGCGCAACACACGCTGAGCGGCCCCCGGAGCGGCCTCGGTCGCCAAACTTCCGCCGCCCCGGGCGCCTGAACCCCATCCAGATCCACAGGACCCGAAAGGGAAAGCTCATGATGCCCGAAACCACCTCGACCCGGCGCGTGTGCCGCGACTGCGACGGCTTCGCCACCGCCACCATCACCACCGGCCTCCGGACCTCCGACGGCATCCGGACCACCGTGCAGGTCAACTGCCCCACCTGCCGGGGCCTCGGCCACACCATCTCCGCCACACTCGTCCGCGCCGGGAAGTGACACCCGTGACCGACGCCGCCACCCTGGCGGGCCTGGACCCGGCCACCCTGAGCGATCTGCTCCGGGTGGCCGGGGCCCCCGGCTTCGACCGCCTCCACGAACAGATCCGTCGCACCGGAGGATGCACCGCGCCCATCCGGCTCAACGGCGGCACCAAGCTCCTCGACCCCGCCACCCAGACCGTGCTCCACGCCTACAACACCGACACCGAACCCGGCGGGGTCCTGCGGGTCGCCTGCGGCAACCGCCGCGCCTCCCGTTGCCCCGCCTGCGCCTGGACCTACGCCGGGGACACCTACCACCTGATCCGCGCCGGGCTCGTCGGCGCCCCCGACAAGGGCACCCCCGAGACGATCCGCGATCACCCCCGGGTCTTTGCCACCCTGACCGCTCCGTCCTTCGGCCCGGTCCACAACCGGCCTGGGACCCGGCCCTGCCGCTGCGGCGTCCGGCACCCCGAGGACGCGCCCGAACTCGGCACCCCGCTCGATCCAGGAACGTACGACTACGCGGGTGCGGTTCTCTGGAACAACCACGCCTCCGAGCTGTGGCGCTACTTCACGATCTACCTCCGCCGAGAGATCGCCGCCCGCGCCGGCCTCACGCAGAAAGCCGCCCGCGAACAATCCCGCGTCTCCTTCGGCAAGGTCGCCGAGTACCAGAAGCGCGGAGCCGTGCACTTCCACGCGGTGATCCGCTTCGACGGAGTGGACGGGCCGGACAGCCCGCCCCCGGTGTGGGCCACCCTCGACCTGCTTACCGACGCCATCCGGGCCGCCGCAGCCCGCGTCCGCATCGTCGTGCCTGCCAGCCCGGAGCACGGCTTCGCCAATGACTGGGTGCTCGAGTGGGGCGAGCAGATCGACGTGCAGCCCATCGGCGCCTTCGGCAACGGGGAAGATCTGACGGAGCAGGCGGTCGCCTCCTATGTCGCCAAGTACGCGACCAAGGCCGCCGAGACGACCGGCGCTGTAGACCAGCCCGTGGGCAACAAGGAAGCGCTCGTCCTCCTGGGCGTGCCCGACCATCCCCGGCGGCTGATGGAAGCCTGCATGGACCTCGACCGGGCCTATCCCGACCGGCGCCTTCGGGCCTGGGCTCACATGCTCGGCTTCCGCGGCCACTTCACCACCAAGTCCCGCCGCTACTCGACCACCCTCGGCGCCTTACGCCAGGTCCGCGCCGACTACCGCGCCGCACAGCAACGCGCCTCACTCGGCCTGCCCGACCCCGACGACCATCCGGAAGCCACGCTCCTCGTCGTCGCGCACTGGGCCTACGCCGGCCACGGCTCCACCCCCGGTGAGTCCTGGCTCGCCGCCAACGTCCGCCGGGAGCTCAAGCACAACCGCGAACACGCCCGTGAGATGCGGGCCGAACTGTCTGAACTGGAAGGAGAAACCGCGTGGCTGCCGTAGTCATCCAGCGGAAGTGGCACACCACGGCCGAGGTCGCCGACATGCTCGGCTTCGGCCTGTCCAAGACCAAGATGCTCGTGCTCGCAGGGGAGATCCGTTCGGTGAAGGTGGGCCGCAACCGCCGCATCCTTCCGGCCTGGGTGGACGAGTACGTCGAACGCATCACCGCCGACGCCGAAGGGTGGGCGGCATGAGCGGCAAGCGTGGCAACGGCGAAGGCTCGATCTACCCGTACAAGAACGGCTACGCCGCCTACGTCTGGGTGACAAAGCCGGACGGCAAGCGTGCCCGGAAGTACGCCTACGGCAAGACCCGCGAGGAGGTCCACGAGAAGTGGCTCAACCTGCACGCGGAGGCGAAGAAGGGGCCGGTCGCCACCCGGCACCGGACGCTCGCCGCTTTCCTCTCTTACTGGCTGGACTCGATCGTGAAGCCCAACCTGGCTCCTCTCTCCTACGTCTCGTACGAGGGGTACGTCCGCCTCTACATCGCCCCGCACCTCGGCACCAAGCGACTGGACAAGCTGACCGTCCGCGATGTCCGCGAGTGGCTGACCAAGCTGGCGGCCACCTGCCAGTGCTGCGCCCAGGGCAAGGACGAGAAGCGCGCCCCTGAGAATCGTCGGTGCTGTGCGATCGGGGAGTGCTGCGAGGCGCACCCCTCCCGACGCGTGATCCAGGGTTCTCGCGATGCTCTGCGAGCCGCCCTTACGCACGCCGTTGTGGAAGAGGAGATCAGCAAGAACGTCGCTTCCCTGGTGAAGGTGCCGCGACCCCGCCGCACGCGGGTCAAGCCGTGGTCGGTGGTCGAGGCGGGCCGGTTCCTGGCGGACGGGGTAGCACGGGAGGATCATCTCTTCGCCGCGTGGATGCTCGTCCTCTGCCTCGGGCTCCGGCGTGGTGAGGTGCTGGGCCTGACCTGGAAGTCGATCGACTTCGACGCCGGGGAGCTCTACGTCGATCATCAGATCCAGCGGGCCGGTCGGCAGCTCCTGCACCGGGAGACCAAGACGGAGGACTCCGACGACTTCCTTCCGCTGCCGTCTCTCTGCCTCAAGGCGCTGCGGATGCGTCGCACCCAGCAGATCGGGGACCGGAAGGCCGCCGGGGAGCTCTGGCAGGACAACCGCGGGCTCGTCTTCACGACGAAGTACGGAACTCCGATCGAGCCGGGGAACCTCACCCGGATGTTCGCGCTGCGGGCTCGACGCGCCGGCCTCCGGGCGATCCCGCTCCGGAACACCCGGCACACGTGCAGCTCGCTGCTGGTCGCGCTCAAGGTGCACCCGAAGGTGGCTCAGCGGATCCTCCGGCATTCGCAGATCGCCATGACGATGGAGGTCTATGCCGAGGCGAGCGAGGAGCAGGTGCGGGACGCGATCGGCAAGCTGTCCGAAGCGATGGGTGGCAGCAGCGGCTGAGGCGGTTGCTGTACTTCGCTGCTGTACGGCCTGAAACGGCAGAAGCCCCGGACTTTCGTCCGGGGCTTCTGGCCTGCTGTGCACTCGGCAGGATTCGAACCTGCAACCTTCTGATCCGTAGTCAGATGCTCTATCCGTTAAGCTACGAGTGCTTGTCCGCCGGGGTTTTGCGCCCCGTTGGCCTTGCGAGAACAACAATACATGGACCTCGCCGGGACGCGAAATCCATTAGGCAGACCAGCGATGACCTGCGGAAACGACCTGGAAGAAGATCATCCGGATGGGTGCGGGGGGCCGCCGCGGGAGCGGTGTGCGGGCACCTCGGTGGCGTTCGGCGCGGGCAGAGGTCGCACAGACGTCGGAGCGAGCGGGTGCCGCAACGCACCGAAGCCCCGGTCCGCGTGGACCGGGGCTTCGTGAAGCGCGGAGGCGGAGGGATTTGAACCCTCGATGGGGTGTAAGCCCCAAACCGCATTAGCAGTGCGGCGCCATAGACCGGACTAGGCGACGCCTCCAGCACACCCTCGCGTACGAAGGTGCGTGCAGATGATGACACAGGCGCAGGGCCCCTCACCAATCCGCTCCCACGGTACTAGGCGGGGCGGGCGGAGGGCAAAGCCTTAAACCCCTCGGCACGCAACGTCGGCGCACCCGCGTCGTTGGTCAGGCGTACGACGTACGGACGACCTGGAGTGCCCATGCTGCGTCTCGCCGCCTTCGCCGTCACCTCCGCCCTGGCCGCTGCGGCCGTCGGGCCGCTGCCCCCGTTGCCCGAGCCCCTCGGGGGGCTGCTTTCGGCGGCGCCCGACCGGCTGACGATCACCATGGCCAACACCGGCAACCCGCGGCTGGACCGCCAGTACCGACTCGAATGCGGCCCCGTCGGCGGCGACCACCCCTCGGCCGAGCAGGCCTGCGCGAAGCTCGACCGGCTCGCCAGGGAGGGGAAGGACCCGTTCGCGCCCGTCTCCGAGCGGCAGGTCTGCCGCATGCAATACGGGGGCCCGGCCACCGCCGACATCACCGGGAGCTGGCGGGGGCGCACCGTGGACGCGCACTTCCGCCGGACGAACGGCTGCGAGATCAGCCGTTGGAAGGAGTTGGAACCTCTGCTTCCGCCCGGGCGTTCCTGACCTGGGAGGATGCCCGTGACGGGTGGTGTCCGCCACACATCGGCCACCTCACCGCGGGACTGTGGCCTTAGACTCCTCCCGTGACATGCCAGTAGTCGTGGTCAGGGAGGAAGCTCGTCGTGAGCAGCAGGCCATCCCGAGGCGCTGCTCGCCTCGCAGCAATACTCGACGCGCTTCCGGACGCGCTGTTGCTCGTCAACGCCAACGGCACGGTCGTCAACGCGAATTCGATCGCCCTCGAGGTCATGGAGAGCCCCGGCACCGGGCTCGTCGGCCGGGGGGTGCTCGACCTCCTGCCCGAGTTCGACTCCAAGCTGATCCCAGGCTCCATGCGCCGGCCCGGCGAGGAAGAAGGCGGCCGCGCCAAGCCGAAGCGGATGATCGCGCGCCGCACCGACGGCACGGAGTTCCCCGTCGAGGTCACCAGCGCCCACCTCGACGGGCGCGACGCCTACCGCGAACCGCAGCCCGGCTACACCGGTGACGAGCTGCTGATGCTCGTCGTACGGGACCTCTCGCAGACCGTGGACACCGAGGCCGAGCTGGCCCGCTCCCAGCGGCAGACCGAGATGATCCTGCGGGCCGCCGCCGAGGGCGTCGTCGGCACGGACACCGAGGGACGGGTGGTGCTGGTCAATCCGGCCGCCGCGCAGATCCTCGGCTACCGCGCCACCGACCTCGGCAACCGCGAACTGCACGGACTGGTCCTGCACTCGCGCGCCGACGGCTCGCCGTTCCCCTTCGAGGAGTCCCCGCTCGCCGACACCCTGCGCAGCGGGCGCAAGCACCGCGTGCGCGGCCAGGTGCTGTGGAACAAGGCCGGGCAGCCGGTGGCCGTCGACCTCACCACCTCGCCCGTGCGGGACGGGGAGCAGCTCGTCGGTGCCGTCATGACCTTCACCGACCGGCGGCCCTATGACGCCCTCGCCGCCCGCCACGCGCAGTTGCTGGCCGTGCTCGGCGAATCCCTGCGCGGGCCGCTGGACGAGCTGCGCGGAGAGCTGGCCACGCTGGCCGCCGACGACGCCGGGCAGCTGTGGCCCGAGGCCAACCAGCTGCTGCACCACCTGGCCGCCGGGTACTCCCGGATGACCACGCTGGTGGACAACGTGCTGGGGTTCCAGCGGCTGGACTCCGGCAGTGACCGGCTCAAGAAGAAGAAGGTCCTGATCAACGGCGTGGTCACGGCGGGCGTCGACGGCGCCGTCGAGCTGATCGGGCCGGGCCGGGCGCAGTTCGCCGTCCACGCGCCGACGATCGAGGCCGAGGTCGACGCGGAGCGGATCGCGACCGCGCTGGCCCACCTGGTCGCGGACGTCGCCGGAGTGGACGCCACCGGCAAGACCCGGCAGGGCAGCGGGTACGCCGACTCGACCATCGTGGTGGCCGCCGCCCAGCGCGGTGATGTCGTACGCATCGAGGTGCGCGGGCCGTACGAGGGCGGGAGCCCGGTCCACGAGCCGGTCGTGCGGGGGATCGTGGCCGCGCACGGGGGCGTGCTGCAGACGGTGGAGGTGCCGGGCGCGCCCGGCGGTGCGTATGTGCTCGAGCTCCCGCTGGGCGCGGGCGCGGGGACGGTCACCGTGCCCGAGCCGGCGGACGAGCCCCCGGCCGACGCGGCCCCCGCGGGCCGGGTCTCGGGAGGCCGGCGGGCCCGGCGCGGGGTTGACGCGTTCCTGGAGGACGAGGCCGTCTCTTCCGGCGCACCCGCAAGCGAGAAGGCCGCCGAGGGCGGCGCCGCACTGGCGCTGCCGTCCGGGCGGCGCCGGGCCGGCGAGGCCGCCGCGGGCACCGGAACCGGGCCGGAGCTCGCGCAGTCCCCGGTGAACCCGGCGGGGCTGGGCACCGGCCGGCGCCGTGGCCGCGCCGGTGACGCCGGCGAGGGCGCTCCCGGGCAGCCCGTGCCCCCGCAGGGCACCGCCATGCCCGCGCTGCCGCCCGTACCCGCCGTTTCCCCTGTGCCCCCCGTTCCCTCCGTGCCGCCGGTGGAGCACCCCGCAGGGCGCCGTCGGGCGCTGGGCGCCGCGGGTCCGGCGCAGACCGCCGGTCCCGTGCCGGCGAACGGGGTCGGGCGGGCGCCCGCCTCCGCCCCGGGTGCCGTACGGCCCATCGCCCCCGAGGGCGGCTTCGCGCTGCCCGCCGGTCCGACTCCGGCGGCTCCGGCGACGCCTCCGGCTGCTCCGGGCACCCCGGCTGCGGCCCCGGCCCCCGCGGCCGCGGCCGCGGCCGCGGCCGCGCAGGATCCCGTGATGGCCGGATCGGCCCACGCTCCCGCCGCCGAGGCCGATGCCGATACCCCCGGTGGCCGCCGCGGCCGGCGGGTCCTGGGAGGCGCGCCCGCGGCCGAGGACGAAGCCGCGGCGCTGCCGCCGGCCTCGGCCGAGGGGGATCCCGTACCTCCCACGGGGCGGCGGCGGGCGCTGTCGAACGCGCCGGCCTGGCCGGTTCCGGCGGCCCGTACCGCTCCCGAGGACGGCGAGACGCCGTCCGGCCAGGTCGCGGTGCCCGGGGCCCGGCAGCCGCAGGACGGCGCGGCGGAGGGCCAGGCGGCGCAGCCGATCAGTGTGCGCGCCCTCGGCACCCTCGGGCAGGGCATCTCGGTGGATCCCACCGGTTCGGGCTCCGGCCGCCGTCGCCGGCTCTCCGAGCCCGCTCCGCAGGGCCGGGCCTTCGCGATAGGAGCTCCCGAGGCGGGCGCCGACGAGGGCCCCGAACCGCTGGACGGGCCGGGTGGCGCCGTCGAGGTGGTCAACCGCCCCGTGCCGCGGCCCGTGGACGACGAGTTGCCGCCGGAGCCGCTGGACAACCCGCGCCGGCTGCTGGTGTGGCCCGCGCCCGACGCGCAGACGCAGCAGGCGCTCAGCGACCGCGGCTACCGACCGGTGATCGTGCACTCCCGCGAGGAGGTGGACGCGCAGATCGCCGCGTTCCCCGCCGCGCTGTTCGTGGATCCGCTGACGGGGCCGATCACCCGGACCGCCCTGCAGTCCCTGCGCCAGGCCGCGGTGGCCGCCGAGGTGCCGGTGCTGGTCACGGCCGGTCTGGGGCACGCCACCCGCGAAGCGGCGTACGGCGCAGATCCGGCCGTCCTGCTGAAGGCGCTCGCTCCGCGCGACAGCGAGCAGCATCCCTCGCGGGTCCTGCTAATCGAGGAGCACGACGAGATCGCGACCGCCCTCACCGCCGCGCTGGAGCGGCGCGGCATGCAGGTGGCCCGGGCGGGCGCCGACACGGACGCCGTGGAGCTGGCGACGCGGATACGGCCGAACCTGGTCGTCATGGACCTGATGCAGGTACGCCGCCGGCGGGCCGGGATCGTGGACTGGCTGCGTGCCAACGGGCAGCTGAACCACACCCCCTTGGTCGTCTACACGACGACCGGCATCACGTCGTCCGAACTGCCGCGGCTGGCGTCCGGCGAGAGCGTGCTCTTCCTCGCCGAACGGGCCACGACGGCGGACGTGCAGGGCCGCATCGTGGACCTGCTGGCCAAGATCGGCACCAACTAGTCATCCTGGCCCGATGGCCACGACCCACACGAGCGAGCACACCGTCCCCGCCGACAACGGGGAGGTGAACCTGCTGATCGCGCGGCAGGTGGAGCCCGGGCACGAGGAGACCTTCGAGGCCTGGGCCCACGGGATCCTGGAAACGGCGGCCCGCTTCCCGGACCACCTCGGGTACGGGCTCTTCCGGCCGGCGCGGGACGGCGGGCCGTGGTTCCTGGTCCACCGCTTCCGCGACCAGGCGGCCTTCCAGCGCTGGCAGGACTCCCCGGAGCGGGCGGAGTGGTTCTCCAACTGCCTGGGCCACCACCACACGGAGATAGCCCGCCGCGAACTGCACGGCATGGAGACGTGGTTCGCCAAGCCGGGCACGACCCGGCCCGCGCCGCCGCGGTGGAAGATGGCGATCAGCTCGGGGCTGGCCATCTTCCCGATCTCACTGGCGGGCAACGCGGTACTCGGGCCGTACCTGGTGGATCTGCACTTCGTGGTGCGGACCGCGGCGTTCGCCGTGGTCTTCAGCACCCTGATGACCTACGTGGCCATGCCCGCCGTCAGCAAGCTGCTGCGGCCATGGCTCACGAAGGGCTGACGGGCGGGGCGGGAGCGGTCAGTCCAGCTTCGTGACGTCGAGCCGGCCGTCCGCGTACTGCTTGCGGATCACCTTCTTGTCGAACTTGCCGACGCTGGTCTTGGGAACCGCCTCGATGACCGTCCAGCGCTCGGGCAGCTGCCATTTGGCGATGGACCGGCCGAGGAACGCGCGCAGGCCCTCGTAGTCGACGCTCGCGCCCTCCTTGAGGACGACGGTGGCCAGCGGGCGCTCGCCCCACTTGTCGTCGGGGACGGCGACGACCGCGGCCTCCGCGACCTCGGGGTGGGCCATGAGCGCGTTCTCCAGGTCGACGCTGGAGATCCACTCGCCACCGGACTTGATGACGTCCTTGGCGCGGTCGGTCAGGGTGAGGAAGCCGTCGGTGCTGATGACACCGACGTCGCCGGTCTTGAGCCAGCCGTCCGCGCTGAACTTGTCCTCGGGGCGGATGGGTTCGCCGCCCGCCCCGCCGTAGTAGGCGCCCGCGATCCAGGCACCGCGCACCTCCAGCTCGCCCGCCGACTCGCCGTCCCAGGGCAGGATGTCACCGCCCGGTCCGACCAGTCGGGCCTCGACACCCGCCGGGAAACGGCCCTGGGTGATCCGGTAGGGCCACTCCTCCTCGGCGCTCAATCCGGCCGGCGGGTGGGCCATCGTGCCCAGCGGGGAGGTCTCGGTCATGCCCCAGGCGTGGCAGAGGCGGACGCCCAGCTTGTCGTAGGCCTCCATGAGGGAGGGCGGGCAGGCCGCGCCGCCGATGGTGACCTGCGTCATCGAGCTCAGGTCGCGGGGGTGGGCGGTGACCTCCGCCAGGAGTCCCTGCCAGATCGTCGGGACGGCCGCGGCGTGCGAGGGCTTCTCCCGTTCGATCATCTCGGCGAGCGGGGCGGGCTGGAGGAAGCGGTCCGGCATCAGCATGTTGATGCCGGTCATGAAGGTCGCGTGGGGCAGCCCCCACGCATTCACGTGGAACTGCGGGACCACGACGAGGGTGGTGTCCGTGTCCTTCAGCCCCATCGACTCGGCCATGTTGACCTGCATGGAGTGCAGGTAGATCGACCGGTGCGAGTAGACGACGCCCTTGGGGTCCCCGGTGGTGCCGGAGGTGTAGCACATGGCCGCCGCCTGGCGCTCGTCCAGTTCGGGCCAGTCGTAGCTGTCCGGACGGCCCTCGAGCAGCTCCTCGTACTCATGCACGCGCACGTCCAGGCCCGCGAGCGCCGAACGGTCGCCGACGCCCGCCACCACGACGTGCTCGATGGTCGGCAGGTGCGGCAGCAGCGGCACCAGCAGGGGCAGCAGGGTGCCGTTGACCAGCACGACCCGGTCGACGGCGTGGTTCACGATGAAGATCAGCTGCTCGGCGGGGAGCCGCAGGTTCAGGGTGTGCAGGACCGCGCCCATGGACGGGATCGCGAAGTACGCCTCGACGTGCTCGGCGTTGTTCCACATGAGGGTCGCGACCCGGTCGTCCTGGCGGACTCCGAGTTCGTCGCGCAGGGCGTTCGCCAGGCGAGTGGCGCGGGCACCGATCTCGGCGAAGCTGCGGCGGTGCGGCTCGGCCTCCCCGGTCCAGGTCGTGACCTGGGACTTCCCGTGGATCGTCATCCCGTGCTGGAGTATGCGGGTGACGAGGAGTGGTACGTCCTGCATGGTGCTGAGCAAAGCGTCCTCCCGGTGAGCGCTGCGGCGCCGCGGCGGCTACGGATGCTGCCGATTCTGCGCACGTACCGGTCGGCATGTCACTACCCGGGAGTAGAAACCACGCTGTGTTTCACGTGAAACAACTCCTTCGTTTCACGTGAAACATCGTTCGGCGCAGCGGGCCGGGGTGTCGGCTCACCGGACCGGTATGAGCTCCGGGTCCTCACGCAGCTTGCCCAGCGCACGGGAGACGGCGCTCTTGACCGTGCCGACCGACACCCCCAGCAGCTCGGCGGTCTGTACCTCGCTCAGGTCCTCGTAGTAGCGCAGGACGACCATCGCCCGCTGGCGGTCGGGCAGCCGGGTCACCGCACGCCACATCGCGTCGCGCAAGGCCTGGGCCTCCGCGGGGTCGGCAGTGGGGGTCTCCTCGGACTCCGGGAGCTCGTCGCAGGCGAACTCGTCGACCTTGCGCTTGCGCCACTGGGAGGTCCGGGTGTTGACCAGGGCCCGCCGGACGTACCCGTCGAGGGCGCGGTGGTCCTCGATGCGGTCCCAGGCCATGTAGGTCTTCGCCAGGGCCGTCTGGAGCAGATCCTCGGCGTCGCACGGGTTGGCCGTGAGGGAGCGCGCGGTGCGCATCAGGACCGTGCCGCGGGTCCGGACGTACGCCGAGAACGACGGGTACGGCGTCGGCTGCGAGGCGAGCGTGCACACAGGCGTGGTCATGTCTCCACGCTAGGAGCGCCCGCGCGCCCTGGGATCGGCCGCAAGTGCCGAAGGGGGATCCGCCTCAGGTTGTAGGAGTGGGGCCAACCCCACCGCCTGAAGGTGGAGGGGCGCAGCCCGACGCGGCCGGTCTCAGCCGTCGGCTCCGAGGATCAGCCCGGAGGTCGGCACGCCGGTACCGGCCGTGACGAGTACGTGCTCCGCACCGGCGACCTGGTTGACGGAGCTGCCGCGCAGCTGACGGACCGCCTCGGCGATCCCGTTCATGCCGTGCAGGTAGGCCTCCCCCAGCTGGCCGCCGTGGGTGTTGAGCGGCAGCGCGTCCGCGGCGACGAAATCGCCGGCCTCGCCGGGCGCGCAGAAGCCGAACTCCTCCAGCTGCATCAGCACGAAGGGGGTGAAGTGGTCGTAGAGGATCCCGACGTCGATGTGCGAGGGCCGCAGTCCGCTGGTCCGCCACAGCTGGCGCGCGACCACGCCCATCTCGGGCAGCCCGCTGAGGTCGTCGCGGTAGAAGGAGGTCATGCCCTCCTGGCGGCGGCCGGCGCCCTGCGCGGCAGCGGTGACCACGGCGGGCGGATGCCGCAGGTCACGGGCCCGTTCGGCCGTGGTGACGACCACGGCCTGGCCCCCGTCGGTCTCCTGGCAGCAGTCCAGCAGGCGCAGCGGCTCCGCGATCCAGCGCGAGGCGGCATGGTCGGCGAGGGTGATGGGTTTGCCGTGGAAGTAGGCGGCCGGGTTGTTCGCGGCGTGCCGCCGGTCGGTCACCGCGACGTGGCCGAACGCCTCGGGGGTGAGCCGGTGGGCGTGCAGGTAGCGCTGGGCCGTCATGGCCACCCACGAGGCGGGGGTCAGCAGCCCCCAGGGCAGTGACCAGCCGAGCGCGGCCCCCTCGGCCGAGGGTTCGCGCTGCTGGACACCGGAGCCGAAGCGGCGGCCCGAGCGCTCGTTGAAGGCGCGGTAGCAGACCACGACCTCGGCCACCCCGGTGGCGACGGCGAGGGCGGCCTGCTGGACGGTGGCGCAGGCGGCGCCGCCGCCGTAGTGGATGCGGGAGAAGAAGGACAGCTCCCCGATGCCGGCCGCCTGGGCGACGGTGATCTCGGGGCTGGTGTCCATCGTGAAGGTGACCATGCCGTCGACGTCGGCGGGTGTGAGGCCGGCGTCGTCGAGTGCGGCGTGCACGGCCTCCACGGCGAGTTTGAGCTCGCTGCGGCCGGAGTCCTTGGAGAACTCGGTCGCGCCGATACCGGCGATGGCGGCGCGGCCACCGAGTTCGTCGCGCGTGCGCACGCTCATGCCGGTACCTCCGCGGTGACCGTTCCCGTCACGTGGTGGCCGAGTCCGTTGGCGCCGGTCACACGGATGTCGACCGTGGTGCCGGTGACGGCGGTGACGGTGCCGGTGAGAGTCATCGTGTCGCCCGGATAGTTGGGGGCACCCAGCCGGATCGCCACCCTGCGCAGCACGGCGTGCGGGCCGAGGCGGTCGGTGACGTAGCGGCCGACCAGGCCGTTCGTCGTCAGGATGTTCATGAAGATGTCCGGTGCGCCCTTCTCGCGCGCCAGCTCAGCGTCGTGGTGGACGTCCTGGTAGTCGCGGGAGGCGAGGGCACCGGCCACGATCAGCGTGCGGGTGACCGGAATCTCCAGCGGCGGCAGTGTGTCGCCGACCTTCATGCGTGTTCCCCCTCGGCTATCGAAGCCCCCAGTTCGGCCAGCAGCTCGCTGCCGCAGCCCAGGTAGGCGTCCAGCTGGCGCCCCCACAGGAAGTGCCGGTGGACCGGATGGTCCACGTCGGCGCCCATGCCGCCGTGCAGGTGCTGGCCGGCGTGCACGACGCGCTTCCCCGCCTCCGAGGCCCACCACGCCGCGGTCAGCACCTGCTCGCGCGCCGGCAGCCCCTCGTCCATGCGCCAGGCCGCCTCATAGGCGGTGACCCGGATCGCCTCGGTGTCCATGTACGCGTCGGCGGCGCGCAGCATGACCCCCTGGTTGGTGGAGAGCGGCCGGCCGAACTGCTCGCGGGTCGAGGTGTACTCCACGGCGCGGGCGAGCGAGCCGGCGCAGACACCCGCCTGGAGGCCTGCGAAGGCGGTCCGGGCAGCGGCGAGGACCTCGCCGTAGGCCCCGGTGGCGCCGATCCGTTCCGCCGCGGCGCCGGTCAGGGTCAGCCGTCCCGCCGACCAGGGGGCGGTGGTCTCCACCGGCGAGGTCCGTACACCCGGTGCGTCCGTCCGTACGAGCCACAGCTCCCGGTCGGCGTCCGGGACCAGCACGTGGGTGGCTTCGCGCAGCCAGGGCACGGCGGGGGCGGTCCCGGTGAGCCTGCCGTCCTGCGCGGTGATCCGCCCGCGGGCCGGAAAGGCCCCGGTGGCCACGGCTTCGCCGCTCTCCAGGGCGGGCAGCAGCCGGGCGCGCTGCTCGGGGCTGCCCTGTGCGGCCAGCGGGAGCACGCCGTACGCACAGGTGGCGGCGTACGGGACCTGTGCGGTGGTGCGGCCCTGCTCCTCCAGCAGCAGGACCAGCCCCAGCAGGCCGACATCCCTGACGGCGGCGATCAACCCGGAGGTGGTCAGCGCCTTCCACAGCTCGGCGTCGCTGCCGGTGCCGGCGGCGGTGAGGCGTTCGTGGGTGGCGAGGTCGCGGAAGATCCGCGCGGCGAGTCCGGCCGCGGCGGCCTGCTCCTCGGTGGGGTGGAAGTCCATCAGCCCTCACTCCCGCGGAAGACGGGCAGTTCCAGCTCGTCGTCCACGCGGAGGAACTCCAGGTGGACGGGCAGTCCGATGCGCACCTTGTCGTACGGCACGCCGGTGATGTTGCTGACCATCCGGACCCCTTCGGCGAGCTCGACGAGCGCCACGGCGTACGGGGGGTCGAAGGCGGGGAAGGGCGGATGGTGCATGACCACGTAGCTGAAGACGGTGCCGGCCCCGGACGCCTCGACGGTGTCCCAGTCGGCGCAGGCGCAGGCGTTGCAGCCGGGCAACCAGGGGAAGCGGAGGGTGGCGCAGGAGGTGCAGCGCTGGATCAGCAGCTTGTGGTCGCGGACCCCGGCCCAGAACCCCTCGTTGTCACGGTTGATCACCGGTCGGGGGCGCCGGGCCCTGTCCTTCTGCTCCCGGCGCGCTGCGGCCGGTGCGTACTTGAGGATCCGGAAGCGGTGGGTGCCGGCCAGCCCGCCGTCCGCGTGGACGTCCATGCGCGTGGTCACGAAGTGGCCGGTGCCCAGCTTGGTCGTCTTGCGCGGTGACACGGACTCGATGACGGCGTCGAAGGTCACCGTGTCCCCGGGCCGCAGCGGGCGCAGGTACTCCTGCTCGCAGTCGGTGGCGACGACAGAGGTGAAGCCGGCGGAGTCGAGGAGCGCGAGGAGCTCGTCGTAGGCGGAGGACCGGCCGGTGTGGCCGGACAGCCCGCCCATCGTCCATGCCTGGAGCATGGTGGGCGGAGCGATGGCGTCCGGGCCGGTGTAGGCGGGGTGGGCATCGCCCATCGCCTCGCACCAGTGGCGGATCATCGGCTGGTTGACCACGTCCTTGCCCCGCCCCGCGGTGGCGGCGGGCTGCCCTTCGAAGGCCAGGAGGAGGGTGTGGAACCGGTCCGCCTCCTCGATTGCTCCGGCTGCGTCCCCCGTCATCGCTTCCTCCCCTTCATGCCGAGCCGCATCATGGCGACGATCTCCCGCTGGACCTCGCTGACCCCGCCGCCGAAGGTGTTGATCTGGGCGGCCCGGTTCATCCGTTCCAGCTCGCCGCCCGCGAAGGCGGCCGGGCCCCGGATGAGGGCCTCCTCGCCCACCACCTCCTGGCACATGCGGTAGACCTCGACGGTGGATTCGGTGCCGAGGAACTTCACTCCGCTGGCATCGCCGGGGGCCAGGGTCCCGGCGCCCACGTCCTGGACGAGGCGCCAGTTGAGCAGGCGTACGGCGGCCAGCCGGGCGTGCGCCTCGGCGAGGCGGGAGCGCACCCAGGGGAGGTCGGCGGGGCGGTCGCCGGTGACGGGGTCGGGGGTGCGGGCGTGCCTGAGGGCGGCCTCGTAGAAGTCCTCGGCCTGCATGCCGATGGCGGCGAGGGCGACGCGCTCGTGGTTGAGCTGGTTGGTGATCAGGCCCCAGCCGCCGTGTTCGGGGCCGACGAGGTTGCCGGCGGGCACGCGTACGGAGTCGTAGTACGTGGCCGTGGTGGTGAGGCCGCCGACGGTGTCGATCGGGGTCCAGGAGAAGCCGGCGGCGTCGGTGGGGACCAGGATGATCGAGATGCCCTTGTGTTTGGGGGCTTCGGGGTCCGTGCGGCAGGCGAGCCAGATCCAGTCGGCGTTCTGGGCGTTGGAGGTGAAGACCTTCTGCCCGTCGACGACCCAGTCGCCACCTGCCCCGTTCTCACCGCCGTCGCGGACGGCGCGGGTGCGCAGGGCGGCGAGGTCGGTACCGGCCCCGGGTTCGGAGTAGCCGATGGCGAAGACGATCTCGCCCGCGAGGATCCGGGGCAGGAAGTAGTCCTTCTGCTCTTTGGTGCCGTACTTCATCAGGGTCGGACCGACCGTGTTGAGCGTGACCATGGAGACGGGGGCTCCGGCCCGGTATGCCTCGTCGAAGAAGACGAACTGCTCGTCGGGACCGCGTCCCCGGCCGCCGTACTCGACGGGCCAGCCGAGACCGAGCAGGTCGTCGGCGCCGATGCGGCGCAGGAGCACGCGCTGCTGCGCCGGGTCCTGGGGGACCCCGTCCGGCAGCAGCTCCTGGAAGTACTCCCGCAGTTGGGCACGCAGCCGCAACTGGCCTTCGGTCGGGGCGAGGTGCACGGCGCTGGCCTCCCGGCATCGCATCATCGAGTAGAGCTGACTGTCCGTCAGATTCACTGGTGGTGTCAAGGTCGGGGAGCGATCGGGGCGGGGTCGGGTGGGAGGGCGAGGCGGCTGGAGGCCGCGGCCACCACCACTGAAATCCGTGCCCGCAAGGGAGGGAGCGTTCCGCCGGAACGCGTGTCCCGGACATGCCGAAAAGGGCCGCGTCGTCCGGGAACCCCACCGTCTCCCGGGACTGCGGCCCTGCAATGCCGACGTCTGCGCCCCTGTGCGCCCCCGGCGTCCGCCGGGGCGTCTCCTGCGTGCCCCGGTCCGGGGCACCACACGGCGCGATCCTCGGTCACATGCGACCGGGCTCCAGCGCCGATTCCCATCACCTTGCCCGGAGGCGGCGCGTACGCCGGCGAATCCGGATGTAACGAGTACTGCGGGTACTGCGGGTACTGCGCTATGGCTGTACGGGTACGCCTACGGCTTCGTCGTCCTTCGTCATCACGTCTTACCGAAGGACCTACGCGGCCAGTGCGAGCGCGTTCCGGGCCGCTCCTGCGGTGGCTGCCGACGGGGCACCGGCAGCGGCTCCGGCCAGGGCGCCGGACTGCGTCAGGGATCGGGCGGCGGTTCCCGGCCCGGCTCCCATGGCGGCGGCGGTGGTCGAGCGGCGGACGGACGGGGACTTGCCGTGCGCCTCGGCGCGGATCCGCTGCTTGATGGTCGGCGGCAGCGAACCGCCGCGCATCACCGCCCGCCAGGTCCGCCGGGGAGCGGGCACCGGGCGGCGCACCGCGGCGGCCGGGACGCGGGGACCGACCGGGGCCGCTGCGGAGGCGGCCGCCGGCGTGGTCTTGCCACCGAGGCCGAGGAAGGCGAGGAGGGCCACGAGGGCGTTCAGGACCGAAGTCCGGAGAGCGGAGAGGGTGCTGCGCTGAGCCATGACAGGTGCCTCGTTTCACAATGTCGGACGGGCGGATCTGAATACATTCGTCATGATGTGCCCGCAACCTCACCTCACCCACGACGCGCGCCGATCTTCCGACAAACACCACTCGGAAGGCCCAGTCGGCAGGGTCGTCTCCGGCGGCGAGGTGATGCGGGAAAGCCCGCGCGCACCCCTCTGACCTGCATCTTCGTCCCACGTCAGGGCTCTTCTCCGCAGCGGCACGCGCGCGGCGCACCGGCAAGTCGGCAGACGTGTCGCGCGTCGTTACCCCGGCGGGGGAACGCGTGCGACCCGTCGCGTCTCTTCCACCGTGCAGGCGCGATGTGGCCGGCGGCGCCGCCCGTCCCCGGCGGACCCGGGCACTGCCGGACCACAATGGGCCCGAACCGCAGGCGCTCCGCCGCGCGGGCGTGGGCGCTCCGCCTCGCGGGAGGGAGAGCGATGTGCCGGTGATCGGAACCGCGGGCACGACCGGTCGGAACGTCGAGATGACGCGGGTGGGCGGCCGGTGGCGGGTGACCCGGCCGTGGCCACCCCAGCTGCGCCCCTATGTACACAGCTATGCCGGCTACTGGGATGCGGCTGCCTCGCCCTATCGGGCCCGCCTGGTGCCCAGTGGCAGGGCCGTCGTGCTGATCAACCTCGGGGAACCGTTCGCCCAGGTCCGCCGCGTCGGGGAGGTGGATCCGTCCGTCCAGGTGACCGGCTCGCTGGTCGTCGGCCTGGAGGACGGACCGCGCATGTGCGACCACCCCGGCGGACAGGAAGCCATCCGGCTCGAGCTGACCCCGCTGGGGGCCTACCGACTGTTCGCCGTACCCATGAGCGAGCTGACCAACCGGGCGGTCGAGCTCCGCGACGTGTTCGGACCCGGCGCCGGGCTGCTGGTGGAGCACCTGGCTGCCACCGGTGACTGGGCAGCCCGCTTCGACCTGCTGGACTTCGCCCTGTCGGCCCGGATCGCACGCGGACCCGACCCGGCGCCCGAGGTACGGCACGCGTGGCGCCTGCTGTCGCGGGCGGGCGGGGTGATCCCGGTGCGCCGGATCGCGGACGAAGTGGGTTGGAGCCAGGGCTACCTGATCCGGCGCTTCACCGAACAGATCGGTCTGACCCCCAAGACCTCCGCCCGCGTGCTGCGCTTCAACCGGGCCGTGCGGCTGCTCACCGGGGAGGACGCGAACCTCACGGAAGTGGCGGCGGCCTGCGGCTACTACGACCAGGCCCACCTCAACCGCGAGTTCCGCGCGCTGGCCGGGACCACTCCGGGCCGGATGGCCGCCGCCCGCTTGGCGGAGGGAGCCCTCCCGCTCTGAGCCGCGAGGTCAAATTCGTCCAAGCCTGCCCGTCCTCGCGTGGCTAGTGTCCCCTTCGTAGCGATCAGGCACCGAAGCGCACGGAACGGCGCGCGGTGAACCTGGTCCGGAGGGGGAGTTACCCGATGGAAGACCTGCTGCGCATCCTCGTGTCCGGTGCCATCACGGGCGGCTTGATCGGTTTGGCGGGCGCCCTGGGTGCTCGCAGGCGCCGACGCCGGGAGGGCGGGCACGCGGGCGGCCGCTGACGCCCCGCTCACGGCCGGGCAGCAGCCGCTGCCTCCCGGCCCATGGACCCTGGCCGGCGCCGGGAAGCAGGGGGATCCCGGTGCTGATCAGGATGAAGACGGAGGGCGGGCCCCCGGACCGGGGACCCGCCCTCTGGCGGCCAGTTCCCTGACCTGCAAGCGGTGGGTGTGGGATTTGAACCCACGGTGACTCGCGCCACGACGGTTTTCAAGACCGTTCCCTTAGGCCGCTCGGGCAACCCACCTGGCCGGTACAGAGTACCGGCCGGGCGGGGATGGCGGGGCCGTGGAGAGTCAGGCGGTCTGGGCCTTGTCGTAGGCCGCCTTCGCCTCGTTCCCGAAGTACGGGCCGTACATCCGGTTCGGGAGGAAGGTGTAGCCGAAGCTGTTCACCGAGACCTGGGTGCCGAGACCGGTGGTCTCGTTGAAGTCCTGGAACCAGGGCCCGCCGCTGGAGCCGCCGGTCATGTTGCAGGACAGGCTGTGGTCCTTGGTGAGCAGGAAGTCCTTGCCGCTGTTGCCGCTGCAGTAGACGAGCTTGGAGCCGTCGTACGGTGCCGCCGCGGGGAAGCCGAAGGAGTACATCCTCTTGTTGTACCCGCCGTTGAAGAGGATCCCCTGGGCGCCGACCGCCTGCGTCAGGGTCCGGCCGTTCAGCGGGGCGACGACGGCGAGGCCGACGTCCATGTTCATGTCCTCGCTCGCGGCCCACTGGTCGGTGGCGAAGGTCTTGGTGGCCGGCCACTGGCCGAAGGGCGCGTTGCCGTTGTCGTAGCCGGGGACGAAGACCCAGTTGGTGTGCCATGCGCCCTGGTACTTCACGCAGTGGCCGGCTGTCATGACCGTGCTGCCGTTGGCGCTGGTCACCGAGTCACCGGAGCAGGAGGCGGTCCGGCTCCCCATGGTGAAGAAGACCCGGCCCGAGGTCTTCACCACCGCTCCGCCGCCCGTCCAGGCCCCGCCGGCCTGCGGGAAGGCGGTGGGTGAGGCGGAGGCGGGCGTCGGGGCGATACGGGTGGGGGCGGCGGAGGTCGCGACCGGCGTGCGGGCCGTGCCGGGGACCGCCGTGACGTCGAGCGGGGCGGCGGCCCGCATCCGCTCGGCGGTCCAGAATCCCTGGGTGTGCTGCTGCCGGAAGGACGCGGGGGCGTCCGCCGCGGCCGAGGGGGAGGCAGCGGTCAGGGCCCCCGCGATCAGGGCGCCTGCCGACAAGAGGACGGATGCGGCGATGCGATGACGATTCACGCAGGACTCCTTCTGCCGTGCCCGGTCCGGTCGGGCGGACCTGAGCAGGGTGGGGGTGAAGAGCGGTCGGTGCGGATCGGCTGTGCGGTGCGGGCCGAGTGGTGCGGCCCGAGCTGAGTGGTGTGCGGGCTCTGCGGGATCCGGCGGGACGTGCGGGGCGTGCGCTTGCCGGGCAGAGTGGCACGGGCGCGCGCCATTGTCAGCGGGCAGTCAGAACGTTCGGTCGGTTCCGGCCATGAAATGGCCAACTCCCTTCGCTCCGCGCCGTCATGACGTGAGCAGCACCCCGGCGTACGAGGCCCCGGCCACGACCACCCAGGCCGCCAGCCCGAGCCCCGCGGCCCGTCCGCCGGTCCGGGCCAGGCTCGGCAGGTGCACGGCACTTCCCAGTCCGAACAGAGCCGCCGCGAGCAGGGCCTCCTGCGCGGTGTGGGCCCACTCCAGGGCCACATCGGGCAGAACGCCCGTGGCCCGTACGGCCGCCGCGGCCAGGAACCCGGCGACGAACAGCGGTACCGGGGCGGGTCGGCGGCCCGAGGCGGTGCGCACCCCGCGCCGCCTGGCCCGTACGGAGAGGGCGACGGCCGCGACCAGCGGGGCGAGGAGCGCCACCCGCATCAGCTTGACCAGCACCGCTTCGCCGAGCGCGCCCGGGCCCGCGGTCTGCGCGGTGGCCACCACCTGGCCGACGTCGTGGACGCTCGCGCCGACCCACCGCCCGAACTCCGGACCGGTGAGCCCCAGAGGGCCCTGCAGGAGGGGAAGCACGGCGATGGCGAGCGTCCCGCAGAGGGTCACCAGGGCCACCGAGGCGGCCACGTCCTCCTCGTCGCTCCCCGCGACCTCGCTCACCGCGCCGATCGCCGAGGCCCCGCAGATCGAGTAGCCGGTGGCGACCAGCAGTGGTTGGTCGCCCGGGAGTCCCAGACGCCGGCCCAGCCAGAGGGTGCCGAAGAAGGTGGCGGCGACCACCGCCGCGACCATGGCCACCGTCGCCCAGCCGAGCCGGAGAACCTGGTCCAGCCCCAGACCGAGTCCCAGCAGGACGATGCCGATCCGCATCAGCCGCCGCCCTGCCAGGGAGAGGCCGGGCCGGGCGGCTCCCCGTACAAGGCCCCGCAGGCCGGGAAGGTGGGCTGCGGCGATGCCCAGGACCACGGACGCGGTCAGCATGGGGACGGCCGGTACCAGCCGGTGGATGCACCAGGCGGCCAGCGCTCCGCCGGCGGCCGCCAGCAACCCGGGCCGGAGCATGGGTGTTTCACGTGAAACATGCGGGGCCCCCACCCCCTGGGGGCGGTGCAGGAGCGCCATCAGTCGACGGGGAGCGTGTAGACACGGCGGATGCTGGTGCCCAGCCGGGAGACGTCGGCTCCGTATACGTGCACCGATATCGCCTTCGCGGGACAGGAGTTGCGCACCTTGTGGATGTCCCCGGGCGGAGCGAATCCGCAGACCTCGCCCGGGCCGTTGACCACGTCCTCGGTGGGGACCAGCCGGGCCGTGTCCGGCCCCGGGGAGAGCCGGTAGCGGCGTTCGCTCTCCTGGCCCTGGTGCACCCCGGCCACGCACCACGCCACGTGATCGTGGATGCAGGTCTCCTGGCCGGGCAGCCACACCAGTGCCACCACCGAGAAGCTGCCGTCGGACTCGGCGTGCAGCAGGTGCTGCCGGTACCGTTCCGGGTCGCCTTCCTGCTGGCTTGGCGTCAGCAGGTCCGGTGCGCCCAGATGCGGGGTGAGGCGTTCGCCCACCAGGTACGCGGTCACGTCCGGGGCCAGCCCCCGGTCCACGACCTTGCGGATGTCACTGACGAGGGCGGCCATCCTCGTGGTCGTACGGGCCGGCGTGGTGGTGGTCATATGCGCAGCGTCCTGCTGCCGTTCCATCACGTCCAACGACAGTTGTGACCCGAAATCACAACGTGCGCTTATGGATGGGTCAGCAGCCGACGCGGTTCGCGGCCGCACTCCTCAGTGCGTCGAGCACCACCGCGGTCGCCGGCACGCGCAGGTGGTCCCGGTAGACGTAGGCGGCGATGTGACGGCGGGCCGCGGGCTGCAGGGCCCGTCCGCAGACGCGGTTCAGCGAGAGGGAGGGCAGGACCAGCGCGGGCATCATGGCCACCCCCAGCCCCTGCGCGACGAGGCTCTGCACCACCAGGTTGTCGTCGGTGGCGAAACGGATGTCGGGTACGAAGCCCAGCTCCGCGCACTCGTGCAGGAGGTTGGCCCGGCAGCGGGGGCAGCCCGCGATCCACTGCTCCTCGGCCAGGTCCGCGAGGTGTACGGCGCGGCGGCGGGCCAGCGGGTGCCCCGTCGGGAGCAGCACCGTCAGCTGATCCTCCAGCAGCCTGACCTCGGCGACCTCCTCCGGGACCTCCTCGTGCAGCCCGGGGTAGGTGAAGGCCAGGGTGATGTCGCACTCGCCGCGCTCCAGCCGGCGCAGCGACTCCGGCGGCTCCCCCTCCAGCAGCTCGACCTGTACGCCCGGGTGCTCCTTGGCCAGGCCGCTCAGTGCCTCCGGGACGAGGGTGACGTTGGCGCTGGGAAAGCCGCACAACCGCACGCGCCCCGTACGCAGGCGCGCGTACGCCTTGAGCTGGGCCTCGGCGGCACAGAGGCTGCCGAGTATGGCCTCGGCGTGCCGCGAGAGCGACTCCCCGGCCTCCGTGAGCTGCATCTTCCTGCCCACGCGGGTGAACAGCGGGGTGCCGGCGGCGCGTTCGAGCGCCTTCATCTGCTGGGTGATGGCGGGCTGGGTGTACCCCAGCACGCGGGCGGCCGCCGAGTAGGAGCCCGCAGCGACCACGGTGTGGAACGTCCGGATGTGCCGGGAATCGAACACGCGTGAAGCATAAGCGGACGTTGGGAGGGGCCGTAGGCGGAATTCCGCCCACGGCCCCTCCCATCAAGCCACCGGGTGCGCTCGGCGTTCTCCCGTCACTTGTCGCCCACCCGCGAGCCGAGGGTGATGTCGACCGTGTTCGGCTTGCCGTCGCGCAGGTACGTCAACTTCACCGTGTCGCCGGGCTTGTACGTCCAGATCATGCTGATGAGCGTCGGGCCGCTGTCGACCGGCTTTCCGCCGAACTCGGTGATGATGTCACCGGGCTTGAGGCCCGCCTTGCCGGCCGGGCCGTTCGGGTCGACCAGGTCGTTGGCGGGCGCGCCCTGCTCGGAGATCTTCGCGCCCTCGGTCTTGGCCTGGAGGTCGACGGAGACCGAGATCACCGGGTAGACCGGCTTGCCCGTCTTGATCAGGGACTCGGCGACGTTCTTCGCCTGGTTGATCGGGATGGCGAAGCCGAGGCCGATGGAGCCGGCCTGGCCGCCGCCGAAGCCGCCGTTGCCCGCCGACTGGATCGCCGAGTTGATCCCGATGACCGCGCCGCGCCCGTCGAGAAGGGGGCCGCCGGAGTTGCCCGGGTTGATCGAGGCGTCGGTCTGGAGCGCGCTCATGTACGAGTTCTTGCTGCCGGAACCGTCGCCGGAGGCGACCGGGCGGTTCTTGGCGCTCACGATGCCCGTGGTGACCGTGTTGGACAGGCCGAAGGGTGCGCCGATCGCGATGGTCGCGTCGCCGACCGCGACCTTCTCGGAGTCGCCGAGCGGCAGCGGCTTGAGGCCGGCGGGCGGGCTCTTCAGCTTGAGGACGGCCACGTCGTAGCCCTGCGCCCGGCCCACGACCTCGGCGTCGTACTTCTTGCCGTCGGAGAAGGTGGCGGTGAGCTTGCCGCCGTTCGCGGCGGAGGCCACCACGTGGTTGTTCGTGAGGATGTGGCCCTGCTGGTCATAGACGAACCCGGTGCCGGTTCCGCCGTCGCCGTCGCCGGCCGAGGCCTCGATGGTGACCACGCTGGGCAGCGCACCCGCCGCGAGGCCCGCGATCGAGCCCGCTTCCCGCTTGAGGTCCTTCGGGGTGTTGCCCGCGCTGATCGTCGTCGAGCCCGTGCCGTTCTCGCTCCGGTCGGCGGCCCAGTAGCCGACGCCACCGCCGATGCCGCCGGCGAGCAGCGCCGCGGCGAGCACGGCCGCGATCAGGCCGCCCCGGCCCTTGGGCTTGGCCGGCGGGGTGCCGTCCGCACCGAAGGGGGCACCCCAGGCACCGCCACCGCCGTGGCCACCGGCGCCGTAAGCGGGCACCGTGGGCGGCGGAGGCGGCCAGCCCTCGGCTCCGTGGGCCGCCGGTGCCTGGGCGCCGGCCGGTGACTGCCCGTACGCCGGTGACTGCCCGTACGCCGGGGCCGCGGGCGGGGGCGCCGGCACGGGCGGGATGTGCTGGGTCGGCTCGGCGCCCTGCGCTGCCGTGTGCGGCAGCTGCTGGGTCACCGGCTCGGCAACGGGTACCGGTCCGGCCGCCTGCGTCGCGGAGGCCGGAGCAGGGGGTGCGGACGGGGCCGCGGGGGGTGTGGGGGCCGCGGTGCCCTCGTTCTCGGTGCTCACAGCTCTCTCTCCTCGTCACACACGGCTGCAGAAATTCTCTGGCTGTATCGGGCCGACTGAACGTTCGACGTGCCGTACAAGTTCCTGGGCAAAGCTTTTCCCATAGCCCGTCAGAGCACTGTAAGCCGGACCTGTGCATCTCCTGCCATTCTTTATATCCGGCATTCCGGACGCACCCGCAAGACCTGGTCCCGACGCCGATCGGCCAGACGGTGGCACCATGACCCGGTGACCCACGCAATGCCGCGCCCCATCCAGGTCGTCGCCCACCGCGGCGCCTCGGAGGACGCCCCCGAGCACACCCTGGCCGCCTACCGCAAAGCCATCGAGGACGGCGCGGACGCCCTCGAATGCGATGTCCGGCTGACCGCGGACGGCCATCTGGTCCTGGTACACGACCGCCGGGTGAACCGCACCTCCAACGGCCGCGGGGCCGTGTCCGCCCTGGAGCTCGCCGACCTCGCCGCCCTCGACTTCGGCTCCTGGAAGGACCGCGAGGAGTCCCCCGACTGGGACGCCGACCCCGAGCGCACCTCCGTCCTCACCCTGGAGCGCCTGCTGGAGCTGGTCTCCGACGCCGGACGGCCGGTCTCGCTCGCGATCGAGACCAAGCACCCGACCCGCTGGGCCGGACAGGTGGAGGAGCGGCTGATCTTCCTCCTCAAGCGGTTCGGCTTGGACGCCCCGCAGGGGGAGGGCCCCCACCCCGTCCGCGTCATGAGCTTCTCGGCCCGCTCGCTGCACCGGGTGCGGGCCGCCGCCCCGACGATCCCCACCGTGTACCTGATGCAGTTCATCTCGCCCCGGATGCGCGACGGACGGCTGCCCGCCGGAGTGAGGATCGCCGGCCCCGGGATGCGGATCGTCCGCAGCCACCCGGGCTTCATCCGCAAGCTCCAGGGTGCGGGCCATTCCGTGCACGTATGGACAGTGAACGATCCCCAAGACGTTCAGCTCTGCGCTGATTTGGGTGTTGAAGCAATCATCACCAACAGACCACGTCAGGTCTTGTCCCAACTGGGGCGCTGACGTCCCCTTTTGCCCACCCACCCCTCCCATCCCGCTGGTCACAGGGCGTGCCCCGGCGCATCCGCTCCGCATCCGAACGGTTCGAATGCGTCAGGGGGCTCCGCCGCGGCGGTTTCCGGTCCAGGCCATTGGGGCATCCAGACCATGCGTGGGGCTAAGGAGGTTCCGGGGGTGGCGTTGGTGGTGGCACAGGAAGTGCCCACGTCGTCGTGCATGGATGTACGCCATGGTCCTGCGGGCGTGGGCGAAGCGCGGCACCGGATGCGGGAGCAATTGCGCATCAGCGGGGTGTCCGAATCGGTCGTGGACGATGCCGTACTGATCCTTTCCGAACTGCTCAGCAACGCCTGCCGACATGGCAGGCCCCTGGGCGCGCGGGAAGTCGGAGACGGGGAGATACGCGCCGCATGGCGCGTCGACACAGCGGGACGGCTGACGGTCGAGGTCACGGACGGGGGCGGACCCACCCGCCCGGTCCCGGCCACGCCCTCGGTCACCGCACGGGGCGGCCGCGGGCTGAACATCATCAGCGCGCTGGCCCAGGACTGGGGTGTCCGGGATGGAGCGGCGGGTGAGGTCACGGTCTGGGTGATCGTCGCCTGCGGGCCCCGGCACGACGATTTCGCTACGCGCGTTGCGCCCCCGGCGATCGACTTCACCACGGCCTTCGACGACCTGGAGCCGTGAACGGGGCTCCGCCAACCGAAGCGGGATCCGTGACCGGGATCCGCGATGGGGATCCGTGACCGGGATCCGTCAACGAGCGAGCAGCAGGACAAGCGCCACACAGCAGTACCGGACATCGCACACGCGGCCGTCCGGGAGCGCACGCCGACCGTGCTCCCGGCCGCACCCCACCGGTTCCGGCGGTACGAACGGCTAGGCTCGCGCCGAGACACGACGCCGTACCGCCGCAACCGGGAGACACGCACGATGGCCAAGAAGCGCCCCGCAGCCAAGACCGCAAAGCCGCAGCTCAACAACGGTGAAATCCCGGTGGTGGGCGCTCGTGAGCCCTGTCCCTGCGGATCCGGGCGCCGCTACAAGGCCTGCCACGGGGCGGCCGCCGCGCACGCCGTCACCGAGCACGTCCGGCGCCCCTTCGAAGGCCTGCCCGGCGAATGCGACTGGGTCGCGCTGCGCGAGCTGGTCCCGGCGGCCACCGTCCCGCTCACCCTCAAGGGCGGCCTGCCCGAGGGCGTTCCCTCCGTCACGCTGGTCACCGTGCTCCCCATGGCCTGGCCGGCGCTGCGCCGCGAGGACGGCTCCGTCCTCCTCGGCCTGCAGAACGACTCCTCCAGCGGCGACCTCGGCCGGGACATGGCGGACACCCTCCAGCGCGCGCTCGTAGCGGAGCCCGGTAGTCCCGTTCCGGCCCGCCGGGTGCCGGCCGACGGTCCGCGACTTCAGGATCTCCTGGACCCGGAGGGCGTTTTCGAGCCGGTTGTGCACACCGGCTTCGAATTCTGGATTCCGGAATCGGAGAGCGCCCAGAGCGCTTCCCCGGAGATCGCCGCCTCGCTGGAACGGGCCAACGCGGCCGCCATTCCCACCGTCAAGCTGACGGGCGTGGACGCGGCCTACTGGTGCGAGACCCCGGAGAAGAACCACCTGCGCTGGGTCATGCCGCACCCCGAGGAGAAGCTGCTCGACGCCCTCGCGCGGCTGCACGCCGCCGGCACCTCCTCGCTCGGTGAAGGCACCAAGCTCGTCGGCTCCTTCCGCGCGCACGGCCTGATGGTCCCCGTCTGGGACCTCCCCACCGGGGTCACGGCCGACGACGTCGAGAAGCCGGCGGCGGAGCTCGCGGAGCGGCTGGCCACGGCTCTGGCCTCGGACGCCCCGCTGACCACGGACGAGCGCCGGGCACGCGGCGGGCTCACCAACCGCCAGGTGACCCTCAGCTGACCTGCGCCACCGCGCCGATCCGGTGACAGGAGTCACAACTCCCGCTAACCGTCTGCAAATCGGTGTCCGAATATCAGAGATCGAATTTGCGTACCGGCGATCTCTTGTTACCGTTCTTGTAGCCCGGTCGCTGGTGCATCCCCCGTCGCCAGCGACCGGGCCTTGAATTTAGGACGGTTCTCAACCGTCTCCCGGTGCCGGTGAGTTGCTCCCGGACCGCAGGAGCAGCTTCCCTTCATCATCCGGAACTGCAAATTCCGCTACGGCCGAGTAACCGTCCGGCGCCCCGGCCGAGGCCTCCCTCGGCGTCTCGCACAACCCCGGTTCGTCGCCCGCGCCGATGGCGCAGAGGATCTGCACAGTACGCCCGGCCGGTCCCATCACCGTCAGCACTGCATCGAGCGCGCGGCCGCTCGTGTTCCGGTAGTAACTCCGGCCCCACGTCCGCCCTTCGCCCACGAGCACGCACGTTTGCGCCTCCACGCCCTGGGGGGAGGACAGCTCGGGGCCGCACCGGGAATCGGTACGGGGCTGCTCGAAGGGGCCGGACCGCTCCGGGCCGGCCGCGGGCGGCGCCGGAGCGGGCGTCTGCGCCGATCGCGCCGAGGCCGAGGAAGCCGGCCGTGCGGCGTCCCGCAGCCCGAGGGTCGAGAACAAGCCGCCGCTTTTCGCGTCGTCCTGACCGGCGAAATCCGGCCCGGCGATCGCTCCTGCGAGCGGGAGCGACAAGATGACCAGCACACCGGCGCCGATACCGATCAGGCGGAGATTCATTCGCCGAAGATAGCGACGCGGGAATGGGGCAGGGAGATCCCCGCGCCCAATTCCCCGGGAAACCGGCCCCGCTGGCACCCGTACGAGTGATCCGCGCGGGCACCGCCACCCCGGAGGTCGGACCGGCGCGGGCGCCATCAGGCGGCGAGCCGTCGGGCGAGTCCGCGCGTTCGCAGCCGCAGCGCGGCCCGAGGTGGGCCGGTCGGTCAGTAGGCGAGCCTGCTGCCGCCGCCCGGCGCGCCGGTGCTCGCCTCGACCAGCGCGTCCACCACGGCCTCCACCTGTGGAAGCCAGAGTTCGGGCCCGCCCGCGGAGGGTGCCGGCTCCGGCGCCGGTTCCCTTTCCCACCGGACCAGGCCACCGCTGGAGGCGGCGGAGGGGGGCAGCAGGAGGTAGCCGCCCTCGCCGTGGAAGCGCAGCGAGGAAGGCACGTGGTCCTTGGCGTAGAGGAGTTCGCCGAGCCGTTCCAGCGAGTACGGCGCCACCAGCAGCGACCACCGCGTCGGCGTGGCCACGACCGGCCCGAGCCGCAGGCCTTGCGCGTCCAGCCGTACGAGGGCCTGCGCGGCCGCGCCGGCCGGGAGGCTCACGGCGCACGGGGCGGTTCCCCCGGTGGCCATCAGGACGGGGGCGGTGGGCCGGTTGGTCCACCACCAGCTGATCATGCGGGGGTCGGTGGTGGCGGCGAGCAGGCCGGGGTCGAAGGGATGCGCGCCGGGCACGACGCAGTCGGGGTCGGGGCAGGCGCAGCGCGAGCCGTCCGCGGCGGAGCGGCCGACTCCGGGCAGCACGGGCCACTGCCAGCGGGTGGCGCAGGTGAGCGCCGCTTCGAGGAGGGCCGGCGCGGTGCCGGCCTGTCGCGGGGTGGGGCGCAGGGATTGAAAGCGATCGCGGAGCCGCTTGAGACGCCTTCCGAGGATCTCGCGCATGAGCGCTCGTTCCTTTCCGTTGAACGTCGAGGGCCACATCACACCGTGTGAGCGGTGTATCACCACACGTACAGGTTTTCGCGTCACTGTCCGCTATAAGCAGGTTCACATGATTTGTGCTGTTCTGTCATGGAACGCAAGTCCGCACCGGCCACCGCGGTTAAGGACGGCGGCCGTCCCCGAGCGGTTCCCGAACCCTCTCGGGGGGGTCCGGACGGGGCAACGCAGCGGTGCCGAGATCGTGGCCGAGCAGTGCCGGACCGCGCCAACTGGCCCCAGGCACTACGGATTACGTACCCGGACCCCTCGTGGGGCCCGCCCAGTCGACCGCAAAAACCGCTCGCTTCCGTCTTTTTCCGGCCAAGTTCTAGCCTTGGCTGGACAGTGAGTTGCCGCCCCACGGACACCAGGATTCCCACCTTGACAATGCTGGACACGGATCCGTGTGTGCGTGTAGATGTGGATTCCTTGATGGCGGCGCAGCACGATCTGGGGGTTTGCGATGCTATATGGCGAATCGCACCAGGTGGAAAGGCGGACGCCATGAGCGCTCCGCATCTGCCGAAAGTGGCTGAAATCGATCCAACGGATACGGCGCCAGCGCACACTGCGGCGCCCACGCCCGCCCGCACCACCCCCGCCCCGGCCGCGGTACCCGGCCCCGGCGGTCTCATCCAGGACCGTCTGGCCAGCATGGTCTCGGACCTCACCACCCTCCACGAGCTCACCGAACGCCAGGCCCGCACCGGCGATCTCGAGTCCTCCCTCCGCGAGTTCCTGCGCGCCGGCGCCGCGCTCGTCGGCGCCCGCCGCGGCCTGATCGTCCTCGAACCCTCCGACGGACTCGGCCCGATGAGCACGATCGGCCTGGGACTCGGCCACGCAGACCTCGGCCACATCGAGACCGTGCCGCGCAGCGCCACCTCCTACGGCCGCATCCTCGACGGGCTCCCCGGCGCCCACGGCGGCTCGGAGGTACTGCCCGAACCCGGCGAGCCCCCCGGCGCCGGAGGCTTCGCCGCCCCCCTCGACCCCCGCCACCGCGAGGTGGCCGCCCGCCTCGGCTACGCCGCCAGCTACGCCCTCCCGTTGACCGCCGAGGCCACCGGCCGGCTCGGCGCGGCGGTCTGGCTCTACGACGAGCAGGCCGAGCCCGACGACCGCCAGCGCGACCTCCTCGGACTCTACGTACGGCACGCGGCCGAACACCTCGCCCGGATGCTCGAGGTCGAGCGCTCCCGGTCGCGCCTGGCCACCGTCACCGAGGAGCTGCTGCCCAGCCGCCTCCCCCGGGTTCCCGGGGTCGAGCTCGCCGCCCGCCACCACACCGGGCCTCAGGGCGGAGGCGACTGGTACGACGCTCTGCCGCTGCCCGAGGGCGCCCTGGGACTGGCCGTCGGGTCCGTCACCGGCTCCGGCCCCAGCGCCGTGGCCGCGATGGGACGGCTGCGGGCCTCGCTGCGCGCCTACGCCGTGATGGAGGGCGAGGATCCGGTCGCCGTCCTGTCCGACCTGGAACTGCTGCTGCGCCTGACCGAGCCGGCCCGCTCGGCCACCGCGCTCTTCGCCTACTGCGAGCCGGCCCAGCGGAAGATCCTCCTGGCCGGCGCCGGGCACGCCCCGCCGCTGCTCATCGGCGAGCGCCGCACCGAGTACCTGGAAACCTCGCTCTCGGCGCCGCTCGGGATGCTGTCCTGCTGGGAGGCGCCGAGCGTGGAGATCGAGCCCGCACCGGGAGAAACGGTGCTGCTCTACACGGACGGGCTGCTGCGGCGCACCGGTGACCCGATGGACCGGGCCTACGCCCGGCTGCACGCGGCGGCCGCCTCAGTCCCCCGTTCCGCCCGCGAGGACCCGGCCGCCGTCTGCGACCACGTCCTGCGATCCCTCCTGCCCGACGGAGACCCGGCCGGCCTCCCCGAGGACATCGTGCTGCTGGCCGCCCGGTTCGAGTGAGCGCTGCGCGCGGTGCGAGTGGGGCGGCGTGCGGGGGTGGAGAGGGGTGGCGTGCGGGGTGGAGAGAGGTCGCGTGCGGTGCGGGCAAACCGGTCGTTCGTGCGATAAAGCACACGGGGCTGCCGGAGCTCGCACATACGATGGACAAGGGCCCCACCCCGGTCCGTGCCTGTCGTCGTAGCTGAGGAGAATGACGTGGCTGACGAGCTCACCCCGGAGACCCCGGACGAAGAGCAGCCCAAGAAGACGCACAAGCAGCGCAAGAACGGTTTGTACCCGGGCGTCAGCGACGAACTCGCCGAGAGCATGCGCACCGGCTGGGCCGACACGGAGCTGCGCGGGCTGGAGCCCATCGCCCAGGCCGCCCACACCGCCGCCCGCCGCGCCGCGCTGTCCGAGCGCTTCCCCGGCGAGCGCCTCGTCGTCCCCGCGGGCCGCCTGAAGACCCGCTCGAACGACACCGAGTACCCCTTCCGCGCTTCCACCGAGTACGCGTACCTCACGGGCGACCAGACCGAGAACGGCGTTCTCGTCCTGGAGCCCACCGGGGCGACCGGCCACACGGCCACCGTCTACCTGCTGCCGCGCTCCAACCGGGAGAACGGCGAGTTCTGGCTCTCGGGCCAGGGCGAGCTGTGGGTCGGCCGGCGCCACTCCCTCACCGAGGCCGAGCAGCTGCTGGGCATTCCCGCCAAGGACGTCCGCGAGCTCGCCGAGGCCCTCGCCGAGGCGGAGGGCCCGGTGCGCGTCGTGCGCGGCCACGACACGGTCGTCGAGTCCGCCCTCACCGACAAGGTGACCAAGGAGCGCGACGAGGAGCTGCGCGTCTACCTCTCCGAGGCCCGCGCCGTGAAGGACGACTTCGAGATCGGCGAGCTGCAGAAGGCCGTCGACTCCACCGTCCGCGGCTTCGAGGACGTCGTGAAGGTCCTCGACAAGGCCGAGGCCACCTCCGAGCGCTACATCGAGGGCACCTTCTTCCTGCGGGCCCGCGTCGAGGGCAACGACGTCGGCTACGGCTCCATCTGCGCCGCCGGCCCGCACGCCTGCACCCTGCACTGGGTCCGCAACGACGGCGACGTCCGCTCCGGAGACCTGCTGCTGCTCGACGCCGGTGTGGAGACCCACTCGCTCTACACCGCCGACGTCACGCGCACGCTGCCGATCAACGGCACCTACAGCGACATCCAGCGCAAGATCTACGACGCGGTGTACGAGTCGCAGGAAGCCGGCATCGCCGCGGTCAAGCCCGGAGCCAAGTTCCGCGACTTCCACGACGCCTCCCAGCACGTCCTGGCCGAGAAGCTCGTCGAGTGGGGCCTGCTGGAGGGTCCGGTCGAGCGCGTCCTGGAGCTCGGCCTGCAGCGCCGCTGGACGCTGCACGGCACAGGTCACATGCTCGGCATGGACGTCCACGACTGCGCCGCCGCGCGCACCGAGGCGTACGTCGACGGCACGCTGGAGCCGGGCATGTGCCTCACGGTCGAGCCCGGCCTGTACTTCCAGGCCGACGACCTGACCGTGCCCGAGGAGTACCGCGGCATCGGCGTCCGGATCGAGGACGACATCCTCGTCACCGAGGACGGCAACCGGAACCTGTCGGCCGCACTGCCCCGCACGTCCGTCGAGGTCGAGGCCTGGATGGCCCGCCTCAAGGGCTGACGAGCGCCCCGGCACGCTGCCGGCGCCACGACGGGCGGGACCCTTGCGGGGGTCCCGCCCGTCGGCGTTGGCGGGGCATCCGGCCCCTACGACACCCTCAGGAGCGCGTCGTCGCGCCACTTCAGCATCTTGTCGAAACTGACGACGGCGCCGCGTCCGGGCCGGTTGTGGAACAGGGCGTGGTCGGCGAGTTCCTCGATCAGGTGCAGCCCACGACCGTGCTCGGCCAGGGAAGGTCTGCGGCGGGCCACCGCCGAGGGCGGGAACCCGGGACCCGAATCGGTCACCTCGATGCGGCAGTGGTCCCCGTCGAGGTAGGCCGTGACGTCGTACGCCTCGGTCTCGTCCGGGATTCCGCCGCATCCGCCGTGTTCCACCGCGTTCGCGCACGCCTCGCTCAGGGCCACCGAGATGTCGTAGGAGATGTCCGGGTCCACCCCCGCGGTCTCCATCGTCCCGAGCAGCAGTCGCCGGGCGAGCGGCACGCTCGCGGCTTCGCGCCTCAAGTGGAGAGACCACCAGATGCTCATACGGTTACGTATTGCCACCGATCGGTATCCGTAAGCGCTCGGAGGCCGGCGGGAGCTCCATTGCCCCCGTTCGGCCGATGCGGCTCTTTTCGGATCCGGTATATGCGAGTGCCCGGGTGACCGCCGACGTGTCCAGGACCGTGGTCCTCCGGCCGTCGCCCCGCCAGGCACCGCACGGGATCCCATGTCGGACTCATGGGACCTTCCGGACCTGCCGTATGGGGGGCCCGAGGGCAGTGCGATGATGGCCCGGCCATGACTGCCCCCCGCGCGACGCACGCCGGAGCCGGCCTCCGGCTCATCCGGGCCGCGGTGTTCACCGCGGTCTGTGTCGTGCTGTCCGCGGCGGGCCACGCCTTGGCGTCCTGCGCCACGGTGCCGTGGTGGTCCCTGTGCCTCGGCTTCCTCGCGGTCTTCGCGGTCGCCGCGCCGCTCGCCGGACGCCGGCGCTCACCGGCCGGGGTCGCGGCCGGGCTGACCGTCGGACAGCTGACGCTGCACACGGTGTTCGGTCTCGGCCAGCACGGCGCGGTGGCGGCCTCGGCGGAAGCGGCACCGGTCACCGGTGCCGACAGTTCGCTGCCCGAGCTCGCCGCGCGGCTGGTGTGCGGGGGGAACTCCGTACCGCTCAGCCCGGAGGACGCCCGGCAGATCCTGACGACCGCCGGCCTGGACCCGACCGCACTGGCCGCCGACGCGGCGCAGGCGGGGCAGCTCGCCGCACAGGGCCACGGCGCGCACGCCCACGTGGCGCAGACGCTCTCCGCGGCCCCCGCGACCGGACTGTTCAGCCCCGCCATGCTGCTCGGCCACCTGCTGGCGGCACTGGCCGCCGGCTGGCTCCTCGCCCGTGGCGACGCCGCGCTCTTCCGGCTCGTCGAACTGTCCCGGCTCTCCCCCGAAGCCGACCCGGTGCGTCCGCTGCGGACCGCGCTGGCGTTCGTACGCGCCCTGGGAGCCGGACTCTCCGGCTCTCCCTGCGGAGTGCCGCAGGCCCCGGGGACCTCGGCCGACCCCGCGGCCGCCCCTGGCCGTGAGGCGCTGCAGCACACGGTGATCAGGCGCGGGCCGCCCACGGCGCTCGCTCTCGCAGCCTGACGCGGCACCCGCTCCCCGGACGCACGACGGGACCCGGTGCCGCGACCTCCGCGCGCACCCGTGCGCGGAGCCGACGTCACCCCTGCTTCCGTGGAGTGTTCCTGCCATGAAGACCTCTCGCGTCTCCTTCGCCGCCGCCCTCGCCACCGGTACCGTCCTCCTGCTGTCCGCTCCCGCCTCCGCGCACGTCGGCGTACAGCCCGGCGAGGCCGCCAAGGGCGGCTACGCGACCATCGACTTCAAGGTCCCCAACGAGCGCGACAACGCCTCGACCACCCAGCTGGAGGTCAACTTCCCGATCGACCAGCCCCTCACGTCCGTCATGCCCCAGGACGTGCCCGGCTGGACCGTGACGGTCGAGAAGAGCCCTCTGGCCAAGCCGCTGACCATCCACGGCAAGCAGATCAACGAGGCCGTCACCAAGGTCACCTGGTCCGGCGGCAAGATCGGTCCCGGCAAGTTCCAGCAGTTCCCGGTCTCCGTTGGCAAGCTGCCCGAGAACGCGGAGCAGATGGTCTTCAAGTCCATCCAGACCTACGACAACGGCGAGGTCGTCCGCTGGATCGAAGAGGCCAAGGAAGGCGCCGCGGAACCGCAGAACCCCGCGCCCGTCCTGAAGCTGACCGCCCCCAAGGGCGGAGACCACCACGACGCCGACGACAAGAACACCGACGGGACCAAGGACGCCGAGGACGCACGCGGTCACGACCAGGCCGACTCCGCGCACGGTTCCGACACCACCGCCCGTGCCCTCGGCATCGCCGGCATCGTCATCGGGCTCGGCGGTGTGGCCTTCGGTGTCGCCTCGCGCCGCCGCTCCGCCTGACCGGCAGCGCCCCTCGCCCTGCCGTTTCCCCCATCCGCCACATCCCCGATCCCAGGGACACCTCTCCATGCGCACCACACGCGTGACGGTCGCCGCACTCCTCGCGGCGGCCGCACTCACCCTGACCGCCTGCGGCGGCGAATCCGCCGAGCCCGGCCCGGTCAACCAGATCGCCGGTGGCCCGAGCAAGACCAGGGCCGCCACCGTGCTGGACCGCCCGTTCGACAAGCCCGAACTGGTCCTCACCGACACCACGGGCAAGCCGTGGAACCTGCGGGAGCAGACCAAGGGCAAGCCGACGCTCATCTACTTCGGCTACACCAACTGCCCCGACGTGTGCCCGCTGACGATGAGCAACATCGCCGTTGCCAAGAAGGCACTCCCCAAGGCCGACCAGGACAACCTCCGGGTCGTCTTCGTCACCACCGACCCCGAACGGGACACCCCCGACTCCCTCGGCACCTGGCTCAAGGCCCAGGACCCGTCCTTCACCGGACTCACCGGGGACTTCGCCACCATCCAGGCCGCCGCCCGGTCGCTCGGCATCGGTATCGAGGCCGCCCAGAAGGAGGCCGACGGCAGCGTCGTCTCCATGCACGGCGCGCAGGTCATCGCGTTCTCCCCCAAGACCGACGAGGGCTACGTCCTCTACGGCGAGGGCACGACCGTCGACGACTACACCAAGGACCTGCCGAAGATCGTCAAGGGGGAGAACCCGTGAACACCCGCACCACCCGCACCCTCGCCGCCGCCCTCTCCCTGACGGCAGCTCTCGCCATATCCGGCTGCTCCGGCTCCGGCTCCGGGGACGGGGCGGCCAAGCCCGCGCCCGCGGTCAGCGGCGCGTTCATGCCGGAACCGGTGAACGACAAGATGGCCGGCGCGTTCATGGTCATCAAGAACGACTCCGCCACCGCCGACAAGCTCACCGGCGTCACCTCCCCGCTCTCCGACGACCTGCAGATCCACGAGACCAAGAACCAGAAGATGCAGCAGGTGCCGTCCCTGGACGTGCCCGCGGGTGGTGAGCTCCGGCTGGAGCGCGGCGGCGACCACATCATGTTCATGGGGCTCAAGAGCACGCCCAAGGTCGGCGACAAGGTCACCGTCGAGCTGCGTTTCGAGAAGGCCGCCCCGGTCAAGGTCGAACTCGATGTGAAGGAACGGACGTACACCGCGCAGGCTCCGACATCCACCGCCGGCCACGGCCACTGACGGACCGAGGAAGCGACTCGCCATGACGGCCACCGCCCCCGCCCCCTCCACGGTTCACGCACGGACCGCGGCGCTGCTGCCGCGGCTCGTGCTGGTTCTCGCGGCCTTGCTGGCAGCCCTGTTCGCCTCGGCCTCCCCGGTCTCGGCGCACGCCGCCCTCACCGCGAGCGACCCCGCGGACGGGGCGGTGGTCGCCACGGCCCCCGCCCAGGTCACGCTCTCCTTCTCGGAGCAGATCGCCCTGGGCGACGACTCCATCCGCGTGCTGGACCCGCAGGGCAAGCGCGTGGACACCGGCGAGCTGCGCGACATGTGCAGCGGGAACACCATTCGCTACGGCACCGCGCTGCACTCCGGTCTGCCCAACGGCACGTACACCGTCGCCTGGCAGGCCGTCTCGGCCGACAGCCACCCGATCTCCGGCGCCTTCACCTTCTCCATCGGAGCGCCTTCGGCCACGGCAGTCTCCCTGCCCACCGCGCAGGCGGGGGGCGGACCCGTCGGCATCGCGTACGGCATCGCCCGCTACGCCGCCTACGCCGGCTTCGCCGTCCTCGTCGGCGGCGCCGCCTTCATCCTGATGTGCTGGCGCCGGGGAGCCGCCGAACGGGCGCTCCAGAAGCTGGTCGTCCGCGCCTGGGTGACCCTCACGGCCGCCACCCTCGCCATGCTCGTGCTGCGCGCCCCGTACACCGGGTCCGGACAGTTCGCCGACGCCTTCGACCTCGAGGGGCTCAAGGCCGTCCTGGAGACCAAGACCGGTGCCTCACTGGTCTCGAGGCTGCTCCTGCTGGGAGCCGTGGCCCTCTTCATGGCGGTCCTCTTCGGCGTCTACGCCCGCCGCCAGGGCGCCCTGACGGAGGCCGAGGGGACTGGGGGGACCGAGCCCGAGACGTCCGAAGCGACCGGGGCCGAGGAAGCGGCGACCGGGGAAGCCGGAGCCGGACACGCCGACGACCTCACCTTCGGCCTGGGCGTCGGCGGGGCCGTGGTGTCCGCGGGTATCGCCGCCACCTGGGCCCTGTCCGAGCATGCCTCCACGGGCATCCAGCCCGGCATCGCCATGCCCGCCGACATCCTGCACCTGCTGGCCGTGGCCACCTGGCTCGGCGGACTCGCCGCGCTCCTCGTCGCGCTGTACCGGGTTCCCCGGATCGAGCGGGCGGTCGTCCGGCGGTTCTCCCGGGTCGCGTTCGTCAGTGTCCTGGTGCTCGCCGCCACCGGCGTCTACCAGTCCTGGCGCCAGCTCGGCAGCTGGTCGGCACTGACCGGCACCTCGTACGGGCAGCTGCTGCTGCTGAAGGTCGGGCTGGTCGCCGTCCTCGTCGCGATCGCTTACATGTCGCGGAAGTGGACCGCACGGCTGGCCGACGCGCCTGCGGGCGCCGGCGATGTTTCACGTGAAACATCCGCCCCGGCAGCCGATGTTTCACGTGAAACAGAGACCGTCACCGTGCCCGCCGATCCCCAGCGCGCCGCCCAGCTCGCCCGGCAGCGGGCCGTCCTGGAGAGCGCACGCGAGAAGCGGGTACGGGACGCCGACCCGGATCGTGCGGGCCTGCGCCGCTCCGTCCTCACCGAAGCGGCCGTGGCCGTCGCCCTGCTCGCCGTGACCACGGTGCTCACGAGCACCGAACCCGGCCGTACCGTGGAGCGGGAGGCGACCCGGGGATCCGCCTCCACGGCGGTTCCGGACCGGGCCGTGAAGATCACCCTGCCCTTCGACACGGGCGGCCGGAACGGCAAGGGGAACGTCCGGCTCGAACTCGACCCCGGACGGGTCGGCGCCAACACCCTCCACCTCTGGGCCGACTCCGGCGAGGGCGCGCCCCTCGACCTCCCGGAGGTCAAGGTGTCCTTCACCCTCCCCTCGAAGGACATCGGCCCCCTGCCCCTGCTGCCCGAGCGGGTTGCCGCCGGGCACTGGACGGCTTCCGGTGTGCAGCTGCCGCTCGCCGGCGAATGGCGCATCGACGTGACCGTCCGCACGTCCGACATCGACCAGACGACCGTCCAGAAGACCGTGAAGATCGGCTGATCAGCGTGACCCAGAGCAACACCGACATCGAGATCTCCCGCCGCCGCCTGCTGGGCACCGTCGGCGCCGCAGGCGCCGCCGGGCTCGCCCTGGGCGGTGCCGGTGGCGTCCTCGCGCAGTCCGCGCTCGCCGGCTCGGGGGATGGTTCCGCCTCCGCAGCGGCCGGCAGCCTGTCCTCCCTCGGCGCCACAGAGGTCGCCTTCAACGGCGACCACCAGGCAGGCATCACCACGCCCCTGCAGGCGAAGGGACACCTCGTCGCCTTCGACCTCACGGCGGGTGCCGGCCGTACCGAGGCCGCCGCCCTGCTGCGGCGCTGGTCGGAGACCGCCCGCCGGCTGATGGCCGGGGAGGCCGCCCCGACCGAGGACACCGGCATCGCCCTGGACGCCGGCCCCTCCTCCCTGACCGTCACCTTCGGCTTCGGTCACTCCTTCTTCGAGCGCACCGGACTCACCGCCCGCCGTCCCGCCGCCCTGGACCCCCTGCCGGACTTCTCCTCCGACCGGCTCGACCCCCAGCGGAGCAACGGCGACCTGTGGGTCCAGATCGGCTCGAACGACGGGCTCGTCGCGTTCCACGCGTTGCGCGCCCTGCAGAAGGACGCCGGGGAGGCGGCGCGCGTCCGCTGGCAGATGAACGGCTTCAACCGCTCCCCCGGCGCCACCGCCGCACCGATGACCGCCCGCAACCTCATGGGACAGGTGGACGGCACGGGCAACCCCAAGCCCTCCGAGCCCGACTTCGACAAGCGGATCTTCGTGCCCGCCACCGGACCCGGATCCACCGAGCACGCCTGGATGGCCGGCGGCTCGTATGCCGTCGTCCGGCGCATCCGGATGCTCCTCGACGACTGGGACAAGCAGTCGCTCACCCAGCAGGAGCAGGTGATCGGCCGGACCAAGGCCACCGGCGCCCCGCTCACCGGCGGCGGCGAGACCACCGAGATGGCCCTCGACAAGATCGGCGCCGACGGCAAGCCGGTCATCCCGGCCAACGCCCACGCCCGGATCTCCGCCCCCGAGCAGAACGGCGGAGCCGCCATGCTGCGGCGCCCCTTCTCCTTCCACGACGGGATCGGCCCGGACGGTACGCCGGACGCGGGGCTCCTCTTCGTCTGCTGGCAGGCGGATCCGCTGCGCGGGTTCGTCCCCGTCCAGCGCAAGCTCGACCGCGGTGACGCGCTGTCTGCTTTCATCCGGCACGAGTCCAGCGGTCTGTACGCGGTACCGCCCGGGCCGCGCACCGGTGAATACGTCGGGCAGCGGCTGCTCGAAGGGTGAACAGCCACCCGGCGGTGAGCACCCCGGCATTAGGCTGACCGCATGTCGGCCACCCGCTTCACCTATCTCGGACCCGAGGGCACTTTCACCGAAGCCGCCCTGCGCACACTGCCGGAAGCAGCCACCCGGGAGCTCGTCCCGATGGTGTCGGTACCGGCCGCTCTGGACGCCGTCCGCAACGGGGAGGCAGCCGCCGCCCTGGTGCCGATCGAGAACTCGGTCGAGGGCGGGGTCACCGCCACTCTCGACGAGCTGGCTTCCGGTGAGCCGCTGATGATCTACCGCGAGGTGCTGCTGCCCATCGCGTTCGCGCTCCTGGTACGCCCGGGGACCGCCCTGACGGACGTCAAGACGGTCACCGGGCATCCGGTCGCCCAGCCGCAGGTGCGCAACTGGCTGCGGGCGAACCTGCCCGACGCGGTGTGGGAGTCGGCTGCCTCGAACGCGGACGGTGCCCGGCTGGTTCAGGAAGGCCGCTTCGACGCGGCCTTCGCGGGGGAGTTCGCCGCCGCGCCGTACGGGCTCGTGCCGCTGGTCACCGAGATCCACGACGCCGAGAACGCGGAGACCCGGTTCGTCCTCGTCGGACGTCCCGCCCGGCCCGCCGCCCCCACGGGCGCCGACAAGACCTCCGTCGTGCTGTGGCTCGGCGACGACCACCCCGGTGCACTGCTGGAGCTCCTCCAGGAATTCGCCGTGCGCGGGGTCAACCTGATGCTGATTCAGTCCCGGCCCACGGGTGAGGGCATCGGCAACTACTGCTTCGCGGTCGACGCCGAGGGCCACATCTCCGACCGGCGCGTCAGCGAGGCCCTCATGGGCCTCAAGCGCGTGTGCCCGCAGGTGCGCTTCCTGGGCTCCTATCCGCGGGCGGGTGTCGCTCAGGGTGACGTCCGGGCGCCGCGGCCCGGCACCTCCGACGGTGACTTCACGGACGCCGCCGACTGGCTGACGCGGTGCCTGGACGGCCGGGCCTGAGGTTCGTCCACTGTCCACAGAGTTATCCACAGGCCATGTTGGCAACCTGGGGACAAGTCGACAGAGCGGTATGGCAAGGTCGACAAATCGGTCGCAGGGCGCAGGTTTCGCGCTGGGGAGCGACAGGTGAACGGCGTCACCCCTGTATCGCAGATCAACTCTTTGGGGCGAGTCATTCCCACCCGAATGAGTGGGTGAGGGTGGTTTGAACCCTGGCGCACCCCGAGCTGCCACCCATCGCCAATGATCTATTCACGTGTCCACAGATGCGGCACACAGCCTGTGGATAAAGTCCGCTCCAGGAGAATTCCTGTGGACAAAGGAACACCTCCGGGCCTGCTCAGGCGCTGCGCACCGGTTGCCGATGCGTCCCTTTTCAGGGAATGGGCCCGCTTTTATCGACCGTCCCGGCCCAACCCCTTCCAGTCGGCGACCAACAGTTATGCATTAGCGGCAATTAGGACATAGCGACACGCAGCGTGATATCGGTGTGATCCGCGGAACCCCAGCCCGGTAGCCTGGAGGGGTGATTGACCTCCGGCTGCTCCGTGAAGACCCTGACCGTGTCCGCGCCTCGCAGCGCGCTCGTGGAGAGGACGTCGACCTCGTCGACGCACTGCTCTCCGCGGATGAGCGCCGCAGGTCCTCCGGCATGCGCTTCGACGAACTGCGCAATGAGCAGAAGTCGCTCGGCAAGCTCATTCCGAAAGCCTCCCCGGAGGAGCGGGCGGAGCTCCTGAAGAAGGCCGAACAGCTCAAGCAGGACGTCAAGGCAGCCGAGAGCGAGCAGAACGAGGCGGACGAAGCCGCCAAGCGGCTCCTGCTCCAGCTCGGCAACATCGTCCACGAGGACGTCCCGGTCGGCGGCGAGGAGGACTTCACCGTCCTGGAGACGCACGGCACCATCCGTGACTTCGCCGCGGAGGGCTTCGAGCCCAGGGACCACCTCGAGCTCGGCGAGGCGCTCGGCGCCATCGACGTCGAGCGCGGCGCCAAGGTGTCGGGCTCGCGCTTCTACTACCTGACCGGTGTCGGCGCACTGCTGGAACTGGCGCTGGTCAACGCGGCCATCGCCCAGGCCACCGAGGCCGGTTTCATCCCGATGCTCACCCCGGCACTGGTCCGTCCGCGCGCCATGGAGGGCACCGGCTTCCTCGGTCAGGCCGCGGAGAACGTGTACCACCTCGAGAAGGACGACTACTACCTGGTCGGCACCTCCGAGGTCCCGCTCGCCGCGTACCACATGGACGAGATCATCGACGCCGACAAGCTCCCGCTGCGCTACGCCGGCTTCTCGCCGTGCTTCCGCCGCGAGGCCGGCACCTACGGCAAGGACACCCGGGGCATCTTCCGCGTCCACCAGTTCGACAAGGTCGAGATGTTCTCGTACGTCGCACCGGAGGAGGCAGAGGCCGAGCACCAGCGTCTCCTGGAGTGGGAGAAGCAGTGGCTGACCAGCCTGGAGCTGCCGTTCCAGGTGATCGACGTCGCCACCGGCGACCTGGGCGCCTCCGCCTCGCGCAAGTTCGACTGCGAGGCGTGGATCCCCACCCAGGGCAAGTACCGCGAGCTGACCTCCGCGTCGAACTGCGACAGCTTCCAGGCCCGGCGCCTGTCGATCCGCTACCGCGACGGCAAGAAGACCCAGCCGCTGTCCACGCTGAACGGCACGCTGTGCGCCGTACCGCGCACGATCGTCGCAATCCTGGAGAACCACCAGCAGGCCGACGGTTCGGTGCGCGTGCCCCAGGCCCTCCGCCCGTACCTCGGCGGCCGCGAGTTCCTGGAGCCGATCGCCAAGTGACCCCGGCCCCGTTCCCGTACAAGCTCGTCGCGACCGATCTCGACGGCACGCTGCTGCGTGGCGACGACACCGTCTCGGAACGCACCCGTGCGGCACTGGTCGCGGCCACCGCGGCAGGCGCGGCGCACATCGTCGTCACCGGCCGTGCGGTGCCCTGGACCCGGCACGTACTGGACGACCTCGGCTACCGGGGGATCGCCGTGTGCGGACAGGGGGCCCAGGTCTACGACGCGGGCGCCCACCGGCTGCTGACGTCGGTAACCCTGGACCGGCAGCTCGCCGGTCTGGCGCTGTCGAAGATCGAGGCCGAGATCGGTCCGCTGGCCCTGGCGGCCAGCCGGGACGGGGTCGACGGCGAGGTCCTGTTCGGACCCGGCTACCAGGTGCAGGAGGGCCTGCCGGCCCTCTACCTGGAGGACACCGCCGCGGTGTGGACGGCGCCGCTGAACAAGCTGTACATCCAGCACCCGGGTCTGGACGACGACGCACTCGTCAAGGTGGCGCGGGAGATCGTCGGCAACCTGGTCGACATCGTGATGGCCGGCCCCGGCATAGTGGAGATCCTGCCGCTGGGGCTGACCAAGGCCACCGGCCTGTCCCTGGCCGCGCGTCGGCTCGGGGTGAAGGCTGCGGAGACGATCGCCTTCGGCGACATGCCGAACGACATCCCGATGTTCGGCTGGGCGGCGCACGGAGTCGCCATGGCCAACGCGCACGCGGAACTCAAAGCGGTGGCCGACGAGGTGACGACCTCCAACGACGAGGACGGCATTGCCGTGGTCCTGGAGCGACTGCTGGGCGCCGCCTAGCACTGGTCACGGCCTGCGTGACGACGAGAGGTCCGGGACAGCCCGCGCCGGAGGCGCGCTCGAAGTGGCTGCCCCGGACCTTTTGTTGCTCCCCGCACCCTTCACTCTGCCCCCGCGGGGAGCCCCGTACCAGCGAATATTCGGCTGCTGCCGCGCGGGACGCCGAGCCGAGAGCGGGTCATCCTGTTTCACGTGAAACAGAGGTCGTGTTTCACGTGAAACAACGCCGGCGGGTGAGTGGCCAGGCGAGCAGACCGACGGAGAGCGCGACGGCGTGGCCGAGGTCCGTGAAGGTGCCGCCGGTGAGGAGCGGAACTCCGAAAAAGGCCACGATGCTCGCGAGGTAGAGCCACCGCCAGGGACTGGGGAGCCGGTAGGTGAGGACGCCGGCCGCGGCCGCGATCCCGTAGCTGACGCCGATGTCCACGACGTGCGTCATGCTGCGCGGGGCGCGCTGGGCATCGATGGCCATCAGCAGGACCTTCTGGCTGACCAGCGTGGCGACGATATGGGCGGTCGCGATGATCGCCATCCAGCGCAGGGTGTTGAGCCAGCGCTTTGCTGCTGTTGCGGTGGAGCAGGATGTGCTCGAGCTGATGACGCGTGGAGCTGTGCCCCGCCTGGCCGGTCGGCCGGGCGGGGCACAGCTTCGGACGGTGGACGGCGGGGCCTACTCCTCGCCGGCCAGGGTGAGGCGTCGCAGCCGCTGGCCCGCGTAGACGGTGGCACCGACGGTGACCGCGGTGAGCAGGGCCACGGCGGTGGGCAGGCCGACGGTGGCATCGACGTACCCCTCGCCGGCGACCTTCTCGGCCAGGGTGAGGGCCCACTGCTGGACGCTCAGGGTCTTCGCGCCGGAGACCAGGCTGCCGAAGAGCGACTCCCAGATCAGCGCGTAGACCAGGCCGAAGACCACCGCATGCCGGCTGACGGTGCCCAGCAGCAGGAACAGGGCGCTGTAGGCGATCGATGCCACGAGGGCGGCGATCGTGTAGGCGACGGCGATCTGCTGACCGTTGCCGTTGAGGATGAACCCGGCGATGAGGGTCGGGATCGCGGAGAAGGCCATGGTGACGGCGATCGCCACGATCAGCTTGGTCATGATGATCTTCGGTCGCTTCACCGGCTTGGACAGCAGGTAGACGATCGAGCCGTCGTCGATCTCGGGGCCGATGGCGCCCGTGCCGGCGATGACGCCGATCAGCGGCACCATCGTCGCGAGGGCGAAACCGCCGAGCAGTTCGGTGGCGACCTTGTCGTCCACCCCCGTGAGGACGCGGACGGCGATCGCGATCAGGATCAGCAGGGCGGGCAGCAGGAAGAGGATCAGCGCCCGGCGGCGGCCGAGCAGGGCCCGGTAGGTGAGCCGGGCAACGGTGGGGTCATACATGTATGCCAGCTCCTTCAGGCCGCGACGAGGTAGGAGAAGACCGACTCGAGGGACTCGTCGGAAGGCGAGACCGTCAGCAGCCGGATGCCGTGCGCGCGGGCGACCCGCGGCAGCAGCTCGGTGAAGCGCCCGAAGTCGACGGCCTGGATGCGCAGGGCGCCTTCCTTGAGGTCGACCTCGATACCGGCCGTGGACGGGTCGGCGATCAGGGCCGCGGCGAGGGCCCGGTCGTCGGAGGAGCGGACGAGGTAGCGGTGGGGGCGGTCCGTCATCAGGCGGCGGATCTTGCGGAAGTCCCCGGAGGCGGCGTGCCGGCCGGCGACGACCACCTCGATGTGGGAGGCCAGCTGCTCGACCTCCTCCAGGATGTGGGAGGAGAACAGGACGGTGCGGCCTTCGGCCCCCATCCGCCGCAGCAGGTCCATGAGCTGCATGCGCTGGCGCGGGTCCATGCCGTTGAACGGCTCGTCGAGGAGCAGTACGGACGGGTCGTGGACCAGGGCCGAGGCCATCTTCACGCGCTGGCGCATGCCCTTGGAGTACGTGGAGATCTTGCGGTCCTGGGCGTACTCCATCTCCACCGTGGCGAGCGCCCGCTGTGCGTCGGCGTCGCCGAGCCCGTGCAGTTCGGCGTTGGCGACGACGAACTCCCGGCCGGTCAGGAAGTCGTACATGGCCTCGCGTTCGGGCACGACGCCGATCTGCCGGTAGACCTGTTCGTTGCGCCAGATCTGCGTGCCGTCGAGGGTGACCGTGCCGGTGGAGGGCGCCAGGAATCCGCCCATCATGTTGATGAGGGTGGACTTGCCCGCACCGTTCGGGCCGAGGAGGCCGGTGACGCCGGGACCGATGCGCATGGTCACGTCGTTGACGGCGACGACGTTTCCGAACCAGCGGGAGGTGTGGTCGATGTCGATGATGGTCACAGCCCGGCCTTCCGGTAGCGGGCCATCAGAGCGGCGTAGGAGCCGGCGATGAGGCCGAGGACGACGAGCAGATAGACGACGCCGGTGGCGGCCGAGGGGCCTTCACCACCGGGGAAGGCGGAGGTCGCTCCGAGGAAGGCCGTCTGGACCCCGTCGATGAGGGTGATCGGGGAGAACAGGCCCATCCACTCGATGGCCCCGGTGTTCCCGGTGCTGTAGGCGATGCCCTGGACGGCGGTCACCGCACCGTAGGGGATCAGGAGCACGGCGATGATCGCCGCGACGCCGAACCCGCGGCGGGGAGTGAGCGCGGCCATGACGAGGCCGAGGCCCGCGAAGAGCAGTGACAGCAGCAGTACCGACACCAATCCCTGCCCGAATCCCTTGGTCTGGTCACCGAAGTCGAACTTCGCCAGCAGCGAGCCGATCCACATGATCAGCAGCGGGATGGCGGTGAGGATGAAGAGGGCCGAGGCCATGGCCGCGAATTTGGCCACGACGTAGTCGACGCGCTCGATGGGCCGCGAGAAGTAGAGCGGCACGGTCTTGAAGCGCAGGTCCCGGGAGACCGACTGGGGTGCCTGCGACGCGAGGTAGAGACCGATGACCACCTGCGTGGTCAGGGCGTACGTCGTGTACTTGATCGGCAGGTCGGTGGAGCCGGGGACGGCGATGGCCACCGCGACGATGATCAGCGCGGGAACGCACATCACCGCGAAGAGGATCATCGGCAGCACCTTGGACTTGGCGGAGCGGCCGAGTCCGTAGGCGCCGCGCAGGGACTGCGAGAACAGCGACTTACGGGCGTAGGCGCGGCCGAGGCGGGGGCCGGCGTAGGTCCGGTAGCCGATGTTGTGGATCTGGGTGGAGGTGTCAGGCGCCATCGGAACCGGCTCCCTTCCGCTGGACGGACCGCGCGGACTGGTCGTTGTCGCGGAAGACCTCCGCGATGTGGTGGCGGCGCTGCTCCATGCGGACCAGGCCGATGCCGAGGTCGGCGACGGTGTCGCGGACCGTGTCGTACGTTTCCTCGCCCGTGGCCTCCACCAGCAGGATGTGGCCGGCGCCGGGCAGGCCCTGCTCCTCGCCCGCGTGCAGGACGATGCCCGCCTCGGTGAGTGCCTTGCGCAGGGCGGCGGTGCCGTCCGGATGCGCGTCGGAGTCGGTGACCTCGACCGCGAGGGTCGTGGTGATCTGGGTGAAGTCGCTGGTGGAGCTGGAGCGCAGCAGCTTGCCGCCGTCGACGACCACCACGTGGTCGCAGGTCCGCTCCAGCTCGCCCAGGAGGTGCGAGGTGACCAGGACGGAGATGCCGAAGTCGGTGTAGACGCGGCGGATCAGGCCGAGCATCTCGTCGCGGCCGACCGGGTCGAGACCGTTGGTCGGCTCGTCGAGGAGGACCAGCTGGGGGTCGTGGACGAGCGCCTGGGCCAGCTTGACGCGCTGCTTCATGCCCGTGGAGTAGCCGCCGATGGGGCGGTAGCGCTCCTCGTACAGGCCCACGTGGCGCAGGGTGTCGGCAGTGCGCTCCCGGGCCGCGGCGGGCGGCAGGCCGGACATCCTGGCCATGTGGACGACGAACTCGGTGGCCGAGACGTCGGGTGGCAGGCAGTCGTGCTCGGGCATGTAGCCGACGCGTTCACGGATGGCACTGCCATGCGTGGTGACGTCGAGGCCGAGCACGGCGGCGCTGCCCTCGGTGGCGGGGGACAGTCCCAGCAGAATCTTGATCAGCGTGGACTTGCCGGCTCCATTGGCACCCACGAGGCCGGTCACACCAGGCCCGATGTCCAGGGAGAGCCGGTCGAGGGCGGTCACTCGGGGGTACCGCTTGCTCAGGCTTTCGGTCGCGATGACAGTCACGGCACCGACGTTAGCGGCGCGGCCTCCGCGAAACGTCAGACCTTGAGCTGGCTCCCGTCTCCGCCTTCCGGCGTATGCACCCTGACGCAAGGCTGATGCGGACCGGACAACTTTGTCCACAGGTCTGTGCACGGCCCTTGACGTGACCTCCGGTCATTGTCACATTCATCAGTGTCAACTTACGGGCACGTACGGCGACCGAGACGGGTGCTGACCATGGCAGGGGACGATTTTCGCGGGTTCAGGGAAGTGCAGCGCCTCGCCTACGCGTGCGCGGAGGCCGTCGCCGCGCAGCTGCGCCCCGGGATCACCGAGCGGGAGGCGGCGCGCATGCAGCGGGAGTGGCTGCGTGAGCGGGGCGTGCGCGACTGGTTCCACCTGCCCTTCGCCTGGTTCGGCGACCGGACCGCCTTCTCGGGCTTCCGGATCCCGCTGCAGTTCTTCCCGACGAACCGGAAGCTGGAGCCGGGGATGCCCTTCATCCTGGACATGGCACCGGTGCACAAGGGCTATGCGGCGGACATCGGCTATTCGGGCAGCCTCGGACTCAACCCGGTGCAGGACCGGCTCATGTCCGACCTGCGCGCGCACCGCACCCTGATCCTGGAGCAGGTGCGCGAGCGCCGTTCCCTGCGCGGGATATACGAGAACGTCGAGCGGCTCATGACCCGGCAGGGCTACGCCAACCGGCACCGCGCCTATCCCTTCGGGGTGATCGCGCACAAGATCGACCGCGTGTCGGAGCGGCGCTGGGCCCCGACTGCGTTCGGTTTCGGCGCCCGGTCCCTGAAGGGGCTGGCCTCCGACGCCCTGCACGGGCACCGTGAGGGGTGGTCCCCCCTGTGGAGCCCCTACCGCTTCTCCGACCACCCCCCGCAGCCCGGCCTGTGGGCCGTGGAGCCGCACCTCGGCTTCCGGGGCACGGGGGCGAAGTTCGAGGAGATCCTGGTCGTGACCGACTCCCGGGACCCCGAGGAGAGCGCGTTCTGGCTGGACGACGATCTGCCGCACGTGCGGCGCTGGGCTGAGGAGAAGGCGGCATGAGCGGCATGAGCGGCATGAACCCGACGGGTACGGCAGGGCCGGCGGGGGCGCGCGAGCGATGGGTGAGCACGGGCGGGGTGGAGCTGTGCGTGGCCGAACTCGGCGAGGCCGGGCAGCCCACGGTGGTCCTGGTCCACGGCTACCCGGACAGCAAGGAGGTCTGGGCGGAGGTGGCCGAGCGGCTGGCCGACCGCTTCCACGTGGTGTTGTACGACGTGCGCGGCCATGGGCGCTCGACCGCGCCGCAGCCGCTGCGCGGCGGCTTCACCCTGGAGAAGCTGACCGACGACTTCCTGGCGGTGGCCGACGCGGTCAGCCCGGACCGGCCGGTCCATCTCGTCGGCCACGACTGGGGATCCGTACAGGGCTGGGAGTTCGCCACCGTCGCCCGCACCGAGGGCCGGATCGCCTCCTTCACGTCGGTGTCGGGGCCCTCCCTCGACCACTTCGGGCACTGGATCAAGAAGCGGATGAGCCGGCCCACCCCGCGCCGGGCGGCGCAGTTGCTGGGGCAGGGCGTCAAGTCCTGGTACGTGTACATGCTGCACACGCCCGTGCTGCCGGAGCTCGCCTGGCGCGGGCCGCTCGGAAAGCGCTGGCCTGCGGTGCTCGAGCGGCTGGAGAAGGTACCGGCAGGCGACTATCCGACGGCCTCGCTGCCCACGGACGCGGCGCACGGCGCCTGGCTCTACCGCGACAACGTGCGCCCGCGGCTGCGCCGGCCCCGCCCGGACGCGTACGCCCACGTGCCCGTGCAGCTGATCACCCCGACCGGGGACGCCTTCCTCTCGCCGCGGCTCTACGACGACCTGGAGGGGTGGGCGCCGGATCTGGTGCGACGCACCCTGCCCGCCAAGCACTGGGTGCCCCGGACCCGGCCCGACCAGCTGGCCGCGTGGATCACCGAGTTCGTCACGACACGGGAGGAGCCCGCCGCGCGGGCGCCGGAGCAGCGCGCACCGGGGAAGTACGCCGACCGCTTCGGCGGTCAGCTGGTCCTGGTCACCGGCGCGGCCAGCGGCATCGGCCGGGCCACCGCCTTCGCGTTCGCCGAGGCCGGTGCCCGGGTGGTGGCCGTGGACCGGGACGCCGAGGGGGCGGTGCGCACGGCGGACATGGCGCGGCTGGTCGGTGCACCCGCGGCCTGGGGCGAGTGCGCGGACGTCAGTGACGAGCAGGCCATGGAGAAGCTCGCGGCGAAGGTGGCCGCCGAGTACGGAATCGTGGACGTCCTGGTCAACAACGCCGGGATCGGTCTGTCCGGGGCGTTCCTCGACACCAGCGCGGAGGACTGGAAGAAGGTCCTCGACGTCAACTTGTGGGGCGTCATCCACGGGTGCCGGATCTTCGGCAGGCAGATGGCCGAGCGCGGTCAGGGCGGGCACATCGTCAACACCGCCTCGGCCGCCGCCTACCTCCCCTCCAGGACCCTTCCCGCCTACAGCACGTCCAAGGCCGCGGTGCTGATGCTGTCGGAGTGCCTCCGCGCGGAACTGGCGTCGAAGTCGATCGGCGTCTCCGCCATCTGCCCCGGCATCGTCAACACCAACATCACCGCGACCTCGCGCTTCGCCGGGGTGGACGAGGCCGAGGAGAAGCGCCGGCAGGAGCGCTCCTCCCGGCTGTACGGTCTGCGCAACTTCCCGCCGGAGAAGGTGGCCGACGCGATCCTGCGGGCCGTGGTGCGCAACGAGGCCGTGGTCCCGGTGACTCCCGAGTCCAAGGGCGCCCTGTGGATGTCCCGCTTCGCCCCCCGCACCCTGCGCCGCATCGCGAAGCTGGAGCCCCGGCTGTGACCGCGTCCGCCGTGCGGGCGCCCCGGGCGACGGCCTGGTGCCCGGGGCCGGCGGGCAGAGAGCCGGGCACGGCCGTATCCCGCTCCTTCCGGCGGTCGTACCATCCCTCGCAGGAGGGCTCGCCGCGCCGGGTGGCCGAGCACCTCGCGGCGTCACCCGCCGCCGGGGCCGCGGCGTGCGCGGTCGGTAGAGCCGCGATGTCGTAGGGAGCCGGGATTGTCCGATCAGGCGGTAGCCGAGTACCGGATCGAGGATCTGGCGCACCACAGCGGAGCGACGGTGCGCACGATCCGCGCGTACCAGGACCGGGGTCTGCTGCCGAGGCCGGAGCGCCGGGGGCGCTCCAACGTCTACGGCGACACCCATCTGGCCCGGCTGCGGCAGATCGCCGACCTGCTCGACCGCGGCTACACCCTGGCCTCCATCAAGGAGCTGCTGGAGGCGTGGGACGCCGGGCGCGGGCTGGGCGGCGTACTCGGGCTGGTCGCCGAGGTGCACGGGCCGTGGACGGACGAGGAGGCCGCCCGCATCAGCCGGGAGGAGCTGAACGAGCGCTTCGGCGGCAAGCCGGACGACGGCGCCGTCGACGAGGCCTGCGAACTGGGGGTGCTGGAGCGGATCCCGGGACGCTCGGACGAGTTCCTGGTCCCCTCACCGCAGGAGCTCGCGGTGGCCGCCGAGCTGTACGCGGCCGGAGTGCCGCTGTCGGCGATCACCGGGCACCTGCGGGAGCTGCGCGGACAGGTGGAGCACATCGCCTCGCGCTTCCTGGAGTTCACCACCGAGCACGTCTTCGCCCGCTACCTCGGGCAGGTGCCGCCGACCGACACGGACGCGGCGGAGGCGGCGACGATGGTGCGGCGGCTGCGGCCACTGGCGCAGCAGACCGTGGACGCGGAGCTGGCGCGGGCGATGCGGCTCTTCGCGACCCGGCACCTGCAGCAGCATCTGGGGGCGGGCGGCCCGCCCCAGACCTTGGGTCCCGCGCCGGTGGCGCTCCCGGCGGGAACGGTGCGTGCGGTGCAGGATCTCGTCGGCGCCGATCACGTCGCGGAGTTCGTCCGGGCCGCGACGGAGCGGGAGCTCCAGGCCCGGACGATGAACGATCTGGCGAGACGGGCGGAGCCCGGGCAGTAGTCCACAGGGCGGATCACGCGTTTGCCGTCAAAACCCACCCAAACGGCTGTGGACAAGTCCCGCTTTCCTGTGGGCAACGGGGGGCTTCGAGGTCAGCCGACGGTCTCGTACGCCGCCTTGGTGGGTGCCGCCCCGTCCACCGGGCCGGGCTCGGCCAGGGTCTCCACCGGCAGGGGCTCCACGGACCGGGAGCCTCCGTACAGCAGGCCCGCCAATGCCAGGCCGACGATTCCGCCGACCAGCTGGGCGGCGACGAACCCGGGGAGCGACTGCGGGGCGATACCGGTGAAGGAGTCGCTGAAGCTGCGTCCGACGGTGCCGGCCGGGTTGGCAAAGGAGCCGGAGGAGGTGAACCAGATCGCCGCGGCGATGTAGGCGGCGACGGCCGCCGGTATCAGCTTCTCGCGCCCGATGCGGCCGAGGCCCTGGATCACGAGGACGAGCCCGGCCGTGGCGACGACCTCGCCGACGAGCAGGTGGCCGCCGTCGCGGACCTGGGTGGCGAAGGCGCCGGGAGTCCGGCCGAACATGGCTTCCGCCAGGAGGGCCCCGCCGATCGCCCCGGCGGTCTGGGCGACGACGTAGGCCAGCGCCTCCCGGCCGATGATCCCCTCCCCGCCGGTACGCCGGGACCACCAGGCGGTGAGGGTGACGACCGGGTTGAGGTGGGCTCCGGAGAGCGGCCCGAAGAGCGTGATGATCAGCCCGAGGCCGATGGCGGAGGCGGCCGAGTTGGCGAGCAGGGCGACTCCGGTGTCGCGGCTGAGCGCGGCGGCCTGGATTCCGGAACCGATCACCACCACGAGGAGGCCCCCGGTTCCGATCAGTTCGGCAGCCGCACGGCGTGGCAGAGAGGTATGGGCTGTCATGGTTTCTCCCCCTGGGCAGAAGTGGCAGCGGAAAATGTATTCCGTATCTTGGAATGGCGATAGAGGGTGTCCACGTCCCGCACCACCCCGAAAATCCCTCCCAGGAGAGCTCGCGACCCGGCAGGCTGGGGACATGGACGACAGACGCACCGTGAAGGTGTCCCGATACGTCTCGAAACACCTGCGGCACCAGCCGGAACAGATCGGACTGGTGCTCGACCCGGCCGGTTGGGTGGACATCGACGACCTGCTGCACGCGGCCGCCGCGCACGGATTCCCCTTCAGCCGCGCCGAGCTCGACCACGTGGTGGCCGCCAACGACAAGCAGCGCTTCGCCGTCGACGGCACCCGCATCCGGGCCAGCCAGGGCCACACGGTGCCCGTGGACCTCGGCCTTGCGGAAGCCGAACCGCCGGCGTTCCTCTACCACGGCACCGTCGCCGCCGCGCTGGACGCGATCCGCGCCGAGGGCCTGCGCCCGATGGCCCGCCACCACGTGCACCTGTCCCCGGACCGGGAGACCGCGACCCGGGTCGGCGCGCGGCGGGGCCGGCCCGTGGTGCTGGCCGTGGACGCGGGGGCGATGCGCGCGGCGGGGCACGTCTTCCGGATCAGCGCCAACGGGGTGTGGCTGGTGGACGCCGTGCCGCCGCGGTTCCTGCGCTTCCAGTAACACGGGCCGGGCGGCTCCCCGGACGGCGCCAAGGACGGCAGGCGGAAGCCATCCGGGGCGGCACCGGAGGGGGCGAGCGGAACGGAGCGCGACCGGTCGGAATTCGATCGGAGATTGTCGGACCATCCCCCTAATCTGTTGCCCACTTCCGGGATCAGTGAGGGGGGGACCTCGCGATCGCCGAACCATCCTGCACGCACGCGAGGTGACGCCCCATGACGTCCACACCCCATTCCTTCCAAGTCGACCTGCGCGGCCTGGTCGACCTGCTCTCCCACCACCTCTACTCCAGCCCGCGCGTCTACGTCCGCGAGCTGCTGCAGAACGCCGTGGACGCCGTCACCGCCCGTCGGGCCCTCGACCCGCAGGCCCGCGTCCACATCCGGCTGACCGCCTCCGGCGGCCGGGTGACCATCGAGGACAGCGGTGTCGGCCTGACCGCGGCCGAGGCCCACTCCCTCCTCGCCACCATCGGCCGCAGTTCCAAGCGCGGTGGCGAGCACGGCCTGGAGGCGGCCCGGCGGGAGTTCCTCGGCCAGTTCGGCATCGGACTGCTCGCGTGCTTCGTCGTGGCCCGCCAAATCCGGGTCGTCACCCGCTCCGCCCGCGACCCCCAGGCCCCGCCGGTCGAATGGCTGGCCACCGACGACGGTTCGTACACCGTGCGCGAACTGCCCCACGACGCGCGCACGGAGCCCGGCACCACCGTCGTGCTCGAGGGCCGGCCGGGCGCCGAGGAGTGGACGGTGCCGGCCAAGGTCGAGCAGCTCGCACGCGACTACGGCTCCCTGCTGCCCTACGACGTCACCTTCGACGACGGCGAGGGCGGCGAGCCGCGCCCCGTCACCGACCGTCCCGCCGTCTGGGACCGGCCCTTCCCCACGCCCGCCGCCCGGCGCGTCGCCCTGGCCGGGCACTGCGCAGAGCTCTTCGGCTTCACCCCGCTCGACAGCATCGACCTCGACCTGCCGGTCGCCGGAGTACGCGGCGTGGCCTACGTGCTGCCCGAGCCGACCAGCCCCGCCCACCGGGCCGGCCACCGCGTGCACCTCAAGGGCATGCTGCTGACCGACCGCGCCGACAACCTGCTGCCCGACTGGGCGTTCTTCGTGCGGGCCGTCCTCGACACGGACACGCTGCGACCCACCGCCTCTCGCGAGAACCTGTACGACGACGAGACCCTCGCCGCCGTACGGGACGCCCTCGGCACCCGCGTCCGCGGCTGGCTCGCCGAACTCGCCGCGAGCGATCCGGAGCGGCTGGCCGTCTTCCTGGGCGTCCACCACCTGGGGGTGAAGTCCATGGCCCGGCACGACCCCGAGCTGCTCGGCCTGATGCTGCCCTGGCTGCCGTTCGAGACCAGCGACGGGCCGATGAGCCTGGAGCAGTTCGCGGCCGTCCACACCGACGTCCACTTCACGCGCACCGTCGAGGAGTTCCGCCAGATCGCACCGATCGCGGCGGCCCACGGCCTGGGTGTCATCAACGCCGGGTACACCTACGACGCGGACCTGCTGGCCCTGCTGCCCTCCGTACGGCCCGAGCTGAAGGTCACCGAACTGGACGCCGGAGCCGTCACCGAGCGTCTCGACCCGGTGCCCGCCGCCGCCGAACTGGCCCTCGCGCCGTTCCTCGCCGCCGCGCGCACCCGGCTGCAGCCGCAGGGCTGCGACGTGGTGCTGCGCGCCTTCCAGCCCGTCTCCGTGCCCGCGCTCTACCTGGACGACCGGCAGGCCCGGCAGGAACGGGACCGGACCGCCGCACTGGAGGGCGCCGACTCGTTGTGGAGCGGCATCCTCGGCGCGCTGCGCGGCTCCGCGCCCCGCGCCCGCCTGGTCCTCAACCACAACAACCCGCTCATCCGCCGGATCTCCGCACTTCCCCAGGAGGCACTGACCGGCACCGCCGTCGAGTCGCTCTACGGACAGGCCCTGCTGATGTCCCAGCGGCCGCTGCGCCCCGCCGACTCCACCCTGCTCAACCGGGCCTTCCTCGGGCTCCTGGAATGGGCGACCCACTCCGCCGAACCGAAGGAGGACCGGACGTGACGCGCCTGACGCGCCAGGAGATCGAGCAGGGGCTGGCGGAGAACCGCCAATCCCCGGGCGGCGCCGCGCGCAACGCGCACGCCGAAATCCTCGTCGCCGCCGCCGAGGCGAGCGGGGACCGGGCGTTGTTCCGGGAGACCCTGGACAACCTGATCAACGCCTACCTGTGGAGCGCGGAGTCCTCGAAGCTGCTGGTGCCCTTCGCTCGGCTGCTCCAGGAGTACGACAGGGACCCGGGCGCCTTCTCCGAATGGGACGCGCACTCGCTGTTCTGGCAGTTCAAGTGGGTGGCCTCGGCCATCGCCGACTCCCCCGGGGTGCCCCTGGAGTCAGCCACGGGCTGGCTGGACGAGATGGAGCGCCGGTACCGGATCGCGGGCTACAGCGAGCGGCCGGTGCGGGAGGCCGAACTCTGGCTGGCCGACGCGACGGGCGACGACGCACGGGCGCGGCAGGCCTTCGAGCGCTGGCTGGCGGCCGAGCGCGACGATATGAGCGACTGCCGTGCCTGCGAACTCAACGGGCAGGGCGAGTTCGAGGCCCTGCACGGGGACGACGGCCGGGCGCTGGAGATCTGGGCCCCCGTCCTGGCGGGGCAGAAGACCTGCGCCGAGGAACCGCACCGGGTGCTGGCCGCCTCCCTGCTGCCGCTGCTGCGACTCGGCCGGACCGAGGAGGCCCGCTCGCACCACGTGCGGGGCTACCGGATGGCACGCGGCAACGAGAGCCTGCTGCCGTCGGTCGCCAAGCACATCGAGTTCTGCGCGTTGACCGGGAACGAGCCGCGCGGCCTGGAGATCCTCGCCGAGCACGCCTCCCACCTCGGCCCGCTCGCCAACGCCGACGACCAGCTGGCCTTCCACGGTGGCGTCCTCGTGCTGCTGCGCCGGCTGGGGGAGCTGGGCCACGGGCAGAGCGCGACCGTCCCGTACGGAGGCAGGCCGCACACCGTCGCCGAGCTGTACGAGGTGCTGCACGCGGGCGCGCTCGCCGTCGCCCGGCAGTTCGACGCCCGCAACGGAACCACCCGCACCTCGGACCGGTTCCTCGCCCGGGTCGCGGCGCGGCCGCTGGTCCCGCAGCTGCCGCTCGGAGTGCGCAGTGCGGCGCTCGGCCGGCCCGCGGCCATCGCGGTGCCCGCCGCCGCGCCCGCACCGGGACCGGCGCCCACGGGGTTCGCCGAGCTGGTGGAGCGTGCCCGGCAGGCGCGTGACACGGGACATCCCGGCGCCGACGCGCTGTGGGCCGAAGTGGCCGTACGGGTCGACGGGGAGCCGGAGCCCGACCCGCTGGTCCTTGCCGACCTGTCCGACCACCAGGCGCTGACCGCGGCCAAGCGGGGTGCCGCGCAGGCGCAGGGGCTCCTGACGGCCGTGCGCGACCGCTACCGGGAACTGGGCCGGGCGGACCGCGCGGCGCTGGCGGACCTGCGCCTCGCGAGTACGGCCGCGCAATCCGGGGCCACGCCCGCGGAGACCAGGAAGCTTCTCGCCGTGGCCTTGCGGGCCGCGGAGTCGCTGGATGCCGGGGAGCCGCTGCGGAACAGGCGGATCGCGCTCGCGGAACTGGCAGCGATCCGCGTGGAGTCCTTCCTCCGCTCGGCCGAGCCCACCGGGGAGGAGGAGCACGGGCACGGCCACGGGCGACTGGCGGCCGAGCTGACCGCTTTCGCCGCCGCCTACGAGGCCACGCTGCCGGACCTGGTGGCGGAGGCCGAGGAGATGCTGGGCCGCCTCGCACTGTCGCAGGGCGAGCCGGAACAGGCCGTGGTTCTGCTGGCGACGGCCGCGGCACGGGCGGTCGCCGCGGGCCGGCCCTGGCAGGCGGTGGACGCCTTGGTGCTGCGGGCAGGGGTTCTGATACGGCTGGACCGGCCCGGGGAGGCGGAGGAGGCGGCGCGCTCCGCGCTGGAGCACGCCGCCGAGGTGACCGATGCCGAGGTGCAGGGTGTTCTGCGGCTGACCCTCGCCGACATCCTGCTCGGCCGGGAAGAGGCGGCGGAGGCCGCGGAGCACGCGCTGACCGGTGCCCACTGGTTCGACCAGGCCGGTCTCACCGCCGACGGCGGGGCGCAGGCCCGGCTGGTCCTGGCCCGGGCGTACGCGCAGGACGGGCGGGCGGCCGAGGCGGCGGAGGTGCTGCAGTCGGCGCTGGCGGATCTGCTGGAGCACGGCGAGGAACAGGCCGTTTCCGCCCGGGAGTTCCTCGGGGAGCTGCTGCGGCGGCTGGGTGAGCCGCGGGCGGCGGCGGAGCAGTTCCTGCTGGCCGCGGAGACGGCCAAGGGGTGGGAGGATCCCCGGCCGCAGGCGAGCCTCGCCCAGTCGGCGGCCGACGCCCTGTCCGACGCGGGGCTGGCCACGGAGGCGGCCGCCGCCTACGAGCAGGCTCGGGAACTGCACCGTCTGACCGGCGACGCCCCGGTCGCCGAAGCACGGGTCCTGCGCTCGCTGGCCTGGCTGGGGCTGCGCGAAGCGGTCACCGAAACGGCCGTATCCCGGGCCCGGGCGTTGATGGACGAGGCGGCCGGGCTGCTGGAGGCCGCCCTGGCAACCGAGCCCGCAGCCGCGGACCTGCGGGCCGAACTGGCCCAGACCTGGCACCAACTGGCGCAGGTCCTCGACCGGCGGGTGAGCGCGCAGACGGACCGCTACGAGGAGGACGGCGGCGAGGACGAGGAGCCGGGCGAAGGGGAGCGAGAGGACGGGCTCGAACTCGGATCGCTGAGCGAGGCGCAGATCGATGCTCTGCGTCGGGAGGAGATCTTCCTCTGGGACCGGGCCGCCTCGGCCTACGCCGGACTCGGCCCGGACCATCTGAGAGACCGGTTCCAGTGCCTGAACAACGCCGCCTGGACGGAACACGAGCGGGGCCGGGCGGATGCCGGAGCCGCCCGGGTCGCCGCGCTGATCTCCGAGTTCAAGACGCTGCCCGACGACGCGGTACCCGAATGGCTCCTGCCGGCCGCCGAGCATCTGCACGCTCAGCTGACCGGCTGATCCGGCAGCCCGCGCAGTCGGCATAGCCGCGCTCGCCCGGTCCGAAGCCGCCGCCGCGGTCGTCGCCGCCTCCCTGCGGGTATCGGCGACGACCGTGTGGACCGGGGGTCAGCCCTGCAGCTGGGCCGTCGCCTCCAGGGCGATCTTCTCGAAGACCGACTCGTCCGCGGCGAAGTCGGAGTCGGGGATCGGCGCGTGGATCACCAGCTCGGTGAAGCCCAGTTCCAGGTGACGGCCCGCGAAGTCGACGAACGCGTCCACGGACTCCAACACCGTGTTCCGCTCGGGTGTGAAGCCGGTCAGAAGGATCTTCTCCACCTGCGCCGCGTCCCGCCCGATCTCCTCGCAGGCCGCCGCCAGGCGCCCCACCTGGCCGCGCATCGCGTCGAGCGACTGCTCCGGCGTGCCCTCCGCGAAGAGCTTCGGGTCCCCCGTGGTCACCCAGGCCTGCCCGTGCCGCGCGGCGAGCCGCAGACCGCGCGGGCCCGTGGCGGCGACCGCGAACGGCACGCGCGGGCGCTGGACGCAGCCGGGGATGTTGCGTGCCTCCACCGCGGAGTAGAAGGTGCCCTCCGAGTTCACCGCGCCCTCGGTGAGCAGGGCGTCCAGCAGCGGCACGAACTCGCCGAACCGGTCGGCCCGCTCACGAGGGCTCCAGGGCTCCTGTCCCAGGGCGGTCGCGTCGAAGCCGTTGCCCCCCGCGCCGATTCCGAGGGTGATACGGCCGCCGGAGATGTCGTCCAGGGTGATGAGCTCCTTGGCGAGCGTCACCGGGTGACGGAAATTCGGCGAGGTGACCAGCGTTCCCAGGCGCAGCCGCTCAGTGGCTCCGGCCGCCGCGGTCAGCGTGGGAACCGCTCCGAACCAGGGACCTTCGCGAAAGGACCGCCAGGACAGGTGGTCATAGGTGTAGGCGGTGTGGAACCCGAGCTGGTCCGCTCGGACCCACTGGTCCCGTCCGCCTTCATGCCATCGCCGTACCGGAAGGATCACCGTACTCAGACGCAGACTCATGCGCTCGAGAGTACGACCGTCGCGATGTTTCACGTGAAACACGGCAGCCGGACCAGATGTTTCACGTGAAACACCGGCCTCCCGGACGGTGTGGTCCTCCCGGGGTCCGGTCGGTCCCCGGTGATGGGCGAAGATGGGTCGGTGACCTCGGCTTCCCAGTGCCCGGACGGGCCAGCGCCCGCTCCCCGGCTCATCGCCACCGACCTCGACGGCACCCTGCTGCGTGACGACAAGTCCGTCTCGCTCCGCACCGTCTCCGCACTCGCCGCCGCCGAGGAGGCCGGGATCGAGGTCTTCTTCGTCACCGGACGACCCGCCCGCTGGATGGACGTGGTCAGCGACCACGTGCACGGTCACGGCCTGGCGATCTGCGCGAACGGCGCCGCCGTCGTCGATCTGCACGCCGGGCGAGAGTTCGTCCTGGTCAGAGCGCTTCCCCGGGCGGCGGCCCTGGCCGTCGTCAAGGCCCTGCGCGATGCCGTGCCGGGCACCTCCTTCGCGGTGGAGCTGACCACCGGCATCAATTACGAGCCGGCCTACCCGCCGTTCTTCAAGGATCCCGGCGCCCATGTCGCCGTCGCCGAGAAGCTGCTCGCCGAGGGCACGGACGAGAGCGCCGCGCCCGTGCTCAAGCTGCTCGCGCACCACGCCGAACTGGCCCCGGACGAGTTCCTCGCCCTCGCCAGGGAGGCCGCGGGTGCATACGCGTCGATCACCCGCTCCAGCCCGACCGCTCTGCTGGAGATCAGCGGCCAGGGCGTCTCCAAGGCGAGCACCCTGGCCCTGTGCTGTGCCGAGCGGGGCATTTCCCCCGCCGAGGTGGTCGCCTTCGGCGACATGCCGAACGACGTGGAAATGCTCAGCTGGGCCGGCACCTCCTACGCGATGGGCAACGCCCATCCGGATGTGATCGCGGCCGCGTCCGGCCTCACGACGGCCAACAACGAGGACGGAGTCGCCGTCGTCATCGAGCGCATCGTGGCCGACCGGATCGCCGACCGCCGGTTGTAAGGGCATCCGGCAGCCGCCCGGTGGCCGCGGGGCAGGCCATCCCGGGACCGGACACCGGTCGGACCCGCCGCAACCGACCTCAGAGCGGGGCTTCCCACACCAGGGTGGTACCGCCGCCGTTCTCTCCCAGGCCGGGACCGTACGAGCTCGAGCCGCCCAGCGACTCCGCCCGCCGACGCAGGTTCCGCAGTCCGCTGCGCCGCCCGCCCTCGGGAATGCCCACCCCGTCGTCGGCCACCTCCAGCCGGACGCCGGGACGTCCGTCCGCCAGCGTGACGGTGGAATCCACGACCACCTCGATCCGGGAGGCGTCGGCGTGCCGGAAGGCGTTGGACAGGGCCTCGCGGAGCGCGGCGATCAGGTTCTTGCCCACCAGTTCGCCGACGACCGTGTCCACCGGGCCGAGGAAGCGGTGGGCGGGCTTGAAGCCGAGCGGTACGGCCGCCATGTTGATCTCCCGGAGCACCCGCGTGCGCAGTCCCGAAGGGGCCTCCGCCGGCCCTTGCTGGAGTGCGAAGATCGCCGTACGGATCTCCTGGATCGTCACGTCCAGCTCGTCGACGGCCTTGCCGACGCCGTCGCGGACCTCCGGGACGATCGACCGGCGCTGGGCGCCCTCCAGCATCATCCCGGTCGCGAACAGCCGCTGGATGACCAGGTCGTGCAGGTCCCGGGCGATCCGGTCGCGATCCTCGAACACGGCGAGCCGTTCCCGGTCGCGCTGCGCCTCGGCCATCATCAGGGCGAGCGCCGCCTGCGAGGCGAACTGCGTGGCCAAAGTCCGCTCGGCCTCGCTGAACGGCCGTTTTCCGCGGACCCGGGGTGTGACCAGGGCGCCGAGCACCCGGCCGCCGCTGTGCAGCGGCAGCATCATGCAGGGACCGTACGGGCTGGTCAGTTCGCTGAGCATGCGGGGGTCGGTGGCCGCGTCGTCGACGAAGACCGGCTCGCCCTGGAGCAGGGTGTGCACGACCGGGCTCTCGGCCGGGATCACCACGCCGAGGGAGGTGGCCGGGTTGTCGGCGGAGACGGCGACGATCTCCATCCCGCCCTCCTCGGCCGGCAGCATGACGATCCCCGCGGAGGAGTCGGCCAGCCGCCGGGCCTGCTCCGCCACGACCGAGAGGGCGTCGTCCGCGTCCCCGCCGGAGAGCAGGGCGGTGGTGACCGCAACCGAGCCGTCGATCCAGCGCTCCCGCTGGGTCGCCGCCTCGTACAGCCGGGCGTTGCCGATCGCGATGCCGGCCTCGGTGGCCAGCACCCGGACCATGTGGACGTCGTAGTCGTTGAAGGGGCCGCCGCCGTTCTTCTCGGCGAGGTAGAGGTTGCCGAAGATCTCGCCCTGGACCCGGATCGGGACACCGAGGAACGTCTTCATGGGTGGGTGGTGCGCCGGGAAGCCCGCCGAACGCGGATCCTTCGTGAGGTCCTCGAGCCGCACCGTGTCGGAATGCGAGATCAGCGCTCCGAGCAGGCCGCGTTTGCCGTCCGGACGGTGTCCGATCTTCCGGGCCAGCTCGGAGCTGATACCGAACGTGACGAAGTCAGACAGTCCCCGGCCCTCGATGTCGACGACGCCGATGGCCGCGTAACGGGCGTCCGCGAGCTCGGCCGCGGTCTCGCAGATCCGGTCCAGTGTGGAGTGCAGTTCGAGCCCGGTACCGACCGACCTCATGGCCTCCAGCAGCTGCGGCACCCGCGCCGTGAGCTCGGTGGACAGACCTTGCAGACTGCGGGTGGCCCGGGTGGCGGCCTCCAGCGGGTCCGGCGTGCGCGGTGATGGTCCCGGCGGTTCGGACGGTTCCTGCGACTCCTGCACTGACATGCCCTTGAGCCTAGTTAGTCCCGATTGGCGGGGAAAGTCGGCAGGGAGCGGGCAGTCGCCGCTCCGTCAGCCTGCTCCTCCCGTTCGAGCAGTCTCCGCAGCGGCCCCTCGACAGCGGCCAGCTCCGCATAACCACCGCGCTGTACGACCTCCCCGCCGTCGAGCACGAGCACCTCGTCGACGGCCTCCAGCCCGGCCAGCCGGTGCGTGATCAGTACGGTGGCGCGGCCCTCGGTCGCCGCCAGCAGGTCCGCTGTCAGGGCGTCCGCCGTGGCCAGGTCCAGGTGCTCCGCCGGCTCGTCCAGCACCAGTACGGGGAAGTCCGCGAGCAGTGCCCGGGCCAGGGCCAGGCGCTGGCGCTGGCCGCCGGAGATCCGCTCGCCGTGCTCACCGATCAGGGTGTCCAGGCCCTCGGGGAGGCCGTCGGCCCACTCCAGGAGCCGGGCCGCGGCGAGCGCCTCCCTCAGCTCCCCCTCACCCGCTCCGGTCCGGGCCAGCCGCAGGTTCTCCCGGACCGAGCTGTCGAAGAGGTGGGCGTCCTGGGCGCAGAGCCCCACGCGTGCGCGCACGTCGTCGCCGTCGAGCATGCAGACATCGGTCCCGCCCAGGGTGTAGGTGCCGTCGCGCGGGTCCAGGAAACGCAGCAGGACCTGCGCCAGGGTGGTCTTGCCGGAGCCCGAGGGGCCGACGACGGCGATGCGCCGGCCCGCCTCCAGGGTCAGGTCCACCCCGCGCAGCGCGTCACGCTCCTGTCCGGGGTGCCGGGCGGCGAGCCCGGTCAGCCGCAGGGGGAAGGGCGAGCCGGGAGCGGTCGCGGCCCGCTGCGGCTCGGCGACCGGAGCCGGCGCGTCGATGACCTCGTAGACCCGCTCGGCGCTGCGCCGCACCCGCTGGCGGTACTGCACCGCCAGCGGAAGGCCGTTGACCGCTTCGAAGGCGGCGAGGGGGGTCAGTACGGCGACGGCCATCGCCACCCCGGACAGCCGTCCGTCGAGCACCGCGTTCGCGGCCGCGGCGGCGGCGGCCACGACGGTCAGTCCGCAGACGAGGGCGGACAGCCCCGCCCCGAGCCCGGCGGCCGCCGCTCCGCGCGCGGCGATCCGCGTCAGCACACCGTCGCCCTCCCGGGCGCGGCCCTTGCGGTCCTCCAGTGCCCCGGCGACGGTCAGTTCCGCGGTGCCGGTGAGCAGATCGGCCACCCGGGTGGCGAGTTCCCCCCGGGCGGGCGCGAGCCGGCGTTCCGCACGCCGCGCACAGGCCCCGCTGACGAGCGGGACTCCGACACCGGCGAAGAGCAGTCCGGCGGCGAGCGCGGCTCCGGCCTCCGGGAGCAGCCAGGTGGTGAAGGCGACCGACCCGGAGCCGACGAGCACCGCCGTCCCGACGGGCAGCAGCCAGCGGAGCCAGTAGTCCTGGAGTGCGTCGGCGTCGGCCACCAGCCGGGTCAGCAGGTCTCCGCGCCGGTGCTCGCGCAGTCCGGCGGGCGCGATGCGCTCCAGCCTCCGGTAGACCGAGACCCGCAGATCGGCGAGCATCCGCAGCACGGCGTCGTGCGAGACGAGCCGCTCCGCGTACCGCAGGACGGCCCGGCCCATTCCGAAGGCCCGGGTGGCCGTCACGGCCACCATCAGGTAGAGCACGGGGGGCTGCTCGGAGGCCCGTGAGATCAGCCAGCCGGACACGGCCATCAGGCCGACGCCGCACCCCACGGACAGCGCTCCGAGCACCAGCCCGAGCCGGAAGCTGCCCTGCCGTGCCCGGGCCACGGCCCGTACCCGGCGCAGCGGATCCCTCCCGCGCGAGTCGGCGGCGCCGCCGACGGCGGGCGCCCGGTCGGCCGTGGGCCCGAGGATCCACTCCCCGGCGTCGGGCGAAGATCCGCGGACGGCCCCGCCGCGGACGGAGGCGGGCCGGGGGAGCGAACCGCCCGTGGCGGCCGCGGGCGCGGCGATCGGCACCACGCGGTCGGCGACGGCGAGCAGCGCCGGACGGTGCACGACCAGCAGGACGGTCCGGCCCACGGCCAGCCGCCGGACCGCGTCCACCACTCCGGCCTCGGTCTCGCCGTCCAGCGCCGAGGTCGGTTCGTCCAGCAGGAGCACGGGCCGGTCCGCCAGGAAGGCCCGGGCGAGCGCCAGCCTCTGGCGCTGCCCGGCGGACAGCCCCACACCGCCCTCGCCCAGCGGGGTGTCCACCCCGCGCGGCAGCGCGGCCACGAACTCCCAGGCGCCCGCGTCCTTCAGGGCCCGGACCACGTCCTCTTCACAGGCCGCGGGGCGGGCCAGCCGTACGTTGTCCCCGATGGTCCCGGCGAACAGGTGCGGCCGCTGCGGAACCCACGCCACCCGCTCCCGCCACTGCTCCGGCGACAACCGGGCGAGGTCCACTCCGGCGATCCGCACCTGACCCGCGGTCGGTTCCACGAAGCCCAGCAGCACGTGGAGCAGGGTGGACTTCCCGACCCCGCTCGGGCCGGTGAGCGCCACGCACTCCCCGGGTTCGACGGTCAGCGACACCGGACCGGGCGACTCCTGGCCCCGGCCTTCGTACCGGACGGCGACCCCGTCCATCTCGATGCGCAGGGGCGCGCCGCTCGGCAGGGCGGCGCCGCCGGCCGGGCGCCCGACCGGGGTCTGCAGGACCGCGAAGATCTCCTCGGCGGCCGCCAGCCCCTCGGCGGCCGCGTGGTACTGGGCGCCGACCTGCCGCAACGGCAGGTAGGCCTCCGGCGCCAGGATCAGGATGACCAGTCCGGTGTAGAGGTCCAGCTCTCCGTGGACCAGCCGCATGCCGATGGTGACCGCCACCAGCGCCACGGAGAGGGTCGCCAGGAGTTCGAGGGCGAAGGAGGAGAGGAAGGCGATGCGCAGGGTCCGCATCGTCGCGCGCCGGTACTCCTCGGTGATCTTGCGGATGGATTCGGCCTGCGCCTTCGCCCGCCCGAAGACCTTGAGCGTGGGAAGTCCGGCCACCACGTCGAGGAAGTGCCCCGACAAGCGGGACAGGAGCCTCCACTGGCGGTCCATCCGGGACTGGGTGGCCATGCCGATGAGGACCATGAACAGCGGGATCAGGGGAAGGGTGACGACGATGATGGCCGCCGACACCCAGTCCTCGGTGACGATCCGGGCGAGAACCGCCACCGGTACGACCACCGCGAGCCCCAGCTGTGGCAGGTAGCGCGAGAAGTAGTCGTCGAGCGCGTCCACGCCCCGCGTGGCCAGGGCGACCAGGGACCCGGTCCGCTGACCGGTCAGCCAGCCCGGGCCGAGGTCCGCGGCCCGGTCGAGCAGCCGGCCCCGCAGTTCGGACTTGACCGCCGCACCGGCCCGGTGCGCGGCCAGTTCCGTCAGCCAGGCGATGAGACCGCGGCCCAGCGCCACCGCCGCGAGGAGCAGCAGCGGCGTCCGGAGCGCGGCGGCGCCCAGGCCCTCCTCGAAGGCGCCGACCACGATCTCGGCGATCAGCATGGCCTGACCGACGACCAGCCCGGCCCCGGCCAGGCCCAGGGCCACCACCGCGGCCAGGAAGAGCCGGGTGGAACGGGCGTACCGCAGCAGGCGCGGGTCGATCGGTTTCACGTGAAACATCCCCCAGGCAGGGTCAGTCGGTCAGGCAGGAGGGTCTGGACGGCAGGCCGCCGGCGGCGGAACTCAGTGCGCGTCGACGATGTGCTGGGTCCCGATCCGCTTGCGGAACACCCAGTACGTCCAGCCCTGGTAGAGCAGGACCAGTGGCGTGGCCACTCCCGCGCACCAGGTCATGATCTTCAGGGTGTAGGGGCTGGAGGAGGCGTTGGTGACCGTGAGGCTCCAGGCGTCGTCCAGCGAGGACGGCATGACGTTGGGGAACAGTGTCAGGAAGAACATCGCGACGGTCGCCGCGATGGTGACCCCGGACAGGGCGAAGGCCCAGCCCTCACGGCCCGCCCGGGTGCAGCCGAGGGCGCCGACCAGCGCGAGCACCGCGACCGCCATGGCGAGCAGGCTCTTGGCGTCGCCTCGCGTGAACTGGGTCCAGGTCAGGAAGACCAGGGCCAGCGCGGCGGTGGCCGTACCCAGCCGGGCCGCCAGCCGGCGCGAGCGCTCCCTGATGTCGCCGACCGTCTTGAGCGAGGTGAAGACCGCTCCGTGGAAGGTGAACAGGGTCAACGTGACCACGCCGCCGAGCAGTGAGTAGCCGTTGAGCAGGTCGAACAGGGTACCGACGTACTCCTTGTTCCCGTCGATCTTCACACCGCGGACGATGTTGGCGAAGGCCACGCCCCACAGGAACGCGGGGATCAGCGAGGTCCAGAAGATCGCGTGTTCCCAGTTGGTCTGCCACGCGTCCTCGGGGCGCTTGTGCCGGTATTCGAAGGCCACCCCCCGGATGATCAGGCAGACCAGGATGAGCAGGAGCGGCAGGTAGAAACCGGAGAAGAGGGTGGCGTACCAGTCGGGGAAGGCGGCGAAGGTCGCACCGCCCGCCGTGAGCAGCCAGACCTCGTTGCCGTCCCAGACGGGCCCGATCGTGTTGATCAGGACCCGCTTCTCCGTACGGTCCCGGGCGAGCAGCTTGGTGAGGACGCCGACCCCGAAGTCGAAGCCCTCCAGGAAGAAGTAGCCGATCCACAGAACGGCGATGAGCACGAACCAGACGTCGTGGAGTTGCATCGTGTGGTCTCCTCAGCCTCAGTACGAGAAGGCCATCGGCCGGTCGGAGTTCTTGTCGTCCCCGCCGATCCTGGTGGGCGGGTTGAGGTCGGCTTCGGTGAGCTCGGGGGGCCCGAGCTTCACGTACTTCACGAGCAGCTTGACCTCGATCACGGCGAGCACGGCGTACAGGGCCGTGAACCCGATCATGGACGTGAGGACCTCGCCCTGGGAGACGCCGGGCGAGACGGCGTCGCTGGTGCGCAGGACGCCGTAGACCACCCAGGGCTGGCGGCCCATCTCGGTGAAGATCCATCCCCAGGAACTGGCGATGAGCGGGAAGCCCATGGTCCAGAGCGCGACGATCCAGTAGAGCCGTCCCCACGTGGGGCTCAGCGCCTGCTTGAAAAGCACCAGGTTCGGCACCTCGTCCTCCGAGGTCCGCAGCCCGGGTGGCAGCAGGAGCTTCTTGCGGGTCAGCCACAGCCCCAGCACGCCCACACCGAGCGAGGCCATGCCGAAGCCGATCATCCAGCGGAAGCCCCAGTAGGCGACGGGGATGTTCGGCCGGTAGTCGCCGGGCCCGAACTTCTCCTGCTCGGCCCGGTTGACGTCGTTGATGCCGGGGACGAAGGAGGTGAAGTCGTCGTTCGCCAGGAACGACAGCAGGCCCGGGATCTCCACGGCGACCTTGTTGTGCCCCTGGTCCACATCGCCGTAGGCGAAGATCGAGAACGGCGCCGGCGCCTCCCCGTCCCAGAGCGCCTCGGCGGCGGCCATCTTCATCGGCTGCTGCTTGAACATGACCTTGCCGAGCAGGTCGCCGCTGATCGCGGTGCCCAGTCCGGCGATGATCAGGGTGATCAGGCCCAGGCGAAGCGAGGTCCGCATGACGGGCACGTGCTTCTTGCGGGCCAGGTGGAAGGCGGCGATGCCGGCCATGAACGCGCCGCCGACCAGGAACGCCGCCGTGATGGTGTGGAAGAACTGGGTGAGCGCGGTGTTCTGGGTGAGCACGAGCCAGAAGTCGGTGAGCTCCGCCCGGCCGCGCTCCTCGTTGATCCGGTACCCCACGGGGTGCTGCATCCAGGAATTGGCGGCCAGGATGAAGTAGGCGGACAGGACGGTGCCGATCGACACCATCCATATGCAGGCCAGGTGGATCCTCTTCGGCAGCTTGTCCCAGCCGAAGATCCACAGCCCGATGAAGGTCGACTCGAAGAAGAAGGCGATCAGCGCCTCGAAGGCCAGCGGGGCACCGAAGACGTCACCGACGAAGCGCGAGTAGTCGGACCAGTTCATGCCGAACTGGAACTCCTGGACGATGCCGGTGACGACGCCCATGGCGATATTGATCAGGAAGAGCTTCCCCCAGAACTTCGTGGCCCTGAGGTACTTCTCCTTCCCGGAGCGCACCCACGCGGTCTGCAGGCCGGCCGTGAGCGCGGCGAGCGAGATCGTCAGGGGGACGAAGAGGAAGTGGTAGACGGTCGTAATGCCGAACTGCCATCGCGCCAGTGTCTCGGGCGCCAAAGCCAGGTCCACGTCGTCAGCTCCTTCGGGTCGCCGTGGTCACAGCCGCAGTGTGTTCTGGCGCGCCCCACCCACATAGCAGGCGAAAGCAGGCGCGCTTGTGAACGCGTTCACATTCACAAGCATTATGTCGCACAGGTATATGGATCTTTTGAGCGGGGGGGGGTCCCCTAGTCAACAGATTCAACAGATTGTTGAATGCGACTCATGAAGATTCGCATCTCCTGGCCTGCGGGCCAGCTCACCGCAACCCTTGACGAGACCCCGACCAGCAAGGCGCTGGCCGAGGCCCTCCCGATCGCCGCTTCGGCGAACACCTGGGGCGAGGAGGTCTACTTCGACACCGGCGTCTCCGTCGCCCTGGAGCACGACGCCCGGCAGGTCGTCGAGCCGGGAACGGTCGCCTTCTGGACCGAGGGCGACGCACTCGCCCTGCCCTACGGCCCCACTCCCCTCTCACGCGGGGGCGAGAGCCGCCTGGCGAGCCCGTGCAACGTGCTCGGCTCCTTCGACGGCGACCCCCGCCTGCTGTCCACCGTCCGTGACGGCGACCCCGTCCGCGTGGAACTGGCCTGACCGGGCCTACAGCTCCCTGAAGCCCGACCCGGCCTAGAGCTCCTTGAAGAACGCCTCCGCCGTGTGCAGGAAGAGGTCGTTCGCCTCGGTCTCACCGATCGTGACCCGCAGGCCCTCGCCCGCGAAGGGCCGGACCACCACACCGGCCTTCTCGCAGGCCGCCGCGAAGTCGGCGGTCCGCTCTCCCAGCCGCATCCACACGAAGTTCGCCTGGGTGTCCGGCACGGTCCAGCCCTGGGCGATCAGCGTCTCGTGGACGCGCTTGCGCTCGCACACCAGCGCCCCGACGCGGCCCATCAGCTCGTCCTCGGCGCGCAGCGAGGCCACCGCCGCGTCCTGGGCGAGCTGGCTGACCCCGAAGGCCACCGCCGTCTTGCGCAGCGCCGCGGCCACCCGCTCGTGCGCCACCGCGAAGCCGACGCGCAGGCCGGCGAGCCCGTACGCCTTGGAGAACGTACGGAGCACGGCGACGTTCGGGCGGTCGCGGTACAGCTCGATGCCGTCCGGTACGTCGGCGTCGCGCACGAACTCGCGGTAGGCCTCGTCCAGCACCACCAGGACGTCCGACGGCACCCGGTCCAGGAATCGCTCCAGCTCGGCACGGCGGACGGCGGTGCCCGTGGGGTTGTTGGGGTTGCAGACGAAGATCAGCCGGGTCCGCTCGGTGATCGCCTCGGCCATCGCCTCCAGGTCGTGCACGTCACCGTCGGTGAGCGGCACCTGGACCGAGGTCGCGCCGGAGATCTGCGTGATGATCGGGTACGCCTCGAAGGAGCGCCAGGCGTAGATGACCTCGTCGCCCGGGCCGGCCGTCGACTGGATCAGCGACTGGGCCACGCCCACCGAGCCCGTGCCGGTGGCGACGTGCTCGACCGGCACCCCGAACCGCTCCGCGATCTCGTTCACCAGACCCGTGCAGGCCATGTCCGGGTACCGGTTGAAGCTCCCGGCCGCCGCGACGGCACTCTCCAGGACCCCGTTCAGCGGCGGGTACGGATTCTCGTTCGAGGACAGCTTGTACGCGACGGGCCCGCCCGCGGCCGCCGGCTTGCCCGGCTTGTACGTGGGAATGCCGTCCAGCTCGGCGCGCAGCCTCGGGCTCTTCTCGCTCACCGCAGGTCCTCCTCGACCATCCCGTCCGACGTCGCCGTCGACTCAATACTGCTCACCTTATGAGGATTCCGCCGTCCCGAGAATGGGGGCGCCTGGATTGCGGGGGAGCGCGCGCATATATGCGCGCGCCGGTGGCCTGCGCCGTGGCGCGCGTCCCCCGTGCAGGTGAGTCGAAGACGGCGCTCAGCCGCACCGTTTTGGCATGCCCGTGGCCGCCGACAAGCTTCACCCCAGAGCAGGCGGGTCAAGCGCCTTCTTTTCCAAGGTGATTGGGGGTGGCGAACCGTGCAGAAACGTGCCTGTCAACGCGTGCATATGCACCCGGACCACCCACCCCACCGCGCCCTACTATCGGCACGCCATGACAGCAGCAGGGAAGCATCAGGTGAGCCGGACCGAGACCACCCGGCGGACCGCCGGCCGACAGGGCAGGGCAGGCATCAGGGACGTGGCCGCCGCGGCGGGCGTCTCCATCACGACCGTCTCCGACGCGCTCAATGGCAAGGGACGGCTGCCGGACGCCACCCGCCGCCACGTTCGCGAGGTGGCCGACCGGCTGGGCTACCGCCCGTCCGCCGCCGCCCGCACCCTCCGTACCGGCAAGTCGGGCCTCATCGGCCTGACCGTGACGACCTACGGGGATGAACCTTTCACCTTCACCGAATTCGCCTATTTCGCCGAGATGGCCAGGGCCGCCACCTCCGCCGCGCTCGCCCGCGGCTACGCCCTCGTCATCCTCCCCGCCACCTCCCGACACGACGTCTGGTCGAACGTCGCCCTCGACGGCACCGTCGTCATCGACCCCTCCGACCACGATCCCGTCGTCACGGAACTGGTCCGCCAGGGCCTGCCCGTGGTCTCCGACGGCCGCCCGGCAGGCTCCCTCCCCGTCACCGCCTGGGTCGACAACGACCACGAGGCCGCCGTCCTGGGCCTGCTCGACCACCTCGCCGCCGCCGGTGCCCGCAGGATCGGGTTGCTGACCGGCACCACCACCGACACCTACACCCGGCTCTCCACCACCGCCTACCTCAACTGGTGCGAGCGCGTGGGCCAGGACCCGGTCTACGAGTCCTACCCCGCCCACGACCCCTGCGCGGGCGCCGTCGCCGCCGACCGGCTCCTCGCCCGCCCCGACCGGCCCGACGCCGTGTACGGACTCTTCGACCCCAACGGCACCGACCTGCTCGCCGCCGCCCGCCGCTACGGCCTGCGCGTCCCGGAGGACCTGCTGCTCGTGTGCTGCAGCGAGTCCACGGTGTACGCGAACACCGAACCGCCCATCACCACCCTCTCCCTCAAACCGCGCCGCATCGGCACCGCCGTGGTGCAGTTGCTCATCGACGCGATCGAGGGAGTGGACACCGGACGCCCCGTCGAACAGGTCGTCCCGACCGAGCTCATCATCCGCACCTCCTCGCAGCGCAGGCAGGCCCGCACCACCGTCAGTCCGCCGCGCTCCCCGGCGCAGGACTGACCCGCACCACGCTCCTCGGAGGGGACCTTTGGCCCCATCCAGGATTTCAGGAACGCAGATATCGGGATGAAACGGCAGGAACGGCCGCCTCCGCACAGGATTCACCACCCCTGGTGCGTCACACAGCGCGAGCCGCATTCCTATGATGGGCGCACGACATCACGGACCCTCCCCCCTGGAGGTCAGGAGGGTCCGCAGGTGTACGGCAGCGCGACGGTGGTGGAGGGGTCGATGACTCAGGGGGCCGGTCAGGGACCCGCGATGCGGACGGAAACGCTGCGGGACTTCCGGGTGCCGGTCACCGAACCCGCTCCGTACGCCGTATCCACCGGGCTGCCCGAGGAGGCCCCGGTCTACGGCGGGTACCCGGCGTACTACGCGGAGGGCGCGCGCAGCGTACCCCCGCAGCCGGGCCACGCCCCTCGGCCGGCCACCCCGCCCGCCTCCGCGCCGCCCCACCCGCAGCACGGTGCTTACACGGCGCACGAGGTACGCGGGGCCGCGGAGCCGGCGCCCGAGGTGGGTGGGCCGGTGGAGCCGGCACCCGAGGACGACGACCTCGAGGGCTACACCCCCACCCAACGCGACCTGCCCGTCATCGGGCGCGGCGCGCCCGAGGGCCCCGGCCACACCGTGCAGGTCCAGTTCGTTCCCCAGGACCCGGCCGCCGCCGGTCCGGGCCCCCTGTACGTGGTCGGCGACGTCCACGGCTACCTCGACGAACTCGTCACCGAACTGCACGCCCAGGGTCTGATCGACGCGGAGCGCCGCTGGTCCGCCGGCAACGCCCGGCTCTGGTTCCTCGGCGACTTCACCGACCGCGGCCCCGACGGCATCGGCGTGATCGATCTCGTGATGCGCCTGTCCGCCGAGGCAGCGGCCGCCGGCGGCTACTGCAAGGCGCTCATGGGCAACCACGAGCTGCTGCTCATCGGCGCCAAGAGGTTCGGCGACACCCCCGTCTCCTCCGGCGCCGGCACCGCCACCTTCCAGGCCGCCTGGCTGCTCAACGGCGGACAGCGCACCGACATGGAGCGCCTGCAGGACGTCCACCTGCAGTGGATGTCCCGCCTGGACGCGGCCGTCCTGGAGGAGGGGCACCTGCTCCTGCACTCCGACACCACCGCGTACCTGGACTACGGCGACTCGATCGAGGACGTCAACGACACCATCCACGAGCTGCTGAACCGCAACGACGCCGACATCACCTGGGATCTGTTCCGCAAGTTCACCAAGCGGTTCGCCTTCCGCGACGAGGAGACCGGGCCCGGAGCCGTACGCGAACTGCTCGGTACGTACGGCGGCAGCCGCGTCGTGCACGGGCACAGCCCGATCCCCTACCTGCTCGGCGAGGTGGGCACCGAGGACGGTGCGGACTCCCGCGGGCCGGAGACCGTGGTCGGGCCCCACGTCTACGCGGACGGGCTCGCCATCGCGATGGACGGCGGCGTCACGATGGCGGGCAAGCTGCTCGTGGTGCAACTTCCCCTTCGCGACTGAGGCTTGTCATACAAGGGGTATTTCTGCAAAGCCCCTGTCAACCTGCGGTGTAGGCGCTCTACCATCGCTCTATCCGTAGCAGGCTCTCCTCCGTTTGTGCCGGCGCCCGGGTCTACGCGGGCAAACCGGCCTCCACGGAGCATCGGGGGATGCACATGACCAGCGCTCCGCACCTGCTGACCGAAGACCGGCCGGAGTTCGACCGACTCCTCGACGAGGCGCTGCGCACCGCACGCGAACGGCCCGAGCTCGCCGCGCTCGGTGAACGTCTGAACGCCGAACAGCTGCGCACCATGGCTCTGGGGGCCACCGCCCTGCTGACGGCGGCGGCCGCAGACGAGTACAACCACTACGTGAGGGTCCGCGAGGAACGGCGTGATGAGGTCCTCTCCAGGCCCGGGACCGCCGGGGAGGAAGCCCAGGGACAGGACGGGGCCGGTCTCGGCGCCATGATCGCGGTCCTGGCACCGGTCCTGGCGGGTGCCGCCATGCTGATCTTCCTGCTGGTGGGCTACCTCCTGAAGCTGATCGAACCCGAACCGGCTTTCGCCGACACCATGCTGACGGCGGGTTCCTTCTTCGGGGTGCTCACCGTCGCCTCCCTGGTCTGCGCCGGGGTCGGCCTGCTGGTGACGGCCGTACGCAACGGGGCGACCGAGGTGACCGCGGACGGGGCCGAGGCGGTACCGGACGAGGTCGCCCGCGCCCGCGAGGCCTGGCGGACCGCACTGCTGGAGCGGGGCATCATGCCGTTCCTGCGGGACGCGCTGGCCGATCCCGGCGCGGGAGGCGGCCTCCCGGCCCCGCGCAGACGCAGCACCCGGATGCCGCACCTGGGGTACACGGCCCCCGACTTCACCAGTCCGGGATCGCCGTCCGAGAGCCCCCGGCCCGGTTATACGGCGCCGGACTTCTCGGGTCCCGCCTTCGGCGGTCAGGAGCGCGAGCCCCAGTAGCCCCGGGGTTCCCCGCAAGCGCTCGGCGATGTTTCACGTGAAACAAGGGCATCGCCCACGGCTGGCCGGCCGTGGAGCGGTGCCCTTGTCGGGGGTGCGGCGCCCTTGCCCGGGGCGCGGTGCCCTTGCCCGGGGCGCGGCGCGTCAGTCGGCCAGCGGCAGGTAGACGCGGTTGCCGGAGGCGGCGAACTCGGCGGACTTCTCCGCCATTCCCGCCTGGATCTCCTCGGCCTTCAGGTCGCCGCCGTGCTCACGGCGGATGTCCTGGGAGATCTTCATCGAGCAGAACTTGGGACCGCACATGGAGCAGAAGTGCGCGGTCTTGGCCGGCTCGGCGGGCAGGGTCTCATCGTGGAACTCCCGCGCCGTGACGGGGTCGAGGGCCAGGTTGAACTGGTCCTCCCAACGGAACTCGAAGCGGGCGTCCGACAATGCGTCGTCCCACTCCTGCGCCCCGGGGTGCCCCTTGGCCAGGTCCGCGGCGTGCGCGGCGATCTTGTAGGTGATGACACCGGTCTTGACGTCGTCACGGTTGGGCAGGCCCAGGTGCTCCTTGGGTGTGACGTAGCAGAGCATCGCGGTGCCCCACCAGGCGATCATCGCGGCGCCGATGCCCGAGGTGATGTGGTCGTACGCGGGCGCCACGTCCGTGGTCAGCGGGCCGAGCGTGTAGAACGGCGCCTCCTCGCAGATCTCCTGCTGGAGGTCGATGTTCTCCTTGATCTTGTGCATCGGGACGTGGCCCGGGCCCTCGATCATGGTCTGGACGTTGTGCCGCTTGGCGATGGTGTTCAGCTCGCCCAGCGTCTTCAACTCCGCGAACTGCGCCGCGTCGTTGGCGTCCGCGATGGAACCCGGGCGCAGGCCGTCGCCCAGCGAGTACGTGACGTCGTACGTCGCGAGGATGTCGCAGAGTTCCTCGAAGTTCGTGTAGAGGAAGTTCTCCTTGTGGTGCGCCAGGCACCATGCGGCCATGATCGATCCGCCGCGCGAGACGATGCCGGTCTTGCGGCGGGCGGTCAGCGGCACGTAGGGCAGCAGCACGCCGGCGTGGACCGTCATGTAGTCGACGCCCTGCTCGGCCTGCTCGATGACCGTGTCCTTGTAGATCTCCCAGGTCAGGTCCTCGGCGCGGCCGTCGACCTTCTCCAGCGCCTGGTAGAGCGGCACGGTGCCGATCGGGACGGGAGAGTTGCGCAGCACCCACTCGCGGGTGGTGTGGATGTTGCGGCCCGTCGAGAGGTCCATGACCGTGTCGGCGCCCCACTTGGTCGCCCAGGTCATCTTGTCGACCTCCTCCTCGATGGAGGAGGTGACCGCGGAGTTTCCGATGTTGGCGTTGACCTTCACCAGGAACCGCTTGCCGATGATCATCGGCTCGATCTCGGGGTGGTTCACGTTCGCCGGGAGCACGGCACGGCCCGCGGCGATCTCCTCGCGGACGACCTCGGCGGAGACGTTCTCCCGGATCGCGACGTACTCCATCTCCGGGGTGATCTCACCGCGGCGGGCGTACGCGAGCTGCGTGACGGCGGCGCCGCCACGGCCCCGGCGGGGCTGGCGCGGACGGCCCGGGAAGACCGCGTCGAGGTTCTTGAGCCCGCCCCGCGGCGAGGTGTGCTTGATCCCGTCGTCCTCGGGGCGCACGGGACGCCCCGCGTACTCCTCGGTGTCCCCGCGGCCAATGATCCAGTTCTCGCGCAGCGGAGCGAGACCCCGGCGCACGTCGGTCTCGATCTGGGGATCGGTGTACGGCCCGGACGTGTCGTAGAGCGTCACGTCCTTGCCGTTGGTGAGGTGGACCTGGCGGACCGGCACCCGGATGTCCGGGCGGGAGCCCGCGAGGTAGCCCTTGTGCCAGCCCGGCTGGCGCTCGGTCCCGCTGTCGGTGTCCTGGCTGACGGCAGGCGTGCGTGCGTCCTGAATGGTCATGAGACCTATCTCCCTACGCCGGCATTACCCGGTAACAGGTTCGGCGGTCGACGCAGCCTCTTCCCGTACGCATCCGTGATGCCCGTACGGTGATCAGCGCCCTCTCAGCCCGGTGCTCCGAGCTCCCGCGTTGTGCAAAGGTGCCCCCACGCTAGCGTCATCTAGGGCGTGCTGAACAGTGGGCCCCCTCATCTCTTGCGATGATCTGCCAGTGACCACCTCGCCGCAGCCCCCCAACGAGCCCACGGATCCCTCCGGCCACTCGGCCCATGCGCACTCGGATTCCGGGCACTCCGCCGGTCATGCCCACGGCCACGGACACAGTCACGGTCACGGCCCGGCGGCCCCCGTCTCGAAGCACCTGCGCAAGGTCATCGCCGCCGTGCTGATCCCCTTCGCCACGGCCGTCTTCATCGGCATGGCGGTGCTCTGGCCGGGCGGCGCTCCCGCCCACGAGCGCTCGGGCGTCGGCTTCGACCGGCAGACCCAGCAGGGCACGGTCGTCTCGCTCGAGTCCGTCGACTGCGCATCGGTGAACGCCTCGCAGGTTCCGCCCACCGGCGACACGTCCACCCCCTCGGGCCGGGAGGCGCAGGCGGCACGGAACGGCGAGTGCAAGAAGGCCACGGTGAAGGTCGGCACCGGACCGGACCAGGGCCGCACCTTCGTGGAGATCGTGCAGCCGGGCGCACCACGGCAGTTGGCGGACGGCCAGGAGGTGGTGGTCGCCTACGCGCCGGACGCCCCGCGGGACCTCCAGTACTCGGTGATCGACGTCAACCGCAAGTGGCCCATGGCCCTGCTGGCGGGCATCTTCGCCGTCGCGGTCGTGGTGGTCGGCCGGATGCGCGGGCTGTTCGCGCTCATCGCGCTGGTCGTCAGCTTCGGCGTGCTGACCCTCTTCATCCTCCCCGCCATCCTGCAGGGGTCGAACCCGCTGCTCGTCGCGGTCATCGGGGCGAGCGCGATCATGCTGATCGGCCTCTACATGTGCCACGGCCTGACCGCCCGCACCTCGGTCGCCGTCCTCGGGACCCTCGTCTCCCTGCTGCTGATCGGGCTCCTCGGCTCCCTGTTCATCGACTGGGCGTTCCTCAGCGGGAACACCGACGACAACACGGGTCTGATCCACGGGCTCTACCCGGACATCGACATGAGCGGTTTGCTGCTCGCAGGCGTGATCATCGGATCGCTGGGCGTGTTGGACGACGTGACCGTCACCCAGACCTCAGCGGTCTGGGAACTGCACCAGGCGGACTCCTCGATGGGGCCGCGTGCACTGTACCGGGCGGCCATCAGGATCGGGCGCGACCACATCGCGTCCGTGGTCAACACCCTGGTCCTCGCGTACGCGGGCGCCGCCCTCCCCCTGCTCCTGCTGTTCTCGATCGCGAACAGCAGCATGGGGTCGGTGGCGAACAGCGAACTGGTCGCGGTGGAGATCGTACGGACCCTGGTGGGCTCGATCGGCCTGGTGGCCTCCGTCCCCGTGACCACGGCGCTGGCCGCTCTGGTCGTCTCGGCCGACCGGCCGGGGACCCCGGGCACGGCGGCGGCCGCAGGGCCGGCCCGCGGCGGCCGGGGCCGCCGGCGCAAGCGCTGAGGGCGCGGGTGCGGGTGAATGCGGATGCGGGTGCGGTGCGGGGTGTGGGCAGCAGAGTGGCGGACTCCTCCGGTTCGGTGACGTCCGGTCAGCCCGCGTTCTTCTCGTTCTGCTTCGCCTCGGTCAAGATCCTGCTGAGCGCCTCGTCGAGGTTCTCCTCGAAGGCACCCAGGTTCCGCTCCTGACCGAGGGGCACGAGCCGGTCGGTCCGGTCGAGGAACGCGACGAGCGGCGCCGCGCCGGCCCGGAACAGCGCCCGGTCACCGCCGACCTGGAGGCGGATGTGGACGTCGGACAGGTCCTCGGGGTCGGTCGGGGCGATGTGCACGTCGCCGTCGCCGCACGGCTTGTTGATGCCGTCGAGGAGGAGCTCCCGGCCGAACGCCCAGGTCACGGGCGCGTCTCCGGGAAGGTGGAACGTCAGGCGGATTGCGTAGGGATCACGAGCCTCGTACCGGAGTTCCACCGGAATCCGGAACGAGAGCTCCTCGGAGACGAGAAAGCTCATCATGACCTCTGCCTGTACCGACTCGCGCATTGCCTACCCCGCTGTTGTGGAAGTGGCCAGGAATGGTCCCCCAGGACCTCTTGACAAGGGTGGTGTAAGCGCTAGCAGATCACAAGGAGTGAGTTTTCAGATACTGATAGAGAACGAGAGGGTACTCAACAGCGCGCCTACTTCACTCCGTAGTCGATTGACTACATAGGGCAACCGATCTTCCTGGTGCACAGGGAGAGAAATGGCCATGGTCGCCGCTGTGTCACCCGCAGTGATCGGGATGGCCGCACATACCGTGCCCAAGGCATATTCCTGCCGCTCGGTCACGGGCTGCATCCGCTGCAGGGAGCCGATTCGGTTCTCCAGCGACCTCTGGTCCGGCACGGTATAAGGCGTGATCGCCTCGACCGGGTGACGGTCGAAATAGTCCTTGCGGGTCGCCTCGTCGAGCTGGCCGAGCAGGCACTGCCCGATGGCGTGCGCGTGGCCGGTGGCCCGGAAATCGGCCCACTCCTCGCACGCGGGGCTGGCCGGGGTGTCCGAGACACCCACGACCTCGATCTCACCCTCGCGGAACACCGCGAAGTAGACGGGAGCGCCGACGGCGTCGCGGAAGTGCGCGAGCGAGTCGAGGATCATGCTGCGACGTTTCTGCTGGATCACCCCGCCCGCCAGCCGGCCGGCCGCGGCACCCAGCACGAAGACTCCACCCTCTCTGCGCAGGTAGCCCTCGTGCGTCAGGGTGCGCAGTAGGTGGTAGGCGGTGGGAAGCGGGAGCCCGGCCTCACGCGCCAGTTGTTTCGCCGGGGCTCCCGCGCTGTGCGAACCCACCGCTTCGAGGAGCCTCAGCGCCCGCTGCACGGAACCGATGAGAGTCGGCACACCGGCGTTGTGGACCGAAGACAAAGCTCACCCCCAGGCGTGGCGGCGGGCTGTGGGGGCCCGCCCTGCGGGGGCCGCCCCCGCGGTGCCGCGGTTCCTGGGGGTCGTGCTCGGCACTCACCTGACGTGGCCGCAAGCGAGAGCAGTGGTACGAGTGGTCGGTGCCCAGGGGACGGCACAGATCGCGACTGTATCGGCCGATTCCCGTGCGGTGAGCGGTCCAGCCTGCCGCGTTCCCCCGAGTGGCCCAATCAGGACGGGTCCGGCTACCACTCCCCGGAGGCGGAGGACTTCGCGCCCCGGCCGGTGAACTTCTTCACCACGAAGACCAGACCGCCGACGAGGGCGACGAAGAGGAGCAGCTTGAAGACGAGCGAGATCAGGGCACCGAGGATGCTCGTGATGACACCGCCGAAGACGAACAGCGCCAGGAGTGGGACCGCGACCCACTTGACCCACCAGGGCATGCCTGCGAATACCTCTCGGATGCCGTCCATGTCCTCGACCTCTTCCTCGTCTTCCCGGAGCGTGACCTTCTGCTTCCGATGCTAGGAGGGGGCGGACCGGGCCGGGGGCCCGCGAGCCCCCGGAGTCCCCTGATCCGCCCCCTAGGGGCCGGGGCCACGGCCCTCCTCCGGCGGGGGCGGCTGAGCCCTCCGGCCGGACGGCTCAGCCCTCGGGCGGGGAGAACACCACCATCACGCGCAGGTCCTCGCTGATGTGGTGGAACTTGTGCGGTACCCCCGCCGGGACGTAGACGACACTGCCGCGCGCCACGGTCGTCGTCTCCTCCCCGACGGTGATTGAGGCCCGGCCGCTCACGACGAAGTACACCTCGTCCTGGCGGTGCGGCTGCTGCGGATCGCTTTGCCCGGCGTCGAGGGCGTACAGCCCGACCGACATGTTCCGCTCCCTCAGGAACTGCAGGTACGCGCCGTCGTTGGCGGCCCGCTCCGCTTCGAGGTCGTCAAGGCGGAAGGCTTTCATCGTTGTTGTGCCCCTTGTGCTCGATCGTTCTCGTCACTCCGCTGATCTGCGGATGTCCCACCAGGATCTTGTCTGCCACGATCAGACACATGACGAATTTCGTAGTCAAGACGCTCGCCAACGCGGCGGCACTGGCCGTCGCCATCTGGCTGCTCGCCGGCATCACCCTGGACGACGGGAGCAGTCTCGGGCGCAGGACGATCACCCTGCTGCTGGTGGCCCTGGTGTTCGGTCTGGTCAACTTCATCGTCAAGCCCGTGGTGAAGCTGTTCTCCCTGCCGTTGTTCGTCCTCACGCTCGGGCTGTTCACCCTCGTCGTGAACGCGCTGATGCTGCTGCTGACCTCGTGGCTGGCCAAGCAGTTCGACCTCAGCTTCCACGTCGACGGCTTCTGGACCGCCGTCCTCGGCGGTCTGATCATCTCCATCGTCTCCTGGGCCGTGAACCTGGTCCTGCCGGACAAGGACTGAGCGGGACGCCGTACGCGAGGCCGTGAAGGAGCCCATCGCATGAACGAGGACACGTACGACAGCGCCCGGTTCGGCGACGGCACGCGCGCCGTCCGGGCCGGACTGCCCGAGCCCGTCAAGAACGAGCCGACCCTGCCCGGGCCGGTCTTCGCCGCCCACTTCCACCTCCCGGGCGACGTCGACGGCCCGTACACCTACGGCCGGGACACCAATCCAACCTGGACGCTGCTGGAGCAGGCGATCGGGGAACTGGAGGCCCCCGGCCAGGACGTCCACACCGTCGTCTTCGCCTCCGGCATGGCCGCGGCCGCCGCGGTCCTGCTCTCCCAGGCCCGCACCGGCGACACCGTGGTCCTGCCCGACGACGGCTACCAGGCGCTGCCCATGCTGCGGGAGCAGCTCGAGGCCTACGGCATCCACGTACGCACCGCCCCGACTGGGGACGACGGCCAGCTCTCGGTGCTCGACGGGGCCTGCCTGCTGTGGATCGAAACCCCTTCCAACCCCGGGCTCGACGTGTGCGACGTACGCCGTCTCGTCGAGGCGGCGCACTCCGGCGGGACCCTCGTCGCCGTCGACAACACCCTGGCCACCCCGCTCGGCCAGCGTCCGCTCGAACTCGGCGCGGACTTCTCGGTCGCCAGCGGCACCAAGGGCCTGACCGGGCACGGCGACGTGCTGCTGGGCTACGTGGTCTGCCGCGATCCGGAGCGGGCCGCCCGGATCCGCCAGTGGCGCAAGGTCGTCGGAGCGATCCCGGGCCCGATGGAAGCCTGGCTGGCCCACCGCTCGCTCGCCACCATCCAGTTGCGCGCCCAGCGGCAGTGGGCCAACGCACTGGCGGTCGCGGAGGCTCTGACCGACCGGACCGACGTCACCGGGGTGCGCTATCCCGGTCTGCCCTCGGATCCGTCCCACAAGACGGCCGCGCGCCAGATGCGGGGCTTCGGATCGGTGGTCTCCTTCACGCTCCCCGACCGCGCGCACGCCGAACGCTTCATGGCGGCCCTCCACCTGGTCGAGGACGCGACGAGCTTCGGCGGAGTACGGTCCACCGCCGAGCGGCGCGGGCGGTGGGGCGGGGACGCCGTGCCGGAGGGGTTCATCCGGTTCTCGGCCGGCGCCGAGGACACCGAGGACCTCGTCGCGGACGTGCTGCGGGCCTTGGACCAGGCGGTTTGCACGGCCGACGGAGCCTGAAGGGGTTCCGGCACGGCGGTCCGAGCCTCCCCCCTCGTGGCTCGGACCGCCCTGGGTTCTGCCGGCGGAGAACCACGTGACAAGGCTAGTTGACTCAGCGTCAGAGTCCAATCACGGTAACGACAGGGTGCTATCGGCGTATTTATAGTTGAAGGCCCCCACCGAGAGGTGCCGCGATGGACCTGACCCTGCTGCGCACCTTCGTCGCCGTGCACCGGGCGGGTTCCTTCACACGGGCGGCCGCGCTGCTGGGGCTCTCGCAGCCCGCGGTCACCTCCCAGATCCGCACCCTCGAACGCCAGCTGGGCCGCCCCCTGTTCCACCGCCGGGCCCGCGGTGTCACTCCGACCGCCGTCGGCGACGAGCTCGCCCACAAGGCGGCCCCGCACCTCGACGCCCTGCTGCGGATCACCGAGACCGAGCGGGAGGCGGCCGGCGGCTCGCGCACCCTGCACGTCGCCGGGCCCCCCGAGTTCCTGTGCCTGCGCGTGCTACCCGCACTCGCCCCCCTGGTCGGTCAGGGCCACACGCTGCGCGCCGCGCTGCGGACCGGTGCCGAGGAGAGCCTCGACGGGCTCGCCTCCGGCCACCACGACCTGGTCGTGACCACCGCCCACCCGCGGGGCGGCCTCTTCACCGCCTCCCCTCTGTGGGACGAGGAGCTCGTCCTGGTCACCGCGCCGTACTGGGCCGCCCTCATCGGCACGGATCAGCCGGGCGGGGCCGGCCCCGCCGACCTCACGGGCATCCCGTTCGTCGAGGTCCACGAGAGCCTGCCGCTCGTCACCCGTTACTGGGCCGCCGTCTTCGACAGCCGGCCCGCTGCCGGCGACGCCGCCGCCACCGTGGTCGTGCCCGATCTGCGGGCTGTACTGGAGTGCGTACAGGCCGGGGCCGGGTTCGCCGTACTGCCCCGCTACCTGTGCCAGGACGCCCTCGACAGCGGCCGGATCACGGCCCTCGGCGAGCCGGCGGTGCCCCCGCTGCGCACGTGGTTCCTCGTGGTGCGGACCGGCAGCCTCTCCCTCGCCCATCTCGCCCGCGCGCACGAGCGGCTGCTGCACGCCGCCGCACGCTGGTGAGCCTCGCTTTCCGGCCGCCGGCGCGTTTCAGAAGCGGAGCCGTGGGCCACTCTTCTCCCATGACCGAACGTCCCGTGGTCAAACGCACCGCCCGCGCGATCCTGCTCGACGGTGACGACCTGATCCTCATCAAGCGCACCAAGCCCGGCGTCGACCCGTACTGGCTCACCCCCGGCGGCGGAGTCGAACCCTCGGACGCCACCGTGGTCGACGCACTCCACCGGGAGGTACACGAAGAACTCGGCGCGAAGATCATCGATGTGGTGCCCTGCTTCGTCGACACCGTCGAGCACATCGCCGACGGGGGGGTCACCGGCGTGAAGGTGCAGCACTTCTTCGTCTGCCACCTCGAATCGATGGACCCGAGCCAGCGGCACGGTCCCGAGGTCGACCACCCCGAGGGCGAGTACGAGATCGTCCGTGTCCCCTTCAGCCGCGTGGGCATCGCAGCCGTCCACCTGGTACCGCTGTCGCTGCGGCACTACCTCGACGGGAACATCGAGGGCCTGCGGGCCATGCACGCCCCTGATCTGGGGTGAGCGCCCGGCCGGGGCCGGCGGGAGCGCCCGCCGGTCTCAGCCCGCGACACCCATCAGCTCCTCCACCGCGTCGTGCCGGATCCGCTCGCCTGGGATGCCCATCCGCTTGAGCTCGTCGACCCCGCTGCGGATCATCGCGGCCGGCCCGGATATGAACGCGTCGTAGGACCTCCACGGCCCGTGCTCGCCGACCGCCTGCGGCAGCTGGCCGGCGAGCCAGTCCCCGACCACCGGGCGCACCGACAGCCAGGGGTGCGAGCGCTGCAGGCCCAGCAGCGTGTCCTTGTCGTACAGGTCGTGATCGCTGCGGGCCCCGAAGAACACCTCGACCGGACGGCGCTCGCCGTGCTCGGCCACGTCCTCGATCAGCGCCTTGATCGGGGCGATCCCGGTTCCGCCGCCCAGGCACAGCATCCCGTTGTCGGTCGTGTGGTCCACCACCATCGACCCGGCGGGCGCCCCCAGGCGCAGCACGTCCCCGGGGCGGGCGTGGCGCACGAGCGCGTTGGACACCCAGCCCGCGGGCACGGCCTTGACGTGGAAGGACAGCAGGCCGTCGGCGCGCGGCGCCGAGGCGAAGGAGTAGTGCCGCCATACCCGGGGCCACCACGGGGTCTCCAGGCTGGTGTACTGCCCGGCCAGGAAGGCGTAGGGCCGATCCGGACGGACGGTCAGCACGGCGATGTCGGAGGTGCGCAGCTCGTGGGAGACCACCTCGGCCTGCCACCACGCGGGGCGCACGGCCTCGTCCTCGGCCGCCGCGTCGATCATGATCTGGGAGATCGCGGTGTACGCGCGCACCCAGGCCGCCTCGGCTTCCGGCCCCCAGGTCGCCTCCGCGTACCGGGCCAGCGCGCCGATGAGGGCCTCACCCACCACCGGATAGTGGCCCGCCAGAGTTCCGTACTTCCGGTGCCCCGTGCCCAGCCGCCGCAGATAGGGCGTAAGCACCTCCGGATTGTCGATGTGCTCGGCCGCGGTCAGCAGGGCCTTCAGCAACCGGTCGCGCTGGACGTCCATGGCGGCGGGGAACATGCCGCGCATCTCCGGATGGCTCGAGAACACCAGGGCGTAGAAGTACGAGGTCACCTTGTCGGCGACGGGTGCGACGTCCGCGAGGGTGCGGCGGATGAGCACGGCGTCCGGCGAGGGCTCGGCCGCACCCCCCTCGACGGGTATCCGGGCCGTCCCCCCTCTGGCCGATCTGGTGGGCGGAGCGTCCATGTGGTGCCTCGCTTCGAACATATCGGTCGGTCTGCACGCGCCACGGTCTGTGAATCCGTGGTTCCGGGGTTCACAGCCTGCCAGCCGCCCCGGATGCCTGCCGGGAAATGGAGAATTTCCGCGTTTCGCCCCCACGTTCGTCCTAAGATGCCGCGACTCCCGGGCGTGGCATCCCTGCGAGCTGGTAGGCCTCCCGGAGGTCCCGGCCCTCGTAGACGTGGGTGGCCCGCTTCGCCAGGTACGGCCGCGCGTTGACCGCCACGGAGACCGGCACCACCTCGAAGAGCCTCGAATCGGTCAACGAGTCCCCGTACGCGACGCAGTCGCCTCGGGTGACCCCGAACCGCTCGCACAGCTGGTCCGCCACCGTGACCTTGCCCTCGGGCGTCAGGATGCCCGACACCTCCATGGGCCCCAAGAACGGCACCTGGGGGTACACCGAACCGTGTGCGGCGTGCGCGCCCCACTCCAGGAGCAGTTCCACGAAGAAGGACGGTGACAGGGAGATCACCGCGCAGTAGTCCCCGCGCTCATGGATCTCCCGCCACACCTCGCGGATACCGGTCAGCCAAGGGGCTCCGTCGAACGCCGCCCGGACGTGTGCGGGTGTCAGCTCCGACCAGAGTGCGTGAGCGGCCACGGAGAACTCCTGCGGGCCGATCTCCTCTGCGCTGAACGCCCGCTCCAGCTCGGCGATCTCCACGCTCAGACCGAGCTGTCGGGAGATCTCGACCGGCGCCGCGGAGCCGAACATCAGCGTTCCGTCGAGATCGAAGAGGTGTAGAAGGGGCATAGTCACCGAGGTTAGAGGGTCGGCTTCGCACCCAGCGAGATGTTTCACGTGAAACACCGCGCCGTTCACCATGGCGACCGCCGACCGCGCCCGGGGAAGGGAAGCCGATGTTTCACGTGAAACATCACTCTTCCAAATCCTCTGGACGCCCGCCGACCCCATGATCCAGTCTGAGGCGGTGACACCTCCACACCTCACCGAGCTGCCGATCCGAGCGCTGACCGCGGACGATCTCCGCCACTGCGCCGACCTCTCCGAAGACCGCGGCTGGCCCCGCGAGGACCACAAATGGGGGCTGCTCCTCGCGGCCGGAACGGGCTACGGCGTTGACGCCCCGGACGGACGGGGGCTGGCCGCCGTCTGCATCGTCACCGGGTACGGCGGAACCCGCACTGAGCCCCAGCTCGCCGCCATCGGGATGGTTCTCGTCGCCGACCGCTACTCCCGCCAGGGCCTGGGCCGTCGCCTGATGACACACATCTGCGACGACGTCCTGAAGGGCATCCCGCTCACCCTGCACGCCACTCCGTACGGGCGCCCCCTCTACGAGGAGCTCGGCTTCGAGACCACCGGCCGCGCAGAGATGTTGAAGGGCGACTTTCGCCCGGACCCGGCCGCCCCGGCGCTCGGGGACAGCACCGTCCGGTCCGCCACCGCCGAGGACCTGCCGCGGATTCTCCAGCTGGACACCGAGATGTTCGGCACCGACCGGACCCACATGATCACCCGCCTGCCCGCCTTCACCGACCGGCTGCTCGTCGCCGAGGACCGCGCCGGCTCCCTCACCGGATACGCCGCGATCTGGCCGAACATGGAGACCCATGTCATCGGTCCGCTGATCGCCCGCGACACCGCCGGGGCGCAGGCCCTCGTCACCGCGCTGGCCGCCACCACCGACCGGCCGCTGCGCACCGATGTCGACATACGCCACGAGGAGTTCGTGTCCTGGCTCAAGGACCGCGGCCTTGCCTCGGTGGCCTTCAACGCCGTCATGACCCGCGACCTCCCGAGCCTGCCCGGCGACTGGACCCGCCGCTGGGCGCCACTCACCGTGGCCGCGGGCTGAAAGGACCAACCCATCGTGAGTGACCCCCTGACCGAGGCCGCCGAGCCGGCCATCCGTCCCGCCACCGAGGCCGACCTGCCCGCCATCGTCGCCCTGCTCGCCGACGACCCCCTCGGCGCGACCCGGGAATCACCGGAAGACCTCACCCCGTACCTCACAGCCTTCAAGCGCATGGCCCAGGACCCCCACCAGCACCTCGTCGTGGCGGCCCGAGCGGACCGCGTCGTGGGGACGCTGCAGCTCACGATCGTCCCTGGGCTGTCCCGCAGGGGATCCACCCGCTCCATCATCGAGGGAGTCCGCATCCACGCCGACGAGCGCGGCAGCGGACTGGGCACCCGTTTCGTCGAATGGGCGATCGAGAAGTCCCGCACCGAGAACTGCGAGATCGTCCAACTCACCTCGGACGCGACCCGCACCGACGCCCACCGCTTCTACGAGCGGCTCGGCTTCACCGCCTCGCACGTCGGGTTCAAGCTGCACCTCTGACCGGCCGTGATGGCGGGCCGGGCCGCCTGTCGGCGGCCCGGCCTACGATCGGGAAGATGACACCCAGCCTGCCCCTCGTCACCACCGCCGAGCGCCGCCACCGTCTGGGCCGACGCCACCGCCTGGCTCCCTCTGCGCGCGCCGCCACGGTTTCCGAGGCCGCCGACGCCGTCGTCGCCCTGCACGCCACGGACGCCGCGACGGTGTTCCTCTCCGCCCGTGCCCGGCTCACCGCGGGCGACCCGGCGGTCATCGAGCAGGCGCTCTACGAGGACGTGAGCGTGGTGCGGCTGCTGAGCATGCGCAACACCCTCTTCGCCGTCTCCACCGACCTCGCCCCGCACGTCGACGCGTCCACGGCCCGCACCATCACCGCCAAGGAGCGGCGCACCCTCCTCAAGCGCCTCGAGGAGGACGGACAGGGGCTGGACGCCGACTGGCTGGCCCGGTCCGAGGCCGCCGCGCTCGACGCCCTCGACGCCCTCGGACCCTGCACGGGCAGCCAACTGTCCGCCGCCGTACCGGCCCTGCGCCAGAAGATCACCATCAGTCGGGGCAAGAAGTACGAGGCCGAGACCGGCGTGGCCACCCGGGTCATCCGCCTGCTGGCCGCCGACGGCCGGATCCGCCGCGACCGACCGCGCGGTTCGTGGACCTCCAGCCAGTTCCGCTGGGTCCACAGCAAGCCCTGGCCGGCCGTCCCCGCGGCCGAGGCCCGGGCCGAGCTCGCCCGCCGCTGGCTGCATGCGTACGGTCCGGCCACCGAAGCCGACCTCAAGTGGTGGACCGGCTGGTCCCTCGGCGACGTCCGCAAGGCCCTCGCGGCCGTGGGACCCGGTCAGGTGCTCCTGGAGGACGGGACCGCCGCCCTCGTCAGCCCTGGCGACACCCTTCCCGAACCGGCCCCGGAGCCCTGGGCGGCCCTGCTCCCCGGCCTTGATCCCAGTGGCATGGGCTGGGCCGACCGCGGCTTCCACCTCGACCCCGCCCTGCGGCCCGCTCTCTTCGACTACGCCGGCAACATCGGGCCCACGGTGTGGTGGAACGGCGAGGTCGTCGGAGGCTGGGCGCAGCGCGGCGACGGCGAGATCGTCTGGCGGCTGCTGGCGGACCGAGGCAGCGCCGCCGCGGAGGCGGTCACCGCCGAGGCCGCCCGGCTCGCGGCATGGGTCGGGGACGCCCGGATCACCCCGCGCTTCCGCACCCCGTTGGAGCGTGAACTCACCGGCTGAGAGCGGCCGTCACCCGATGCCCCGCCAGCCCCGCGGGTCCACCCCGCCCGGTACCGGGGCGTCGGCGTCGTACGGCTCCCGCGTGAACACGAAGGACGCCAGGTCCAAGTGGCTCACCGAGCCGTCGGCGCGGCGTACGACCCGCAGGGTCTCCCCCGCGTAGTACCCCGACAGGCCCGTCCAGGTGCCGTCGGGTTCCGCTCGGAAGCGCGCGGAACGCCCTGTCGCGCCCACCGGGCCGAGTTCCAGCGAACCGTCCGCCTTCAGCCGCACCACCTGAGCCGACGTCCCCCAGTACCAGGGCCCGCAGACCTCCAGCGGCACCTCTTCGGCTGCCGTGAACGGCCGCCACGGCTCCGGGAACCGGGGCTCGGCATCGGCGACGAGCGCCACGAGGTCGGCGGCCACCGACGCGGCCGGCAGCCCCGAGGTGCAGTTGGCCAGCACCACCGCCGCCACGTCGTCCGCTTCGCTCAGCCACAGTCCGGCGACGAAGCCCGGCAGCGATCCACTGTGCCCTGCGAGCCGGCGCCCGCCCTGGGCCAGCAGTTGCATCCCCAGGCCGTATCCGCTCTCGGCCAGGCCCGGCTCCGGCGGCGCCGCCGACGTGCGCATCTCCCGTACGGACTCCGCGCAGAGCACCCGCTCGTCCCCCCGCAGCAGGAAGCGCGCGAACCGCGCCAAGTCCCCGGTGGTGGACCACAGCTGACCGGCCGGGGCCATCAACCCCAGGTCCTCCAGCGGCTCGGGCATCATCAGATCCGCCCACGGGTGCACCGCCCAGCCACCGGCGTGCGGTGCCTGCGGCGATCCGCTCGTCCGGTCCAGGCCCAGCGGCTCCAGCACCTCGGCGCGCAGCGCCTCCTCCCACGGCTTTGCGCGCAGCGCCTCGACCAGCGAGCCCAGCAGCGTGTAGCCGGGGTTGGAGTAGTGGTGCCTGCTTCCGGGCGCGTGCCGCCGCGGCGCGTCCCCCAGGACGTCGGCCAGCTCGGGACGCAGCGCGCCGGGTGTGCGCTCCCACCACTCACCGGGGGTCTCCGCCGCCAGGCCACCGGTGTGGGCCAGCAGCTGGGCGATGGTCACCTCGCCGGCGCCGGTCCCCGGCAGGTGCTTCTCCAACGGATCCGTGAGGGCCAGCAGGCCCTCGTCCCGCAGCCGCATCACCAGGACGGCGGTGAAGGTCTTGGTGATCGACCCGATCCGGTACTGGACGTTCCCGTCCGGGCCGTGGCCTTCCACCGAGGTCCGGGAGCCCTCCCAGACCACCTCGCCGCCGCGCACGACGGCCGCCACCACCGAGGGGGCCCGGCCGGCGCTCTGCGCGACGGCGATCCGGTGGCGCAGAGCGCGCCGGGTGGCGGGAAGGAGTGCCAGGTCCTCGGAGAGATCGTCCATGATCGGATGCTACGTGTTGGCCATGTCCACGAATCGCGAGTAATGCCCCTGGAAGGCGACCGTGATCGTCGCCGTCGGGCCGTTGCGGTGCTTGGCCACGATCAGGTCCGCCTCGCCCGCGCGCGGGGACTCCTTCTCGTAGGCGTCCTCGCGGTGCAGCAGGATCACCATGTCCGCGTCCTGCTCGATGGAGCCCGACTCACGCAGGTCGGAGACCATCGGCTTCTTGTCGGTGCGCTGCTCGGGACCACGGTTCAGCTGGGACAGCGCGATCACGGGGACCTCGAGCTCCTTCGCCAGCAGCTTGAGGTTTCGGGACATGTCCGAGACCTCCTGCTGGCGGCTCTCGGGACGGCGCGATCCGCCCGACTGCATCAGCTGGAGGTAGTCGATGACCACGAGCGAGAGGTCGTTGCGCTGCTTGAGCCGGCGGCATTTGGCGCGGATCTCCATCATCGACAGGTTGGGGGAGTCGTCGATGTAGAGCGGGGCGGCGGACACGTCCGGCATCCGCCGCGCCAGCCGGGTCCAGTCGTCGTCCGTCATCGTGCCCGAGCGCATGTGGTGCAGGGCCACCCGGGCCTCCGCCGAGAGCAGGCGCATCGCGATCTCGTTGCGCCCCATCTCGAGGGAGAAGATCACGCTCGGCAGGTTGCTCTTGATGGAGCAGGCACGCGCGAAGTCCAGCGCGAGCGTCGACTTTCCCATGGCGGGACGGGCGGCGATGACGATCATCTGACCGGGGTGCAGTCCGTTGGTCAGCGAGTCCAGGTCGGTGAAGCCGGTCGGCACACCCGACATCTGCCCGCTGCGGGATCCGATCGCCTCGATCTCGTCGAGGGCGCCCTCCATGATGTCGCCGAGCGGCAGGTAGTCCTCGGAGGTCCGCTGCTCGGTGACCGCGTAGATCTCGGCCTGGGCGCTGTTGACGATCTCGTCGACGTCCCCGTCGGCCGCGTATCCCATCTGCGTGATCTTCGTACCGGCCGCGACGAGGCGGCGCAGCACGGCCCGCTCGTGGACGATCTCCGCGTAGTACTCGGCATTGGCCGCCGTCGGCACCGACTGCACCAGGGTGTGCAGGTAGGAGGCGCCGCCGACCTTGCTGATCTCGCCGCGCCGGGTCAACTCGGCGCCGACCGTGATCGGGTCGGCCGGCTCTCCCTTGGCGTACAGGTCGAGGATGGCCTGGTAGATCGTCTCGTGCGAGGGGCGGTAGAAGTCGTGCCCCTTGAGCACCTCGACCACATCGGCGATCGCGTCCTTGGACAGCAGCATGCCGCCGAGCACCGACTGCTCGGCGTCGAGGTCCTGCGGGGGGACGCGCTCGAAACCGCCGCCGGCGCCGCCGCCGTCCCAGGATCCGCCCTCGCGGCCCCGGTCGTGCTGCTCCTCGGCGCGTCCCCGGCCCTCGCCGTTGCGGCGGGGGCGGGGCGGCAGACGGTCACCCGGACCGCTGTCGGCCCAGGGGTCGTCCAAGGGCTCGGGCATGCTCACCGGGCCGCCTCCTCCCGTCCGCAACGCGGACCTCGCCGTGCCACTCTTTCTACGACACGGCTCTGACACATGGGGCGCCCGAACCGGCTCTCGCCGAGTCGGGCAACGCCCCACGGTAGGGCCGACAGCGGCGTCAGCCAATCTTGTTATCCACAGGCTGTGTGGATGAGATGTGGACGACGGCGCCAATGCTGTGGGTAAGTCCCCGGAAGCTGTGTACGGACCAGGGGACGACGCTGTGGACAAAATCACCCGACCCACCCTTACACCCGCCTGACCTGCTCTTTTGCTCACCGGTTCGACCTGCACGGAAAAATCTTGGCCACTGTCTCAAGATCGCCTCCAACGGGTGTGCGGGAACCCGCAAGTCAGCGCGTTGGTAAGGATCCAAAGGCACTTGTATCCATTACCTGTGGAAGATTAGATTGAGCGCATGACACAGGCCCCCGCCGCTCCGAAGGCTGCACCGCGCCGGCACGACCGGGAGATCTTCACGCTCGCCGTACCGGCCTTCGGCGCCCTTGTCGCCGAGCCCCTCTTCGTGATGGCGGACAGCGCCATCGTCGGGCATCTGGGGACGCCCCAGCTGGCGGGTCTCGGTATCGCCGCGGCTCTGCTCACCACCGCCGTGAGCGTCTTCGTCTTCCTGGCCTACGCCACCACCGCGGCGGTCTCCCGCAGGGTCGGAGCGGGGGACCTCCAGGCCGCCATCCGCCAAGGCATGGACGGCATCTGGCTCGCCCTGCTGCTCGGTGCGGCGGTCATCGTCGTGTTCCTGCCCGCCGCGCCCTGGCTGGTCTCCGTCTTCGGCGCCTCCGACACGGTCGCCCCCTACGCGATCACCTATCTGCGGATCTCCGCGCTCGGCATCCCGGCCATGCTCGTGGTCCTGGCCGCCACCGGCGTCCTACGGGGCCTCCAGGACACCCGCACGCCGCTCTACGTCGCCGTCGCGGGCTTCGCCCTCAACGCGGGGCTGAACGTCCTGCTCGTCTACGGCGCGGGCTTCGGCATCGCCGGTTCCGCCTGGGGCACGGTCATCGCCCAGTGCGCCATGGCCGCCGCCTACCTCGTCGTGGTCGTCCGGGGAGCCCGGCGGCACAAGGCGTCCCTGCGCCCCGACCTCGGCGGTATCCGGGCCTGCGCCCAGGCCGGCGCCCCCCTGCTGGTCCGCACCCTGTCCCTGCGGGCCGTCCTGATGATCGCGACCGCCGTGGCCGCGCGCCTCGGCGACGCGGACATCGCCGCCCACCAGATCCTGCTGTCGCTGTGGAGCCTGCTCGCCTTCGCCCTGGACGCCATCGCGATCGCCGGACAGGCGATCATCGGCCGCTACCTGGGGGCGGGCGACACCGAGGGGGCCAAGACCGTGTGCCGCCGCATGGTGCAGTGGGGCATCGTCTCGGGGATCGTGCTCGGGCTGCTCGTCGTCCTGGCCCGGCCGGTGTTCATCCCGCTGTTCACCAGCGATCCGGCCGTCGAGGACGTCATGCTGCCCGCCCTGCTCGTCGTCGCGCTCTCCCAGCCCGTCTCCGGCATCGTCTTCGTCCTCGACGGCGTCCTGATGGGCGCGGGCGACGGCCGCTACCTGGCGAAGGCGATGCTCCTGACACTGGCGGTCTTCACCCCGGCGGCCCTTCTGGTCCCTGCACTCGGGGGCGGCCTCACGACCCTGTGGTGGGCCATGACGCTGATGATGCTGGTCCGGATGGTCACCCTCCAGCTGCGGGCCCGCTCCGGCCGGTGGCTGGTCGCGGGAGCGACCCGCTAGACCGGATGTTTCACGTGAAACACGGGCGGCACTCTTCCACCTGTTTCACGTGAACCACGGGCGGGTTCCGGCGTCCGGCGCATGTTTCACGTGAAACACGCACCCGGGGCATCCGACGACGAAGGGCCGCACCCCAGCGGGGTGCGGCCCTTCGTGTACGCAGCCCTTAGGCGGCGACGACCTCGATGCCCACGTTCGCGGCCACGTCGGCGTGCAGACGCACGGAGACCTGGTACGAACCGAGGGTCTTGATCGGGGAGCCCAGCTCCACGCGGCGCTTGTCGACCTTCGGGCCACCCGAGGACTCGATCGCCGTGGCGATGTCGGCCGGGGTCACGGAACCGAAGAGACGACCGGCGTCACCCGCGCGGGTGGCCAGACGGACCTTCACACCCTCGAGCTTGGCCTTGACCTCGTTGGCCTGCTCGATGGTGGCGATCTCGTGGATCTTGCGGGCGCGGCGGATCTGCGCCACGTCCTTCTCGCCACCCTTGGTCCAGCGGATCGCGAAACCACGCGGGACCAGGTAGTTGCGAGCGTAACCGTCCTTGACGTCGACGACTTCGCCGGCGGCACCGAGGCCAGAGACCTCGTGGGTCAGGATGATCTTCATTAGTCGGTCACCCTTTCCTTATCGCGCGGTGGACGTGTAGGGCAGCAGCGCCATCTCACGGCTGTTCTTCACGGCCGTAGCGACGTCACGCTGGTGCTGCGTGCAGTTGCCGGTGACGCGGCGGGCACGGATCTTGCCACGGTCGGAAATGAACTTCCGCAGCATGTTCGTGTCCTTGTAGTCCACGTACGCGGTCTTGTCCTTGCAGAAAGCGCAGACCTTCTTCTTAGGCTTGCGCACAGGCGGCTTCGCCATTGTGTCTCTCCTGTGAAATCAAGAAGTGGGGGTGCGAGCTGCCCTAGAAGGGCGGCTCGTCCGAGTAGCCACCGCCGGAGCCGCCGGAGCTTCCGCCCCAGCCGCCACCGCCGCCGCCCTGCTGCTGGCCGCCGGCCGGCGCGCTGGACGCCCAGGGGTCGTCGGAGGGAGCTCCGCCGGCCTGGGGAGCGGCGCCGCTGGGGGCTCCGCCCCAGTTGCCACCGCCGCCGCCCTGCTGCTGGCCGCCGCCGCCGTATCCACCCTGACCACCGCGACCGGTGGTCTTGGTGACCTTGGCCGTGGCGTTCTTCAGGCTGGGGCCGACTTCCTCGACGTCCAGCTCGTAGACCGTGCGCTTGACACCCTCACGGTCCTCGTACGACCGCTGCCTCAGCCGGCCCTGCACGATGACGCGCATGCCCCGCTGGAGGGACTCGGCGACGTTCTCCGCCGCCTGCCGCCACACCGAGCAGGTGAGGAACAGGCTCTCGCCGTCCTTCCACTCATTGGTCTGACGGTCGAAGGTGCGGGGGGTGGACGCGACACGGAACTTCGCGACCGCCGCACCCGAGGGGGTGAAGCGCAGCTCGGGGTCGTCGACGAGATTGCCGACGACCGTGATGACGGTCTCGCCTGCCATGGATGAACCTCTCGGCGGGGATGTGCTGCTGGGCTGCTGTGCTACTCGTTCCCGATTACCGCTGAACCGGAGTTCAGTGGGTCTCGGGGCGAAGGACCTTGGTCCGGAGAACCGACTCGTTCAGGTTCATCTGTCGGTCAAGCTCCTTGACGACCGCAGGCTCGGCCTGAAGGTCGATGACCGAGTAGATGCCCTCGGGCTTCTTCTTGATCTCGTAAGCGAGACGACGACGGCCCCAGGTGTCGACCTTCTCGACCTTTCCGTTGCCCTCACGGACGACGGAGAGGAAGTTCTCGATCAGCGGGGAGACAGCGCGCTCCTCGAGATCGGGGTCGAGGATGACCATCACTTCGTAGTGACGCATGTGGAACCCACCTCCTTTGGACTCAGCGGCCACGGTCGTTCCGTGGCAGGAGGGTCGTGATGCGTGCGCACGGTGTCCGAGAGCAGACACCGCGCAGCTGTACAGACTACCTCCTCGACTCCTTCCGGTTGAAATCCGGCGGCAGAGGGACACAATCTGTATCCATCGGGTGTGCTCGGTGCTATGCCCCCGGCCCCTGCCGGAGGTGGGCCCCGCAGCACCGATCTGCTCAGCCAGGAGGTGCCTTCCGATGGCACAGGCCATGCGTCCCCAGTCCTCCCCGCCGCCGATCTCGCTGTTCTCCACCGACGGCAAGCCCCACCCGCTGCAGGACACCCTGATGGCGGCCACCCTGATCCTCGGCGCCGTGGCGTTCGTCACGGCCTTCTTCCACTCGCTGCACCTGCTCAGCTCGTGGGCGGGGCTGATCGGGATCCTCACCGGCGCGTACGGACAGTTCATCTCCGTCACGACACGCGAACGCTTCGCGCTGATCATCGGCCTTGGCGCGTCGGCCATCGGCTTCTTCCTCGGCATGGCGCACGGCGGCCTGTTCGGCGGCTGGCTGGGCTGATCGGGGTACCTCCGCCACAGGGACGCCGCCCACACGGGTGCGGGCCCGCCGGCCCGTCCCCCAGATGGGTGGCGCCCCTGTCAAAGTAGGCTTCGCGCCATAGCCAGCGAAGCCGCCGGAGGAGACACCCCGCATGAGCCTGTCCCTGAGCACCATCAGCCGCGAGCAGCATCTGGCCTACCTCCAGAGCCTGCCTTCGGCTAGCCACTGCCAGGTCCCGGCATGGGCCGACGTCAAGAACGAGTGGCGTTCGGAGAACCTCGGCTGGTTCGACAAGTCCGGCGAACTCGTCGGTGCGGCCCTGGTGTTGTACCGCCAGCTGCCGAAGGTGAAGCGGTACCTCGCCTACCTTCCCGAGGGCCCCGTCATCAACTGGTACGCCCCGAACCTGGAGGAATGGCTCCAGCCGATGCTGGCCCACCTGAAGAACCAGGGCGCTTTCACGGTGAAGATGGGCCCGCCCGTCGTCATCCGCCGCTGGAACTCGGCCGCCATCAAGGCCGGTATCCAGGACCCCGACGTCAAGCGCCTGCGCGACGTGGAGGCCTCGGTCATCGAACCGCGCGCCTTCGAGGTGTCGGACAAGCTGCGCCGCATGGGCTGGCAGCAGGCCGAGGACGGCGGCGCCGGCTTCGGCGACGTCCAGCCCCGGTACGTCTTCCAGGTCCCGCTGGCCAACCGCTCGCTGGACGACGTCCTCAAGGGCTTCAACCAGCTGTGGCGCCGCAACATCAAGAAGGCCGAGAAGGCCGGCGTCGAGGTCGTCCAGGGCGGCTACGACGACCTGCCGACCTGGCAGCACCTCTACGAGATCACGGCCGAGCGCGACAAGTTCCGCCCGCGCCCGCTCAGCTACTTCCAGCGCCAGTGGACCGCCCTCAACTCCGAGGACCCCAACCGGATGCGGCTGTACATCGCCAGGCACGAGGGGGAACCCCTGGCCGCCGCCACGATGCTCACCGTGGGCCAGCACGTCTGGTACTCCTACGGCGCGTCCGCCAACCACAAGCGCGAGGTCCGCCCGTCCAACGCGATGCAGTGGCGCATGCTGCGCGATTCCTACGCGCTGGGTGCGAGCGTCTACGACCTGCGCGGTATCTCTGACACGCTGGACGAGAACGACCACCTGTTCGGGCTGATCCAGTTCAAGGTCGGCACCGGCGGCGAAGCCGTCGAGTACGTCGGCGAGTGGGACTTCCCGCTCAACAAGGTGCTGCACAAGGCGCTCGACATCTACATGTCGCGTCGCTGATCCCACCCCCACCCACGCACCGCTGCACCCCGCAGCTTTTCAGGAGAGGTTCCGGACGGGCATGGCGCTCACGCTCTACGTCGACACCGCGCGCTGGCGTGCGCACCAGAAGCAGATCCAGGACCGGTTCCCCGGCATGGTGCCGGTCTGCAAGGGCAACGGGTACGGCTTCGGCCACGAGCGCCTCTGCGAGGAGGCCACCCGCATGGGCGCCGACGTCCTGGCCGTGGGGACGACGTACGAGGCCGCCAGCATCAAGGACTGGTTCGGCGGTGACCTGCTCGTCCTGACGCCGTTCCGTCGGGGCGAGGAGCCGGTGCCGCTGCCCGACCGGGTCATCCGCTCGGTCGCCTCGCTGGACGGGGTCCGCGGTCTGGTCGGCGCCCGGGTGGTCATCGAGTGCATGAGCTCGATGCGCCGACACGGCATCTCCGAGCAGGACCTGGGGCAGCTCCACGCGGCGATCGAGGACGTCCGGCTCGAGGGCTTCGCCCTGCACCTGCCGCTGGACCGCCCGGACGGTTCGGACGCCGTCGAGGAGGTCATCGGGTGGATGGACCGGCTGCGCGCCGCCCGCCTCCCGCTGCACACCATGTTCGTCAGCCATCTGCGGGCCGAGGAACTGGCGCGGCTCCAGCAGCAGTTCCCGCAGACCCGCTTCCGGGCGCGGATCGGCACCCGCCTGTGGCTGGGGGACCACGACGCGACGGAGTACCGCGGCGCCGTCCTCGACGTCACGCGCGTCACCAAGGGCGACCGCTTCGGCTACCGCCAGCAGAAGGCCGCCTCCGACGGCTGGCTGGTCGTCGTGGCTGGCGGTACCTCGCACGGCGTGGGGCTGGAGGCCCCCAAGGCCCTCCACGGCGTGATGCCGCGCGCCAAGGGCGTGGCCCGGGCGGGCCTGGCCACCGTCAACCGCAACCTGTCGCCCTTCGTGTGGGCGGGCAAGCAGCGCTGGTTCGCGGAGCCGCCGCACATGCAGGTGTCGATCCTGTTCGTGCCGTCGGACTCGCCCGAGCCCAAGGTCGGCGACGAACTCGTGGCGCATCTGCGGCACACCACCACGCAGTTCGACCGGGTGCTCGACGCCTGACCCCCCCGTCGGCCGGCCGGTCTGCGGGACCGGCCGGCGCGGCACCGGGACTCAGTCCCGGGAGGGCGCGCCCCAGTCGACCCGGCGGCCCTCGGCGGGCTCCTCGTCCCGCGGCGCCCTCGCCGCGTCCGACAGGACGAACACGTCCTCGGCCCCGTCCAGGACGCCGCCCGAGGGGTCGTCCGAACCGCCCCGGCGCACGACGTCCCGTTCGGGCATCAGGATGTCGCGGACGATGACCGCGCACAGGTAGAGGGTGCCCAGCAGATGGGCGGCGATCGCCAGCTGGTAGCCCTCCGTGGGCAGGCCCTGGTGCTTGTCCCCGCTGCTCGTGTAGGCCAGGTAGAACCAGATCCCGAAGTAGTACACGACCTCCGTGGCCTGCCAGATCAGGAAGTCGCGCCAGCGCGGCCGGGCGAGGGCCGCGAGCGGGATGAGCCACAGGACGTACTGCGGTGAGTACACCTTGTTGGCCAGGATGAACGCCGCGACCACCAGGAAGGCCAGCTGGGCGAAGCGGGGTCGGCGCGGGGCGGTCAGGGTGAGCAGGCCGATGGCTCCGCAGAGCAGGAGGGTCAGCCCGGTCGCGTAGGTGTTGGCGCCCTCCAGCGAGCTGCCCGAGCGCTGGGAGATCAGCAGCCACACGGAGCCGAAGTCGATGGGCCGTTCCTGGCTGAACGTGTAGAACTTCGACCAGCCTTCCCAGGCCCCGACCATGACCGGCAGGTTCACCAGCAGCCAGGATCCGGCCGCGCCGAGCACCGCCGCACCGAACGCCCGCCACGTCCCGGCCCGCCAGCACAGCACGAACAGCACCCCGAGCAGCAGCACCGGGTACAGCTTCGCCGCGGTGGCCAGGCCGATGAGGACTCCGAAGAGCACCGTGCGGCCCCGGGACCACATGAGCATTCCGGCGGCGGTCAGGGCGATGGCCAGCAGGTCCCAGTTGATCGTCGCGGTCAGGGCGAAGGCCGGTGCGAGGGCGAAGAGCAGGGCGTCCCAGGGGCGGCGGCGGTGGGTCCGGGCGACGCACACGGCGATGACGGCGGCGCAGGCCATCAGCATGCCCGCGTTGACCATCCAGTACATCTGCTCGCGGTGCTGCATGGAGCCGCTGCCGGGCGTGAGCCAGGAGGCGATCTCCATGAAGAGCCCGGTGAGCACCGGGTACTCCAGGTACTGCATGTCGCCGGGAAGCCGGTCGAAGTACGGGGTCAGGTTGTCGGCGAAGCCGCGTACCGCGTAGAGGTGCGGGATGTCGGAGTAGCAGGCGTGGGTGTACTGGGACGTCGCCCCCCGGAACCACGCCCAGTTGTAGCAGGGCAGTTTCTGCACCATGCCCAGGGCGAACACGCCGATGGCGAGCAGGGCCACCACGCGGACGGGGCCGAGCCAGTGGCCGCCGAGCCGGGCGTGGCGGCCGAGGGGGCCACCGAGGAACTCACTGCCCGCTGCGGAGACCTCGTCCTGCTGGGTGGGCAGTACGGGGCGGTCCTCGACCTCGTGCACCTTCGTCATGGGGCTCATCCTGCCGTACGGGACCCGACACGGGGGAAGGCCGTCGCACCCCGTGCGACGGCCTTCCTCGAGTCGGGGGCGGGCCCGGTCAGTCGGCCGCCGCGCCGGTGGGCCAGCCGGTCGTGCCACCGGGGCGTCCGGGCCTGCTGGTGTCCGTCGGCGACGGCGACCCGCTGGGCCCCCCGATGATCCCGCCGGTGTTCCCGCCGCCGTCGGCTCCGCCGGTGGTGGTGCCGCCGGTGGTGTCCGGCTCGCAGAGCTCCCACGGCCTGCAGGACGGCTTGCCGCCCTTGGACGGGCTCGGGGAGACCGGGGGCGGGCTGCTCGACGGGGAGGGCGAGGGCGACGTCGACGGCGGCGGGGGCGCGGACGGCGTCGGGGAGGGGGCTCCGGCCGAGTCGGCCCGCACGCCGATGTCCTCGGCCTCCGGGAACTTCGAGGGCGGGGCACCCTTGAGCGCCTCGCGCATGTACTCGGTCCAGATCACGGCCGGGATGTCACCACCGTGGATGGAGTCGGTGCCGCCCACGCCGTTCATGGACTGCAGTTCCTTGTCCTTCGAATTGGGGTTGGAGCGGAAGAGGACCACGGAGGTGGACAGCTCCGGCGTGTAGCCGACGAACCAGGCCGACTTGTTCTGGTCGGTGGTTCCGGTCTTGCCCGCGGCCGGCCGGCCCAGCTTCTTGGCCTTGGTTCCGGTGCCGTTCTGGACGACGTTCTCCAGGACCTTGGTGACGTTGTCCGCGACGGCGCTGTCCATGGCCCGCTGGGCCGTGGGGGCCCCGAAGCCGGGCAGCTTGTCGCCGTTCTTCTTGACCTCGGTCACCGAGTACGGCTCTCGGTGCGTGCCGGAGGCGGCGAAGGTGGCGTAGGAGTCGGCCATCCGGATGGCGCTGGGCGTCGAGGTTCCCAGTGCGAAGGAGGCGTCGTTGTTCGGGTTCAGCGACTCTTCGAGGATGCCCGTGGCCTTGGCCACGTTGCGCACCTTCTCGTGGCCGACGTCGAAGACCAACTGGGCGAACGGGACGTTGATGGACTTCTCCATCGCCTCGGTGAGGGTCACGTAGCCGTAGGGGGTGGGACTCTCGTTCTTCTGCCGGAACGGGGCGCCGGAAGCGTCGCGCAGCGGCCTGCCCTCACGGTTGTTGATCACGGTGAGGTCGTTGGCCTGGTACTTGCTGTCGACCGAGATGCCCTGGCCCTTGGAGTTCTGCGTGCCGTACTCCATCGCCGCCGCCAGCACGTACGGCTTCCAGGTCGAGCCGACCGGGACACCGCTCGTGTTGGCGTTGTTGCTGAAGTACTTCTTGTCCCAGCCCGGTCCGCCGTACAGCGCGACGATCTTCCCGGTCTTCACGTCGATGGAGGAAGCGCCGAACTGCACGAACGTGTCGTACTCCGGGCGCTTCTTCTCGTCGAGGAACTCGTTGCTGGTGTCCTCGACGGCCTTGGCCAGGGCGTCGACCTTCGGCTTCTCGAAAGTCGTCCTGATCGTGTAGCCGCCCAGGGCCATCTCTTCGGCGGTGATGCGCGCGTTCTTCATCACGTACGCCTTGGCCGTGTCGACCAGGTAGCCGATCTGACCGGTCATGCCGCGGGCCTGTTCCGACTCGATGCGCGCCGGGAACTCCGCGTCCGTGTACTTGGCGCGCTCCGCCTTGTCCATCCGGCCGACCTCGACCTCGCGGTCGAGCACCCAGGCCCAGCGCTTCCTGGCCCGCTGCTCGTTGAGGGCGGGGGTGGCGGCGGCGCCGATGCCGCCGTCGGGGTTGTAGAGGTTCGGTCCCTTGAGCACGGAGGCCAGGAAGGCGCTCTCGGCGGGGTTCAGGTCCTTGCAGTCCTTGCCGAAGTAGGCGCGGGCGGCGGCCTGGATGCCGTAGGCGTCGCGGCCGTAGTAGGCCGTGTTCAGGTAGCCCGCGAGGACCGTGTCCTTCTCCTCGGTGACACCCAGCCTGATGGCGATGAACAGCTCGGTGACCTTGCGCTTGAGCGTCTGGTCGGAGTCCAGGTAGGTGTTCTTCACGTACTGCTGGGTGATCGTCGAGCCGCCCTGGGTGGAGCCGCCGGTGGCCATGTTCCACACGGCCCGGCCGATGCCCATCGGGTCGACGCCCTTGTCCGTTTCGAAGGACTCGTTCTCCGCGGCGATGACCGCGTCCCTCATGGTGCGGGGGATGTCCGAGATGGGGACGATCTGGCGGTTCATGGAACCGCCGGTCGCCACCATCTGAGTGCCGTCGGCCCACAAGAAGACGTTGTTCTGGGCCTGGGCCGCCTTGTGCGGGTCGGGCGTGCCCACCATGGCGATGCCGATGCCCGCCCCGGCGGTGACCACCGCGCAGAAGCCCAGTGCCGTGCCGGACACCAGCTTCCAGGAGGGCACGAAGCGCTTCCAGCCGTCCCGGTCGGAGCGGGGGTAGTTGACGAGGCGCTTGTCGGGGCCTGCGGCGGCGCCGCGCGCCGCCCGGCCGGAGCCTCTGCCGCGGCCGGCAGACCCTCTCTGGGCGGCTCTGCGGGCCTCGGCGCGGCTGCCCGGCGCGGAGGGTTCCGCGTACGGCCCGCTGGGGGAGGCGGTGGGGACGTCGCGCCCGGATCCGGCGCCCCGGCCGGGACGTTGCTGGGCAGCCCGGCGGGCCGAGGCTCGCCCACCACCTTGGGGCTGCGACGGTTTACGGCGGTGCTCGCTCATCGAACGACTACTCCTCGGGCAGGCGAGTGGCCTGGAAGCGGCAGATCAATTCCGGTCCCCCCGGTGTCCTGGCGCACAGACTACGCACGCTCAAAACCCGCACAGTGCCGAAGTTCACCCCAAATCAGGCAACTTGCATCGTACGAATTGGTGATGTGACACCGGTCACCACGTCACCCCTTGTCGTCGGACGCACACCGTTCTATCGTCTGGATGTATCGAGTCGATACATCAGCTCGGCATAATGGACTCAGAGCCCCGGAGCTCGGAGTCGAGGTCGGAGGAGAGGCAGGCGGATGAGCAGGCGCTCAGGCATCCTCGAATTCGCCGTCCTCGGCCTGCTGCGCGAATCCCCCATGCACGGGTATGAGCTGCGCAAGCGGCTCAACACCTCGCTCGGGGTGTTCAGGGCCTTCAGCTACGGGACCCTCTACCCCTGCCTCAAGACGCTCGTCGCCAACGGCTGGTTGATCGAAGAGCCGGGCAACGCCCCGGAGGACGCGCTCGCCGCTTCACTCGCAGGGCGGCGCGCCAAGATCGTCTACCGGTTGACGGCCGCGGGCAAGGAGCACTTCGAGGAGCTCCTCTCCCACACGGGACCGGATACCTGGGAGGACGAGTCCTTCGCCGCGCGCTTCGCCTTCTTCGGCCAGACCGAACGAGACGTGCGCATGCGGGTTCTGGAGGGCCGCCGCAGCCGGCTGGAGGAGCGTCTGGAGAAGATGCGTGCCTCACTGGCCCGCACGCGGGAACGCCTCGACGACTACACGCTCGAGCTGCAGCGGCACGGCATGGAGTCCGTGGAGCGCGAAGTGCGCTGGCTGAACGAGCTCATCGAGAGTGAGCGGGCGGGACGGGATCGGAGACGACCCGGACCGTCCGACGAAACTGAAAAATGAGGTCTGCATCTCGCAGACCTCGTCCGAGAACAAACAGGGAGCAACCGGAATGGGTTCGGTTCGCGTAGCCATCGTCGGCGTGGGCAACTGCGCCGCCTCGCTGGTGCAGGGCGTCGAGTACTACAAGGACGCCGACCCGGCGGCCAAGGTCCCCGGTCTGATGCACGTCCAGTTCGGCGACTACCACGTGCGTGACATCGAGTTCGTCGCCGCGTTCGACGTCGACGCGAAGAAGGTCGGCCTCGACCTTTCGGACGCCATCGGCGCCAGCGAGAACAACACCATCAAGATCTGCGACGTCCCGAACGCCGGTGTGACCGTCCAGCGCGGCCACACCTACGACGGTCTGGGCAAGTACTACCGCCAGACGATCGAGGAGTCCGCCGAGGCCCCGGTCGACGTGGTCCAGATCCTCAAGGACCGCCAGGTCGACGTCCTGATCTGCTACCTGCCCGTCGGTTCCGAGGACGCGGCGAAGTTCTACGCCCAGTGCGCCATCGACGCCAAGGTCGCCTTCGTCAACGCCCTCCCGGTCTTCATCGCCGGTACCAAGGAGTGGGCGGACAAGTTCACCGAGGCCGGTGTCCCGATCGTCGGCGACGACATCAAGTCGCAGGTCGGCGCCACGATCACGCACCGCGTGATGGCCAAGCTGTTCGAGGACCGCGGTGTCCGTCTTGAGCGCACCATGCAGCTCAACGTCGGCGGCAACATGGACTTCAAGAACATGCTCGAGCGCGACCGCCTGGAGTCGAAGAAGATCTCCAAGACGCAGGCCGTCACCTCGCAGATCCCCGACCGCGAGCTCGGCGAGAAGAACGTCCACATCGGCCCGTCCGACTACGTCGCGTGGCTCGACGACCGCAAGTGGGCCTACGTCCGCCTCGAAGGCCGTGCCTTCGGCGACGTGCCGCTGAACCTCGAGTACAAGCTCGAGGTATGGGACTCCCCGAACTCCGCCGGTGTCATCATCGACGCCCTGCGCGCCGCGAAGATCGCCAAGGACCGCGGCATCGGCGGCCCGATCCTGTCGGCGTCCAGCTACTTCATGAAGTCCCCGCCGGTGCAGTACTTCGACGACGAGGCCTACGCGAACGTCGAGAAGTTCATCAAGGGCGAGGTCGAGCGCTAGTCGCGCCAGGGTCCGCCAGGACACCTGGACTTCGGCCGTTCTTCCGCGGAGGGTCCCCGGGCTGTGTGCCCGGGGACCCTCCGCGTGTGTGACCCTTGCCCTCATGCCCGTCGTAGGTGATCTGCGCGTACTCCTGCGCCTGAGGGACTTCCGCAATCTGCTCGCCGTACGGCTGCTCTCCCAGGCGGCGGACGGCGTCTACCAGGTCGCGCTCGCCGCCTATGTCGTGTTCTCCCCCGAGAAACAGACCTCACCGGCGGCCATCGCCTCCGCGATGGCGGTGCTCCTGCTGCCGTACTCGGCGATCGGCCCGTTCGCCGGGGTGCTACTGGACCGCTGGCGCCGCCGCCAGGTCTTCCTCTACGGCAACCTGCTGCGCGCCTTCCTCGCCTGCGTGACCGGCATGCTGATCGTCACCCAGGTCCCCGACTGGCTGTTCTACGCGTCGGCGCTGTCCGTGACCGCCGTCAACCGCTTCGTCCTGGCGGGACTCGCCGCATCCCTGCCCCGGGTGGTCGGGCCCCACCAGCTGGTCACCGCGAACGCACTCTCCCCGACCGCCGGAACCCTCGCGGCGACCGCCGGCGGGGGACTGGCCTTCCTCACCCGGTTCCTGGCCGACGACGCCGACGGCCTGGTGGTCCTGCTCGGGGCCGGCCTCTACCTGACCGCGGCCCTGGCCTCCCTGCGGCTGGCCGTCGACCTCCTCGGTCCCGACCACCGACCGGGCGTCCTGCACCCGTCGGTCGCCGAGGGCCTCGCGCTGACCGTCCGTGGCATGGCCGAGGGCCTGCGGCATCTCGCCTCCCGCCGGGAGGCGGCCCTGGCGCTCACCGCGATGACCGCGATGAGGTTCTGCTACGGGGCGCTGTTCGTCACCCTGCTCATGCTCTGCCGCTACGCGTGGTCCGGGAGCGAGGCCGACGGGCTGGCCCTCTTGGGGATCGCCGTCGGGGTCTCGGGGGCAGGGTTCTTCGCGGCCGCCGTCGTCACCCCCTGGATGGTGCACCGGCTCGGCCCCCTGAGCTGGATCACCGCCTGCTCGGCGGGTGCGGCGGTCCTGGTTCCCGCCCTCGGCCTGTCCTTCGCCCCCGGTCCGATGCTGGCCGCCGCGTTCGTCCTCGGCCTCGCCACCCAGGGCGCCAAGATCTCCACCGACACGGTCGTGCAGTCGCGGGTCGACGACGATTACCGGGGCCGCGTCTTCTCCGTCTACGACGTGCTCTTCAACATCGCGTTCGTCGGCGCCGCGGCGGTGGCCTCCCTGATGCTCCCCGCCGACGGACGTTCCGTGCCGCTGATCCTCTGCGTGGCCGCTCTCTACGCCGTCACGGCGGTACTCCTGAGCCGGCAGGGACGACGTTTCACGTGAAACATCGGAGGCGGGAGGAGCGGGAGGAGCGGGAGGCGATGTTTCACGTGAAACATCGCCTCCGGCACGACCGCGTCACGCCTGCGCGGCCCACCACTCCTTGAGGGCGGCGACAGCCGCGTCGCGGCCCATCGGCCCGTTCTCCAGCCGCAGCTCCAGCAGGAAGGCGTACGCCTTGCCGATCACCGGACCGGGTCCCACGTCCAGCACCCGCATGATCTCGTTGCCGTCCAGGTCGGGCCGGATCGCGTCCAGCTCCTCCTGCTCCTGGAGCTGCGCGATGCGTTCCTCCAGGCCGTCATAGGTCCGGGAGAGCGCGTTGGCCTTGCGCTTGTTGCGGGTGGTGCAGTCCGACCGGGTCAGCTTGTGGAGGCGCTCCAGCAGCGGGCCGGCGTCGCGGACGTAGCGCCGCACCGCCGAGTCCGTCCACTCGCCGTCACCGTAGCCGTGGAAGCGCAGGTGCAGCTCCACCAGGCGGGACACGTCCCGGATGATGTCGTTGGAGTACTTCAGGGCCGTCAGGCGCTTCTTGGTCATCTTGGCGCCCACCACCTCGTGGTGGTGGAAGGAGACCCGGCCGTCGCTCTCGAAGCGCCGGGTACGGGGCTTGCCGATGTCGTGCAGCAGGGCGGCGAGCCGCAGCACCAGGTCCGGGCCGTCCTGCTCCAGCGCGATCGCCTGCTCCAGCACGATCAGCGAGTGGTCGTACACGTCCTTGTGGCGGTGGTGCTCGTCACTCTCCAGCCGCAGAGCGGGCAGCTCGGGCAGGACGCGGTCGGCCAGCCCGGTGTCGACGAGCAGGCCCAGGCCCTTACGCGGGCCGGCGGACAGGATCAGCTTGTTCAGCTCGCCCTGCACCCGCTCCGCCGAGACGATCTCGATCCGCTCTGACATGGCCTTCATCGCCGCGACCACCTCGGGAGCGACCTCGAAACCCAGCTGCGCTGCGAACCGTGCCGCCCGCAGCATGCGCAGGGGATCGTCGGAGAAGGAGTCCTCAGGGGTGCCCGGAGTGCGCAGCACGCCCGCGGCCAGGTCCTCCAGGCCGCCGTGCGGGTCGATGAACTCCTGCTCCGGCAGGGCCAGCGCCATGGCGTTGACCGTGAAGTCGCGCCGGACCAGGTCGTCCTCGATGGAGTCGCCGTAGGAGACCTCGGGCTTGCGCGAGGTCCGGTCGTAGGCCTCCGAGCGGTAGGTGGTCACCTCGATCTGGAAGCTCAGCACCTCGCCTTCGACCCGGGCGCTCTTCTGGGCTCCGACGGTGCCGAAGGCGATGCCGACGTCCCACACCGAGTCCGCCCACGGCCGGACGATCTTCAGGACGTCCTCGGGGCGGGCGTCGGTGGTGAAGTCGAGGTCGTTGCCGAGACGCCCGAGCAGCGCGTCGCGGACGGACCCGCCGACCAGGGCGAGGCGGAAGCCGGCCTCCTGGAAACGGCGGCCGAGCTCGTCGGCGACAGGAGCGACCCGCAGCAGTTCACTCACCGCGCGGCGCTGCACCTGACTCAGGGCACTGGGGTTGTCTTCGTTGGCGTTCGGCACAACAGAAAAGGGTACGTGTCCCGCTCACCGCGGGCTTCCTCCTTTATCGCCACCCCGGTATACGGCCGCCCCGGGGCTGACCCGATCATGTGGAGCAAGGGGCGGCACTCGCGCACAGCGGGTCTCGTTACCATGCGTGGACGCATTGACGACGACCACTGACACTTCGAGGGACGGGCTAGCGCGTGGCCGAAGCGGCAGACACCCTGGGGGCCTCCCCCACTCCTGTCCGGCGCCGCTGGCTGCGGCGCACGGTGGTCCTGCTCGCCGGGACGCCCGTCCTCGCCGCCCTGGTCTACTCTCCCGCCCCCGAGGCGCAGGCCGCACAGGCGGCCTCCGTCGACGTCCAGCTGACCTCGATGACCCCCGCCGCCCCGATCAAGGGCGACACCCTGACCATCACGGGCACGGTGGTCAACAACGGCTCCGAGACGATCAACAACGCGCACGTGGGCCTGCGGGTGGGGTCGCTGCTCGCCGACCGGTCCTCGATCGAGGAGGCGGCGGACCGCACCGGTTTCCGAGCCGGCTCGGACCCGGGGGAGATCGATCCGGCCCATGCCGTGAAGATCGCCTCGTTGCCGTCGAAGGTCAACCAGGACTTCACGCTCACGGTGCCGGTGAACAAGCTGGAGCTGGACAAGGAAGGCGTCTACCAGCTCGGCGTCTCCCTGTCCGGGGTGACCGAGAGCCGCCCGTCCGAGCAGGTCCTCGGCATCAAGCGCACCTTCCTGCCCTGGCAGCCGGAGGCCGCCGCGAAGCGCGCCCAGCTCACCTACGTCTGGCCGCTGATCTCCACCACGCACGTGACGGCGGAGACCGGCTCGGACGAGACCCAGACCCCCGTCTTCCTCGACGACTCCCTCGCCGAGGAGCTGAGGACCGGGGGCCGGCTGGAACGGATGGTCGCTCTCGGCAAGGAGCTGCCCATCACCTGGGTCATCGATCCCGACCTGCTGTACACGGTCGACGCGATGACCAAGGGCTACCGGGTCCGCGTCCCCGGTGGAAAGCCCGTCCAGGGCAAGAACAAGGCCGTCGCCGAACAGTGGCTGAGCTCCCTGGAAGCGGCCGTCCAGGGCAAGAAGGTCGTGGCCCTGCCCTTCGGCGATCCCGACCTCGCCTCCCTCGCCCACCGCGGCAAGGACGTCTCGGGCACCCTGGGCCAGCTGCGGCCCGCCACCGACAAGGCCAAGCAGGCCGTGGAGACGGTGCTGCACGTACCGGCGTCCACCGACTTCTCCTGGCCCGTGGAAGGCGCCGTCGACCCTTCGATCGTCAATGTCGCCACCTCGGCCGGCGCCCACAACATCCTCACCCGCAGCGACAGCCTCTCGGAGAGCGGCGCTCTCGGGTACACCCCCTCGGCCGCCCGCCCCATCGGCGCGGGCGCCACCGCCATCGTCGCCGACGCGGAACTCTCCACCGCCTTCGAGGGCGACATGCTGAACGCCGGGAACTCCACCCTCGCGGTGCAGCGGTTCCTCGCCCACACCCTCACCCTGAACCTCCAGAGGCCCGACGAGCAGCGCAGCCTCGTCGTGACCCCGCAGCGGATGCCCACCGCCAGCCAGGTGGAGACGATGGCCGCCGCCCTCCGCGCCCTCCAGCCCGGCCGCTGGTCCCAGCCCGGCGACCTCGAGACCGCGGCCGCCGCCAAGCCGGACCCCGCGGCGGCCACACAGGTGCCCGGCGCCGGGCTGTACCCCGAGGAGCTGCGCAAGCAGGAGCTCCCGGTGACCGCCTTCGAGAAGATCCGGACCACCCAGAGCACCCTCGACAACTTCAAGGTCATCCTCGCCGCACCCGACCGCGTCGAGATCCCCTTCGGCAACACCACGAACCGGGAGATGTCCACCTCCTGGCGCGGCCGCCCCGCGGAGGCCGCCCTCTACCGGGACCAGGCCCAGGAGTACCTGATCGGCCTGACCGAGAAGGTCAAGATCATCCCCAAGTCGGACGCCACCTTGTCCGGCCACAGCGCCACCATCCCGGTGAGCGTCCAGAACAGCCTCGTCCAGGACGTCCACAACCTCGTCCTGAGGGTCAAGTCGGCCAACCCCACCCGCCTGATGTTCGGCGACAAGGGCGAGGCGGAGCAGCAGGTCACCGTGCAGGGGGACCACACCCAGACGATCAAGTTCCCGGCGAACGCCACCGCGAGCGGCCCCGTCGAGGTCACCGCGCAGCTCTTCACCAAGAACGGCGTCCCCTACGGCAAGGAACGCAAGTTCACCGTCGACGCCACCGAGGTCACCCCCACCGTCATGCTCGTCATCGCCGGCGGGGTGCTCCTGCTCGTCCTCGCGGGCGTCAAGATGTACGCCAGCCGCAAGCGGGTCGCGGCACGCGCGGCCGCCGAGGAGAGCACGCACCAGAGTGACGAGTCCCCGGACACCGGACCGCAAAGCGCGGACGGGTCCGGCACGAGTGAGACAGTGGACCGTTGAGCGATGCCGTGGCCGGTCGGCCTGGGGACGATGAGGTGGGGTTTCGATGAACGCGCCGTACGAGGGTGACCGCGCGCAGGACACTGGTGGGCCCGCGCCCTCCCAGGGCTCTGCCCCGGGCGCCCAGGTGCCGGGGCAGGTTCCCGCGCCTGCGCCCGCGCCGGACCGCGACCCGTATGTCCAGGACGCCTACGACTACGACCCGTACCGGTCGCAGGACCTGTCCGCGCAGGACCCCGTCGCCGAGGTCCTCTACGACAGGGCCGCGCACCCCCCGCCGCCGCCCGGCACGTACCAGGAGGCCGGTCCGCTCTACGGAGCGCCCACGGCGCCCTCCTACGCTCCCGATCCGCGGGTCTGGGCGCAGACCCCGCCGCCCGAGCCGGACGGTCCCTCGCGCCACCTGCCGTACGGCGACCAGGCCCACACGACCCAGTTCGTCGGCGTGGACGCCCTCGTCAGCACGGCAGCGGACGAGCAGGCCGAACCCGACGCCTTCGCGCACCTCTACCGGGACCAGGAGGCGGCCCCCCGCACCCCGGTCGAGGAGGCCCCGGTCGCCACCCCGGCCCCGGCCAAGCCCGCCGGGCGCGCCTCCAGCCTGCTGAAGTCCAGCGCGCTGATGGCCGCCGGCACGATCGTCTCCCGTATCACCGGCTTCCTGCGGACGCTCGTCATCGCCGGTGCCATCGGCGTGGGCACCTTCAACGACACCTACCAGATCGCCAACACCCTGCCGACGATGATCTACGTGCTGGTCGGCGGCGGCGCCCTCAACGCCGTCTTCATCCCGCAGCTGGTCCGGGCCATGAAGAACGACAGCGACGGCGGTCAGGCGTACGCCAACCGGCTGCTGACCCTCGTCGTCGTCCTGCTGGCCGGCATCACGACCATCTGCGTCCTGGCCGCACCCGTGTTCATCACGATGATGTCGCCCAAGATCGCGTCGGATCCCCAGCAGATGGACGTCGCGGTCGCCTTCGCCCGCTACTGCCTGCCCACCATGTTCTTCATGGGCGTCCACGTGGTCCTCGGTCAGATCCTCAACGCCCGCGGCCGCTTCGGCGCGATGATGTGGACCCCGGTCCTCAACAACGTCGTCGTCATCGCCACCTTCGGCGCCTTCATCTGGGCCTTCGGCGGCTTCACCACCTCGGGCGTCAACGCCTCCACCGTCACCGCCGACGGCGTCCGGCTCCTGGGCATCGGCACCCTGCTGGGCCTCACCGTGCAGGCCCTCGCCATGCTGCCGTACCTGCGCGACGCCGGCTTCAAGCCGCGCCTGCGCTTCGACTGGAAGGGCCACGGCCTGGGCAAGGCCGCCCGCCTGGCCAAGTGGACGTTCTTCTTCGTCCTGGCCAACCAGATCGGGCTCGTCGTCGTCACCCAGCTCGCCACGTGGGCCGGATCCGTCGCCGAGAAGCAGGGCCACCCGGGCACCGGCATCACCGCCTACAACTACGCACTGCTGCTGTGGCAGATGCCGCAGGCCATCATCACCGTCTCCGTCATGACGGCCGTCCTGCCGCGCATCTCCCGCTCCGCGCACGACGGGGACGCCGCCGCCGTCCGCGACGACATCTCCTACGGGCTGCGCACCTCGGCCGTCGCGATCGTGCCCTGCTCCTTCGCATTCCTCGCCCTCGGCGTGCCCATGGCCACGCTGCTCTACGCCGGTTCCGGCGCCGGCGCGCAGAACATCGGCTACGTCCTGATGGCCTTCGGCCTCGGACTCATCCCGTACTCGGTCCAGTACGTCGTCCTGCGCGGCTTCTACGCCTACGAGGACACCCGGACGCCCTTCTACAACACGGTCATCGTCGCGGCCGTCAACGCGGCGGGCTCCGCGGCCTCCTTCTTCCTGCTGCCCGCCCGGTGGGCCGTGGTCGGCATGGCCGCCGCCTACGGCCTCGGATACGCCGTCGGTGTGGGCGTCGCCTGGCGCCGCCTGAAGTCCCGCCTCGGCGGCGACCTCGACGGTGCCCACGTCATGCGCACCTACGCCCGTCTCACCGGCGCCTGCGTCCCCGCCGCCGCGGTGGCCGGGGCCGTCGCCTACGGAGTCACCCGGTGGCTCGGTACCGGAGTCGCCGGCTCCGCTGCCTCCCTCGTGGCCGGCGGAATCGCCCTGGCGGGCGTGTTCCTCATCGCCGCCAAGCGGATGCGGATCGAAGAGCTCAACGCGATGGTCGGGATGGTCCGCGGACGACTGGGGCGCTGATGCGCACAACCGTCGCCCCCCTTCGTGTGTCGTGCATAGCGTCGGACTGTGGGCACAATTGGCATGGCTTCGCAGACTGGCCTACAGCGCGCAACGGATGGGGAGGCGGGAACGACGGTGGCGGAACGTAGCACGGCTGCCGTCGACGTGGCCGACAACAGTGGCGACGAGCCGCTGGCCGCGAAAGCGGACAAGGCCACGGCCGACGGGGTGGACACCCAGAACGGACGAGCCGCGGACGGACCCATGACCGAAACGGACGGCGATCGCACGAGCGCGGCACCCGCGGCCGCACCCGAACTCCACAGCGGCCACAAGCTCGCCAGACGCTATCGGCTCGAAGAGTGCGTCACCCGTGTGGACGGCTTCAGCAGCTGGCGTGCGATGGACGAGAAGCTGCGCCGGGCCGTCGGAGTCCACCTGCTGCCCGCCGACCATCCCCGGGCACGATCCGTCCTCGCCGCCGCCCGCTCCTCCGCCTTGCTGGGCGACCCCCGCTTCGTCCAGGTCCTCGACGCCGTGGAGGAGAACGACCTCGTCTACGTCGTCCACGAATGGCTGCCCGACGCCACCGAACTGACCGCGCTCCTCGCCGCGGGCCCCCTGGAGCCCCACGAGGCCTATCAGCTCGTCAGCCAGGTCTCCCAGGCGATGACCGCGGCCCACCGCGAAGGCCTCGCCCACCTGCGGCTGACGCCCAGCGCGATACTGCGCACCTCGACGGGCCAGTACCGCATCCGCGGCCTCGCCGTGAACGCGGCCCTGCGGGGCATCACCAGCGAGACGCCGCAGCGGGCCGACACCGAGGCCATCGGCGCCCTGCTGTACGCCGCCCTCACCCAGCGCTGGCCGTACGAGAACGACGCCTACGGCCTCACCGGCCTCCCCAAGGGCGTCGGCCTGATCGCCCCCGACCAGGTCCGTGCCGGAGTCCACCGGGGCCTGGGGGAGCTCGCCATGCGCGCCCTCGCCAACGACGGCGCCACCGCCTCCCGGCAGGAACCCGCCTGCACCACCCCCGAGGAGCTGGCCAAGGCCGTCGCCGCGATGCCGCGCATCCGGCCCCCGGAGCCCGCGTTCACGGCTCCGCCCGAGTACCAGAACACCACCTACCAGCAGGGCAGCTACGGCCGGCCCACCTCTTCGGGGGTGACGGCCGTCCAGTCCCGGCCGGTGGCGCCTCCGCCACCGCCCCTGCAGAGCCGTACCGGCCGTGTCCTGAAGTGGGGTGTGGCCGCCCTCCTGATCGCCGCTCTGGGCCTGGGCAGCTGGCAGCTGGCCGACACCCTCCTGGACCGCGTCAACCGCAAGGGCAGCAACGGAACCAGCAACGACATCCGGACCAACACCGACGAGAGCGTGAAGAACGAGTCGATCGGGCAGTTGAAGCCGACTCAGGCCACGGTGCTCGCCATAGGCAGCGAGGACCAGGTCAAGCCGGAACTGGCCGCCAAGACCATCGACGGCAGTGGGAAACCGGGTTGGGTGACCCCGCAGTACCGGAGCTTCTCGAACTTCGGCAATCTGCCCGGCCGGAAGGACGGCACCGGGATCGTGGTGGACCTCGGCAGCGTCCAGACCGTCACCGGTGTCAGCGTGGACCTCTACGTCGCCGGGCAGAAGGTCCAGGTGCTCGCAGCACCCGAGGAAGCCGCCGGTGCGGACTCCCTGTCCGCCTTCTCCCAGCACCTCACGCAGCCCGAAGTCGCGCAGAAGAAGCTGGAGACCACCCTCGCGGCCCCCGTCCGCACCCGGTATGTACTGATCCACATCATGGACCTGCCTTCGGACGGCGACGGGGGCTACCGCGGAGGCATCGACGAGATCACGGTTCTCGGCCGGGCTTCCTGACCGTCCTGCCCGAGAGCCCTGAGCCGCAGATCTCCGCGGAGGCGAGGTGTGATGCACGACGCGAGGGCCGAGGGTGTCGGCGACGCGGAGCTCCTGGCCCGGCACGTCGCCGGGGACGCCGACGCGTTCGGGGAACTCGTACGGCGCCATCGGGACCGGCTCTGGGCCGTGGCGCTGCGGACGCTCGGTGACCGGGAGGAGGCCGCCGACGCGGTGCAGGACGCCCTCGTGTCCGCCTACCGGGCCGCACACACCTTCCGCGGGGAGTCCGCCGTCACCACCTGGCTCCACCGCATCACGGTCAACGCCTGCCTCGACCGGGCCCGCAAGGCCGCCTCCCGCAAGACCTCGCCGCTCGATGACACCGAGCGCCTGGAGCGCCTGCTCGAGCCGCACGAGTCCGCCGAGGCCCCGGCGGAGCGCCAGGACCTCCACCGCCAGCTCCTCGCCGCCCTCGACACCCTCCCGGCCGAGCAGCGGGCCGCTCTCGTCCTCGTCGACATGCAGGGATACCCCGTCGCCGAGGCCGCCGACCTCCTGGACGTGCCCACCGGCACCGTGAAGAGCCGGTGCGCCCGTGGCCGGGCGAAACTCCTCCCGATGCTCACTCATCTGCGCTCGAATGCCGGGGATAACACCGCCACTGAGCGGGGAAGGAACCGGACGCCGGGGACAGCCGTCCCACCAGCGGCAGAACCCAGGCATCCAGACCCAGACGCAGTGAAGGGCGGAGGTGGACGACCGTGAGCCCCAGCACCGGCACGACCGGCACGATCCGGCACCCGGACGTCTCGGAGATCTCCGACCTGACCGAAGGGCTCCTCTCCCCGGCGCGGAGCGCCGAAGTCCGCCGCCATCTCGGCGACTGCGCCCTGTGCGCCGACGTGCTCACCTCCCTGGAGGAGATCCGCGCGCTGCTCGGCACCCTTCCCGGACCCGCCCGGATGCCCGCCGACATCGCCGGCCGCATCGACGCGGCCCTGGCCGCCGAGGCCCTCCTCGACTCCACCTCGCCCCGCCCCTCCCAGCCGGGCGGGCGCTCCTTCGAAGCGGCCCGCCCCCGCCCCGCGAACCGCGATGTTTCACGTGAAACATCAGGGCGGGGTACCCAGCCGGCCGGCCACCCGGCCGGCCCCACCGGTCCGGGTCGGCGCCGTGCCCGCCGTCGCGTCGCCGTTCTGGCGGCATTGACCGGGGCAGCCGCCTGCGCTGTGGGTATCTTCCTGTTCGGCGGCCCGGCCGGTCCGCCCGCCCAGACGGCCCGCGACACGGCGAGCTCCGCCGCCGAGCCCCCGGCCACCGACGGCTCCTACACCGCGCAGGGCCTCCAGGGCACGGTCCACCGGCTCCTCGCCTCCGCCGAGACGCCCGGTACCGCCCCGAAGGAGCAGAACAACACCTACGGGATGGAGAACACCTCCCCGGGCCCGAAGATCGCACCCGAAGACCGCAGGGCGGCCCCCGTCCCGACCTGCGCCCAGAAGGCGACCGGCCGCCCGGATCCGCCGATCGCGGTCGAACGGGGCAGCTATCAGGGCACTCCCGTCCTCCTGCTGGTCCTGCCCCATCCCGGCGACGCCTCCCGTGTGGACGCCTACCTCGTCGACAGCGGGTGCGAGAACGCCCCGGACACCGCCGGGAAGGTCCTGCTCGCGCACACCTATGCCCGAAGCTGACACATCGTGCCCCGCAGGGGGCGGGCCGGGAATGCACGCGCCGTAGGATCCGTTGGGTGGGGTGAGAGTCCGCACCGGCCCCCGGTAGGCAGTACGCAGTCCGCAGAGACGAGGAAGAAACCCGTGAGCGACGTCCGAAACGTGATCATCATCGGATCCGGACCGGCCGGCTACACCGCCGCCCTGTACACCGCACGTGCTTCGCTCAAGCCCCTGGTCTTCGAAGGCGCCGTCACCGCCGGTGGCGCGCTGATGAACACCACCGAGGTGGAGAACTTCCCCGGGTTCCGGGACGGCATCATGGGCCCCGACCTCATGGACAACATGCGCGGCCAGGCCGAGCGGTTCGGCGCCGAGCTCGTCCCGGACGACATCGTGTCCGTGGACCTCACCGGTGAGATCAAAACCGTCACCGACACCGCCGGTACCGTGCACCGCGCCAAGGCCGTCATCGTCACCACCGGCTCGCAGCACCGCAAGCTGGGCCTGCCGAACGAGGACGCGCTCTCCGGCCGCGGCGTCTCCTGGTGCGCCACCTGCGACGGGTTCTTCTTCAAGGACCACGACATCGCCGTCGTCGGCGGCGGCGACACCGCGATCGAGGAAGCGACCTTCCTCTCCCGGTTCGCCAAGTCCGTCACGATCGTCCACCGTCGCGACAGCCTGCGCGCTTCCAAGGCCATGCAGGACCGCGCCTTCGCCGACCCGAAGATCAAGTTCGCCTGGGACAGCGAGGTAGCGGAGATCCACGGCGACCAGAAGCTCTCCGGTCTCACCCTGCGCAACACCAAGACGGGCGAGACCTCCGCGCTGCCCGTGACCGGCCTGTTCATCGCCGTCGGCCACGACCCGCGCACCGAGCTGTTCAAGGACCAGCTGGAGCTCGACGACGAGGGCTACCTCAAGGTCGACGCCCCCTCCACCCGCACGAACGTGACGGGTGTCTTCGGCGCCGGCGACGTCGTGGACCACACCTACCGCCAGGCGATCACCGCCGCGGGCACCGGCTGCTCCGCCGCCCTGGACGCCGAGCGCTTCCTCGCCGCCCTCGCGGACGCCGAGAAGGCCCACGCGGCCGTCTGACCCCCCGTACCAGCCCACCCACACCCCGCAGGAAGAAGGAGGCCGCTGTGGCCGGCACCCTCAAGAACGTGACCGACGCTGACTTCGACGCCGAGGTCCTCAAGAGCGACAAGCCCGTACTGGTGGACTTCTGGGCCGCCTGGTGCGGACCGTGCCGCCAGATCGCGCCGTCCCTCGAGGCCATCGCCGCCGAGTACGGCGACCAGATCGAGATCGTCAAGCTGAACATCGACGAAAACCCGGCGACGGCGGCCAAGTACGGCGTCATGTCCATCCCGACCCTGAACGTGTACCAGGGCGGCGAGGTCGCCAAGACCATCGTGGGCGCCAAGCCGAAGGCCGCCATCCTGCGCGACCTCGCGGACTTCGTCCAGGTCAAGTCCGCCTGACGAGCCACCTCTTCCGCTGGACATACCTCCAGCGGCAGTCGGCGGAGCAGCGGGGCCGTCCCTCCCGGGGGGCGGCCCCGTCCGCTTGTCCGCTCACAGCGGGCGCAGCGCCGGCTCCTTGCGCGCTGCACCCAGCAGCCGGTCCAGAGCCAGCTCCACGTCTTCCTTCCAGGACAGCGTGGAGCGCAGCTCCAACCGCAACCGCGGATGGGCGGGATGGGGCCGTACCGTCTTGAAGCCGACCGCCAGCAGGTGGTCGGCCGGAAGCAGGCAGGCCGGCCCCTCCCACCGCGCGTCCCCGAACGCCTCGATGGCCCGGAACCCCCTCCGCAGCAGATCCTTCGCCACCGTCTGGACCATCACCCGGCCCAGTCCCTGCCCCTGGTACCCCGGCATGATCCACGCGGTGATCAGCTGTACGGCGTCCGGTGACACCGGACTGGTGGGGAACGCGGTCGCCCGCGGCACGTAGGCCGGGGGTGCGTACAGCACGAACCCGACCGGGACGTCGTCCACGTAGACCACCCGGCCGCACGACCCCCACTCCAGGAGGACGGCGGAGATCCACGCCTCTTTCTCCGACTCGGAGGTTCCCGCTTTCACGGCGGCCTCACCGCTGACCGGATCGAGCTCCCAGAAGACACAGGAGCGGCAACGACGCGGCAGATCCTGGAGGTTGTCCAGCGTGAGCGGTACCAGCCGACGACCCATGAACGCATCGTAACCACTGCCTCGCCCGCTTTCGACAGGCGCCGCCGCGACATGACGACAAAGGGGCGGACCGGCCCGGCTCTCGCCGACCCGGCCCGCCCCTCGGCGGTCTTGGGATCACTCCCCGGACACACCCTGTTCCAGCACGCGGCCCTCGCCCGGTGCCAGCGTTCCCAGAATCCGCTCCAGATCCTCCATCGAGGCGAACTCGACGGTGATCTTTCCCTTCTTCTGGCCCAGATCGACCTTCACCCGCGTCTCGAAGCGGTCCGACAGCCGCGTCGCCAGCTCATTGAGCGCCGGGGACACCCGGGTCCCCGCACGCGGGCCCTTCGGCTTCACGGCACTGGAGGGCTCCGACGCCATCAGCGTCACGATCTCCTCCACGGCACGCACCGACAGGCCCTCGGCCACGATCCGGTGCGCCAGGCGGTCCTGCTCCTCGGAATCCTCCACCGAGAGCAGCGCCCGTGCATGCCCTGCCGACAGCACACCCGCCGCCACCCGCCGCTGCACCGACGGCGACAGCTTCAACAGGCGCAGCGTGTTGGACACCTGGGGACGCGAACGCCCGATCCGGTCCGCAAGCTGATCGTGGGTGCAGTGGAAGTCCTGGAGCAGCTGGTCGTACGCCGCGGCCTCCTCCAGGGGATTGAGCTGAGCCCGGTGCAGGTTCTCCAGCAGCGCGTCCAGCAGCAGCTTCTCGTCGTCCGTCGCCCGAATGATCGCCGGAATGGTCTCCAGGCCGGCCTCCCGGCAGGCCCGCCAACGCCGCTCGCCCATGATCAGCTCGTAGCGGCCGGGTGTCGACTGACGTACCACCACCGGCTGGAGCAGGCCCACCTCCTGGATGGAGGTGACGAGCTCCGCCAGCGCGTCCTCGTCGAACACCTCGCGCGGCTGCCGCGGGTTCGGCGTGATCGCGTCCATCGGAAGCTCCGCGAAGGACGCCCCGGCGACCTTGTTCGCCTCGGGCACCGCCGGCACCGGCTCGCTCACGGCCGGAGCCGCGAACGATGTTTCACGTGAAACATCGGCCTGGGTCAGCGAAGCCAGCTTCGCCGCCGCGACCCCGCGCTCCGAGGTCAGCACCGGCACCGCCGACGGTGACGTCGAACCGCCGCCCGCCACCGACGGTGACTTCTCCTGCGGAGCCGCCGGAATCAGCGCACCGAGCCCCCGCCCCAGACCTCTACGTCGCTCGCTCACTGGATCCCCTCCGCCACACTCTGCGTGCTGTTCCCACCCGCGCCCAGATGGGCCTGCTGGGCGTCGTACTGCATTCCAACCCCACGGAACGCGATCTCCCGTGCCGCCTCCAGGTAGGAGAGCGAGCCGCTGGACCCCGGATCGTACGTGAGGACCGTCTGTCCATAACTCGGCGCCTCGGAGATACGGACCGACCGCGGGATGCTCGTCCGCAGTACCTCCTTGCCGAAGTGACTGCGCACCTCGTCCGCAACCTGCGAGGCCAGCCGGGTCCTGCCGTCATACATCGTCAGCAGGATCGTCGACACGTGCAGCGTCGGGTTCAGATGCGCCCGCACCAGATCGACATTGCGCAACAGCTGTCCCAGCCCCTCCAGCGCGTAGTACTCGCACTGGATCGGGATGAGTACCTCCGCGCCCGCCACCAGGGCGTTGACCGTGAGCAGCCCCAGCGAGGGCGGGCAGTCGATCAGGATGTAGTCGAGCGGCTGCTCGTACGCCTGGATCGCCCGCTGGAGGCGGCTCTCCCGGGCCACCAGCGAGACCAGCTCGATCTCCGCACCCGCGAGGTCGATCGTGGCCGGGGCACAGAAGAGCCCCTCCACGTCCACGACGGGCTGGACGACCTCCAGCAGCGGCCGGCTGTCCACCAGCACGTCGTAGATGGAGGGCACATCCGCGTGGTGGTCGATACCCAGAGCGGTGGAGGCATTGCCCTGCGGGTCGAGGTCGACCACCAGGACCCGCGCCCCGTGCAGTGCCAGCGAGGCCGCCAGGTTCACGGTCGTCGTGGTCTTGCCCACGCCGCCCTTCTGGTTGGCGACCACGATGACCCGGGTCTGCTCCGGACGGGGCAGACGCTCGCCGGCGCGTCCCATCGCCTCGACCGCCAGCTGGGCGGCTCGCCCGATGGGGGTGTCGTTGTCCACAAGGGGAGGAGGCGATGTTTCACGTGAAACATCGTCCCCCGCCGATTCAGAGCGGGGACCGGGGACCGGATCGGCCATCGGCCCCGCGAGGTTGGCGTCGGACCGCACGGTGTCACTCTCCTCGACATCAGGCTCGCGATGCACAGAGCCTGCCATGTCACCGGGCTCGCGAACCAGCGGGGCCCGTACTCCTGTGGATGAATCCACCGATGTGGACAACTCCGTCCCCCTCTCGTCCTTGCGGAGGCGGGGGGACGTGGCCGCACGACCGCGGCTGATGATTCCGTGCAGCAGAGAGCGACGTTTCACGTGAAACACGATGCCCGGGGGAGGACGGCAGGCCGCTACGACACTCCGAAATCCATACCTATAGGGCCCAACGCAGCCGAAATCGCCCGCCGGAGGCCGAGCAGCAGGGCTTCAGCGACGTCGGCGCGTGCGCGACGTCCGGGCCGCCTTAGCCCGCTTGGCCGCGAACCTCACCCCACCGGGGCTCTCCCCGACCTCGACCCGCACCACCGTCGACAGGGGATCCACCACGCCCTTGCCCACATGCAGCACCGAGGTCTTCACCACACCGAGCTTGGCCAGTGCGGTCTTCGCAGACACCAGCTCCTCCTCGGCGGTGTCACCCTTGAGTGCCAGCATCTCCCCGTAGGGACGCAGCAGGGGGACACCCCAGCCGGCCAGCCGGTCCAGCGGAGCCACCGCCCGCGCCGTCACCACGTGGACCGGCTGGACCTTCCCGAGGACCTCCTCGGCCCGCCCGCGCACCACCGTCACGTGGTCCAGGCCCAGCAGCTCCACCGCCTCCTGCAGGAACGTGGTCCGGCGCAGCAGCGGCTCGAGCAGCGTGATCTTCAAATCGCGCCGCACCAGGGCCAGGGGGATACCGGGCAGACCCGCACCCGAACCCACGTCGCACACGGTGACTCCCTGGGGAACCACCTCCGAGAGCACTGCGCAGTTCAGCAGATGCCGCTCCCACAGCCGCGGCACCTCACGCGGCCCGATCAGGCCCCGCTTCACTCCCGCATCCGCCAGCAGCTCCGCATAGCGCACAGCTTCCGGGAAAAACTCACCGAACACCGCGCGCGCCTCGTCAGGCGCCGGGGGAAGCTCAGCTGCCTCGGTCACGGGGACCGTCCCTTCCGTACCGCATGGTTCTGAAGAACCACGTCTTCAAAATGGCGCGTCGTTCACATGCCAGGCTGACAAACTTCGGCCCCGTCTGCGACACAGACGGGGCCGAACACTCTCGCTACCGGTCAGGCCGGGAGCACGACGACGAAGCGCTTCGGCTCCTCGCCCTCGGATTCGCTGCGCAGACCCGCCGCCGCCACGGCGTCGTGGACGACCTTGCGCTCGAAGGGGGTCATCGGGGCGAGCTTCAGGGGCTCACCGGACGCCTTCACGTCCGCCGCGGCCTGAGCGCCCAGCGCCGCCAGCTCCTCGCGCTTGCGCGCGCGGAACCCGGCGATGTCCAGCATCAGCCGGCTGCGGTCCCCGGTCTCCCGGTGCACGGCGAGGCGGGTCAGCTCCTGCAGAGCCTCCAGAACCTCACCGTCACGGCCCACGAGCTTCTGCAGGTCGCGGCCCGCCGCGTCACTGACGATCGACACCGCGGCCCGGTCGGCCTCGACGTCCATGTCGATGTCGCCGTCCAGGTCGGCGATGTCCAGCAGACCCTCAAGGTAGTCGGCCGCGATCTCACCCTCCTGCTCGAGGCGGGTCAGGGTGTCGCCACTCTCAGCGGCGGCGGTGGTGGTGCCTTCCGTCACGGGAGGGACTCCTTCTTACTTCTTGGAGGACTTGCTGGGGGGTGTCTGACGCTTCGACTTCGACTGCCGCTTGGGCTGCTGCCGCTTCGTGGCGACACCGCCGCTCGCCGCGTCGGAGTCGACGGTGGCTTCAACACTCTTGACGACCGAGCCGTCCGCCTGGGCGGCCATCCCCTGCTTGGTCAGGGCGGAGATGAACTTGCGCTCGTTGTCGTTGCGGTCCGGACCCTTGGCCACGATCGCCGCGACGACCTTCTTCTTGCCCCGGCTCTTGAGCTCACCGTGCGAGCCGACGTGCTTGAGCAGGCGGGTCAGGTACTGGTCCTGGGCCTTGCTGCCCGGCGTCGGGTTCTGGTTGATCACGTACATCTGCTGGCCCATGGTCCACACGTTGGTGGTCATCCAGTAGACGAGGACACCGACGGGGAAGTTGATGCCCATGACCGCGAAGATCACGGGGAAGATGTACATCAGCATCTTCTGCTGCTGCATGAACGGCGTCTTCACCGACAGGTCGACGTTCTTCTGCATCAGCTGACGCTGGGTGTAGAACTGCGACAGCGACATCAGGACGATCATGACGGCGGTCACGATCCGGACGTCCGTCAGCGTGGCGCCCAGCGCCTCGACCTTCTCCGGGCTGTCCATGAACTTGGCGGCGATGGGCGCACCGAAGATCTTGGCCTCACGAGCGCTGTCGACCAGCTGCTGGTCCATCGCGCCGATCTTCTTGCCGTCGGCGATGTTGGCCAGCACGTGGTAGAGCGCGAAGAAGAACGGGGACTGCGCCAGGATGGGAAGGCACGAGGAGAGCGGGTTGGTACCCGTCTCCTTGTACAGCTTCATCATCTCTTCGGACTGACGCTGCTTGTCGTTCTTGTAGCGCTCCTGGATCGCCTTCATCTTCGGCTGGAGCGCCTGCATGCCGCGCGTCGCCTTGATCTGCTTCACGAAGAGCGGGATCAGGCAGATACGGATCAAAACCACCAGGGACACGATGGACAGGCCCCAGGCCCACCCACTGTCCGCACCGAAGACCGCCCCGTACAGCTTGTGGAACTGGACGATGATCCACGAAACGGGTGTGGTGATAAAGCTGAACAGACTGGCAATCGTGTCCACTAATCAGGCTCCTTGAGCATTGCGAGATCTACGCAACGCACTGCGCAGCTGCTCGTGCCAACGCGGGCGTTTACGGGGTGGGACATGGTCCACGCCGCCCGGGGACCACGGATTGCACCGCAGGATCCGCCAGGCGGTGAGGAACGTCCCCTTCACCGCACCATGCCGGTCGATGGCCGCGTACCCGTAGTGCGAGCACGACGGGTAGTAGCGGCACACCGGCCCGAGCAGCGGACTGATCGTCCACTGGTACAGCTTGATCAAAGCGAGCAGCGGGTACTTCATCGGGCGACGCCTCCCAGGAGCCGCGCCAGAGCGGCATCCAGGTCCCGGGCCAGTTCCTCGGGGCCGGCATCAGCCGCTCCGGGCAACGCGCGTACCACCACCAGGCTACCGGCGGGCAGCTGGGGCAGCCGCTCCCGGACCAGATGGCGCAGACGGCGCTTGACCCGGTTGCGTACGACGGCGTTGCCGACAGCTTTGCTGACGACGAAACCCGCACGCGTCGAGGGATCGATCTCCCCCGGCTCGTGCGGGTCCGTTGCACCGCTTGTACGTAGGTGGACGACGAGGAGCGGGCGACCAGCCCGACGCCCTCGGCGTACCGCGCTCGCGAAGTCCTCGCGCCGCCTCAGCCGATTTTCGGGAGACAGCACGACGTCACGACCTGCGTGTTGTTACGCGGAAAGGGCGGCGCGGCCCTTGCCACGACGGTTCGCGAGGATCGCGCGACCGGCGCGGGTCCGCATCCGCAGACGGAAGCCGTGGGTCTTGGCACGACGGCGGTTGTTCGGCTGGAAGGTGCGCTTGCTCACTCGGGGGCTCCAGAGAATGAAATCGTTGTGGCGGGACATCGCCTGGCTGTCACCGTGCGCCCACGAGGAAACTCGCGTGTTCGCCCGAGTGGCACCGCTAAACGATCACGGTCAGTGATCTTCGCCCATCGGTAGGCAGGCGGCAGCAGCCATCGACAACTCGACCTCGTTACGGTACGCGCGGCTACGCCATCCGGTCAAACCGAGCCGACGCTGCCCCACACTGTGCACAGGCTGTGGACAACGACTTGAACCGTACCCGCTGGCCTGACTACCGTTGTCTGATCCCGGATTTTTTGTCCCGACCGTCCCAAAGAACCACACATTCGTGGGACCCCCTGTGAGAGAGCGTGCTCTGTGGCTGACGTACCTGCCGATCTTGCCGCAGTGTGGCCAAGGGTGCTCGAGAAGCTCCTCGGGGAGGGACAGCCGGGGATCGAGTCCAAGGACAAGCAGTGGGTCGAACGCTGCCAGCCCCTGGCACTCGTCGCCGACACGGCCCTGCTCGCCGTCCCCAACGAATGGGGCAAGCGCGTGCTAGAGGGCCGCCTCGCGCCCTTGATCAGCGACGCCCTCAGCCGTGAGTGCGGCCGCCCTATCCGGATCGCCATCACCGTGGACGACTCCGCCGGCGAGCCCTCGCCCCCGGGGCCGACCACGCAGCAGCAGGGCGCGTACGAGCCCTACCCCGGCCAGCGGCCCGGCGGCTCCGGCGGTCAGGGCGGCTCCTCCGACGACCAGCTCCCCACCGCGCGTCCGGCCTACCCGGACTACCAGCAGCAGCGCTCGGAGCCCGGCGCCTGGCCCCGGGGCGGCCAGCAGGACGACTACGGCTGGCAGCAGCCCCGCCTCGGCGGTTTCCCCGAGCGCGATCCGTACGCCTCGCCGCAGCCGGGCTACCTGCAGCAGTCCGAGCCCCCGGCCTACGAGCAGGGGTCCTACGAGCAGAAGTACGAGCAGAAGTACGAGCAGCAGCAGTACGAGCAGCCCCCGTACGAATCCCAGCAGCGCCCGTCGCACTCGTCACGCCAGTACGAGCAGCCCTCGCCCCGGCAGGCCCCCGGCCGGTCCTCCGCCGCCCCCGCGCCGTCCGGCGGCTCCACCTCCGGCCCGCTCGAGCCGACCGCCCGGCTGAACCCCAAGTACCTGTTCGACACCTTCGTCATCGGCGCCTCCAACCGCTTCGCGCACGCCGCCGCGGTGGCCGTCGCCGAAGCGCCCGCGAAGGCGTACAACCCGCTCTTCATCTACGGGGAGTCGGGGCTCGGCAAGACGCACCTGCTGCACGCGATCGGGCACTACGCGCGGAGCCTGTACCCCGGCACCCGCGTGCGGTACGTGAGTTCCGAAGAGTTCACCAACGAGTTCATCAACTCCATCCGCGACGGCAAGGGCGACGCGTTCCGCAAGCGCTACCGCGAGATGGACATCCTGCTCGTCGACGACATCCAGTTCCTCGCGAGCAAGGAGTCGACACAGGAGGAGTTCTTCCACACCTTCAACACGCTCCACAACGCCAACAAGCAGATCGTCCTCTCCTCCGACCGGCCGCCCAAGCAGCTCGTCACCCTGGAGGACCGGCTGCGCAACCGCTTCGAGTGGGGCCTGATCACCGACGTCCAGCCGCCCGAGCTGGAGACCCGCATCGCGATCCTGCGCAAGAAGGCGGTGCAAGAGCAGCTCAACGCCCCTCCGGAGGTACTGGAGTTCATCGCCTCCCGCATCTCGCGCAACATCCGCGAGCTGGAGGGGGCCCTGATCCGGGTGACGGCCTTCGCGAGCCTCAACCGGCAGCCGGTCGACCTGGGTCTGACCGAGGACGTCCTCAAGAACCTGATTCCCGGCGGCGAGGACAGTGCTCCGGAGATCACCGCGACCGACATCATGGCGGCCACCGCGGACTACTTCGGGCTCACGGTGGACGACCTGTGCGGCTCCTCCCGCAGCCGGGTGCTGGTCACCGCGCGGCAGATCGCCATGTACCTGTGCCGGGAGCTCACCGACCTGTCCCTGCCCAAGATCGGGGCGCAGTTCGGCGGGCGGGACCACACCACGGTGATGCACGCCGACCGCAAGATCCGCGCTCTGATGGCCGAGCGCCGCTCCATCTACAACCAGGTCACCGAGCTCACCAACCGCATCAAGAACGGCTGAGGCGGCTCTCCGCGGGCTCTTCCCCACGCGGTCAGAGGGCGCTCCCGGTCCACTCCGGGGGCGCCCTTCTTCGTTCGCGCGCCCCTGACTTGTTCGAATACGCCCCCGCAGGAGCAACTCATCCACAGATTCACGGACTTTCTGCCGTCCACACCCTGGGGACGGCCCCCGTCGCCCACAATCTGTCCACAGGGGTGCCGGGTGAGGATCCATCAGGGCAGGTCAGCACCCTGTGGAATTGTGCGCAACCGTCATCCACAGGCTGTGGACAGAATATTCATCCACAGCGCTGTCCACGGCGTTGTCCACCGCCCACCCACAGGTTCGCCGATCCTGTGCACAGGATCGGACGCCTTCTCCACACCGTTGTCCACTGTTCGGCAACATGCCACCCCCCATCACCGCCCCGAGTGAAAGCGGTCACATGGAGGTGGACGTTTGGGCTGTGGAGTACTGGGGAAAAGCTGGGGACACACCTGTGGAGTAGTCGAGGTCGCCTGGGGACGGCCTGTGCAGAACTTTTCGTTCTCCACAGGGACACCGTGTTGTCCACCGGTGCCACCCACAGGGTGTGGGGATAAAAAACAGGATCTGACCTGCGCGAACAGGGTTATCCACCGTTTCCACAGGCCCTACTACTACCCCCATAGAGAGTGAGCCCGGTTTCGGTTTTCAAGCAGGTCCTGTGCACAACTCGGTGGACGGGCTCGCCGCCGCCGTGCCACCGACTTGACCGCCAGCCGCAACGGCTGTCGGCGCCGTACGTCAGACTGGTCCCCGGCACTCGAGCCATCGACCAGCCGACGACGAAGGCCGGCAGACGAGCGAGCAACAGCAGGAGGCGGTTCCGGTGAAGATCCGGGTGGAGCGCGACGTACTCGCGGAGGCGGTGGCCTGGGCTGCCCGCAGCCTCCCGGCCCGGCCGCCGGTGCCCGTTCTCGCGGGCCTGCTGCTGAAGGCCGAAGACGGCACCCTCAGCCTCTCCGGCTTCGACTACGAGGTCTCGGCCCGCGTCTCCGTCGAGGCGGACGTCGAGGAGGACGGCACCGTCCTGGTCTCCGGCCGGCTGCTCGCCGACATCTGCCGCGCCCTCCCCAACCGCCCGGTGGAGATTTCCACAGACGGTGTACGGGCGACCGTGGTCTGCGGCTCCTCGCGGTTCACACTCCACACCCTGCCTGTGGAGGAGTACCCGGCCCTGCCGCAGATGCCGACCGCGACCGGCACCGTGCCCGGTGAGGTCTTCGCCTCCGCCGCCGCCCAGGTCGCCATCGCCGCCGGCCGCGACGACACGCTCCCCGTGCTGACCGGTGTGCGCATCGAGATCGAGGGCGACCGCGTGACGCTCGCCTCCACCGACCGCTACCGCTTCGCGGTCCGCGAGTTCCTGTGGAAGCCGGAGAACCCGGACGCCTCCGCCGTGGCCCTGGTGCCCGCGAAGACCCTCCTGGACACCGCCAAGTCCCTGACCAGCGGTGACACGGTCACCCTGGCCCTGTCCGGCTCCGGTGCCGGCGAGGGCCTGATCGGCTTCGAGGGCGCCGGCCGCCGCACCACCACCCGCCTCCTCGAGGGTGACCTGCCGAAGTACCGCACGCTCTTCCCGACGGAGTTCAACTCCATCGCGGTGATCGAGACCGCCCCGTTCGTCGAGGCCGTCAAGCGCGTGGCGCTGGTCGCGGAGCGCAACACCCCGGTCCGCCTGAGCTTCGAGCAGGGCGTGCTGATCCTGGAGGCCGGCTCCTCCGACGACGCACAGGCTGTGGAGCGCGTCGACGCCAAGCTGGAGGGCGACGACATCTCGATCGCCTTCAACCCCACCTTCCTGCTCGACGGGCTGAGCGCGATCGATTCGCCCGCGGCGCAGCTCAGCTTCACCACCTCCACCAAGCCCGCGCTGCTCAGCGGCCGTCCCGCGGTGGACGCGGAGGCCGACGAGGCGTACAAGTACCTGATCATGCCGGTGCGCCTCTCCGGTTGATGTTCGCAGGTCAGGCCCGGTTTCGCGGCTCGCGAGGCCGGGCCTGACCGCGTTCTCCCCCACTCCGGGAACAGGCGCGCCCCATGGCGCCCGGTCGCTCGGCCGGGCGTAGGCTCGGGGCCTGGGATGTCCTCCGGGTAGCAGGAGGCCCCGGCAAAGACGGCCACAACGCTTAAGGAATCAGTTGATGGAGCTTGGTCTCGTCGGTCTCGGCAAGATGGGCGGCAACATGCGCGAGCGCATCCGCCGCGCAGGCCACACCGTCATCGGATACGACCGCAACCCGGACCTGGCGGATGTCCACAGCCTGCGGGAGCTTGTGGACGGTCTGCAGACCCCCCGCGTGGTGTGGGTCATGGTCCCGGCCGGTGCGGCCACCCAGTCCACGGTCGACGAGCTCGGCGAGCTGCTGTCGCCGGGGGACATCGTGGTCGACGGCGGCAACTCGCGCTGGACGGACGACGAGAAGCACGCCGAGGAGCTGAAGGCCAAGGGCATCGGCTTCGTCGACTGCGGCGTCTCCGGCGGCGTCTGGGGCCTGGAGAACGGCTACGCCCTCATGTACGGCGGGGAGAAGGAGCACGTCGCGACCGTGCAGCCGATCTTCGACGCCCTCAAGCCCGAGGGCGACTTCGGCGCCGTGCACGCCGGCAAGGTCGGTGCGGGTCACTTCGCGAAGATGGTCCACAACGGCATCGAGTACGCCATGATGCAGGCCTACGCCGAGGGCTGGGAGCTGCTGGAGAAGGTCGACTCGGTCACCGACGTCCGCGAGGTCTTCCGCTCCTGGCAGGAGGGCACGGTCATCCGCTCCTGGCTGCTGGACCTGGCGGTGAACGCCCTGGACGAGGACGAGCACCTCGAGCAGCTGCGCGGCTTCGCCCAGGACTCGGGCGAGGGCCGGTGGACGGTGGAGGCGGCGATCGACAACGCCGTGCCGCTGCCCGCGATCACCGCCTCGCTGTTCGCGCGGTTCGCCTCGCGCCAGGACGACTCCCCGCAGATGAAGATGATCGCCGCGCTGCGCAACCAGTTCGGCGGCCACGCGGTCGAGAAGAAGTAGCGGCAACGGACACCGTGCGGCCCGTAGCGGCCGCACACAGCACCACACAGAGCAGCAGGAAGCCGGGGGAGGTCGGCGCCGTATGCACGTTTCGCATCTCTCGCTGGCCGACTTCCGCTCGTACGCCCGGGCCGAGGTCGCCCTCGACCCGGGCGTCACGGCCTTCGTGGGCCCCAACGGCCAGGGCAAGACCAATCTGGTCGAGGCGATCGGCTACCTGTCCACGCTGGGCAGCCACCGGGTCTCCTCGGACGCGCCGCTCGTACGGATGGGCGCGGAGCGGGCGGTCATCCGGGCGGCCGTCACCCAGGGCGAGCGCCGGCAGCTGGTGGAGCTGGAGCTGAACCCGGGCCGGGCGAACCGGGCCCGCATCAACCGGTCCTCGCAGGTCAAGCCCAGGGACGTACTGGGGATCGTACGGACGGTGCTGTTCGCCCCCGAGGACCTGGCGCTGGTGAAGGGCGACCCGGGTGAGCGGCGCCGGTTCCTGGACGAGCTCGTCACCGCGCGCTCGCCGCGGATGGCGGCGGTCCGCTCGGACTACGAGCGGGTGCTGAAGCAGCGCAACACCCTGCTGAAGTCGGCGGCGATGGCCCGCCGGCACGGCGGCCGGTCCATGGATTTGTCGACGCTGGACGTGTGGGACCAGCACCTCGCGCGGGTGGGGGCTGAGTTGCTGACCCAGCGGCTGGACCTGATCGCGACGCTGATGCCGCTGGCGGACAAGGCGTACGAGCAGCTCGCGCCCGGTGGCGGCCCGCTGGGGCTGGCCTACCGGTCCTCCGCGGGTGAGCCGGTGGACAGCGGGTCGGCGCGCACCCGCGAGGCGGTCTACGAGGTGCTGCTGGCGGCCCTCGCGCAGGTGCGCAAGCAGGAGATCGAGCGGGGCGTGACCCTGGTCGGCCCGCACCGCGACGACCTGCTGCTGAGGCTCGGCGAGCTGCCGGCGAAGGGGTACGCCAGCCACGGGGAGTCGTGGTCGTACGCGCTGGCGCTGCGGCTGGCCTCCTACGAGCTGCTGCGCTCCGAGGGCGCCGAGCCGGTGCTGATCCTGGACGACGTGTTCGCCGAGCTGGACGTGCGGCGGCGGGAGCGGCTGGCCGAGCTCGTGGCGCCCGGCGAGCAGGTACTGGTGACCGCCGCGGTGGACGATGACGTCCCCGGGGTGCTGACGGGGGTGCGGTTCGGGGTGTCCGGCGGTGAGGTGACCCGGCTGTGAACGATCAGGACAAGGCGCCGCGGGGCGAGGCCCGCAGGGCGCCGGAACCCTCCGGAGTGGACCTGGCCCGGCAGGCGCTCGCGGCGGCGCGCGAGCAGGCGCGGGCGCGGGGGAACGCGGCGGGCGGAAAGAAGCGGCAGCAGGGTCCGGGGCTGCGCTCGGGCGCGCGGGCCGACGGCCGGGACCCGATGCCGCTGATGGCGGCGCTGGACCGGTTGCGCACGGAGCGCGGCTGGGAGATGCCGATGGCGGTGGCGGGCGTGATGGAGCGCTGGCCGGAGATCGTCGGCCCGGAGATCGCGGCGCACTGCGAACCGGAACGGTACGAGGACCGGGAGCTGTCGGTCCGCTGCGACTCCTCGGCGTGGGCGGCGCAGCTGAAGCTGCTGGCCCCGCAACTCGTGGCGCGGCTCAACGCGGACCTGGGACAGGGGACGGTCCGGCTGCTCAAGGTGCGGGGGCCGGGGGGCGGCCGTGCGCGCGGGGGCGGTTACGGGCCGTGGCGCGCCCCGGGCAGCACGGGCCCGGGGGACACGTACGGATAACCCGGCGGCCGCCGGCTCCGCGGCGGGCCGTTCGGCGGCGGGCCGGCTCCCCGGCCGCCCGGCTCCGCGGCAGGTCCCCCGGTCACTGTCCTCCGGCAGCGTCCGGTTCGGCCGGTACTCCCGTGCGAGCGCAGCGCCCGGTCGCCCCGCGCCCCCGCGTCACCGGTCGCCCCGCGCCCCCGCGTCACCGGTCGCCCCGCGCCCCCGCGTCACCGGTCGCCCCGCGCCTCCGCGTCACCGGCCGGCCTTCGCACATGGCTGTCCGGTTGCCGGGCTCCGCACTCAGGTCACGGCCCGCGCTCACCGACCTCCGCACGTCCCACGGGCCTGGCGCGACCGGCCCGTACCGGCCCCGTACCCGCCCCGACCGCGGTGCCCGGGCTCCGCGTCCCGGATGCCCCGGGCTCACCGGTCTCCCGCCCTCCCGGTTCCCGGGGCTCCGGGGCTCCCGCGCCCCTTGGAGCCCGGGCCCGGCGGGCCCGGCCGGGGGGTGTCCGGGGGTGGGTGGGGAGCCGGTGGCGGGTGGTGTCCCTCACGGTAGTGGGAGGTTGACAGCCCGAAGCTCTGGATGCCCGTGTGAGCCTCTTTGAGCCCCTTCCCGGATATGGGGAGTCGGAAGGTGGAGGTTCAGGGCGGCACATGCGGACTCAGGTACCGGCAAACCCCCATTCATGTCAGTGGTACCGGTAGACTGGAGGGAATCCCGCCCGATCGCGGGATCAGCAGACAACGCAGATCGACGCGGCCGCTCCTCCGGCGCACACGCTGGTCCGGAGTACGGGCTGCGCTGTGCCAGAAAGGGCGCTTCGTGGCCGATTCCGGCGACTCCAACGAGAAGAATTACGACGCCAGTGCCATCCAGGTCCTCGAGGGCCTGGATGCGGTCCGCAAGCGGCCGGGTATGTACATCGGCTCGACCGGTGAACGTGGCCTGCACCACCTCGTGCAGGAGGTCGTGGACAACTCCGTCGACGAGGCCATGGCCGGGCACGCGGACACGATCGACGTGACGATCCTGGCCGACGGCGGGGTGCGTGTGGTCGACAACGGCCGCGGCATCCCGGTCGGCATCGTGCCCTCCGAGGGCAAGCCGGCGGTCGAGGTCGTCCTCACGGTGCTGCACGCCGGCGGCAAGTTCGGGGGCGGCGGCTACGCGGTCTCCGGCGGTCTGCACGGCGTCGGCGTGTCCGTCGTGAACGCCCTGTCGACCAGGGTCGCGGTCGAGGTCAAGACGGACGGTTACCGCTGGACCCAGGACTACAAGCTGGGCGTGCCGACGGCCCCGCTCGCCAAGAACGAGGCGACCGACGAGCACGGCACGTCGGTGACGTTCTGGGCCGACCCCGACGTCTTCGAGACGACCGACTACTCCTTCGAGACGCTCTCGCGGCGCTTCCAGGAGATGGCCTTCCTCAACAAGGGCCTGACCCTGACGCTGACCGACGAGCGGGATTCGGCGAAGGCCACGGTCGGTGCCGACGACCCGGACGCCGAGGCGTCCGAGCCCGTGGCGCGCACGGTGAAGTACCACTACGAGGGCGGCATCGTCGACTTCGTGAAGTACCTCAACTCGCGCAAGGGCGAGATGATCCACCCGACCGTCATCGACGTCGAGGCCGAGGACAAGGAGCGGATGCTCTCGGTCGAGATCGCGATGCAGTGGAACTCGCAGTACACGGAGGGGGTCTACTCCTTCGCGAACACGATCCACACGCACGAGGGCGGCACCCACGAGGAGGGCTTCCGCGCGGCGCTGACCGGACTGGTCAACCGCTACGCGCGCGACAAGAAGCTGCTGCGCGAGAAGGACGACAACCTCGCTGGCGAGGACATCCGCGAGGGTCTGACGGCGATCATCTCGATCAAGCTGGGCGAGCCGCAGTTCGAGGGCCAGACGAAGACCAAGCTGGGCAACACGGAGGCCAAGACCTTCGTGCAGAAGGTCGTGCACGAGCACCTGAACGACTGGTTCGACCGGAACCCGGTCGAGGCGGCGGACATCGTCCGCAAGTCGATCAACGCGGCCACCGCGCGCGTCGCGGCCCGCAAGGCCCGTGACCTGACCCGCCGCAAGGGCTTGCTGGAGAGCGCCTCGCTGCCGGGCAAGCTGTCCGACTGCCAGTCGAACGACCCGACGAAGTGCGAGATCTTCATCGTCGAGGGCGACTCCGCCGGCGGCAGCGCGAAGTCCGGCCGCAACCCGATGTACCAGGCCATCCTGCCGATCCGCGGCAAGATCCTGAACGTCGAGAAGGCCCGCATCGACAAGATCCTGCAGAACACCGAGGTCCAGGCGCTGATCAGTGCCTTCGGCACGGGTGTGCACGAGGACTTCGACATCGAGAAGCTCCGCTATCACAAGATCATTCTGATGGCGGACGCCGACGTCGACGGCCAGCACATCAACACCCTGCTGCTGACCTTCCTGTTCCGCTTCATGCGGCCGCTGGTCGAGGCGGGTCACGTGTACCTGTCCCGCCCGCCGCTCTACAAGATCAAGTGGGGCCGCGACGACTTCGAGTACGCGTACTCGGACCGCGAGCGCGACGCCCTGGTCGAGCTCGGCAAGCAGAACGGCAAGCGGATCAGGGAAGACTCGATCCAGCGCTTCAAGGGTCTGGGCGAGATGAACGCCGAGGAGCTGCGCGTCACCACCATGGACGTGGACCACCGCGTGCTCGGCCAGGTCACCCTGGACGACGCGGCGCAGGCCGACGACCTGTTCTCGGTGCTGATGGGTGAGGACGTCGAGGCCCGGCGCTCCTTCATCCAGCGCAACGCCAAGGACGTTCGCTTCCTCGACATCTGAGTCGGCTCAGCTGACCGCCTGAAAGGATTTCTGACCAGCAATGGCCGACGAAACCACCCCCACCGCCGAGAATCCCGCGGAGGAGCAGCCCGTGCTGCGCATCGAGCCCGTCGGGCTCGAGACGGAGATGCAGCGCTCCTACCTCGACTACGCGATGTCCGTCATCGTCTCGCGTGCCCTGCCCGACGTGCGGGACGGCCTCAAGCCGGTCCACCGCCGCGTGCTGTACGCGATGTACGACGGCGGCTACCGGCCCGAGAAGGGCTTCTACAAGTGCGCCCGCGTCGTCGGTGACGTCATGGGCACCTACCACCCGCACGGCGACTCCTCGATCTACGATGCCCTGGTCCGCCTGGCCCAGCCGTGGTCGATGCGCATGCCGCTGGTGGACAGCAACGGCAACTTCGGCTCCCCGGGCAACGACCCGGCGGCCGCCATGCGCTACACCGAGTGCAAGCTGATGCCGCTGGCCATGGAGATGCTCCGGGACATCGACGAGGAGACCGTCGACTTCACGGACAACTACGACGGCCGCAACCAGGAGCCGACGGTCCTGCCGGCCCGGTTCCCGAACCTGCTGGTCAACGGCAGCGCCGGTATCGCGGTCGGCATGGCCACCAACATCCCTCCGCACAACCTGCGCGAGGTCGCGGCCGGCGCGCAGTGGGCGCTGGAGCACCCCGAGGCCACGCACGAGGAGCTGCTCGACGCGCTCCTGGAGCGGATCAAGGGCCCGGACTTCCCCTCCGGTGCGCTGGTCGTGGGCCGCAAGGGCATCGAGGAGGCGTACCGGACCGGTCGCGGCTCCATCACGATGCGCGCGGTGGTCGAGGTCGAGGAGATCCAGAACCGCCAGTGCCTGGTGGTGACGGAGCTTCCGTACCAGACCAACCCCGACAACCTCGCGCAGAAGATCGCGGACCTGGTGAAGGACGGGAAGATCGGCGGCATCGCCGACGTCCGCGACGAGACCTCGTCGCGCACCGGCCAGCGCCTGGTGATCGTCCTCAAGCGCGACGCCGTCGCCAAGGTCGTGCTGAACAACCTGTACAAGCACACCGACCTGCAGACGAACTTCGGCGCGAACATGCTGGCTCTGGTGGACGGCGTGCCGCGCACGCTGTCGATCGACGCCTTCATCCGCCACTGGGTGACGCACCAGATCGAGGTCATCGTCCGGCGTACCCGCTTCCGCCTGCGCAAGGCGGAGGAGCGCGCGCACATCCTGCGCGGCCTGCTCAAGGCGCTGGACGCGATCGACGAGGTCATCGCGCTGATCCGGCGCAGCAACACCGTCGAGATCGCGCGCGAGGGCCTGATGGGCCTGCTGGAGATCGACGAGATCCAGGCGAACGCGATCCTGGAGATGCAGCTGCGGCGCCTGGCGGCACTGGAGCGGCAGAAGATCGTCGCCGAGCACGACGAGCTCCAGGCGAAGATCAACGAGTACAACGCGATCCTCGCCTCGCCGGAGAAGCAGCGCTCCATCGTCAGCGAGGAGCTGGCGGCCATCGTCGAGAAGTACGGGGACGACCGGCGTTCCAAGCTGGTGCCCTTCGACGGCGACATGTCCATGGAGGACCTGATCGCCGAAGAGGACATCGTCGTCACCATCACGCACGGCGGCTACGTCAAGCGCACGAAGACCGAGGACTACCGCTCGCAGAAGCGCGGCGGCAAGGGCGTGCGCGGCACGAAGCTGAAGCAGGACGACCTGGTCGACCACTTCTTCGTCTCCACCACGCACCACTGGCTGCTGTTCTTCACGAACAAGGGCCGGGTCTACCGCTCCAAGGCGTACGAGCTCCCCGACGCCGGCCGGGACGCGCGCGGGCAGCACGTGGCGAACCTGATGGCCTTCCAGCCGGACGAGAAGATCGCGCAGATCCTCGCCATCCGCGACTACGAGGCCGCGCCGTACCTGATCCTCGCCACCAAGGGCGGCCTGGTGAAGAAGACGGCGCTGAAGGACTACGACTCGCCGCGGTCGGGCGGTGTCATCGCGATCAACCTTCGGGAGACCGAGGACGGCAGCGACGACGAGCTGATCGGCGCCGAGCTGGTGTCCGCCGAGGACGACCTGCTGCTGATCAGCAAGAAGGCGCAGTCGATCCGCTTCACGGCGACCGACGACGCGCTGCGCCCGATGGGCCGGGCCACCTCGGGCGTGAAGGGCATGAGTTTCCGTGAAGGGGACGAGCTGCTCTCCATGAGCGTGGTGCGGCCGGGTACGTTCGTCTTCACCGCCACCGACGGCGGCTACGCCAAGCGGACGCCGGTCGACGAGTACCGCGTCCAGGGTCGTGGCGGGCTGGGCATCAAGGCGGCGAAGATCGTGGAGGACCGCGGGTCGCTCGTCGGGGCGCTCGTGGTGGACGAAACGGACGAGATTCTCGCCATCACCCTCGGCGGTGGTGTGATTCGTACGCGAGTCAACGAAGTCAGGGAGACCGGCCGTGACACCATGGGCGTCCAGCTGATCAACCTGGGGAAGCGCGATGCCGTGGTCGGCATCGCCCGCAACGCCGAGGCCGGTCAGGAAGCCGACGAGGTCGTGGGCGACGAGATCGAGACCGAGGTGGCCGACGAACAGGCCGCCGAGGCCGCCGAGGGCACACAGCCCCCGGCTGGGGAGCACGAGGAGTAAGTCGTGAGTGGAGCCACGGGCGCCGGACCGGCCAAGACTGGAAAGAACGGTGCCCGTGGCCCTGCCGCGGACTCCCAGGGGGGGACTGTGACGGATACCCGAGAACCGCAGCAGCAGCCGCAGGCCGGCGCGGCCCCCGCGCAGCCGTACCAGCCGCCGCAGTCCTACCCGGCGCCCTCGGGCGCCGGGGCGCCGCGGGCCGGAGGGACGGGCACCGCGCAGCGCAAGGCCCGTACGGTGGTCCGTACGGCGCCGAGGACGCGCAAGGCGCGGCTGCGGGTGGCCAAGGCCGACCCGTGGTCGGTGATGAAGGTCAGCTTCCTGCTGTCGATCGCGCTCGGCATCTGCACGATCGTGGCGGCGGCGGTGCTGTGGATGGTCATGGACGCCATGGGCGTCTTCTCGACCGTCGGCGGCACGATCAGCGAGGCGACCGGCTCGAACGAGGGCAACGGGTTCGACCTCCAGTCGTTCATGTCGCTGCCGCGCGTGCTGGTCTTCACCTCGGTCATCGCGGTGATCGACGTGGTGCTGGCGACGGCTCTGGCGACGCTGGGCGCGTTCATCTACAACCTGTCGGCGGGCTTCGTCGGCGGTGTGGAGCTCACCCTCGCCGAGGACGAATGACCTGCGCAGACGTGTCCCGGGAGGGTCCGTAGGGGCTTCGCCCCGGGCGATTTTGGACCTCCCGGGTCTGTGCGCTAATCTTCAGGAGTCAGCGCGCAGCGCGGATGGGGCTATAGCTCAGTTGGTTAGAGCGCATCCCTGATAAGGATGAGGCCACAGGTTCAAATCCTGTTAGCCCCACAGTGTGGAAGACCCCCGGGCCCCAGGCCCGGGGGTCTTCTGCGTAGGGGCAGTTGACCGGTTCCCAGATAACCGATCGGTATCGGTCGGTGTGTATTGTTGGCTGCCAGAAGTCCCCTACGTCAACGAAAGACGAGGTCGCGCGGTGAAGAAGCTGCTCCTGGTCGCACTGGCCGCCATCGGCGGGCTCCTCGTGTACCGCCAGATCCAGGCGGACCGCGCCGAGCAGGACCTGTGGACGGAGGCAACCGACTCCGTGCCCTCTGGTTCCGGTGTGTGAGACCCCAGGCTGATCCCATGAAGCCCCGGCTGCCGTTGCGGCCGGGGCTTTGTGCTGTTCTGTGACAAAAAATTGCGGTATGCAAATATTTCGATTGCACGAGCACATTCGGGGTGGCGTGATGGGGCGGGTGCGCAGGAGCGTGCGGAGGGCGGCCGTGGCGGGGGCGGCGGTTCTGGCCGCGGTGGCGGGCCCGGCGGGGCCCGCCCGTGCGGCGGGGACGGCGCCGGAGCCGCCGGCCTACCGGGTGGCGGACGGGGCGAAGGCCGTGACGGGGAAGCCCTCCACGGCGGACGCCCCGCTCCTGGAAGCGGGCGGTGTCTACCGGGACGAGATGCCGCCGGGAGAGCGCGTCTACCGGCTGGCCCTGCGGCAGGACCGGTCCAACGTCTACGTCTCCGCCGTGGTCCGGCCCGGCCCGGGAGCCAAGGTCACGGCCGGTGACGGCATCGAGGTGGAGGTCATGACCATCGCCGGCCGGCCCTGCCCCGGACGCCCCGGGCGGGCGGGTTTCGGCTACGACCCCGTCCCCGTCAGCGCCGTGGGCGTCCGCTGGGGCGCGGAGGACACCGAGTGCGCACCGGCCGGCACCTACTACGTGAAGGTCACCCGCACGTCGGCCAAGGGCTCCGACCAGAGCCCGTGGCCGATGGAGCTCAAGGTGCAGCGCGAACCCGGCCAGGGCTCCGCGACACCCACCACCGCCCCCAGCGGCTGGGCCTCGGGCCCCCCGGTCCTGCCGGGCACCGACGCGGTGGCCCGCACCGGCGGGACCGGATTCAACGACGCCCGCGCCCTGGGCGCCGGGGTGTGGCGCGACGAACTGCGCCCGGGGGAGACCCGCTTCTACCGGGTGCCGCTGGACTGGGGGCAGCAACTGGGCCTGAGCGCCGAGCTGTCCGCGGCCAGACTGACCAGGAGTTACGGCTCGGCCTCCAGCGGGCTCACCGTCTCGCTCTACAGTCCCTACCGGGGCCTGGTCGCGTACGAGGACGTCTCCTACGACGGCAAGCAGGCCGCAGCCACGCTGGAGAAGACCCCGCCCGTCGCCTACGGCAACCGCTTCGCGAGCGACAGGAGCGTCCACGCGGTGGGGATCGCCGGCTGGTACTACGTCGTGGTGACCATGGGCTCGAAGGTCGCCGAGTTCACCGAGGACGCCACACCCGTGCCGCTGACCCTGCGCGCGGAGGTGAGCGGCTCCCCGGCGAAGCCGCCCGCCTACGCCGAGGGGCTGGCCGCGGGCGGGTTCGGGATCGGGCCCGAGGAGCGCGCCGCCGCGAAGGAGGGGCTCACGGCCCCCGAGGCCGCCGCCGCGGCCAGGAACGGTTCGATGATGCGGGTGGTGGCGGGCGCGGGGTTCGGTACCGGGACGCTGCTGCTGCTCGTCCTGGGCGGCTGGACGCTGCTCGCCCGGCGGGGCCGGGGCGCCGCTACAACCGGGTGAGGGCCCACACCCCGACGGCGAAGCAGAGCAGCGCGGCGGCGAGCATCCCGGCACGGACCCCGGCCGGCGGCGGGGCGATGCCGCCACCGGTCCGCGCGGGGGCCGGGACGGGAGCCGGTATGGGGGCCGGGACGGGGGCGAGTGGTGCGGCGGCCGGTGGTGCGGGCGGCGCGAGGTGGAAACTCCCCGTCCCGGGCGGTCCGTAGGCGGCCAGGGGGGCGGGTCCGGGCGGGGGCGTGGCGGCCGGGGTCGCGACGGGTGTGGCCGCGGCGGGTGTGGCCGGTTCCGTGTGTGCCTGCCCGTGGGGCGTCGCGGACGGACCCTGGGGCCCGAATCCGGCGGGCAGCGGACCGAGTTGGTCGAACACCTCCACCACGGCCTCGTCCGGCGCCGGCGGGGGCAGCATCTCGACGGCCTCGGCAAGGGCCTTGCGCGCCCCTGTGGCGGTCTTGAACCGGCTGTGGGGACGGGGCTGCAGCAGGCCGGCGATGACCTCCCACAGCGGCGCGGGAACGCCCTCCGGTGCGCCGGGGGTGCCGTGCGCGAGGAAGTGCTCCACGAGGGGCCGGGAGTCGGGCTTGCGGCCCTGGAGCAGATAGAGGGCGACCAGTCCGACGGCGAAGAGGTCCGCGGGGAAGTCCGGCTCGGAGCCCATCAGTTGCTCGGGGGCGAAGTAGCCCGGTGTGCCGACCACCAGGTCGGTCTCGGTCAGGCGGGGCTCGCCCTTGCGCATGGAGATGCCGAAATCGGACAGCCGCAGGTGCGGCCGCCCGGTTCCGGTGGCCTCCATCAGGATGTTGGCCGGTTTGATGTCGCGGTGGACGACGCCTTCCGCGTGCACCGCCGCCAGCCCCGACAGGAGCTGGTCGAGCAGCGTGCACACGAAGCGGGGCGGGAGGGGACCGTAGTCCCCGATCACGTGGCCGAGGGAGCCGCCGCCGACCAGGTCCATGGTGAACAGGACCTTGTCGTCGTCGGCCGCCCAGCTGGCGGGGGCCAGGACGTGCGGGTGATCGATCCGCAGGGCCTGTTCCCGGACGAACCTCAGCAGCGTGTGGGCGTCGCTCTGGAGGAGCACCTTGGCGGCGACGTACCGGCGTCGCCGGTGGTCCCAGGCGCGCCACACGGCGCCCGCGCCCCCGCGCCCGATCGGATCGACCAGCTCGTACCGGCCGGCGAAGACCTCACCCATCGCTGTGCCGTCCCCCGTCCCCCGTTGCCACCGACCGCTTCCGTGCGCGTCAGTTCTGGTGGGCCTCGTAGTGGGCCACCGCGTCCCCGGTGCGGCCCGCGCCGTAGACCCGGAGGAACTCTGCCAGTTCCGGATGGCTGACGGCGAGCGTGTCCGCCGCGTCGATGATGTCGCCCGCCGCGGACACCGAGCGCAGCAGCGACTGGATCTCGCGGACCACGCGCTTGACGGTGGGTGCGCCCGAACCGGTCGGGGTCTGGCCGCTGTTGCTGAGGACGGAGCCGCCCTGGGTCTTCTTGATCTCGTCCATCCGGTCGGTGGCCTCCGCGGCGCTGACGCTGCCGTCGGCCACCTGGCCGGCGAGGTCCTGGAGGGCCTGGACGCGCTGCACCACGGCGGGGTTACCGATCTTGGCGCGCTGGCCGCTCATCAGCTGGGACAGCATGGGCGCCGACAGTCCGAGGACGGCAGCGAGGCGGGCCTGGTTGAGGCCGAGGTCATCTATGAGCCGGCGGAAGAGGGCTCCCAGCGGCTCCCCGTACCAACTGCGCTGAAGCTCTCTGGCTCTGGCGGTGGCCTCTTGCTGTACTGCGTCCACGCTCATGACTCCCCTTCGCTGGTGCGAACCTCGCGAGCATCTTACGGAGCGTGGTCGCGGGGCGGGAGTCCCTATCATTTTGCGGGATGAGGGGGTACACCCGGTACTCTGTTCTGCGGAACACCCGCTCTCCGCAAGGGGACGGGCACGTCCGTACCCATGGGGCCTTAGCTCAGTTGGTAGAGCGCTGCCTTTGCAAGGCAGATGTCAGGAGTTCGAATCTCCTAGGCTCCACGTGCAAGACCCCCCTTGACCTGCGGTGATCGCAGTCGAGGGGGGTCTTTTCCATGCCGGGGGCACCCCGTTCGGCGGGGACGGTCAGAGGTCGATCCAGTAGCGGCGCTTGGGACCGATAAGGGTGTCCCGGACGTCTTCGAGGACACCGCCGCCGCGCTCGATCGTGCGCACCGAGGCGGTGTTGTCCGGGTCGCAGGTCAGCAGGACCCGGTCCATCCCCATGACCCGCGCCTCGTGCAGGACCGATTCCAGGGCCCGGCCGGCCAGACCGCGGCCCCGTGCCGAGGGTCGCACGCTGTAGCCGATGTGGCCGCCGGCGTCGAGGAGGAACGCGTTCAGGTAGTGGCGCAGGTCTATCGTGCCGAAGTAGGTGTCGCCTTCGGTGATCCACCAGGAGGTCGCGTGGACCCGGCCCTGTTCGATCGGCAGCGTGCGGTCCGCGCGGCGGTGCACCTTCGCCACCCAGGCGGCGAAGCCCTCGGGGCTGTCCACGTCGTCGTCCGCGTCGAGGCCCGCCCCGTCCAGGTGGCTCTCGTCACCCCACTCCGCGCGGGCGGCGAGCCAGGAGGAGTGCAGCCGGGGGGTGGGTGGTATCAGCTCGGACATGCCCGGACGCTATCAGCCGCTCCAGAACCCGCCACGGGCGTCGGCGCCCGCGGCCGGCGGATGTTTCACGTGAAACACCGGTCCCCCGGACGGACCCGTCACAGGGCCGCCCGCGGTCCCGTGGCCGACAGTGGGGGGAGGCGTCGCGCCCCGAGGCGCCGCCCAGGGGGTATGACCACGCCGGAGGCGTACGCACATGGGACTCTTCGACTTCCTGAAGTCCGACAAGAAGAAGGCACACGAGGCCGCCGAGAAGACCCGGGAGCAGGTGGAGCAGCAGGGGTCGGCGTCGCGCTCCGCGGGCCCGGCCACCCGGGCGGCGGCGACCGCGCCGGCCAAGCCCACCCCCGTGAAGCCCACCCCCGCCTCGGCCGCGCACAAGGCAGTGCCCGCGCCCCCCAAGCCCACCCCGCTGCCCAAGCCCGGGGCGGCGGCCTCGTCGGCGCCCGGCGCGGCACACACCCCGACGCCCGCGTCCGCGGCGCACAAGGCGGTGCCGGCAGCGCCCAGGCCGACGGCCAAGCCGGCGCCCGAGCGGGCAGCCGCGGCGGCCCCCGAGACGGCGGCCCCCAAGGCGGCGGCCCCCAGGGCGGCGGCCGCCGCCGAGAAGCGCACCTACACGGTCAAGGCCGGTGACTCCCTTTCCGCGATCGCCCGCCGCGAGCTCGGCAACGAGGCCCGCTGGCGCGAGCTCTACGCCGTGAACCGGGGCGTCATCGGCGCCAATCCCGACCTCATCCGCCCGGGCATGGTGCTGACGCTCCCCCACTGAGACCCCGCCCGCAGGGCGGACGCACGGAAAGGGCCCGGATCCCAGGGGATCCGGGCCCTTCTCGCCGTGCGCGACGTGCCGCCGGTCAGAGCTGCTTGTCGTCCGTCGCCGAGTCCGCCTCGCGCTCCTTGGCCGCCAGCTCGTCGTCGAAGCTGGCCTCCGCCTCGCCCGCCGGAACCTCGGTGGCCGCCGGCGGCTCGACGAGCCAGTCCGGGTTCGACTGCTGGTCCCACCACTTCCACGCGGCGTAGGCGGCGCCCGCCAGGAGACCGGCCACGGCGATCCCGCGCAGGGCCCGGCCGCAGCGCGCCCGTCGTTCCTGACGCCGCACCAGCCGCTGGATCTCCTTGGGGGTCACCTGGCCGCGCAGCGCCGCGAACGCCGCCACCGACCGCGAGGCGGCCTCCTCGGCCACGGGCGTGGCCGCCGCGATCGCGCTCTCGATCCGCGGCTGCGTGTAGTCGGCGGCCTGGCGCGCCGCCCGGCGGGTCTGCTTCACGGCGTTGGTCGCCGCCCGGTCCACGTTCGGCGGCACGTGTGCACGCGCCGCCTTCATCCGGGGATGCAGGTGGGTGTCATAGGTCGTCCGGGCCTGCCGGGCGGCCTCGTTGGCCGCCTGCGAAACCATCGGCGCGAGCAGCTCATTGGCCTCGTGCGCATAGTGGGCCACGGCGTCCTTGGCGGTCCCAGCGTACGGTGCCACCACTTCCGACGCGTGCCGCACGGTCTCCCGGGCGCTTTCCGCTGCCGCGAGCACGCTGTCCTTGCGGGTCACAGGATTCCTCCTTCTAGGTGGCGGACACAGTTCACCTTTCCACCCTTGGTCGGATCATGCCTGGCAACACACCCCCGGGCATGCACGACAGGGCACACGGGTGGAGCATTTCCGTCCACTGCTTCCCCCCGTGGGAGGATCTGAACCGACAATGACGACTAGGGAAGGCAGATCAGTGGCCGAGAAGCTCTACGCCACCCTGAAGACCAGCCACGGCGACATCGAGATCGAGCTGCTGCCGAACTTCGCCCCGAAAACCGTGCGCAACTTCACCGAGCTGGCCACCGGTTCCCGCGAGTGGACCCGTCCCACCGACGGCCAGAAGACCACGGACCCGCTGTACGACGGCACCGTCTTCCACCGCGTCATCAGCGGCTTCATGATCCAGGGCGGTGACCCGCTGGGCAACGGCACCGGCGGCCCGGGTTACCAGTTCGCCGACGAGTTCCACCCCGATCTGGCCTTCACCAAGCCCTACCTGCTCGCCATGGCCAACGCCGGCCCGGGCACCAACGGCTCGCAGTTCTTCATCACGGTCGCGCCCACGGCCTGGCTGACCCGCAAGCACACGATCTTCGGCGAGGTCGCCGACAAGGCCAGCCAGGCCGTCGTGGACAAGATCGCCTCGATCCCCACCAACGCGCGCACCGAGCGCCCGGTGGAGGACGTGATCATCAAGTCGGTCGTCATCGAGAAGCGCTGACGCCGCCCGCCCGCCCGTGCGCGGCGCCGGGCGGGGAACCTTTCCGCCCTGCCCGTCCGTCCTGGATACGTACCGGACCGGCGGGGCGTCCCCGCCCCCGCCGCCGATCGAGGGGACCGATGGACACCGACCGTCTGCCGGGCTGCTACCGCCACCCGAACCGCGCCACGGGGATCAGCTGCACCCGCTGCGAGCGCCCGATCTGCCCCGAGTGCATGGTCAGCGCCTCGGTCGGCTTCCAGTGCCCCGCATGCGTCAGCACGGGCTCCGGCACCGGCCACCGGCCGGGCGCGAACGCGGCGCGCACCCTCGCGGGCGGAGTGGTCACCGCCGATCCCCAGCTGGTCACCAAGATCCTGATCGGGCTGAACGCCGCCGTGTTCCTCGCCGGTCTCCTGGCCCCGGCCGTGGTGCTGCGGCTGGAGCTGCTCGGACGGTACGTGGAGTACTTCGGCGCCCCCGTCGAGGGCGTCTCCACCGGCCAGTACGACCGCCTGCTGACCTCGGTGTTCCTGCACGTCGAGTGGTGGCACATCATCGGCAACATGATCGGCCTGTGGGTGATCGGCGGCCCGCTGGAGGCGGCGCTGGGCCGCTCCCGCTATCTGGCCGTCTACCTGCTCTCGGGGCTCGGCGGCAGCGCCCTCGTCTATCTGCTGACCGAACCGAACACCCCGACCCTCGGCGCGTCCGGCGCGGTCTTCGGACTGCTCGGCGCCACCGCCGTCCTGGCGCGGCGGCTGCGCTACGAGATGCGGCCGGTGATCGTCATGGTGGTGCTCATGCTGGTCCTGACCTTCGTACCGCTGGGCGGCAGCCTCAGCGTGTCCTGGCAGGCGCACGTGGGAGGTCTGGTCACCGGCGCCCTGGTGGGCGCGGGCATGCTCCGGCCGACCCCCGGCCGCCGCCGCACGCTTCTCCAGTGGGGGACCTGCGCGGTGGTGTTCGCGCTGGTCGCAGCGGTCGTCCTGCTGCGGACGGCGGAACTCACCTGATCACACCGGCGTCAACTCTCCACAGAGTTATCCACAGATCTTCTGTCTTTTCCTCAGGTGTGGATGACGCTGTGGATAACTCATGGGGAGAGCTTTCATCCGGGCAGGATCAGTGCTACTTCCACTGCGTCGAGACGCCGAATCCCGCAGCGATGAAGCCGAAACCGACCACGATGTTCCAATTGCCCAGCGATTCGATCGGCATCTGGGTCTCGGTCACGTAGAAGACGACGATCCACGCGAGACCGATCAGGAACAGGGCCAGCATGACCGGGGCGACCCAGCTGCGGTTGGTCAGCCTGATCGACTGCGGCTGCCGCGAGGGCGGCGGCGTGTAGTCGTCCTTCTTGCGGATACGTGACTTCGGCACGAGGGGCTCTCCTGTCGATGCGCTGGGGACCTTGCCTGCCCCGGGCGTCCGTTAGCGTAGTGGACCTGTGGCGTTGAAGGAGAAGGGTACGTTGAGCGATTCCGACGACTCCTCCGCGGGTCCCCGTCGCCGTGCCAGACCGGTCCGGCTGCTGACGGCCGCCGTCTTCGCCCTGGCCGGGCTGCTCTTCGTCACCAGTTTCAACACGTCCAAGGGTACGAACATCCGGACCGACGCGTCCCTGTTGAAACTGACCGATCTCATCGAGGAGCGCAGTCAGAGCAACGCCGGCCTCGAGGAGAGCCTCGGGCCGGTGCGCCGCCGCGTCGACGCGCTCGCCGAGCGGGACGACGGCAGCACCAAGGCCGAGGACGCGAAGCTGGCCGCCCTGCGCGTGGCCTCGGGCACCGAGGAACTCGCCGGCAAGGGTCTGAGCGTCACCCTGAACGACGCCCCGCCCGGCGCCACCGCCCGGATCCCCAACGTGCCCGAGCCGCAGCCCAACGACCTGGTGATCCACCAGCAGGACCTCCAGGCCGTGGTGAACGCGCTCTGGCAGGGCGGAGCGCAGGGCATCCAGGTCATGGACCAGCGGCTCATCTCCACCAGCGCGGTCCGGTGCGTCGGCAACACGCTGATCCTCCAGGGCCGGGTGTACTCGCCGCCCTACAAGGTCTCGGCGGTCGGCGACCCGGGCGCGCTGCGCAAGGCCCTCGCCGCCTCGCCGGCCCTGCAGAACTACCAGCTGTACGTGAACGCCTACGGGCTCGGCTGGAAAGTCGACGAGCACCGGGCGCTGACACTGCCCGGCTACTCCGGCACAGTGGACCTCCACTATGCGAAGCCGGTGGAGCCCTCGTCCTGAGGCATTGCGGCCCGACGTCGTACTGGGCCTGGTGGTACGGACGTTCAGCGAGCTGTGCCTGACGGCGGGCAGCCTCATCGTGCTCTTCGTGGCCTACCTCCTGCTGTGGACCGGGGTGAAGGCCGACCGCGCCATGGACGGCGAGATGACCCGGCTGCGCGACGACTGGGCTGCGGCCGGCGCACCGGCCCCCGGTCCCGCAGCGACCCCCGGTTCCGCATCCGCCCCCGGTCCCGCACCCGCCCAGCCCCCCGCGCCTGCCCCGGAGGCGGCGCCCGGGCCGGGCCGGGCCCCCGGGCCTCCCGAGCCCTCCCCCTACCCCGCCGGCCGGCCCTTCGCCGAGATGTACGTCCCGCGCTTCGGCAAGGACTGGAAGAAGCCCGTCCTGGAAGGCACCGGCACCGAGCTGCTGAAGAGGGGCCTGGGCCACTACCGCGGCACCGCCGCGCTCGGCGCCACCGGGAACTTCTCGGTGGCGGGCCACCGGCGCACCTACGGCGACCCCTTCAAGGACTTCCCCGCGCTGCGCCCCGGGGACGAGGTGATCCTCAAGGACGCGACCACCCGGTACACGTACACGGTGCGCGGCGGGCCGCTGCGCACCCTGCCCACCGACATCGGGGTGGTGGACCCGGTGCCCCGGAGGTCGCCGTTCACGCTGCCCGGCCGCTACCTCACGCTGACGACCTGCGACCCGGAGTGGGGCCACAGCCACCGGCTGGTCGTCTGGGCGGAGCTGACCGGCACCCGCGCGGTGGGGCGGGGCGGACCGGAGGGTTCGCCGAGCTGACCCACCCGGCCGGGCCGCTGGCTTTAGTCTGTTGGCGTACCGCCTCCGCGGTACGGGGAACCAACGTGGACGAAAAGGAAACAGGCGGCATGTACGGCTGGATCTGGCGGCACCTGCCGGGCAACGCGTGGGTACGCGCGCTGATCTCACTCGTACTGGTCCTCGCGGTGGTGTTCGTACTGTTCCAGTACGTCTTCCCGTGGGCCGAGCCGCTCCTGCCGTTCAACGACGTGACGGTGGACGAGGGATCGGGAGCCACTCCGTGAGCGCGCGCATTCTGGTCGTGGACAACTACGACAGCTTTGTCTTCAACCTGGTCCAGTACCTCTACCAGCTCGGCGCCGAGTGCGAGGTGCTGCGCAACGACGAGGTCGAGCTCTCCCACGCGCAGGACGGCTTCGACGGCGTGCTGCTCTCCCCCGGGCCCGGGACGCCGGAGGAGGCGGGGGTCTGCGTCGACATGGTCAGGCACTGCGCCGAGGCGGGCGTACCCGTCTTCGGCGTGTGCCTCGGCATGCAGTCGATGGCGGTCGCCTACGGCGGGGTCGTGGACCGGGCGCCCGAGCTGCTGCACGGCAAGACCTCGCCCGTGGTCCACGAGGGCGTCGGCGTGTTCACCGGCCTGCCCTCGCCCTTCACGGCCACCCGCTACCACTCGCTGGCCGCCGAGCCCCAGACCCTGCCCGCCGAGCTGGAGGTCACGGCCCGGACCGAGGACGGCATCATCATGGGCCTGCGCCACCGGGACCACGACGTCGAGGGGGTGCAGTTCCACCCCGAGTCGGTGCTGACCGAGTGGGGCCACCGGATGCTCGCGAACTGGCTGGTGCGGTGCGGTGACGCGGGCGCCGTGGAGCGCTCGGTGGGGCTGGCCCCGGTGGTGGGCAAGGCCGTCGCGTGACCGCCCTCGCGCAGTCCGCGCCCACCGAGGGCCGGGCCGCGCGGCGCAGGGCGGCGCAGGAGGCCGCGAAACGGGGCGCCCGGGGCTCGCGCAGGCGCGGCGGCCGGCGGCGCAGGCGGCCGGCGTCGGGCGGGCCGCTGGTCGTGGCGAGCCGGCTGGGCGGGGAGCTGTTCATCACGGCCGGCCTGGTGATGCTGCTGTTCGTCGCCTACCAGCTCTGGTACACGAACATCGTCGCGGACCGGGCGGCGGACGGCGCCGCGGGCACCCTCCAGCAGACCTGGCAGCGGGACGCGGGCACGGACCCCGGCGCGGCGGCGCCCCCGCCGGTGACGGCGTTCGAGCCCGGGCAGGGCTTCGCCGTCCTGCACATCCCCAAGCTGGACGTGAAGGTGCCGGTGGCCGAGGGGATCAGCAAGCCGAAGGTGCTGGACCGGGGCATGGTCGGGCACTACGGCGAGGGCGCGCTGAAGACGGCGATGCCCGGGGACCCGCAGGGCAACTTCGCGGTGGCGGGCCACCGCAACACCCACGGGGAGCCCTTCCGCTACATCAACCGGCTGGTGCCCGGCGATCCCGTCGTGGTGGAGACGCGGGACGCGTACTACACGTACGAGACGACCTCGACGCTGGCGCAGACACCGCCCACGAACGTGGGGGTGATCAAGCCGGTGCCCGAGGGATCGGGGTTCACCGCGCCCGGCCGGTACATCACGCTGACGACCTGCACGCCGGAGTTCACCAGCACCTACCGGATGATCGTATGGGGCAGGATGACCGATGAACGCCCCCGCGGCGACGGTCCTCCGCCCGCTCTGACCAGTTAGGACGAACCAGCCGTGTCCCGTGCCCGCCGCCGCGCCGCGGCGCCGCCCGCCCCCGCCGGCAGCCGCAGTGCGCTCGCCGGGTTCCTCAGCCTGCTGGGCGAGTTCCTGATCACGCTGGGGCTGGTGCTGGCCCTGTTCGTGGCCTACTCGCTGTGGTGGACGAACGTGCTCGCGGACCGGCAGGCGTCGGCGCGCGGCGACCAGGTCCGCCGGCAGTGGCTGGCGGCGCCCGGGCCGCAGAAGCCGGCGGAACCGGGGGCGCTGGACACCGGGGACGGCATCGGCTTCCTGCACGTGCCCGCGATGGGCGACGCCGAGGTGCTGGTCAAGCGCGGCACCGACCCGCAGACCCTGGACGACGGGGTCGCGGGCTACTACACGGAGCCGGTGAAGTCGGCCCTGCCGTGGGACGAGAAGGGCAACTTCTCGCTGGCCGCGCACCGGGACGGCCACGGCGCGAAGTTCCACGACATCGACAAGCTGCACCGCGGCGACCCGATCGTCTTCGAGACCAAGGACACCTGGTACGTGTACAAGGTCTTCGCCGAGCTGCGCCAGACCTCCAAGTACAACGTGGACGTGATCAGCCCGGTCCCGAAGCAGTCGGGCAGGACCGCCCCGGGCCGCTACATCACGCTGACCACGTGCACGCCGGTGTACACCTCGAAGTACCGCTACGTCGTCTGGGGCGAGCTGGTGCGGACGCAGAAGGTGGACGCGGAGCGGACCCCGCCGGCCGAGCTGCGCTGACCGCGCCCGTGGGGGCCTCCCACACGGTTCTGGGGGCGGCCGCGGCCCGCCCGGGCCCCCCGGGGGCCGGGCCTCGCCCGTGAGGGCCCAGACGGCCGCGCAGCCCCGGGGGGAAACGGCTCCGGCCCCTCTCCCGGGGAGAGGGGCCGGAGCCGTGTGCGCGTTCCGAGGGGGGCGTCAGCCGCCGAGCCCTCCGATGAAGCCGCGGTTGCCACCGCCGCCGTTGTTGTTGCCGCCGTCCTGCTGGCCGCTCTGCATGGTGACCACATTGACCACCGTGCCCGCGGGGACGGGACGGCCGGCCTGCGGGTCCGAGGACAGCACGCGGGCGTTCTCGTCCGAGGGACCGGAGAGCACGGCGCCGAAGGTCAGGCCCTTGGACGCCAGTTCCGCCCTGGCCTGGGCGACCGTCTTGCCCAGCAGGTTCGGCACCTGCACCTGCTGCGCGGCCTTGGCGATGGTCACGTTGACCGTCTTGCCCACCTCCAGCTGCGACCCCGGCTGGGGCTGCTGGTCGATGATCGTCTTCGGCGGGACACCGGGGGCGTCGACCTCGGTCACGCTGCCGAGCTTGAGGTTGACGGCCTTGAGGTCCTTCTCGGCGTCGTCCTTGGTCCTGCCCTTGAGGTCCGGGACGATCGCCTTGGACTGCTCCTTGGCCACCGTCAGCGTGACGACGGAGTTCCGCTCCGCCTCGCCGCCCGCCTTCGGGTCCTGGTCCAGGACCGTGCCCGGGGCCCGTCCGGACTCCTGGGCCTTGCGGTCGACCTGGAAGCCCTTGTCCTTCAGCGCCTTCTCGGCGTCCTCGAAGGTCAGGTTCAGCACACTGGGGACCGGCTCCTTGGGCGCACCCGAGGAGATGGTCACCGTGACCGTGGAGTCCTTGGCGACCTTCGTGTCGGGCACCGGGTCCTGCTTGCAGATGCTGCCCTTGGGCTGGTCCGCGCAGGGCGCCTCGGCGCCCTTGACGACCCTGAGGCCGACGTTCTCGCCGCTGCGCTGCGCCTGCTCCAGGGTGGAGCCGATGAACTTGGGCACGCTGGGCCGGTTGTCGGCCGTGCCGCTGAAGAGGGAGCGGCCGATCAGGATCGCGCCGACCAGGACGAGGACGCCGGCCGCCACGAGCAGGATCGTGGACGCCTTGCTCTTCTTCTGGCGCCGGTGCGGCCCCTGGTCGTAGCCGCCGTGGTTCTGGTCGCCGTACCCGTAGCCGCCGTCGCCCGGGGGCATCGGCGGCATCATCGAGGTCTGGCCGGAATCGGCGGTGCGCAGGGCGGTGGTGGGCTGGTCGTAGCCCTGGTGCCCGTAGCCGTGGGACTGGTCGTGCGGGTAGCCGTAACCGGCCGCGCCCATGGCGGCGGTGGCGGCGACGGGCTGGCCGTCGAGGCACGCCTCGATGTCGGCGCGCATCTCGTCCGCGGACTGGTAGCGGTAGTCCGGGTCCTTGACCAGCGCCTTCAGGACGATCGCGTCCATCTCGGGCGTGATCTCGGGGTCGAAGTTCGACGGCGGCTGCGGTTCTTCCCGTACGTGCTGGTAGGCGACGGCCACGGGGGAGTCGCCGACGAACGGCGGCCGGACGCAGAGGAGTTCGTAGAGCAGGCAGCCCGCGGAGTAGAGGTCGGAGCGCGCGTCGACCTGCTCGCCCTTGGCCTGCTCCGGGGAGAGGTACTGGGCGGTGCCGATGACGGCGGCCGTCTGCGTCATCGTCATGCCGGAGTCGCCCATGGCGCGGGCGATGCCGAAGTCCATGACCTTGACCTGGCCGGTGCGGGTCAGCATCACGTTGGCGGGCTTGATGTCGCGGTGCACGATGCCGGCACGGTGCGAGTACTCGAGGGCCTGGAGGATGCCGATGGTCATCTCCAGGGTGCGCTCGGGCAGCAGCTTGCGCCCGGAGTGCAGCAGCTCGCGCAGGGTGGAGCCGTCGACGTACTCCATCACGATGTACGGGATGGAGATGTTGTCGACGTAGTCCTCGCCGGTGTCGTAGACGGCGACGATCGCGGGGTGGTTCAGCGACGCGGCCGACTGGGCCTCACGGCGGAACCGGGCCTGGAAGGACGGGTCGCGTGCGAGATCGGCGCGCAGGGTCTTGACGGCGACGGTACGGCCGAGCCGGGTGTCGTGGGCGAGGTAGACCTCGGCCATGCCACCGCGGCCGAGCACGTGGCTCAGCTCGTACCGGCCGCCGAGGCGACGCGGCTCTTCCATAACGTTGCAGCCCTCTCCGTCAGTCCCGACCGCACCTGTGTGTGGTCCGGCGGTGTGCTGTTCGCGCAAAGGCTACCGGCCGATCGTCTGTGATCGGTTCGCGGCCACAGGCTGATACAGGACCGGTACCGTGTGCGCGCACCCCGCCGGGAGCGGTGACGCGGATCACGTCTCCGCGGCCGTCCGCCGTCCGGCGGCTCATCCCTGCGTCTTCAGCACCGCTTCCATGACGGCCTTCGCGACCGGGGCGGCGAGGCCGCCGCCGCTGATGTCCTCGCGGTCCGCGTTGCTGTCCTCGATGACGACGGCGACCGCGACGGGCGAGGTGCCGTCCGAGGCTTCGGCGTAGGAGATGAACCAGGCGTACGGGCGCTTCTTGTTCCCCTCGCCGTGCTGGGCGGTGCCGGTCTTGCCGCCGACCTTCACGTCCTTGATCTGCGCCTTCGTGCCGGTGCCCTTCTCGACGACATTGACCATCATCTCCTGCACCTTCTGCGCGTTGGCGGCGGTGAGGGGGCGGCTCATCTCCTGCGGCGTGTGCTTCTCGATGATGTCGAGGTTGGGCGCGGTGAGCTGGTCGACCATGTACGGCTTCATCAGCTTGCCGTCGTTGGCGATCGCGGCGGTGACCATGGCCATCTGCAGCGGGGTGGCGGCGGTGTTGAACTGCCCGATGGAGCTCTGGGCGTTGCCGTCCTTGCCCATCTTCTTGTCGTAGACGCTGGCGAAGGCGCGGACCGGAATGTCGATCTTGTCGTTGTTGAAGCCGAACTTCTCGGCGGTCTCCACCATCTTGTCGCGGGTGACCTTGTCGCCGAGGTTCGCGAAGACGGAGTTGCACGAGACGCGCAGGGCCTCGTTGAGGCTCGCCTGCTTGCAGCCGCTGGCGTGGTTGACCATCTCGGTCTTCGTGCCGGGCAGGAAGTAGGGGTCCGGGGTGTCCGTCGGGTCGTTGATCTCCTTGACCACGCCGTGTTCCAGGGCGGCGGCCGCGGTGACGACCTTGAAGGTCGAGCCCGGCGGGTAGGTCTCGCGCAGGGCGCGGTTGACGAGGTTCTTGTCCTCGCTGTCCTTGAGCTCGACCCACGCCTTCTCGTCGTCCTTGGAGTTGCCGGCGAAGCGCGAGGGGTCGTACGACGGGGTGGAGACGAGCGCGAGGACGGCGCCGGTGCGCGGGTCGATGGCGGCGGCCGCGCCCTTGTTGTTGCCCAGGGCCTTGAAGGCGGCCCTCTGGGCGTCGGGGTTGAGCGTGGTGACGACGTTGCCGCCCTGCTTCTTCTCCCCCGTGAACATGCCGATGGTGCGGTCGAAGAACAGCCGGTCGTCGTTGCCGGTGAGGATGCCGTCCTCGAGCGACTCCAGCTGCGTGGAGCCGAAGGCCTGCGAGGCGTAGCCGGTGACGGGCGCCCACAGAGCGCCCTCCTCGTAGGTGCGCTTGAACTTGTAGTCGCTGCCGTCGGTGACCGCGGAGCCGGTGATGGGCTTGCCCGCGACGATGATGTTGCCGCGTTCGGTGGCGTACTGGGCGATCTGGACCCGGCGGTTCTCCTTGCGGGTGCTGAGTTCCTCGGCCTGGACGTACTGCAGCCAGTTGGTCCGGATCAGCAGCGCGAGGACGAGCAGCCCGCAGAACAGCGAGATGCGGCGCAGGGGCTTGTTCATGACGGGCGGACCACCTGGGTCATCTCGGCGTCGGGGGACGGGGCGGGGGCCGGGGCGGGCCGGCGTGCGGTGTCGCTGATCCGGATGAGCACGGCGATGAGGATCCAGTTCGCGAGGACGGAGGAACCGCCGGACGCGAGGAAGGGCATCGTCATGCCGGTGAGCGGGATGAGGCCCATGACCCCGCCGGCGACGACGAAGATCTGCAGGGCGAAGGCGCCGGAGAGGCCGATGGCGAAGAGCTTGCCGAACGGGTCGCGGGCGGCGAGGGCGGTGCGGACGCCCCGCTCGATGATCAGGCCGTAGAGCAGCAGGAAGGCCATCACGCCGGTGAGGCCGAGTTCCTCGCCGACGGTGGAGAAGATGAAGTCGGAGTTGGCGGCGAAGCCGATGAGGTCGGAGTTGCCCTGGCCCCATCCGGCGCCGAGGACGCCGCCGGAGCCGAAGCTCATGATCGACTGGGCGATCTGCTCACAGGCACCGGCATCGGCGCCGTTCCGCTGCCAGCAGCCGAAGGGATCCAGCCAGGCGCTGACCCGGGCCCCGACGTGGCTGGAGAAGGAGGCGACCACCACGGCGCCACCGACCGACATCAGGAGGCCGATGACGATCCAGCTGGTCCGCTCGGTGGCCACGTACAGCATGATCACGAACATGCCGAAGAACAGCAGCGAGGAGCCGAGGTCGTTCTCGAAGATCAGGATGAGCAGGCTCATCGCCCAGATCACCAGGATCGGGCCGAGGTCGCGGCCGCGCGGCAGGTAGAGGCCCATGAACCGGCGGGAGGCCAGGGCCAGGGCGTCACGCTTGACCATCAGGTAGCCGGCGAAGAACACCGCGAGGACGATCTTCGCGAACTCGCCGGGCTGGATGGAGAAACCGGCGACGCGGATCCAGATCTTGGCGCCGAAGACGTCCGCGCCGAGGCCGGGGACGAGCGGCAGAAGGAGCAGGACCAGGGCGACGACCATGGAGATGTACGTGAAGCGCTGCAGGACGCGGTGGTCCTTGAGGACGAGCAGGACGCCCGCGAACAGGGCGATGGCCAGCGCCGTGTAGAGCATTTGGTTGGGCGCGGAGGGGGAGAAAGCGCCGTACGAGCGCTTGGCGAGGTTCTGCAGCCGATCGGACTGGTCCAGCCGCCAGATCAGCACCAGACCCAGCCCGTTGAGCAGCGTCGCCAGCGGCAGCAGCAGCGGGTCGGCGTACTTGGCGTAGCGGCGTACGACGACGTGCGCGATCCCGGCGAGGGCGCCGAGGCCCAGGCCGTAGAGCAGCATGCCGGGCGGCAGGCTGCCGTTGATCGCGAGGCCCACGTTGGCGTAGGCGAACATCGGGATGACCACGGCGAAACCGAGCAGCATCAGCTCGGTGTTCCGCCGGCTCGGCGCCTCGATGGCGCCGATGGTGGTCGTGTTGGTGACAACGCTCATGGTGTGGCAGGCCCCCTGCGCCCGCGGGTGTCTACTGCTTTCCGCACAGGCTGACCACTTGCTGCTCCGCGGGAGTCAGAGTGGCGCCGGGTGTCTGGTTCTGCGCCTCGGCGCCCCGGCGCTCCTCGTCCTTCTTGCAGGCCGAGACCTGCACGCCGAGGTCGTCCAGCTTCTCGCGGGCGCCGTCGAGGCTGCCCTCGCTGATGGTGGCCTCGACCTGCTTGCGCTTGAAGGGCGGGAGGTACTTCAGTTCGATGTCGGGGCGGTCGCTCTCCACCGTGGAGAGCTCCAGCGGCCCGAGCTTCTGGCTGATGCCGCGGAAGAGCGCGACGTGCTCGCCCTTGACCCCGACGTAGTACTGGGTCTGGGTCCAGCGCCAGCCCGCGTAGAGGCCGCCGCCGACGACGCCGACGACCAGCAGGAGGGTCAGCGTGCGGGTGGCCCACTTGCGCCCTTTGCTGCGGCGCCTGCGGGGGCGGTCGTACGTGTCGTCGTACTCGGCGTCACCGTCGTAGCCCTCGGCCTCGCCGAAGCTGCCGTATCCGCCGCCGCCCTGGCCCTGCTCGGCGTACCCGTAGCCGCCGGCCTCGCCGCTGCCGGGCGGGCCGAAGGCGCCGGCGGGCGGGGCGGCCTGGCGGCCGAGGCCCGAGGCGCGGCCGGCCGGGGTCTGCATGGCGTTGCCGCCGTCGAAGAGCTGGTGCTGGTTCTCGGCGACCGCGCCCACGACGACGGGCGTGTCGTTGACCTGGGCGGCGAGGGTGTCCCCGCTGTCGGTGTCGAGGACGTCGGCGACGATGCAGGTGATGTTGTCGGGTCCGCCGCCGCGCAGGGCGAGCTGGATGAGCGACTGCACGGTCTCGCGGGGGCCGTGGTAGTCGGCGAGGGTCTCTTCGAGGGTCTGGTGGGAGACCACGCCGGAGAGCCCGTCGGAGCAGATGAGGTAGCGGTCGCCGGCACGGACCTCGCGGATGGAGAGGTCGGGTTCGACGATGTCGCCGCTGCCCAGCGCGCGCATCAGCAGGGAGCGCTGCGGGTGGGTGGTGGCTTCCTCTTCGGTGATCCGGCCCTCGTCGACCAGGCGCTGCACCCAGGTGTGGTCCTGGGTGATCTGGGTGAGGACGCCGTCGCGGAGCAGGTAGGCGCGGGAGTCGCCGACGTGGACCAGACCCAGGCGCTGGCCGGTCCACAGCAGGGCGGTCAGCGTCGTGCCCATGCCCTCGAGCTGGGGGTCCTCCTCGACCATCACGCGCAGCTGGTCGTTGGCGCGCTGCACGGCCGTCGCCAGGGAGGTGAGCAGGTCCGAGCCCGGGACGTCGTCGTCGAGCTGCACCAGGGTGGAGATCACCTCGGAGCTCGCGACCTCGCCGGCGGCCTGGCCTCCCATGCCGTCGGCGATCGCGAGGAGGCGGGGCCCGGCGTAGCCGGAGTCCTCGTTGCCCTCGCGGATCATGCCCTTGTGCGATCCGGCGGCGAACCGCAGGGACAGACTCATGCGCACCTCGCCGGTCGGCTCCGGGTACAACCGGTCTCGAGCCACACTGCCCACCCTCCGGTCGGGAGCGCGCGCGTGTCCGTCTCCTCGATGGGACGGATCACCGCCGCGCGCTCGCTCCGCTCGCTCATTCTCGTACTACTTCCGCAGCTCGATGACGGTCTTGCCGATGCGGATCGGGGCGCCCGGCGGAATGGGCGTCGGGGTGGTCAGGCGGGTCCGGTCGAGATACGTGCCGTTGGTGGACCCGAGATCCTCGACGATCCACTGCCCGTCACGGTCGGGGTAGATCCTGGCATGGCGGCTGGACGCGTAGTCATCGTCCAGCACGATGGTGGAGTCGTGCGCGCGGCCCAGGGTGATCGTCTGGCCGGCGAGGGCCACCGTGGTCCCCGTGAGGGTGCCCTCGGACACGACGAGCTTGGTGGGCGCACCGCGGCGCTGGCGCTGCTGCGGTGGCGCGGCCTGCCGGCCGGCCTGCTGCGGCGCGGTGCCCGCGCCGGCGCCGCCGCGGCGGGAGCCGCGCTGCGTGACTCTCGTTCCGAAGAGGTCGCTGCGGATGACCTGGACGGCCACGATGACGAACAGCCACAGAACGGCTAGGAAACCCAGCCGCATGACCGTCAGGGTCAGCTCTGACATTGCCCCCGCTTCACCCTTCGGCTTGCCGGTAAATGATGGTCGTGCTGCCCACGACGATCCGCGAGCCGTCGCGGAGCGTAGCGCGGGTGGTGTGCTGCCCGTCCACCACGATGCCGTTGGTGGACCCGAGATCCTGGATGGTCGAGGGCGTTCCGGTCCGGATCTCACAGTGCCGGCGCGATACGCCGGGGTCGTCGATCCGCACGTCGGCTTCGGTGCTTCGGCCGAGTACGAGCGTGGGGCGCGAGATCTGGTGACGGGTGCCGTTGATCTCGATCCAGTGGCGCCGGGCGCCGCCGGAGGCCGGTACGGGTGCGGCGGGGCCGGCTCCGCCGGCGGGCCGCCGCGCGCCCGGTCCGCCGGGCGGCGGAGCGCTGGGCATGGGCGGGGCGCCGACCGGGGGGTAGCCGTAGCCGCCCTGGCCCGCCGGACCGCCCTGCGGCCGGCCCGAGGGCGGCTGCGGCTGGGAGGTGCTGGCGGCGAGGGTGCGGCTGCGGACCCGGTAGAGCCCGGTGTCGAGGTCGTCGGCCTTCTCCAGCTGGACCTTGATGGGGCCCATGAAGCTGTAGCGCTGCTGCTTGGCGTAGTCGCGGACGAGGCCCGCGAGCTCGTCGCCGAGCTGCCCGGAGTAGGGGCTGAGGCGTTCGTAGTCGCCGGTGCTGAGCTCGACGATGAAGTCGTTGGGCACGACCGTCCGCTCGCGGTTCCAGATGGTGGCGTTGTTGTCGCACTCCCGCTGGAGGGCTCCGGCGATCTCCACCGGCTGGACCTCGGACTTGAACACCTTGGCGAAGGTGCCGTTCACCAGACCTTCGAGTCGCTGCTCGAACCGCTTCAGAACTCCCATGGGGCACCTCCTCCGTCGTTGTCGCCCTGTACTGCTTACTGATCGTATCCACGCGTGGCGGATTCGGGTGGTTCCCCATCGGACCTGTGAGGACGAGTGTTGGTCCTCACAGGGATCGTAGGGGGGCCTCGAGGACAGTGTCCCGCACCGGGAGCGGAGTGCGGGAGGGGCCGTCCGCGGCCGGGGCCCGGGGTGCGCGGAAAGCGATGTGATTCCACCCCGTCCGACGTGCTAATGTTTCGACGTCGCCAGGGGAACGGCCCGAAAGGGAAGAACCACTGGGGAGCTGCTCGGGCGAGTGGCGGAACGGCAGACGCGCTGGCTTCAGGTGCCAGTGTCCTTCGGGACGTGGGGGTTCAAATCCCCCCTCGCCCACATCGACGAAACGGTCGTCATCGCGAAAGCGGTGGCGGCCGTTTCGTGTTGTGCGCCTCCCGGTCCCTCGGGAGCTCGGCGGCCGGTGATCAACTGACCTGCCCGGTACGGGCGGTGCGGTGCTCCGGGGCCAAGGAGTGATCCAGGACACGTTCTTCGCGGCGCCGTCCGACTTTCGTCGTGCGGACCGCGACGAAAGGGGGACGTCGGCGGCGGGCCGGGGTGTCTAGGGTCGGCCGGGTGGATGCGAAGGCGATGGCGCGTGCGGGGCGGGACTGGCTGAGGGGGCCGGAGCCCTGGACCCGGCGGATGCTCGTGGGCGACCTCGCGATGGCGGGGGTGCTGGCGCTGCTCGGTCTGGGCGTCGAGGAGCTCGACAACGGTTCCGGACGGCGGATGGTCGCGAGCGCGGCGGTCGTGGTGCTGCTCACCCTGCTGCGGCGCAGGCTGCCCGCCTCGACCCTGGTCGCGGGTTCGGCGGTGGGCGTGTTCCTGCCGGGTTCGTTCCTGGTCACGTGCCTGCTGAGCTGGTCGGCGGGGCGCCGGATCATCGGGGTGGGCCGGGCGGGCGCCGCCTTCACGGTGGCGTTCGTCGCGACGGTCGGCCTCAGCGTGCTGCACGAGTCGGCGCAGATGCGCCCGCTGCTGGTGATCGTGTTCTCCACGCTGATGTTCCTCGCGATGAGTGTGATGCCCGGTCTGGCCAGCCGGTACTGGTCGCAGCGCCGCACGCTGCTGAGCGCGCTCCAGGAGCGCAACGGCCAGCTGATGCGCGAGCGCGCGATGGTGGCCGGGCAGGCGCGGCTGCGCGAGCGGCAGCGGATCGCCCAGGACATGCACGACAGCCTCGGCCACCAGCTGGCGCTGATCTCGGTGCACACCGGCGCCCTGGAGGTGGACCCCGAGCTGACCGACCGGCAGCGCGAGGCGGTCGGGGTGCTGCGGCAGGCGTCGGTGGCGGCCATGCACGAGCTGCGCGAGGTCGTCGGAATCCTGCGGGACGGGGTCGAGGCGCCGGTCCCGGTGGAGGAGGCGGCGCAGCCGGCGGCCCGCGGGGCGGCCGGGATCGCCGCGGTGGTGGAGGCGGCGCGGGGCGCGGGGACCGACGTGCGGCTGTCCGCGTCGGGCCGGCCGCGGCCGCTGGTCGCGGCCTGTGACCACGCGGCGTACCGGATCGTGCAGGAGGCGCTGACGAACGCGTACAAGCACGCGCCGGGGGCGCCGATCACGGTGGAACTGCGCTACGAGGACGACGCGCTGGTGGTGGAGATCGCCAACGGCCCGGCGGCCGGGCCCCGCGCCGGCGAGGTGGTCTCGGGCGGGCAGGGGCTGACCGGGCTGCGCGAGCGGGCGCGGCTGGTCGGCGGGATGGTGCACGCGGGGGCGACGCCGGACGGCGGGTTCCGGGTGGCCGGGGTGCTGCCCTACGGGGCGGGGCCGGCCGGGGCCGGGACCGAGGCGGACGACTTCGGGCAGCAGGCCCAGGCCCAGGCGCTGGGGCTGCGGGGAGCGCCGCCGATGGACTGGGCGGCGGTGGACCGCGAGCTGGCCGTGCGGCGGCGCAGCCCGGCCGGCGGGTTCGCGCTGGGCTGCGGCATCGCGTTCGCGGCGGTGGTGCTGCTGGTGATCGTGGTCGGCGCGGGGGTGCTGCTGGTGATGGGCTCGATGGGCGACTCGATGGTGGACCGGGCCGCTTTCGACGCGGTGCGGGTGGGAGAGTCGGAGCAGGCCGTCCGCGGCCGGCTGCCGAGCGGCGACACGTTCCTGACGGCCGGCGCGGAGCGCAAGGGGCCGCCCCGGCCGGAGGGTTCGGCCTGCATGGCGCTGCTGGCGAAGGACCAGCCCGACGCACTGGGGACGGATCTGGTCTACCGGTTCTGTTTCAGGGACGGCACGCTCGTGGACAAGCAGGCGTACGAGGTCGAGCAGTAGGAGCACGGGTGACAGCCGAAGTGATCCGCGTGGTGATCGCGGACGACGAGCCGCTGATCCGGGCGGGGATCAGGATGATCCTGACCTCGGCACGGGACATCGAGGTCGTCGCGGAGGCGGCGAACGGCCGGGAGGCGGTGGACCTGGCCCGCGCGCACGCACCGGACGTGGTGCTGCTGGACATCCAGATGCCGGTGATGGACGGGCTGACCGCGCTCGGCGAGCTGGGGCGGGCGGTCCCGGAGGCGCGGGCGCTGGTCCTGACCACCTTCGGGGAGAAGGAGAACGTGCTGCGGGCGCTGGGCGAGGGCGGCGCGGGCTTCCTGCTGAAGGACTCGGCGCCGGGCGAGCTGATCGGCGCCGTACGGGCGGCCGCGGCGGGCGACGCCTACCTCTCTCCGGCGGCGACCCGGCACGTGGTCGACCAGCTGGCGTCGGGCAGGGCCGCGGCGCGCGGCGAACGGGCCCGGCGGCGGGTGGCGGAGCTGAGCGAACGCGAGCGCGGAGTGCTCGCGCTGCTGGGCGAGGGGCTGTCCAACGCGGACGCGGGCCGGCGGCTGCACATGAGCGAGGCGACCGTGAAGACGTACGTGAGCCGGATCCTGGCGAAGCTGGGCTGTGAGAACCGCGTGCAGGCCGCCCTGCTGGCCAGAGACGCCGGGCTGTAGGTACGGTCAGCCCGTTCGCGGGTGATCGACGTACGGGGCGGGGGCGGCGCGCATGGCTGCGGTGGCGGGACAGCGGATCCCGGAGGTGGCGGGGTTCGCCCCGCGGGTGGCGGACGGCTCGCCCAAGCAGGAGGGCCGGGCGCTGCGGCGGCGGGTGCCGCGGGCGGCGCACGCCGGCTTCGCGGCGCCGTCGGACCGGCCGGACGCGGTGCGGGCGGTGGAGGAGTCCAACGCCGGCCGGGTCGCCGACCTGGCGCCGATACGCGTCGGCCGGATGGCCGCGAACCCCTTCGTGTTCCTGCGGGGGGCGGCCGGGCTGATGGCCCACGACCTGTCCGGCGGGCCGGTGACCGGGATCGGCGCGCAGATCTGCGGTGACGCGCACGCGGCCAACTTCGGCCTCTACGGGGACGCGCGGGGCCGGCTGGTCATCGACCTGAACGACTTCGACGAGACCGTCTTCGGCCCGTGGGAATGGGACCTCAAGCGGCTGGCGACCTCGCTGGTGCTGGCCGGGCGGGTCTCGGGCGCGGGCGAGGACGCCTCCCGGGCGGCCGCGCTGGACGCGGTGGGCGCCTACCGGCGGACCCTGCGGCTGCTGGCGCGGCTGCCCGCCCTGGAGGCGTGGAACGCCATCGCGGACGAGGAGCTGGTCTCGCACACCGACGCCCGCGACCTGCTGGGCATCCTGGAGAAGGTCTCGGAGAAGGCCCGCAACAACACCTCCGCGCGGTTCGCCGCGAAGTCGACCGAGCCGGGACCCGACGGCGGCTGCCGCTTCGTGGACGCGCTGCCCGTGCTGCGCCGGGTCGGGGACGCGGAGGCCGCGGCGGTCGCGGCCTCGCTGGGCCCCTACCTGCGCACGCTCCAGGCCGACCGGCTGCCGCTGATGGCCCGGTACGCGATCCACGACGTGGCCTTCCGCGTGGTGGGGACGGGGAGCGTCGGCACCCGTTCGTACGTGGTGCTGCTGCTGGACCACCAGGGCGAGCCGCTGGTGCTCCAGGTCAAGGAGGCGCGGCCCTCCGTGCTGCTGCCGCACCTGCCCGCGCTGGGCTTCGTGTCGCCGCCCGAGGAGCACGAGGGGCGCCGGGTGGTGGCCGGGCAGAAGCGGATGCAGGTGGTGTCGGACATCCTGCTGGGCTGGACCACGGTGGAGGGGCGGCCTTTCCAGGTGCGGCAGTTCCGCAACCGCAAGGGCAGCGTGGATCCGGCGGCGCTGACCGCCGAGCAGCTCGACGACTACGGGCGGATGACCGGGGCCCTGCTGGCCCGGGCGCACGCGCACAGCGTCGATCCGCGGCTGCTGGCCGGCTACTGCGGCAAGAACGAGGAACTGGACGAGGCGATGGCCGCCTTCGCCGTCGCCTACGCGGACCGGACCGAGGCGGACCACGCCGATCTGGTGGCCGCGGTACGGGGCGGGCGGATCGCGGCGGAGACCGGGGTGTGAGGGGTCGGGGCCCCCGGGGCCCGGGGGTGAGCGGTCCGGCCGGTGCGGGGGCGGCGGGGGTGAGCGGTCCGGCCCGTGCGGGTCCGCCGGGGGTGAGCGGTCCGGCCCGTGCGGGGGTGCCCGGCGCCGCGGGCCGTAGGCTGGCCGGGTGAGCGAGCAGACCGGAGACACAGTTCCCGACGACGAGCGCCCCGAGGCGCGCCTGGAGCGGGCCGTGCGGGCCGCCGAGCAGGCGCTGATCGAGTTCGAGATCGCGGTGGAGACCTTCCGGGTCGAGGTGGAGAACTTCTCCCGCCTGCACCACCAGAAGCTCGGCCCGATGTACACGCGGCTCGATGAGCTGGAGGCGCTGATCGCCGAGGCCAAGGCGGCCCGCACCGGGGATCCCGAGGACCTGCGCCGGGCGCGGGAGGCGCGCGGGCTGGTCATGCCGATGCCCGGGGTGGACGAGCTGTTCCACGACTGGATGGATGCGGACGGGGTCTCCGACGACGCGGGCGCGATGCTCACGGACCGGCCCGTGCGGCCGCCGGAGCGGGTGCGGCCCTCGGAGGAGGTCCGCCGCCTCTACCGGGAGCTGGTCCGCCAGGCGCACCCGGACCTCGCGCAGGACGAGGCCGAGAGGACGCGCCGCGACGCCTTCATCGCGCAGGTGAACGCGGCCTACGGGCGGGGCGAGGAGCAGCGCTTGCGCGAGCTGGCCGAGGAGTGGGCGGCCGGTCCGGAGCCGGAGCGTCCGGAGCCGGAGGAGAGCGGCGAGCTCTACGCCCGGCTGGAGTGGCTGGCGCGCCGCAAGGAGCTGCTGGCGCTGGTCGCCAAGGAGCTGGAGGACAGTGCGATCGGGTCGATGCTGAGGATGGCGCCCGACGACCCGGACCGGCTGCTGGAGGAGATCGCCGAGCAGTTGCTGGCGCAGGTCTCCGAGCGCGAGGCGGAACTGGCCGAGGCGCTGGCCGCGGGATGAGGCGTACCGGCCGGCTTCCGGCGCTGTCCGCTAGGTTGGGAGTCGGACCTGTGATGAGAGAAGGCGACGCATGAACTTCGGACCGCTTCCCTCGGTGGACGCCGCCGCGGTGCCCTCCGAAGGCTTTGTCCTGGACGTCCGTGAGGACGACGAATGGGCGGCCGGCCACGTCGAGGGCGCCCTGCACATCCCCATGAGCGATTTCGTGGCCCGCTTCGGCGAGCTGACCGAGGCCGCCGCGGACGGCCGCCGGGTGCACGTGATGTGCCGGGTCGGCGGGCGCTCCGCCCAGGTGACCCAGTACCTGGTCCGCCAGGGCATCGACGCCGTGAACATCGACGGCGGCATGCAGGCCTGGGACGGGGCCGGGCGCCCGATGGTGACGGACGACGGGACCCCGGCCATCGTGCTGTAGCCGTCAGCCGTCAGCCGTCAGCCGTCAGCCGTCAGCCGTCAGCCGTCAGCCGTCAGCCGTCAGCCGTCAGCCGACGGCATGTCGGCCGCCGGCCGTTATCCCGTCAGGCCGGCGGGTGGGCGGCCAGCAGGTCGCCCAGGGCCTCCTCGTGCACGGCGGCGGGACCGAGCTGGAGCTCCAGCTGCTTGGCCCAGGCGTGGTACCGGTGCAGCGGGTAGTCGGTGTCGGCGCCGAAGCCGCCGTGCAGGTGCTGGGCGGTCTGCACGACCCGGCGGACTCCCTCGGAGGCCCAGATCTTGGCGACCGCGACGTCCCCGGCGAGCGGCAGCGGGCCGCCCGCGCCGCCGGTCGCGGCGTCCAGGCGCCAGGCGGCCTGCCAGAGGGTGACCTCCATGGCGCGCAGGTCGATGTAGCGGTCGGCGGCCTGGACGGCGACGGCCTGGAACGTGGCCACCGGGAAGCCGAACTGCTCGCGCTTGCCCGTGTACTGGCTGGTCATCGTGAGGACCTGCTCGCCGAGGCCGAGGGCGAGGGCGCAGGTCCCGGTGGTCAGGAGCAGGCGCAGCCGCTCCCAGGCGTCCGGGGTGTCGATGAGGTGCGTCGGTGCCACGCGTACGCCGTCCAGGGCGAGTTCGGCGAACCGTTCCCCGGTGGTGGAGACCTGCTCGGCGAGGGCGAGGCCCTCGGCGGTGCGGGCGACGAACGCGAGGACGGCCGCGCCCTCGCCGGTGTGGGCCGGTACGGCGATCCAGTCGGCGCTCTGCGCCCAGGGGACGGCCGTCTGCGTCCCGTCCAGCAGCCAGCCGTCCGCGTCGCGGCGGGCGGTGACGGCGAGTTCGGCCGGGTCGTGGCCGGAGCGGCCGTGCGCGGCGGCGGTCAGTACGACGCTGCCGCGGCCGGCGCCGGGCAGCAGGGCGGAGGCCAGTTCGGGGCTGCCGTGGGCCTGGACGGCCATGGCGGTGGCGCAGTGCTCCAGCAGCGGAACCCGGGCCAGCACTTTCGCCGCCTCGCGCAGGACCAGGCACAGGGCGATGGTGTCGAGTCCGGCGCCCCCGTGCTCCTCGGCGATGACCAGGCTCAGCAGGTCGGATCCGGCGAGCCTGGCCCACAGGGGCCGGTCGAAGTCGTCGGCGACGGCCCCGGGGGTGAGCGCGGGGCTGGGCACCCCGTCGGGCGCGACGTCCGCGAAGACGGCTCTGGCCGCCTCGACGGCCGCCTGCTGCTCCTCGGTGAAGGTGAAGTCCACTGCCGGTCCTCCCGTTCTGATCTGACGGTGCGTCAAGATAGAACAGGTTCTGGAAAATGGACAGGGGCGGCGGGGCGGCGGGGCGGCGGAGCGGTGGGGGCCGGGCCCCGGCGCGGGCCGGGGCCGCGGCTACCGGTCGAAGTCGATCTCCACTTCCTCCGTCACCGGGTGGGACTGGCAGGCCAGCACGAAACCGGCCTCCGTCTCCTCGGCTTCCAGGGCGAAGTTCCGGTCCATCCTGACCTCACCCGACACCACGAACGCCCGGCAGGTGCCGCAGACTCCGCCCTTGCAGGCGTAGGGGGCGTCCGCGCGGTTGCGGAGCACCGCGTCCAGCAGGGATTCCCCGTCACGCACGGCCCAGGTGCCGGACCGGCCGTCGAGGCGTGCGGTGACCCGCCCGTCGGAGGCGGCCGGGGCGGTGGCGGCGGCGCGGGCCGGGACCGTGACGTCCTCGACGTGGAAGACCTCCTGGTGCACCCGGCTCCGGTCCACCCCGAGAGCGCCCAGGGTCTGTTCCGCACCCTGCACCAGGCCGTAGGGCCCGCACAGGAACCAGCCCGTCACCTCGGTCACCGGCAGCAGTGCGGGCAGCAGGGCGGCAAGCCGCTCCCGATCCAGGCGTCCGGACGGCAGTCCGGCCTCCTGCTCCTCCCGGGACAGGACGGTGACCAGCTGGAACCGCGCCGGATACCGGTCCTTGAGGTCGGCGACCTCCTCCAGGAACATCGTCGAAGCCGCCGTGCGGTCGCTGCGCACGAGGCAGAACCGGGCGTCCGGGCGGGCGGCCAGCAGGCTCGCGGCGATCGAGAGCACCGGGGTGATCCCGCTGCCGCCGACGATCGCCGCGTAGTGCCCGGCGGCCGGGGCCGCGGCCGGGTCCAGGACGAACCGCCCGGCCGGGACCATCACGTCCAGCACGTCACCGGCGGCGATCTCCTTGTGCGCGAAGGTGGAGAACTCCCCGCCCTCCACGAGCCGCACGCCGACCCGCAGCTGCGCGGGGCCCGGGCCGCCGGTGGCCGGGGCGGGGGAGCAGATCGAGTAGGTGCGCCGGATCTCCGGGCCCTCGGGGGCTGCGACGCGGCGCAGGGTGAGGTGCTGGCCGGGGGCGTGCCGGTACTCCTCGCGCAGTTCCTCGGGGATCCGCAGGGTCAGCGCCACCGAGTCGTCGGTGAGCCGGTCGACCGCAGCCACCGTCAGCGGGTGGAACGCGCCGTGGCGGGGTGCGGCCATCTACAGCTCCTTGAAGTGGTCGAACGGTTCGCGGCAGGCGGTGCAGCGGCGCAGCGCCTTGCATGCGGTGGAGGAGAACCGGCTGAGCAGCTCGGTGTCGGTCGATCCGCAGTGCGGGCAGCGGACCGACAGCGTCAGCGGGACGGGTCCGCCGGCGGCGTGCGGGCGGGGCGGGGCGATGCCGAACTCGGCCAGTTTGCGGCGGCCTTCGGCGCTGATGTCGTCGGTGGACCAGGCCGGGGCCAGCACGGTGGTGACCCGGACCTCGGGTATGCCGTGGCCGGTCAGGACCCGCTCGATGTCGGCGGACATGGCCTCGATCGCCGGGCAGCCGGTGTAGGTCGGGGTGAGGGTGACCTCGGCGCGGCCCTCCTCGTCGACCCGGACCCCGCGCACCACGCCGAGCTCCCCCAGGCTGAGCACGGGCAGTTCGGGATCGGGGACGGAGCCGGCCAGCTCAGCCAGTTCGGCTTCCAGACGGGTCGTCGCGCCGCGGGCGGTCACCACGACGCCCCCGGATGGCTGCGGTGCAGGTGCTGCATCTCGGCGAGCAGCCGGCCGAAGGGCTCGGTGTGCAGTCCCTGGCGCCCGGCTCCGGCCGCCCAGGCGCCGGTGCGCGGCCCCTCGGGGAGCGCGAGCCCGGCCCGCTCCAGCACGCCGCCCACGGCGGTGAGCCAACGCCCTTCCAGCGCAGCCCAGTCCAGGCCGTCGAGGCCGTCCACCGGCTGGAACATCTCGCCGGTGTACTTCCACAGGGCGTCCAGGCCGGCGCGCATGCGCTCGCGGCTCTCCGCGGTGCCGTCGCCGAGCCGCAGGGTCCACTGCTCGGCGTGGTCGCGGTGGTACGCGGTCTCCTTGACGGCCTTGGCCGCCAGCGGCGCGAAGGGGCCCTCGCCGACGGCCAGTTCGCCGTACAGCTCGTGCTGGTAGAAGGAGAAGAACAGCTGGCGGGCGATGGTGTGGGCGAAGTCGCCGTTGGGCTGCTCGACCAGCTGGATGTTGCGGAAGGAGCGCTCCTCGCGCAGGAAGGCCAGCTCGTCCTCGTCACCCGCCATGGTCAGCAGGAGGCGGGCCTGGCCGAGCAGGTCGAGCGCGATGTTGGCGAGCGCGACCTCCTCCTCCAGGACGGGGGCGTGGCCCGCCCATTCGCCGAGGCGATGGGAGAGGATCAGCGCGTCGTCCCCGAGGGCGAGGGCCGCAGCCGCGGTGGTATCCGTGCCGATCACAGGTGACTCACTCCCTCCGGGATGTCGTAGAAGGTCGGGTGCCGGTAGGGCTTGTCGGCGGAGGGCGCGAAGAAGGGGTCGCGCTCGTCCGGCGAGGAGGCGGTGATCTCGGTGGAGGGCACCACCCAGATCGAGACGCCCTCGCTGCGCCGCGTGTAGAGGTCGCGGGCGTTGCGCAGCGCCATCTCCGCGTCGGGGGCGTGCAGGCTTCCCGCGTGCGTGTGCGACAGGCCGCGCCGCGAGCGCACGAACACCTCCCACAGGGGCCAATCGCGCGTCATACCCGTGCCTCCTCGTTCTGTGCGGCGGTCTGTGCCGCCTGCTTCTCCGCATACGCGGCGGCCGCGTCGCGCACCCAGGCGCCTTCCTCGTGGGCCCTGCGCCGCTGGGTCAGGCGCTGTTCGTTGCAGGGGCCGTTGCCCTTCAGCACGTTCCAGAACTCCGTCCAGTCGATGGCGCCGAAGTCGTGGTGGCCGCGCTCCTCGTTCCACTTGAGGTCCGGGTCGGGCAGCGTCAGGCCGAGGGCCTCGGCCTGCGGGACGGCGATGTCGACGAAGCGCTGGCGCAGTTCGTCGTTGGAGTGCCGCTTGATCCGCCAGGCCATCGACTGCGCCGAGTGCGCCGACTCGTCGTCCGGCGGGCCGAACATCATCAGCGAGGGCCACCACCACCGGTCGACCGCGTCCTGGGCCATGGCGTGCTGCGCTTCGGTGCCCTTCGACAGGGCCATGAGGAGCTCGAAGCCCTGGCGCTGGTGGAAGGACTCCTCCTTGCAGATCCGGACCATGGCGCGGGCGTAGGGGCCGTAGGAGCAGCGGCAGATCGGCACCTGGTTGGTGATGGCCGCGCCGTCCACGAGCCAGCCGATCGCGCCGACGTCCGCCCAGGTCAGGGTGGGGTAGTTGAAGATCGAGGAGTATTTCTGCTTCCCCGCGTGAAGCTTGTCGAGCAGCTCGTCGCGGCTGGTGCCCAGGGTCTCGGCGGCGCTGTAGAGGTACAGCCCGTGGCCCGCCTCGTCCTGCACCTTGGCCATCAGGATGGCCTTGCGGCGCAGCGAGGGGGCGCGGGTGATCCAGTTCGCCTCGGGCTGCATGCCGATGATCTCGGAGTGCGCGTGCTGCGCCATCTGGCGCACGAGGGAGGCGCGGTACTCCTCCGGCATCCAGTCGCGCGGTTCCACGCGCTCCTCCGCCGCGACCGCCGCGTCGAAGGCCGCCTTGAGCTGTGCCTCGAGGTCGCCGGCCATGCCCGCGCCGTCCGTCCCGTCCGTCCCGAGGGCCGTCTCCGGCCCCGTCTCCGGGCTCACTGCCACCATCCCGGTCCCCTGTCAGCGTTGGCCGGCCAGCCGTTCTTCCACCCGACCGACCGATCGTTCGGTTCATCCTCTTCAATGGTGGGTCGGCGGCCCGTAGGGTGTCAACCTCTGAGGTCAACCCTGTGGATGCCGGACGATCGGGGCGGGATGGATGCGAACGGGCGGGAACCCGCTTCGGCGGCCGCTCCGGCGCCCCCGCGGGCCCCCGGAATCGCCGGCCTGTCCACCCCGTACCGGGTGCTCGCCGCCCTCGCCCTGGGGGCCGTCGGCGTGGCCGCCTGCACGCACCTCGCGCTGGTTTTCCTGCACGTCGCCCCGTCCAACACGCTCAGCAGGCAGCACGCGCGGACGGTCGACGCCTGGATCTATCCTGAGTTCGAACAGAACTGGAAGCTCTTCGCGCCCAACCCCCTCCAGCAGAACATCGCCGTACACGCGCGCGCGCAGGTACGGACGGCCGCCGGCGAGCTGGTCACCACGGACTGGCGGAACCTGAGCGCCGAGGACGGCGAGGCCATCCGCCACAGCCTGCTGCCGAGCCACACCGAGCAGAACGAGCTCCGCCGGGCCTGGGACTTCTTCACCGGCTCCCACGACGACGAGAACAGGCCGAACGGCGAGCGCGGCGAGCTGTCCGAGCAGTACCTGCGGCGGATAGCGGTGGACCGGCTCGCCCCGGACCACCCGGGCGGACGGCTCCTTCGGGTCCAGCTGCGCTCGGCGACGACGGCCGTGGCCGCGCCGGAGTGGAGCGGCGAGACGACCGACACCGAGACGTACTACCGGGAGCTGCCGTGGTGGACGGTGTGAGGAGAGGTTCGGCGGCGGCCGCGCTGGCGAAGGTCACCGGCCAGGCCCTGGGCCCCTACCAGAGCGCCGTGGTCCGCATCGGGTTCGCCGGGACCTGGCTCTTCTTCCTGCTGCGCGAGTTCCCCCACCGCCACGAGCTCTACGGGCCGGACGGGCCGTGGAGCTGGGCGCTGGCGGAGCGGCTGATCGCCTCGAACGGGGCGTTCTCCATCCTGATGTGGTCGGACTCCGCCGTGTGGTTCGAGACCGTCTACGCGCTCGCCGTGCTGGCGAGCGCGGGGCTGCTGCTGGGCTGGCGGACCAGGGCCGTGTCCGTGCTGTTCGCGGTCGGGGTGCTCTCGCTGCAGAACCGCAGCGTGTTCATGGGGGACGGCGGGGACAACGTCATCCACCTGATGGCCCTGTACCTGGTGCTCACCCGGTGCGCGCAGGTGTGGTCGCTGGACGCGCGCCGCGCCCGCCTGCGGGGCTCGGCCGCCGCGGGGGCCGCCGGGCCGGTGCTGTGGGTCGTCCTGGGCGCGGTCCTCGCCTACGGGGCGGTGACCGGGCGGTTCGGGCCCGGCTGGTTGGCCGCCTTCGCCGCGGTGTGGGTGGTCTGCGGACTGTGGTGGCTGGCCGACCGGCGCGATCCCCGGGGGGAGGGGCGGGCGGCGCTGGACGTGCTGGCCAACCTGCTGCACAACGCCGGGATGCTGGTGATCATGGCGGAGGTGTGCCTGATCTACGCGACGGCGGGCTGGTACAAGATCCAGGGGTCGCGGTGGCAGGACGGGACGGCGCTGTACTACCCGCTCGGGCTGGACTACTTCACCCCCTGGCCCGGGCTGTCCGCGCTGCTGGCCGGCAGCGGCACGCTGGTGATGCTGCTGTCGTACGGCACGGTGGCCGTGCAGGTGGCCTTTCCGTTCACGGTGTTCAACCGGCGGATCAAGAACGTGCTGCTGGCCGTGATGATGCTGGAGCACGCGGGGATCGCCGTCCTGCTGGGGCTGCCGTTCTTCTCGCTGGCGATGATCGCCGCCGACGCGGTGTTCCTGCCGACGGTGTTCCTGGTCTGGCTGGGCTCCCGGGTCGCCGCGCTGCGGCCCGCCTCTCGGGGCTCAGCCCCCGACCCCGCGCCTCGGACGCCGGCGGGGCTCGAAGATCGGGGCTCCGCCCCGGACCCGGACCCCGCGCCTTCGACGCCGGCGGGGCTGGATGTGGGCTGAGCCCGCGCTTCCGGGCGCCGCGCAGGGGCGCCCGCCGCCTCGCCGGCGCACCCGCGCAGCGTCCGCTCGTGGGGCGGACCGTAGGGTCGGGGCATGAGCGAAGGGCAGAGTGCCGATGAGGTCGTGCGGCAGTGGCGGGAAGGCGCCGGGCAGGGGCTGGTCCTGCTGGACGGGTTCCACGCGCTGAAGCACGCGCTGCGGTTCGGGGCCGAGGTGCGGATGGTGCTCGCCGAGGACCCCGCCGCCGTACGGGCCCTGGCCGCGGAGCTCGCCCCGGACATCGAGGCCGACGTGGCCCGGCTGGCGCGGCCGGCCCGGCTGGCCGGGCTGATGCCCCGCGTGCACCCCACGGGGGTCGCGGCCCTGGCCGTGCGCCCCGACCGGGTGGCGGGCCTCGCGGCCCTGGAGCGCCTGCCGCGCCCCGCGCCCGTGGTCGTGCTCGATAATCCGCGCAACCTCGGCAACGTCGGGGCCGTCGTCCGCCTCGCCGCCGGCTTCGGCGCCACCGGCGTGGTCACCCGCGGCGACCTCGACCCCTGGCACCCGAACGTGGTCCGGGCCGGCGCCGGGCTGCACTACGCCACCACCGTCGAGCGGACCACGCTCGAAACGCTGCCGCCCGGCCCGCTCTACGCGCTCGACCCGGAGGGTGAGGACATCCGCGCCCTCACCCTCCCCGACGACGCCCTGCTGGCCTTCGGCTCGGAACGCCACGGCATCTCCCCCGAGCTTCGGGACCGTGCCGACCACCTCGTGTCCCTGCCGATGCGCCCCCAGGTCTCCAGCTACAACCTGGCGACCAGCGTCGCCATGGCTCTCTTCCACTGGGGCGGGCCCAGGGTTTAGGCCGTGTCCGAGGGGATCACGCCTGGCGGCGGACCTCCACCACGCGGAAGCGGTTGGAGACGAAGGCGCCGTCGCACAGCGCCGCGTTGGCCGCCGGATTCCCGCCCGAGCCGTGGAAGTCCGAGAACGCCGCGGTCTGGTTCACGTACACCCCGCCGGTCAGGTTCAGGGAGAGCTGCGCGGATTCCTCCAGGCAGACCTCCTCGATGGCCCGCTCGGTGTCGGGGGACGTCGTGTACGCCCCGACCGTCATCGCGCCCTTCTCCCGGACCGTGCGGCGCAGCAGTTCCAGCGCGTCCGCCGTGGAGTCCACGGCCACCGCGAAGGAGACCGGGCCGAAGCACTCCGAGAGGTAGGCCGCGTCCGCGTCGGGCTTGGCCGCGTCCAGCTTGACCATGACCGGGGTGCGGACCACCGCGTCCGGGAACTCCGGGTTGGCTACCTCGCGGGAGGCCAGCGCGACCTCGCCCAGGCCGGCCGCCGCCTCCAGCCGCGCCTTGACGTCCGGATTGACCAGGGCGCCGAGCAGGGCGTTGGCCCGTGCGTCGTCGCCGAGCAGACCGCCGACCGACGCCGCGAGATCGGCGACGACCTCGTCGTACGTCTTGCGCCCGGCGTCCGTCTCGATGCCGTCGCGGGGGATCAGAAGGTTCTGCGGGGTCGTGCACATCTGGCCGCTGTAGAGGGAGAGGGAGAACGCGAGGTTCGCCAGCATGCCCTTGTAGTTGTCGGTGGAGTCCACGACCACCGTGTTGACGCCGGCCTTCTCGGTGTAGACCTGCGCCTGGCGGGCGTTGGCCTCCAGCCAGTCACCGAACTCGGTGGAGCCGGTGTAGTCGATCAGCCTGATCTCGGGCCGCAGAGCGAGCGTCTTGGCGATGCCCTCGCCCGGCCGGTCCACCGCGAGGGCGACCAGGTTCGGGTCGAAACCGGCCTCGGTGAGGACCTCGCGGGCCACCCGGACCGTGAGCGCCAGCGGGAGGACGGCCCGGGGGTGCGGCTTGACCAGCACCGGGTTGCCGGTCGCCAGGGAGGCGAACAGGCCCGGATAGCCGTTCCAGGTGGGGAAGGTGTTGCAGCCGATCATCAGGGAGACGCCGCGCGGGACGGCCGTGAAGGTCTTGCCGAGGTCCAGCGGGTCGCGCTTGCCCTGCGGCTTCGACCAGTCGGCCCGCCCGGGGACGCGGGTCTGCTCCTCGTACGCGTAGGCCACCGCCTCCAGGCCGCGGTCCTGCGCGTGCGGGCCGCCGGCCTGGAACGCCATCATGAACGCCTGGCCGCTGGTGTGCATGACCGCGTGGGCGAACTCGTGCGTCCGGGCGCCGATGCGGGCCAGGATCTCGATGCAGACCAGCGCGCGCGCCTCGGGGCCCGCGTCGCGCCAGGCGGCCATGCCCGCCTTCATGGCGGGCAGCAGTACGTCCGGGTCCACGTGCGGGTACTCCACGCCGAGCTCCGGGCCGTACGGGGACACCTCGCCGCCGGTCCAGCCGTCGGTGCCGGGCTGGCCCAGGTCGAACCGGGTGCCGCGGACGGCTTCGAAGGCGGCGAGCCCGTCGGCCGGGGCGGTCTCGCCGTACGCCTTGGGGTGCTCGGGATGCGGGGACCAGTAGGCGCGGCTGCGGATAGCCGACAGGGCCTGGTCCAGGGTGGGCCGGTGCTTGGCGGACAGCTGGGGGACGGTGAGCTCGGCGGCCATCAGGGACCAACTCCTCGTTGAGCCGGGCGAAGGAGAGCAGACTGGAGTTAGAGTAACCGAACGATCGGTCGGGACAAGAGGGCCCGGCGGGCCTGTGGACAAGTCCGTGCGGGAGGATCAGGACATGACAGCAATCGAACGGTCCCGCACCGTGGCGGTCGTCGGCGCGGGCACCATGGGCCAGGGGATCGCCCAGGTCGCCCTTCTCGCAGGTCACCGCGTGATGATCTACGACATCGACGCCGCCCTCGCCGCCGACGGCGTCGGCATCGTGCAGGACCGCGTCGAGCGGATGGCCGCGAAGGGCCGCCTGGACCGCGCGGAGGCCGAGGACGCGATCGGCCGGATCACCGCGGCGGGCGCCCTCGCGGACCTCGCCGGGACCGCCCTGGTCATCGAGGCCGTGGTCGAGAACGTCACCGTCAAGCAGTCCCTCTTCGCCGCACTCGAAGAGGTGGTCCCGCCGGAGGCACTGCTGGCCACCAACACCTCCTCCCTCTCCGTCACCGAGCTCGCCGCCGGCCTCGCGCACCCCGGCCGCTTCCTCGGCCTGCACTTCTTCAACCCGGCCCCGCTGCTCCCGCTCGTCGAGGTCGTCAGCGGTTCCGCGACCGACCCGGCCGCCGCCGAGCGGGCGTACCGCACCGTCCTCGGCTGGGGGAAGACGCCGGTCCGCTGCGCCGACACCCCCGGCTTCATCGTCAACCGGATCGCCCGTCCCTTCTACGCCGAGGCCTTCGCGGTGTACGAGGAGCAGGGCGCCGACCCCGCCACCGTCGACGCCGTGCTGCGCGAGAGCGGCGGGTTCAAGATGGGCCCGTTCCAGCTGACCGACCTGATCGGCCAGGACGTCAACGAGGCAGTCACCCGCTCGGTGTGGGAGTCCTTCTTCCGCAGTCCCAAGTTCACCCCCTCCCTCGCGCAGCGCCGGCTGGTCCAGTCGGGCCGCCTCGGCCGCAAATCGGGGCACGGCTGGTTCCCGTACGGGCCGGACGCCACCCTGCCGGAGCCGCACACCGCCGCCCCCGAGGAGGCCCCGGCCGAGGTCACCGTGGTCGGCGACCTCGGGCCCGCGGCCGAGCTGGCCGGGCTGCTGGAGGAGGCCGGGATCGCGGTCACCGCCACCGAGCACGGGGGGCCGTACATCCAGCTGCCGGGCGAGGGCCAGCTGGTGCTCGCGGACGGCAAGACCTCCGTCGAGTTCGCCGACGTCGTCTACTTCGACCTCGCGCTCGACTACCGCGGAGCGACCCGGATCGCGCTCTCCGCCAGCGAGGACACGAGCGAGCGGACCCTCGCCGAGGCCGTCGGCCTGTTCCAGAAGCTGGGCAAGAAGGTCTCCGTCATCGGCGACGTCCCCGGCATGATCGTCGCCCGGACGGTCGCCATGCTGATCGACCTCACGGCCGACGCCGTCGCCCGCGGGGTGGCCACCGCCGAGGACATCGACACCGCGATGCGGCTCGGCGTCAACTACCCGCTCGGACCGACGCAGTGGCACGAGCGGCTGGGCCGCGACTGGGCCTATGACCTGCTGCACCACCTCGACGAGCGCTGTCCGGGCGGCCGGTACGCGCCGTCGCTGGCGCTGTTCCGGCTGGGCTACGCGGCGGGGGACGACGACGGGACGGGGGAGAGCGCGTGACGACGGCGAAGCGGGACACCTACACCCCCGAGACACTGCTCTCCGTCGCCGTCCAGGTCTTCAACGAGCGCGGCTACGACGGCACCTCGATGGAGCACCTCTCCAAGGCCGCGGGCATCTCGAAGTCCTCGATCTACCACCACGTGACGGGCAAGGAGGAGCTGCTGCGCCGGGCCGTGAGCCGCGCCCTCGACGGGCTCTTCGCCGTCCTGGAGGAGCCCGGCGCGGTCCGGGGGCGGGCGGTCGAACGCGTCGAGTACGTCACGCGCCGCACGGTGGAGGTGCTCGTCGGCGAACTGCCCTACGTGACCCTGCTGCTGCGCGTGCGGGGCAACACCAGGACCGAGCGCTGGGCCCTGGAGCGCCGCCGCGAGTTCGACCACCAGGTGGCGGACCTCCTCAAGGCGGCCGCCGCCGACGGGGACCTGCGGGCGGACGTGGACATCCGGCTCGCCACCCGCCTGCTGTTCGGCATGGTGAACTCCCTGGTCGAGTGGTACCGGCCGCATCCCGGCACCGGGCCGGACCAGCTCGCCGACGCGGTGGTCCACATGGCCTTGGACGGGCTGCGGACGGTCCGCTGACCCGCTGACCCGCAGACCGGGGCTCCCGCTCCCGAGCGACCCGTCCGGTCGGCGCGGGTTCATCCGTCCGGGCTAGTCCTCGGTGAGCGCGGGAAGGGCGGAGGGGGCCGCTTGCCGGTCCAGCAGATCCGTTTCCTCGAACACCAGCAGGGTCCGGGTGGAGAGCACCTCCGGGATGGACTGCAGGCGGGTGAGGACCAGCTCGCGCAAGGTGCGGTTGTCCGGGGTGTGCACCAGCAGCAGGACGTCGAAATCCCCGCTGACCAGGGCGATGTGTGCGGCCCCGGGCAGCTCGCGGAGCTTCTCGCGGACCGTCCGCCAGGAGTTCTGGACGATCTTCAGCGTGATGTAGGCGGAGGCGCCCTGGCCGGCCCGCTCGTGGTTGACGCGGGCCGTGAACCCCCGGATCACCCCGTCGTCGATCAGCCGGTTGATGCGGGCGTAGGCGTTGGCGCGGGAGACGTGGACCTGCTCGGCGACCGACCGTATGGACGCGCGGCCGTCCGCCTGGAGCAGCCGCACGATCGACCGGTCGATCGGGTCCAGGGGCCGGGGCGGGACGGCAGGTGCCGGTGCCGCCGGACCGACCTGCCCGGTGGCGCCCCCCGGCGGGACCGGGGCGGAGCCCGCCGCGGCCATTTGTTCATCCGGCATTGCCCGATGCCTCCCTCTCCTGGACGTCCTGCATCCATCCCAGGGCCCCGGCGCCAGTTTGTCCACAGCCTGGACCCGCCTGTAGCCAAATTGCGCGGGCAACCGAACAATCGGTAGGTGAGGCCCCTCACACTCCCCGGCCACCGCCGGGGTGCCCAGAGCGTTCCATCGACTTCCCACGAGGAGGTGTACGCCGCCATGACGGTCCAAGAGCTGCCCGGTGCCGGTGCGTCCCACCGACCCACCCCGCCGCCCGCCTGGAGGCCCCGTACGGACGCCGCTCCGCTGCTGCCGGACGCCGAGCCCTACCGGGTGCTCGGCACCCCGGCGGCGGACCGGCTCGACCCCGCGCTGATGCGGCGCTGCTACGCGGAGCTGGTGCGCGGCCGCCGCTACAACGCGCAGGCCACCGCGCTGACCAAGCAGGGGCGGCTCGCGGTCTACCCGTCGACCGTCGGGCAGGAGGCGAGCGAGATCGCGGCCGCGCTCGTCCTCGAGGAGCAGGACTGGCTCTTCCCCAGCTACCGCGACACCCTCGCGGCCGTGGCCCGCGGGCTGGACCCGGTCCAGGCACTGACCCTGCTGCGCGGTGACTGGCACACCGGCTACGACCCCCGCGAGCACCGGATAGCTCCCCTGAGCACCCCCCTCGCCACCCAGCTGCCGCACGCGGTGGGCCTGGCCCACGCGGCCCGGCTGCGCGGTGACGACGTCGTGGCCCTGGCCATGGTCGGCGACGGCGGCACCAGCGAGGGCGACTTCCACGAAGCCCTGAATTTCGCCGCCGTCTGGCAGGCGCCGGTGGTCTTCCTGGTGCAGAACAACGGCTTCGCGATCTCCGTCCCGCTCGCCAAGCAGACCGCCGCCCCGACGCTGGCCCACAAGGCCGTGGGCTACGGGATGCCGGGCCGGCTGGTCGACGGCAATGACGTGGCCGCCATGCACGAGGTCCTCACCGAGGCCGTCCGGCGGGCCCGCGCCGGGGGCGGCCCGACCCTGATCGAGGCCGTCACCTACCGGATGGAGGCCCACACGAACGCCGACGACGCCACCCGCTACCGGGGCGACGCCGAGGTCGAGGCATGGAAGGCGCACGATCCGGTCGAGCTGCTGGAGCGCGAGCTGACCTCGCGCGGCATCCTCGACGAGAGCGGCATCCAGGAGGCCCGCGACGCGGCCGAGGCGATGGCCGCCGCGCTGCGCGAGGGGATGAACGCCGACCCGGTGCTGGACCCGATGGACCTCTTCGCCCACGTCTACGCGGAGCAGACCGGCCTGCTGCGCGAACAGGCGGCCCTGCTGCGTGCCGAGCTGGACGCGGAGGGAGACGCATGACCACGGTGGCGGCGAAGCGGGGGGCCAAGCCCGCGACGATGGCGCAGGCCCTGACGCGCGCCATGCGCGACGCGATGGCCGAGGACCCGACGGTCCACGTCATGGGCGAGGACGTCGGAACGCTCGGCGGGGTCTTCCGGATCACCGACGGGCTCGCGAAGGAGTTCGGCGAGGACCGCTGCACGGACACGCCGCTCGCGGAGGCCGGGATCCTGGGCGCGGCGGTCGGCATGGCCATGTACGGGCTAAGGCCCGTCGTGGAGATGCAGTTCGACGCCTTCGCCTACCCGGCCTTCGAGCAGCTGCTCTCGCACGTGGCCAAGATGCGCAACCGCACGCGGGGCGCGATGCCGCTGCCGATCACCATCCGGGTGCCGTACGGCGGCGGGATCGGCGGGGTCGAGCACCACTGCGACTCCTCCGAGGCGTACTACGTGGCCACGCCCGGCCTGCACGTGGTGACCCCGGCCACGGTCGAGGACGCCTACGGGCTGCTGCGTGCCTCCATCGCCAGCGACGACCCGGTGGTCTTCCTGGAGCCCAAGCGGCTCTACTGGTCGAAGGCCGACTGGTCGCCGCAGGCTCCGGCGGCGGTGCCGGGGATCGGCAAGGCCCTGGTGCGCCGGGCGGGCACGAGCGCGACGCTGATCACGTACGGGCCCTCGCTGCCGGTCTGCCTGGAGGCGGCCGAGGCGGCCCGCGAGGAGGGCTGGGAGCTGGAGGTCGTCGACCTGCGCTCGCTGGTGCCCTTCGACGAGGACACGGTGGTGGCGTCCGTGCGCCGGACGGGGCGCGCGGTGGTCGTCCACGAGGCCGCCGGCTTCGGCGGACCGGGCGCGGAGATCGCCGCCCGGGTGACGGAGCGCTGCTTCCACCACCTGGAGGCGCCGGTGCTGCGCGTGACGGGCTTCGACATCCCCTACCCGCCGCCGATGCTGGAGAAGCACCACCTGCCCGGCGTGGACCGGATCCTCGACGCCGTCGCACGCCTGCAGTGGGAGAACTGATGCCGCAGGTCATGGAGTTCAAGCTGCCCGACCTCGGCGAGGGTCTGACCGAGGCCGAGATCGTGCGGTGGCTGGTCGCGGTGGGCGATGTCGTCACCGTCGACCAGCCGGTCGTCGAGGTCGAGACGGCCAAGGCGATGGTGGAGGTGCCCTGCCCGTACGGGGGTGTGGTCACCGCCCGCTTCGGCGAGGAGGGGCAGGAGCTGCCCGTCGGGGCGCCGCTGATCACCGTGGCGGTGGGTGCGCAGTCGCTGCCGCCCGCGCAGGCTCAGGCGCAGGCTCCCGCGGCGGAGGCCGACGGGTCCGGCGCCGTGCCCCGGCCGCTGATCGGCTACGGCACGGACCACTCGCGCCCGGCGCGTCGGCGACGGGTGCGACCCGTCACCGCCGAGGTCGCGGCGCCGGTCGTCCCCGCCGCGGCCGCCGGGCCCGTCGCGGTGATCTCGCCGCTGGTGCGGAAGCTGGCCAAGGACAACGGCGTGGACCTGCGGGCGCTGCGCGGGTCGGGCCCGGAGGGGCTGATCCTGCGGGCGGACGTCGAGGCGGCGCTGGCCGCGCCGCAGGCGCCGGAGCCGGCTCGGGCGGCTGCGGCGGCGCCGAGCGGTCCCGCTCCGCAGGGCGAGCGGATCCCCCTCAAGGGGGTTCGGGGCGCGGTCGCGGAGAAGCTGTCGCGCAGCCGGCGGGAGATCCCGGACGCGACCTGCTGGGTCGACGCGGACGCCACCGAGCTGATGGCGGCCCGGGCGGCGATGAACGCGGTGGGCGGGCCCAAGATCTCGGTGCTCGCGCTGCTGGCACGGATCTGCACGGCCGCGCTGGCCCGCTACCCGGAGCTCAACTCCACGGTGGACCTGGCGGCGGGCGAGATCGTCCGGCTCCCGGCCGTGCACCTGGGCTTCGCCGCGCAGACCGAGCGGGGCCTGATGGTCCCGGTGGTCCGGGACGCGCAGAGCCGCAACCCGGAGTCGCTGTCGGCGGAGTTCGCCCGGCTCACGGAGCTGGCGCGGGCCGGGAAGCTGGCCCCGGCGGACCTGACGGGCGGGACCTTCACCCTGAACAACTACGGGGTGTTCGGGGTCGACGGCTCCACGCCGATCATCAACCACCCGGAGGCGGCGATGCTCGGGGTGGGCCGGATCATGCCGAAGCCGTGGGTTCACCGGGGCGAGCTGGCGGTCCGCCAGGTCGTCCAGTTGTCGCTGACGTTCGACCACCGGGTCTGCGACGGCGGCACGGCGGGCGGCTTCCTGCGCTACGTCGCCGACTGCGTGGAATCCCCGGCGGTCCTGCTGCGCAGCCTGTAGCGGTGCGGCCGGGGCCCGGTGCGGGAAGCCGGGCCCCGGCGGCGCCCCACTGCGCGAAGCCGCTCCCCGTCCTCCTCCCCCCTCCGCCCGCAAGACCCGCCCCGGGCCCCGCGGTGTGGTGGTGGAGGGGGTCCAGGGGCGGGGTGTCAGGCGGTGAGGAGGAGTTTGCCCACGTGGCTGCCTGATTCCAGCACCCGGTGGGCCTCGGCGGCTTGCGCCATCGGGAAGGTGGCATGGACGACCGGGCGTACGCGGCCGGCCGCCACCAGCGGCCAGACGTGCTCCCGGACCGCCGCGATGATCGCGGCCTTCTCCTCCAGCGGGCGCGCCCGCAGCGACGTGGCGGTGATCGCCGCCCGCTTGGACAGCAGTGCGCCCAGGTTCAGTTCGGCCTTCACCCCGCCCTGCAGTCCGATGACCGCCAGCCGGCCGTTCACGGCGAGGGCGTCCACGTTCCGCGACAGGTACTTGGCGCCCATGATGTCGAGGATCACATCCGCCCCGGCCCCGCCCGTCGCCGCCCGCACCTCGGACACGAAGTCCTGCTCGCGGTAGTCGATCAGGATGTCGGCGCCCAGCTCCTCGCAGCGGGCCAGCTTCTGCGGCCCCCCGGCCGTCACCGCGACCCTCGCGCCGACCGCCTTCGCCAGCTGGACGGCCATCGTCCCGATGCCGCTGGCCCCGCCGTGCACCAGCAGGGTCTCGCCGGGCCGCAGGCCCGCCACCATGAACACGTTGGACCACACCGTCGCGACGACCTCCGGCAGCGCGGCCGCCGTCACCAGGTCCACACCCGTGGGGACGGGCAGCAGCTGCCCCGCCGGCACGGCCACCCGCTGCGCGTACCCGCCGCCGGCGAGCAGCGCGCACACCTCGTCGCCCACCGACCAGCCCGACACCCCCGGGCCCACCGCGGAGATCCGTCCGGAGCACTCCAGGCCGGGATGGCGCGAGGCGCCGGGCGGCGGATCGTAGAACCCCTGGCGCTGCAGGACGTCGGCCCGGTTCACGGCGCTCGCCGCGACCTCGACGAGGACCTCGCCCTCGCCCATCACCGGATCGGGTACGTCGGTCCACACGAGGGCCTCGGGACCCCCCGGCTGCTCGATCGTGATCGCATGCATGGCCCGGAGGCTACGCGATCTACTCGGCGGACGGCAGCGTCACCGGCGGCGCGCTCGGCGGCGCCGCGCGGACGATGGTGATGAGGCGGTCCGTCAGCTGGATCGGGCTGGCGTGCGGATCGTGGTAGGGCAGCAGCCGGTGCCCCCGCAGCACGCTCACCACCAGGTCGTCCGTCTCGCGCACCGATTTGCCGACCTCGGACCGGTTGGCGGGCCGTTCGATCATGTCGAGGCCGCTGCCCTGCTGGATCAGGTCCTCCATCACGGTACCCGCGCTGGGGCTGAGGACCGACAGGCCGAGCAGCCGGCCCGCCGCGCTCGCGCTCGTGATGACGGCGTCCGCACCCGACTGGCGCAGCAACGGGGCGTTCTCCTCCTCGCGCACCGCCGCGACGATCTTCGCGCCCCGGTTGAGCTGCCGTGCCGTCAGGGTGACCAGGACCGCCGTGTCGTCGCGCTGCGTCGCGATGATGATGCGCCGGGCCTTCTGCACCTCGGCCCGCAGCAGGACGTCGGAGCGGGTGGCGTCGCCGACGACCCCGGTGAAGCCCTCCGCGTTGGCCGTGTCGATCACCTTGGCGCTCGGGTCGACGATGACGACCTGGTCCGGGGACAGTCCGGTGGCCAGCAGGGTTTGCAGCGCCGAACGGCCCTTGGTGCCGAAGCCGACGACGACCGTGTGCTCGCGCAAGTTCTTCCTCCAGCGACTCAGCCGCCACTCTTCCCTGGTGCGCTCGGTGAGCACCTCCAGGGTGGTGCCGACCAGGATGATCAGGAACAGGACCCGCAGCGGGGTGATCAGCAGGACGTTGATCAGCCGTGCGCTGTCGCTGTGGGGGACGATGTCGCCGTAGCCGGTCGTCGACAGCGTGACCGTCGCGTAGTAGACGCAGTCGAGGAAATCGACCGATTCGTTGGCGTTGTCGTGGTAGCCCGAGCGGTCGAGGTAGACGATCAGGACCGTCAGGAACAGCACGAACAGGGCCATCAGCAGGCGTTTGGCGACCTGCTGCAGCGGCTTCTCGACGATCCGCCGGGGGAGCTTGATGCGCCGGGAGACGAGCTTCTCGTCGGCGCCCCGGGCCATGGCGTCGCGGGCGTGGAGTTTCACGTGAAACATCCTCCCGACGCCCAAGGCAGATCGAGGATTTCCAGTTCCTGGCCGGCCCGCGCCCCGTTCGGCGGTACGACGGCCAGCGCATCGGCGGCGGCCACGCCGCGCAGCATCGCGGGTCCGTTGTAGCGCAGCGGCCGCGCGTGCTCGCCGCTCAGCAGGACCGGAACCAGCCGGGTGTCGTGCGGGTGGCCGGGTACGTCGCCCTGCACCGTGGCCGTGTAGCGGGGGCGCGGCCGGCGGCCGGCGAGGGCGCGCAGCAGCGGTTCGGCCAGCGTCAGCAGCCCGGAGACGGCGGCGAGCGGGTTCCCGGGCAGCCCGACCAGGTGCCGCCCCTCGCCCGGGTCGCCGATCCTCGCCAGCAGCATCGGGTGGCCGGGGCGTACCGCCACGCCGTCGACCAGGAGGGCGGCTTCCGCCCGCCGCAGGACGGGGTGGACGTGGTCGACCGGCCCGGAGGCGGTGCCGCCGGTGGTGACGACGACATCGGCCGCCGAGGTGGTGACGGCCTCGAACAGGGCTTCGGCCCCGGCGGGGTCGTCGCCGAGCCGCCGGGTTCCGATCACCTCGGCGCCCAGGCGGGTGAGCCAGGGGCCGAGCATCGGGCTCAGCGCGTCGCGGATCAGCCCGTCCTGCGGGAGGCCCTCGGTGAGGAGCTCGTCGCCGAGCACCAGGATCTCGACGCGGGGCCGGGGCCGGGTGGTCAGCTCGTCGTACCCGGCGGCCGCGGCCAGGCCCAGCACGGCGGGGGTGACCAGGGATCCGGCGGGCAGCAGCAGGTCACCGGAGCGGCACTCCTGGCCGCGCGGACGGATGTCCTGGCCGGTGAGGACGGGCCGGTCGGCGAAGAGCTGGCTGCCGCTCTCGCGGCAGTGCTCGCTGCGCACGACGGCGGTGGTGTCGGCGGGGATCCGGGCGCCGGTGGCGATCCGTACGGCCTCGCCGTCCGCGAGCGGCGCGGGCAGCTCCGAGCCGGCGAGCACCCCCGCGCCGGGGCGGACGTTCCAGGGACCGGGGCCTGCGACGGCCCAGCCGTCCATGGCGGAGGTGTCGAAGGACGGCAGGTCGGTCAGGGCGTCCAGGGGTGCGGTCAGGACCTCGCCGAGGGCGTGCGCGAGCTTAACCCGGTGGGTCCGGGTGCGGGTGCCCCTGGCGCCGCCCGCGCGGGCGGCCGCCTCCCGGGCCCGCGACCAGGCGCAGGCGCGATGGCCGGCGCCGGCTGGGCCGCCGGCTGCGCGGTCGGCTTCGCCGCCGCCCTGCGGGGGGCGGCTGACCAGGGCCAGGGCCTCGTCGAGGGCCTGTTCGGCGGGGGTCGCGGGGGTCATCCGGAGCCGTTCTCTCGGGTGGCGTCGGGGGAGTCGACGGGCGTCGCCCCGGTGGCTTCCGCCTCGGCGGCCCAGCGCAGCGCCAGGGCGGCCGCCTTGCGGGAGGCGTCGGCGACGGCCCGGGCGGGGTCGGCCCCGGCGGCCTCGGCCCGCGCCGCCGCGTAGCCGACCAGGAAGGTGGTCAGCGGGGCGGCGGGCCGGTCGACGCCGTGGGCGGCGTCACGGGCGAGGTCGAGCAGGGCCTTGACGTCGACGGGGAGGTCGATGCCGAGCTCGGTCTTGACGGCGGTGATCCATTGGTCCAGCACGGTTCCATGCTCCCTGATCCTGGCGCGCGCGGCGGCGAGATCGTCCCAGGTGTCGCAGTCGAAGGAGGCGAACGGTGGCGCCGCGACACGGGTGAGGTCCAGTTCGGCGGTGAGCGCGCGCAGCGGGAGCCCGCCCAGCGTGCCGTGTTCGCAGGCGAGCAGGGCCAGCTCGCGGCGCAGCGGCTCGCCGCGGTAGGCGGCGATGAGCGGCTGGTCACGGCCGTCCGGGTCGCGCAGCAGGGCGCCCTCGCACCCGCCGGGCGCGGCCAGCAGGGCACGGACCGTCCCGCGGTCCAGGAAGGGCAGGTCGGCGGAGAGCACCAGGACCAGCTCGGCGGTGGTCTGCCGCAGTCCGGCGTCCAGCGCGGCCACCGGCCCCCCGCCGGGAGGATCCTCCCTGGTCCAGCGCACCGGCCGGGCCGTGGGCCGGCGGCCGCCGACCACGATGGTGGTGGCGGCGTCCGCACACGCGTCGAGGACGCGGTCGAGCAGGGGGCGCCCGCCGACGCTCAGGGCGGGCTTGTCCGCCCCGCCGAGGCGCTGCGCGCCGCCGCCGGCCAGGACGATGGCGTCGTAGCTCATGCCCCTGAGTATGCGTCGGCCCGGCCCCTGCCGGGGAGCCCCCTCCACCTGCGGTTCGCCCACGACCGGCGGTTGCGGTGCGGTTGCGGTGCGGTTCAAGTGCCGCAAACGCCCCGCGGGGCCGGTCCCCGGGAAGGCGGACCGGCCCCGCGGGGCGCTGGTACTAGAGGTAGGGGCCGGAGCGGACCGGTCCGTGGTGGCCGTCATCGTCGTCGTCGGCGGGGGAGGCGCCCGGCGGGAGGGCGCGGCGCATCTGCTCGAGCTGGGCCCGGGCCGCCATCTGCTGGGCGAACAGGGCCGTCTGGATGCCGTGGAAGAGCCCTTCCAGCCAGCCCACCAACTGCGCCTGCGCGATGCGCAGTTCCGCCTCGGAGGGGATGGCCTCCTCGGTGAACGGCAAGGACAGGCGCTCCAGTTCCTCCACGAGCTCCGGGGCCAGGCCGTCCTCCAGCTCCTTCACCGAGGCGGCATGGATGTCCTTGAGCCGGACCCGGCTCGCCTCGTCGAGAGGCGCGGCGCGTACCTCTTCCAGGAGTTGCTTGATCATGCTGCCGATGCGCATGACCTTGGCGGGCTGTTCGACCATCTCCGTCACCGGGACCTCGCGCGACTCGTCATCGGCGCCGCCGACCGCCATCCCGTCCTGTCCCACGATGAGGACGTTCGGGGGACTGTCCTGCGACCGTTCACTCCTCGGCATCTCCATGCCGTCATTGTCTCGCACACCTCCGTACTCCCACGGTGTGCCCCCGTACAGGCGTGATCCACCCTGTACGGAGGCACGGTGTTGCCGTGCGCGCGACGGGCTGTCCGGTGGTGTGACCGGCGTCCGGCGGTGTGCGACCGGTTATCCGGCGGCGCGCCGCGCCAGCGCCCCGCTCGAGCGGGTGACCAGGGCCGCCAGCAGCGCGGCGCCCAGCGGGACCGCGATCAGCAGCAGGCCGAGGGTCTGCCACGGCACGGCGATCGGTACGTAGACCTCCTTGCTCGCGGACCCCAGCGCGGCCGTGTACCCGTCCTCCAGGCGCTTGCGCATCTCGTGGGCCTCGGTGAGCCGGAGCCCGACCGCGGGCAGGATGCCCGCCGCCGAGCCCAGGACGACGCCCATCAGGGCGACCACCCCGCACTGAAAGCCGCTGAGGGTGCGCCGTACGCGCGGGGCGGCGCCGACCGCGGCCAGCGTCTTGAGGTCGGCCTCGGCGTCGGCCTGGGCCAGCCCGGTGGCGATGCCGGCGGCCCCGATGGTGACCAGGCCCGCGAAGACGGCCAGGGCGAGCATCATCACCGAGTTGTCGCCCTGGTAGCCCTGCTCGATCTTCAGTTCGGTGTCCACGCCCATCGTGTCGAAGAGCCCGTCCAGCGCCTGGCGCTGCTGGCTGGTCGGCAGGCCGTCCAGCGCGAAGTACGAGCCGAAGGGGGCGGTGGTCAGCCCCGCGGCCTTGGCCGCCGCCGGCGGCAGCAGGAGCTCGACGCCCCAGCCCTTGACGTCGTCGGGGGCCTGGTAGACGGCGAGCACCTTGTCCTCGCCCGGCTCCTCCTCGCCCTTGGCGCTGGCGGCGTCGGCCGCCGTGTTGTCGGTGATGATCCGCAGGGTGGCCTTGCCGTCCTTCACGTTCTGCTTCGAGAAGGAGACGGGTTTGCCCGCCTTCAGCGCGGCGACGGCCCCCGGATCGGTCACCGCCAGCGCGGTCAGGAGCTTCTCGTCGGCGACGACCACCGAGTTCACCGCGTCGTGTGCGGAGAACTGGCAGCGCCAGTCCTTGCGCAGCTCCTTGCGCTGCGCGTCGGTGAACTCCGTCGCCCGGTTCGCGGGGTCGTAGAGCGGGCAGCGCTGCTCCTTGGGCTGGACCAGCTCGGCGCGCCCGCAACCCGTTTCGGAGGAGTGCGCATCGCAGCCGGTCCGGCCGACGACGACGCGCTCCACGTCCGCCCGGACGGACAGCGAGAACTCCTTGGACAGGGCCTCGCGCACGGCAGGCACTTCCCGGTGGGCGCTGTTGTCGGAGAGGGTGATCAGACCGTGGTGGCCCGGCAGCTCGGCGACGTACTCGTGCCGGCTCTGCAGGTCCCGGCTGTTCTGGTAGGTGGCCACCGCCACCGTCCCGGCCACGGCGGCCAGGACGGCCGCGACGGCGGGCGCCGTACGGCCCCGGTTGCGCACGGAGTCGCGCAGCGCGAGCCGCGGCGACAGCGGCAGCCAGCGGCCCAGCCGGCCGAACAGGCCGACCAGGACCGGGGTGAGGGCGACGACGCCGAGCTCGGCGAGGGCGCTGCCGCCGGCGACGACCAGGCTGCCCATGTCGGACACGGCCCCGTACAGGGCGATGGTGGCGCCGGCCGCGACGGCGATCAGGCCGATGACGGGCAGCACCCGGTTGGCCCGGCGCACGCCGCGGCGCCCGGTGAGCGAGGCCAGCACGGTCTGCCGGGACGCGGTGACCGCGGGGGCGACGGCGGCCAGCAGCCCGGTCACCACCGCGAGCAGGGCGATGGCCAGCAGTTCGGCCGGCCGGACCTCGAACCCGCCCCAGCGCAGCCCCATGTACTCCTCCAGGAGCGGGCGTACGGCGAGGGTGAGGGCGATGCCGATGACCGTGCCGGTGACAGCGGCCGCGGCGCCGATGACCAGGCCGCCGGAGAGCACGATGGCCCGGATGTGCCGCCGGTCGCCTCCGTTGGCGCCGACCAGTCCGAGCTGGCGGCGCGAGCGCCGGGCGCCGACCGCGAAGGCGGGGCCGGCGAGCAGGCAGATCTCCAGCATGGCGAGGCCCACGACGGTGGCCAGGACGGCCATTTCGGCGGGGCCCGCACCGCCGTCCATGCCGTACGGGTCCTTGCCCTCCTGCGCGTACAGCGGCACCTCGGAGTCGGCGGGCGGGTTCAGGGCCGTGGTCCGGGAGATGACCAGCAGGCCCTTGGCGTTGGCCTCCTTGACCATGTTCCACGTGAAACCTTCGCCGCCCACCTCGACGAGGTACGCGGTGTCGGCCGCCACCCCGGGCACGTCGGCGGCGCGCAGGGCCTTGTCCACGGGCGTGAGCAGGGACTCCGGGAGCCCGATGACCTCGACCGTCCCCAGGGAGCTGGGCAGTTCGTAGGCGCCCACGATCCGGTAGGACAGGTCGGTGCCGCGCGGGGTGACGGTGGAGCCGACGAAGAAGCCGGACTGCTCGAGGAAGGCGGTGGTGGCGATGATCTCGCCCGCCCCGCGGGGCAGTCGGCCGCGGTCGAGGGTGAACCGGCCCCGCACGAGCGGATCGGCCGTGTCCAGCTCGCGCAGGTTGGTGGTGAGCAGCCCGTGGGTGGTGCGGATCTTGGCCTGGCCGGTGGAGTCCTTGACGACCTTCACCCCGGCCGGGAGGGCCTTCAGCGGGTCGGCCCGGTCGGCCTTGTCGCCGGGGACGTACCCGTCGTATCCGCCGACCGGCGCGTAGTGGTCGCCCCGCGGGTTCTGGTAGATCGGCGCGTTCATCGCCGAGGGCGCGATCTCCGCGTCCGCGGCGCCCAGCCGGCGTTCGAGTTCCTCGGCGGTGGAGAGTTCGGAGCTGCGCGCGGTGAGGTCCGCGGCGCTCACCCCGACGATCGGCAGGGCGATCATCGCGAGGACGAGCAGGCTGCGGCCCTTGGCGCGCCAGGCGTCGCGGCGGGCGATGCGGATGGCCGCGATCCAGGAGTGGTACCAGGAGATCACTGTGCGGCCTGCCCGGAGAGCAGGGAGTCGGCGTGGCTGCGCAGGGTCTCGTCGACCACGCTGCCGTCCCGCAGGAAGACGACGCGGTCGGCCCAGGCGGCGAACCGCGGTTCGTGCGTGACCAGGACCCCGGCCGCACCCGCGTCGCAGCGGGAGCGCAGCAGGGACAGCACGGACTCGCCGGTCTCGGAGTCGAGGGCGCCGGTCGGTTCGTCGGCGAGGACGAGGCGGCGGTCGCCGACCAGGGCGCGGGCGATGGCCACGCGCTGCTGCTGGCCGCCGGACATCTCGTCGGGGAAGCGGTCGGCGAGCTGCCCCAGACCCATCTCCTCCAGCGCGGCGAGGGCGGAGACCCGGGCCTTGCGGGCGGAGACGCCGTCCAGCTCGCGCGGCAGGGCCACGTTCTCGGCGGCGGTGAGGGCGGGTATGAGGTTGTAGTCCTGGAAGACGTAGCCGATGCTGCGGCGGCGCAGCGCGGCCAACTGCTTGCGGCTCGCCGTGGTGATGTCGGTGCCCTCGACGACCACGCGGCCGCTGGTCGGGGTGTCGAGGCCGCCCGCGAGGGTGAGCAGCGTGGACTTGCCGGAGCCGGACGGGCCCATGACGGCGACGAGTTCACCGGGATGGACCGAGAGGTTGATCCCCCGCAGGGCGTGCACCTCCGTGGCGCCGCTGCCGTGGGTGCGTACGAGCTGGTCCAACTGGAGTACGGGCTGCTGGTTCTGACGCTGGTCAGGCATGAGAGGTCTCCGGACGGTGGGTCAGCCCCGCCGCGTGCGGGCGGTGGGGGGCCGGTCGGTGGTGGTCGGGGCGGGAGCCTCGGCTCCCGCGGCGGCCTGGGGCGGCTGCGGCTCGGCGGCTCCCCCGTCGGCCGTCCGGGAGAGCCGGACGAGCCGCGCCTCGCAGTGGTCGAGCCAGCGGGCCTCGGCCTCGGTCTGGAAGATCAGCTGTTCCAGGACCAGGAGCCAGGCCACGTCGTCGCGCTCGTGGGAGCGTCCGCTCTCCACCGCGGCCAGCGCGGTGGCCTTGAGCCGGGTGTAGTCCTGCATCGCCTTGATCGTGGCGTGCCGCTGGGACTGGATGACGGCGCGGATGTCCACCCCGGGGGCGCCCACGGCCATGGCGAGCTTGATGGAGAGCTCGTCGCGCGGCGGGTTGGTCCGGTCGACGGGGCGTTCGTACCACTGGCGCAGTTCGGCGCGGCCGTCGTCGGTGATGGCGTAGAGGGTGTGCCCGGCGGAGTCCTCGCCGCCGGGGGCGACCAGGCCGTCGCGCTCCAGGCGGGCGAGGGTGGTGTACACCTGCCCGACGTTGAGGGGCCAGGTGGAGCCGGTCCGGGATTCGAACTCGGTGCGCAGCTGCGAGCCGTACCGAGGACCCCGTTCCAGCAGGGCGAGAAGCCCGTGACGGATCGACATACCGAGTATGTATACCGAGTATGTTCAGGCCCGGCAACCGTCTTCCGGCGTACGCCGCAAGGGGGACGGGGCGGGGTGGAGAGGGCGGGCCGGGTGTCCCTACAGACCCTTGCGCAGCCGCATGCCCAGGTAGCCCAGGCCCACGCCCATCAGGGCGAACCCGGTCCCGAGCGGCAGTATGTGGGCGGCCAGGTCGGCCGCGCGGTCGTTGGTCCCGGTGTCGAGGGCGCCGACCATCGAGGACGGTGACGGCTCGGCCCGCGGCGGCGGCTCGGGGAGCAGGGGGCGCCGGGGGTGCTCGCGGTGGCCGGGGTGCTCGGGGTGGGGGTGCTCGGGACGCACGGGGCGCACGGGGCGCACGGGGCGCACGGGGCGCTCCAGGCGCGGTCGTACGGGCAGCGGCCGGGAGGCCACGAGCATCTCCGGGTTGACGGGCGCGGTGACGGGCCTGCCGGGCCGCGGCCGCCCCGCACCGGCGGCGCTGCCGGCCAGTCCGTCGCGCGGGCTCTGCGGTGCGGCGTCGGGCGCGGCCGGGTGCGGGCCCCGGAATTGCGGCGCTGAAGCGGCGGCGCCGGGAGCCGGTGCGGGGGCCGGAGTCAGGGCCAGGGCGGGCGCGGGGGCGATCGTGGCGAGCGCGGCGGCGGCCAGCGCGGCGCAGGCCAGCCACTGCGGCGGACGGAAGCCTTGGATCACCGGGTGCCCCTCCCGTCCCGAGCCAGGATGTCTCGCTCAGGCTTACATAGTGGGGCAAAACCGGCATCCCGAACCCCTTGTCGGGGGCCCCGGAATGCCGGTGTGTCGTGGCGGCCGCCCGGCCGCGGCGGGGATCAGCCCGGGTTGCCGGTGGACACGGTCAACGTGTACTCCGTGCCCTCCTTGTCGATCTTGTCGTCGGGCTGCGGGCTCTGCTCCAGCACCATGTCCTTGCCGTACACGGCCTCGTCCTTCTCGATGATCTTGTACTTGCCGCCCGAGGCCTGGATGCACTCCTTCACGGAGAGCAGGTTCTTGTAGCGCAGGTCCGGCGCCTGGAACTTGCCCGGCTCGCTGTAGTGCTTCGTCGGCTCCTTGCACTTCTTCGGGTCGATCGTGCGCGAGGGGTCGGGGCCCTTGAACCCGGCCTTGGCGCTGCCGGTCGCCGCCGTCGAGGCCCCCGGGCCCGCCTGGTCGCCGCCCTTGTCCTTGTCGTTGCCGTTCATCGCGATCGCCGTGATCAGCCCGCCGACGGCCAGCAGGGCCACGGCGACCGCGCCCACGACCACCGGCATGTTCCGCTTGCCGCCACCCCCGGCCGGGCTCGGCGCGCCCGTCGGGGAGATCGTGTAGGGGGGCGGGGTGGGCGCCGCGTACTGGCCCTGCGGCGGGGGCGTGTGCGGGTAGGCGTAGCCGCCCTGCGCGTGCGACTGCGGGCCGGGCACCGGGGCGTACGGGGACGGTGCGGGCGTCTGGGGCGCCTGGTACGGGTGCTGCACGGACTGCGGCGGTGCCTGGAAGCCGGAGTCCACCGGCGGGAACACGGCCGAGGCCACGCCCGCGCCGCTGCCGCCCGTCGTGACGCCCTGGACGATGGCCGGGGCGCCGGTCTGCCCGGAGCCCAGGACGCGCGCCACCTCGTCGGCCATGGCCGCGGCCGTGGGGAAGCGCTCGTTCGGGTTCTTCTTCAGGGCCCGCGCCACCAGCGCGTCCATGGCCGGGGTCACCGACCGGTTGATGGAGGACGGGGCGACCGGCTCCTCCTGCACGTGGGCGTAGGCGATGGCCAGCGGCGAGTCCGCGTCGAACGGGATCCGCCCGGTCAGCAGCTGGAACAGCATGATGCCGACGGAGTACAGGTCGGAGCGGGCGTCGACGCCGCGCCCCAGCGCCTGCTCGGGCGACAGGTACTGCGGGGTGCCGACGACCATGCCGGTCTGCGTCATCGAGGTGACCCCCGACTGCATGGCCCGGGCGATGCCGAAGTCCATCACCTTGACCAGGCCGCGCTTGGTCATCATCACGTTGCCGGGCTTGATGTCGCGGTGCACCAGCCCCATCTCGTGGCTGGTCTCCAGCGCGGCCAGCACGTCGGCCGTCACCTTCAGCGCCTTGTCGGCCGGCATCGCACCGTACTGGCGGATGTCCGCCTCGAGCACCGAGCCGAGCGGCCGGCCCTCGACGTACTCCATCACGATGTACGGCATGACGGTTCCGTCGCCCCCGCCGGGGAACGTCACCTCGCCCTCGCCCGTATCGAAGACCGAGACGATGTTCGTGTGCGACAGTTTGGCAACAGCCTGGGCTTCACGGCGGAATCGCTCGCGGAAGGACTGCTCGCGGCCGAGGTCGCTGTGCAGCGTCTTGATGGCGACCTGCCGGTCGAGCGCCGAGTCGTACGCCAGGTACACGGAGGCCATGCCGCCCGCACCCAGCAAGTCCCTTAGCTGGTAACGGCCACCGGCCAGAGAGCCGCCCGCGTACTGGCCCTGAGTGCCGTCCTGGCTCATGACTGTTGCTTCCCCTCGGGATGTGTCCCCACGCCACTGGCTATGCGCATGTCGCGCCCAGTCTGCCGGAGGGCAAGCACACGTCAAGCCAGGTGCCCGTTCCGTGACCACACGGTCGCACCCGACCTTGTCCGAACGGTGACCGGTTGCGAGGCTGTAGCGTTCATCGGAGCACCAGGGCTAAGGACACCGCTGAGCGGCGGCCGAGAGAGACGACGGCGAGGACTGATGGCACCCGAACCCGAGGGAAACGGCGCCGGGATGGCCGACGGTCCTGAGCACTGGGGCGCAGGCGGCCTGGTGGGAGACGGCCGTTACCGGCTGACCCACCGGCTCGGACGCGGCGGCATGGCCGAGGTGTTCGCGGCCGAGGACGTGCGGCTGGGACGCACGGTGGCGGTCAAGCTGCTCCGTGCCGACCTCGCCGAAGACCCGGTCTCCAAGGCCCGCTTCACGCGCGAGGCGCAGTCCGTCGCCGGGCTGAACCACCACGCGGTCGTGGCCGTGTACGACTCGGGCGAGGACCGGGTCGGCCCGACCACCGTCCCGTACATCGTGATGGAGCTCGTCGAGGGCCGCACCATCCGCGAGCTGCTGCTCAGCGCCGAGGCGCCGGGCCCCGAGCAGGCGCTCATCATCACCTCGGGCGTGCTCGAGGCGCTCGCGTACTCGCACCAGCACGGAATCGTGCACCGCGACATCAAACCGGCGAACGTCATCATCACGGACACCGGTGCGGTGAAGGTGATGGACTTCGGCATCGCCCGCGCGCTGCACGGCGTCCAGTCGACGATGACCCAGACCGGCATGGTCATGGGCACCCCGCAGTACCTGTCGCCCGAGCAGGCCCTCGGCAAGGCCGTGGACCACCGCTCCGACCTGTACGCGACCGGCTGTCTGCTCTACGAACTTCTGGCGCTGCGGCCCCCGTTCACCGGGGAGACCCCGCTGTCGGTGGTCTACCAGCACGTGCAGGACGCGCCCGTGCCGCCCTCGCAGCTGCCGGAGGGGCGCCACCTTCCGCAGGAGCTCGACGGCCTGGTCATGCGGTCGCTGGCCAAGGACCCGGACGACCGCTTCCAGAGCGCGGAGGAGATGCGCGGGCTGGTCCAGTACGCGCTGCAGATGCTGCACGACCAGGGGCCGAACACCGGCACCTGGAACACCGGACCGGTCACCATGGCGCTGCCGCACGGGCCGGGCGGGGCGGCGGCCACCACGGCCATGCCCGTGGGCGGCAACGGCGGGCAGCAGGGCTACTCCGCGCACTCCTCGACCTCCCAGTTCCAGCAGGCGATGGTGCCGCCGCTGAACCCCGACGACGGCTCGGCCTTCCCGGGCGGCGGCGGCAACGGGCAGGGCGGCCGCGGCGGCGGGTACGACGGCTACGAGGACCGCGGCGGCAGCCGATGGAAGATGTGGCTGTTCGCGGTGCTCGCGATCATCGCGGTGGCCGGCGGTGTGGCGTACGCCGTCAAGAGCGTGGGCGACAACGGCCGCGACAAGACGCCGACGGCGCCCGTCACGAGCTCCTCCGGCCAGCCGAGCCCGCAGAACACGCCGCAGAACACGCCGCCGCAGCAGACCGCGGAGAACACCCCCTCGTACACCACCGAGCCCACGTACACCCAGACCCGCCGTCCGACGCAGACCTACAGCCAGCCGCCCTCGGCGTCGGCGAGCCCCTCGGCGTCCGCGTCGGCGAGCCCCTCGGCGTCCAAGAGCTCCTCCGCCTCGCCGTCGAAGTCCTCGTCGCCCACGCCGTCCAAGCCGGTGGAGACGGGCGGCGGCGGCCCGGTCTCCGAGGAGTGAGCCCGGCCGCCGGCCGCGCGCGTCAGAGCGCGTGCCGGTATTCCCCGGCCGGATTCCCGGCCAGGGCGTGCACGGTGACGAACTGCGGTTCGATCCGCAGGTAGACCGGGTCGAAGGCCGCTCCGTCCGCGACATGCGGCCCGGGCCCGAAAAGCTCCGCTTCGCGGGTGGTCGGCTCGACGGTCCGCGCGGTTCCGGTGAACTGGACGGACCACAGCCGCGGCTCACCCGAAGGGAAGTTGGCGCGCATGCTCGTGGCCCGACGGCCGGGGACGTTGGTCCCGAACGGGACCCGTCCGCCGTAGGTCAGCCGCGCTTCTCGGCCTGCAGGCGGGCCACGTAGGCGGCGGCCTGCGAGCGGCGCTCCATGCCCAGTTTGGAGAGCAGGCTCGACACGTAGTTCTTGATCGTCTTCTCGGCCAGGTGCAGCCGCTCGCCGATGACGCGGTTGGTCAGGCCCTCGCCGATCAGGTCGAGGATCTTGCGCTCCTGCTCGGTGAGGTTCGACAGGCGGTCGTCCCCCTTGCCGTTCTTGCCGTCGCGCAGCCGCTCCAGCACCCGTGCGGTGGCCACCGGGTCCAGCAGCGACTTGCCCGCCGCCACGTCCCGTACGGCGCTCAGCAGCTCATTGCCGCGGATCGCCTTCAGGACGTAACCCGAGGCCCCGGCCATGATCGCGTCGAACAGCGCCTCGTCGTCGGCGAACGAGGTCAGCATGAGGCATTTGATGTCCTCGTTGCCCGAGCGCACCTCGCGGCACACCTCCACCCCGCTGCCGTCCGGGAGGCGGACGTCGAGGACGGCGACGTCGGGGCGGGTGGCAGGGATGCGGACGAGGGCGTCGGCGGCGGTGCCGGCTTCACCGACGATCTCGATGTCCTCTTCGACCGACAAGAGCTCATGGACACCCCGGCGTACCACTTCGTGGTCGTCCAGGAGGAATACCTTGATTTTTCCGTCTTCGCGCACGAAGTCAGTTTCACACACTCACCTCTTCCCTGCCGGAGTTACCCGGGATAACGTGCCGTTGTTCCCGGCCCCTGCAAGGCTGTGACCAGTGATTGTTCCCGCGTCGCCGGATTTACTTGGAAATCCAAGCAAAATCCCAGGTCAAACGGGGTTTCGCAGATATGCGGCGCACTGGGTAACGTGCATTGCGCAGGGCACTCGCCGGGGCACCTGTCACGCCTGGATTCCCGTACACAGCGCGCACCCACCCCGTGCGCGGGTACAGGTTCAGGTGAGCCGCACTGGACCCCGGAGAACCCGGGTGCCGGACCGACGGAGGAGCACACGTGACCGTGGAGAGCACTGCCGCGCGCAAGCCGCGACGCAGCAGCGGCAGCAAGCGGGCGGCAGGTGCGGCCGGTGCCGCCAAGCCCGCCGCTGCCACCGCGCAGACGCAGAACGCCGTACCTCAGCTCGTACAGCTGCTGACCCCCGAAGGGGACCGGGTCGACAACGCGGAGAACGCCGAGTTCGCCCCCTTCGTCGCCGACATCACCGCCGAGGACCTGCGCGGGCTCTACCGCGACATGGTCATGACGCGCCGCTTCGACGGGGAGGCGACCGCCCTGCAGCGCCAGGGCGAGCTGGGCCTGTGGGCCTCGCTCCTCGGCCAGGAGGCCGCCCAGATCGGCTCCGGCCGTGCCCTGAACGACGAGGACTACGTCTTCCCGACCTACCGCGAGCACGGAGTGGCCTGGTGCCGCGGGGTCGACCCGACCAACCTGCTCGGCATGTTCCGCGGTGTGAACCACGGCGGCTGGGACCCCAACACCAACAACTTCCACCTCTACACGATCGTCATCGGCTCGCAGACGCTCCACGCGACCGGTTACGCGATGGGTGTGGCCAAGGACGGCGCGGACTCCGCGGTCATCGCCTACTTCGGCGACGGCGCGTCCAGCCAGGGCGACGTGATGGAGGCGTTCAACTTCTCCGCCGTCTACAACTCGCCCGTGGTGTTCTTCTGCCAGAACAACCAGTGGGCGATCTCCGAGCCCACCGAGCGCCAGATGCGCGTGCCGCTCTACCAGCGGGCCCAGGGCTTCGGCTTCCCCGGCGTCCGCGTCGACGGCAACGACGTCCTCGCCTGCCTCGCGGTCACCCGCTGGGCGCTGGACCGGGCCCGCCGGGGAGAGGGCCCGACCCTGGTCGAGGCGTTCACCTACCGGATGGGCGCGCACACCACCTCCGACGACCCGACGAAGTACCGCCGGGACGAGGAGACCGCGGCCTGGGAGGCCAAGGACCCGATCCTGCGCCTGAAGGCCCACCTGCTGGCCTCCGGCGGCGCCGACGAGGCCTTCTTCGAGGGCCTCGAGGCGGAGAGCGAGGCGCTGGGCAAGCGCGTGCGCGAGGTCGTGCGCGCAATGCCCGACCCCGACACCATGGCGATCTTCGAGAACGTCTACGCGGACGGGCACGCGCTCGTCGACGAGGAGCGCGCGCAGTTCGCCGCCTACCTCGCGTCCTTCGAGGGTGGGGAGTGACCACCATGCCTACCGAGAAGATGTCGATCGCGAAGGCGCTCAACGAGTCGCTGCGCAAGGCCCTGGACACGGACCCGAAGGTCCTGATCATGGGCGAGGACGTCGGCAAGCTGGGCGGTGTCTTCCGGATCACCGACGGCCTGCAGAAGGACTTCGGCGAGGAGCGGGTCATCGACACCCCGCTCGCCGAGTCGGGCATCGTCGGCACGGCGATCGGCCTCGCGCTGCGCGGCTACCGCCCGGTCGTGGAGATCCAGTTCGACGGGTTCGTCTTCCCCGCGTACGACCAGATCGTCACGCAGCTCGCGAAGATGCACGCGCGCGCCCTGGGCAAGATCAAGATGCCGGTGGTCGTGCGCATCCCGTACGCGGGCGGCATCGGCGCGGTGGAGCACCACAGCGAGTCCCCCGAGGCGCTCTTCGCGCACGTGCCGGGCCTGAAGGTGGTCTCCCCGTCGAACGCGAGCGATGCCTACTGGATGCTCCAGCAGGCGATCCTCAGCGACGACCCGGTGATCTTCTTCGAGCCGAAGCGCCGCTACTGGGACAAGGGCGAGGTCGACACCGAGGCCATCCCCGGCGAGCTGCACAAGGCGCGCGTGGCCCGCGAGGGCTCCGACCTCACCCTGGCGGCCTACGGCCCGATGGTGAAGGTCTGCCTGGAGGCGGCGGCCGCGGCCGCCGAGGAGGGCAAGTCGGTGGAGGTCGTCGACCTGCGGTCGATGTCCCCGGTCGACTTCGACGGGATCCAGGCGTCGGTGGAGAAGACCCGCCGGCTGGTCGTCGTCCACGAGGCGCCGGTGTTCCTGGGCATGGGCTCGGAGATCGCCGCCCGCATCACCGAGCGGTGCTTCTACCACCTGGAGGCGCCGGTCCTGCGCGTGGGAGGCTTCCACGCCCCCTATCCGCCGGCCCGCCTGGAGGACGAGTACCTGCCGGGCCTGGACAGGGTGCTCGACGCCGTCGACCGCTCGCTGGCGTTCTGAGGAGCCACGTTCATGACCATCCGCGAATTCAAGATGCCCGACGTGGGCGAGGGCCTCACCGAGGCCGAGATCCTCAAGTGGTACGTCCAGCCGGGTGACACCGTCACCGACGGCCAGGTCGTCTGCGAGGTCGAGACGGCCAAGGCCGCCGTCGAGCTGCCGATCCCCTTCGACGGCACCGTGCACGCGCTCCTCTTCGAGGAGGGCACCACGGTCGACGTCGGCCAGGTGATCATCTCGGTGCAGACCGGCTCCGGCGGGGCCGCCGAGGCCCCGGTGCAGGAGGCGGCCCCGGCCGCCGCCGAGCCGGAGGAGGCGGCCCCCGCGGCGCGCCAGCCCGTGCTGGTGGGCTACGGGGTCTCCACCGCCTCGACCAAGCGCCGCCCGCGCAAGGCCCCGGCGGGCGCGCCCGCGCAGAACGGCACCGCTCCGGCGGCAGCCGCGGCTGCGGCCCCGGTGGCTGCGGCCGCCCCGGCTCCGGCGGTTCCGGTGGCTCCGGCCGCCCCGGCCGTGAACGGCAACGGCACCGGCCACGCGGTCGGGGAGCGCCCGCTGGCCAAGCCGCCGGTACGCAAGCTCGCCAAGGACCTCGGCATCGACCTGGCCGCCGTCGTCCCCACCGGTGACGGCGGGGTCGTGACCCGGGAGGACGTCCACGCGGCGGCCGCCGCGGCGATCGCCCCGCAGCAGGCCGCACCGGCCCCGGTGGCGGAGCGGGCTCCGGCCGCGCCGGCCGAGGCCCCGGCCGCCGCCGGCCCGGCCCGGGAGACCCGGATCCCGGTCAAGGGCGTCCGCAAGGTCACCGCCCAGGCCATGGTCGGCTCCGCCTTCACCGCGCCGCACGTCACGGAGTTCATCACGCTCGACGTGACCCGCACGATGAAGCTGGTCCAGGAGCTCAAGGAGGACCCGGACCTCGCGGGCCTGCGGATCAACCCGCTGCTCCTCATCGCCAAGGCCGTGCTGATCGCCGTCCGCCGCAATCCGGACGTCAACGCGTCCTGGGACGAGGCGGCGCAGGAGATCGTGCTCAAGCACTACGTCAACCTGGGCATCGCGGCGGCCACCCCGCGCGGGCTGATCGTCCCGAACATCAAGGACGCGCACGCCAAGTCGCTGGGCGAGCTGTCGACGGCCCTGTCCGAGCTGGTCGCCACGGCCCGCGAGGGCAAGACCTCCCCGGCGGACATGCAGAACGGCACCCTCACCATCACCAACGTCGGCGTCTTCGGCGTCGACACCGGTACGCCGATCCTGAACCCGGGCGAGTCCGCGATCCTGGCGGTCGGTGCGATCAAGCTCCAGCCGTGGGTCCACAAGGGCAAGGTGAAGCCCCGTCAGGTGACCACGCTGGCGCTGTCGTTCGACCACCGCCTGATCGACGGCGAGCTCGGCTCCAAGTTCCTCGCCGACATCGCGGCGGTCCTGGAACACCCCCGCCGCCTGATCACCTGGGCGTGACGGGAGACGACGCACGTCCCGAAGGCCGGCCCCGAGAACGCGGGGGCCGGCCTTCGGCCTCGAGACAACTGCCTGGTCCGCGCCGCCCGTTCGTGTGATCATCGCCAGATGCGCTTCCGCCCGGCCACCGCGGCCCCCTCCGACCTGGACCGGATCCTCGCCCGCCCGGCCGACGGCCCCGTCCCCGCCCTGAGCCCGGACCGGATCCGTGCGGAGCTCTCCGAGAACCGGTTCCGGCCCGCGTGGACCTGGTTCGCCGAGGACGACCACGGCCGGGTCCTCGCCCGCGCCCTGTGGTGGGGCCGCGCCGACAGCGAGCGGCCCGTCGCGCTCGACTGCCTCCAGGTGGCGCCCTCGGTGGCCGACCCGGCCGCCCTGGCCGCCGGGCTCCTCGCGGCCGGGCACGACGCCTTCGGCAACCTCCCCGTCTACAACGTGTCGCTGCCCCGTGACTGGCGGGCCGACCCGGAGCTGGTGGCGGCGGTCGCCTGGCGCCGGGCGGCCGCCTCCCGGGCCGGACTCACCCGTGAGATCGAGCGGCTGCGCTACGCATGGACCCGCCCCCGGCAGCAGGGGACGGAGGCGCCCCCCGCCGCCGGCACCACCGCTCCCACCGGCCGGCTCGTCTTCCGCGACGGCACCGACGAGGAGTTCCTGGACGCCTTCGCCCGCGTGTCCGCCGGCAGCCTCGACCTGCACACGCAGACCGAACTCCAATCGATGGACGCCGCGCAGCTCGCCCGCGAGGACGTCGCGTTCTACCTCGACTGCCCCGGGGAGCGCTCGTGGTGGCGCCTCGCCGAGCTCCCGGACGGCACCCTCGCCGGGCTCGCCATCCCCTCGGCGACCCCCTACCACCGCAACGTGGGCTATCTGGGCGTCGTACCGGAGCAGCGCGGCCGGGGGCTGATCGACGAGATCCTGGCCGAGATCACCCGCTTCCACGCGGCGGCCGGCGCCGAGCGCGTCACCGCGACCACCGACACCGTCAACCTCCCGATGGCGGCCGCCTTCGACCGGGCCGGCTACGAGGTGACGGAGATCCGCCTGGTCCTGGAGGGCCCGCCGCGCTGACCGGACGGACCGGGTAGCCTCCCGGCGTGCCGATAGCCGAGCTGCAGGTGTACTCCGTCGAGGAGGCCGACGCCACGGGCGGGGTGTGCCTGCTCCGCTGCGTCGGCGGCGTGGCGCGGGCCGGCCAGGTCTACGCGGTGGGCCAGCTGCGGATCGGACTGCGCCGCATCGAGCGGTACGGGCGCACCACGGCCTCCCTCGGCGCGGGGCACGTGGCGAAGGTTCACCTCACGGGCGTCGTGGTCGCGCTGCTCAGCCGCGGCCAGGTGCTGACCTCGGTGCCGCCGGGCGGGCACGCGCTCGCCGACCTGGAGGCGTGGCTGGCCACCGGCCCGCCGCTGGACGACGAGCCCGCCCCCCGGGCCCTGTACGCGCTGGCGGCGGGGTCGATGCGCGACGACCGGTTGCCGGACGCGATCCGGCTGCGCTGGGGCCGGGTGGCGGTGGCCGCGGTGCATCGCTGTGCGCGGGCCGAGGGGGCGGGCTCGCCGGCCCTCGCGGCCGAGCCGGCGGCCGTACGGGCCTATCTGATCCGGGAGTTCGGGCCGGGCCGCGGCGGGGATCCGGCGGCCGTGTGCCGGGAGCTGCTCGCGCTGATCGACCTGACCCCGCAGCAGGCGGCCGCGCAGGCCGACGCCTGGCGCGACCTGCCCCGGGCGGGCATCGTGCGGCTGCGCGGCATCAAGGTCCTGCTCGCCCGGCTGGCCCTCCTGCGCCCGTACCTGGCCGACGACGACCCCCTGGCGGAGGTGGCCGACGCGTGGGAGGCGGTGCGGCCGCGACTGCCGTAGGGGGTGCCGCGTCGGGAACGGGCGCCCGGGTCACCTCAGCGCGAACCGCTGGACGGATTCCAGCGGGCCCCGCTCGAAGCGGAGCAGCCACAGCCAGGACCCGGCGGCCAGGGTCAGCCCGACGGCCGCCCACAGTCCCATCACCCACCACGGCCCGGTCCCGGCGAGCCGGGAGGCCAGTCCCAGCCCGAAGCCGTACGCGACCAGCATGCACACCAGGTTCTGGGTGACGTAACAGGTCAGGGCGGTGCGGCCGATCGAGGAAAGGGCGGTGGTGACGGGCCGCGGGATCCACCGCCGGTCGAGCGCGACGCCGATCAGGCCGATGTAGCCGACGGCGAGGAGCGGCGCGGCACCGTAGCGGCCGAGGAAGAAGAAGGCGTCGCCGCCGAGGGTGGCCGCGGCGTTCAGGGGCAGTCCGAGGCCGATGCCCCAGGCGGCCATCCGGGCCCGGAGCCGGCGGCCCTCGGCGGTGGCGGTGAAGGCGCCCGCGCGGTGCAGCCGGACGCCGAGCAGGAAGAGGAAGACCAGCAGGGCGAAGGAGAAGACGGGCTCGATGCGCAGGATGGGCAGGTTCTCCAGCCGGAAGGCGATCTGCTCGCCGTATCCGCCGTGGGCGTACAGCTCGACGGCGGCTGGGTCCGGTCCCTGCGGCCCACCGTCCGCACCGTCCGCATCGCTCCGGCTCCACAGGGCGGCGAGCGTCAGCACGGCGAGCAGGGCCAGGTGCAGGCAGGCGGCCGCCCCCATGGCGCGCCGGCGGACCTTCTCGGAGCGGGCGAGCAGCCAGGCGACGAGGAGGGCGGTGACGGCGTACCCCATCAGCACGTCCCAGGCGAAGACGAACACGAAGTGCACGGTGCCCTCGACGAAGAGGAACGCGGCGCGCCGCGGGTAGCGGCCGGGCCACGGCTCCCCGCGACGGGCGGCGGAGTCGTACTGGATGGCCAGGCCCACCCCGAACAGGACGGTCAGCAGCGCCAGGAACTTGCCGTCCGCGAGGAAGCGGAAGACGCTCTCGGCGATGTTCGCCACGTGGGGGTCCGCGAGGGGATCGGGGCTGTGCGGACCGCCCTGGAGCACGCCCCACTCCGCGCCGGGCGAGGCGAAGATCCACACGTTGGTCATGAGCGTGCCGAGGATGGCGGCGCCGCGCAGGACGTCGAGGAGGGGGAGCCGGGCGGAGGTGCGGCTCACCGGGACGGTGGTCAGGGTGTCGGCCATGACTCCAGCGTCCCGGCGGACCGGGACGGCCACGTCCTGCCGGCGGACGAACCCGGGCTGCACCCTTCGATGCAGTCGCGGACTTGGGGAGTCGGGGAGCCGGGGAGTCGCGAGTCGCGGAGCCCGGGGATCTCGGGATCTCGGATGCCGAGACGCGATACGGCTGTACACATCATGTATCTATGCTGTGCGCATGGTTTCGCCCGCACCCGCACCCGCACCCGCCGCCGACCGCGTCTACCGCCACATCAAGCAGGGTGTGCTCGACCGCCGGTACGAGGGCGGCACGCTCCTCACCGAAGGCGAGGTCGCCGAGGCCGTCGGCGTCTCCCGCACCCCGGTGCGCGAGGCGCTGCTGCGCCTGGAGACCGAGGGGCTGATCCGGCTCTACCCCAAGAAGGGCGCCCTGGTCCTGCCCGTGTCCGCGCAGGAGATCGCCGACGTGGTGGAAACCCGGCTGCTGGTCGAGGAGTTCACGGTACGGCGGGCCGTCCCGGCCCCGGACGCGCTGCTCGACCGGCTGGAGGAACTGCTGCGGGCGCAGCAACGGCACGCGGACAGCGGTGACCTGGCCGCCTTCGCCGTCGAGGACCGCTGCTTCCACGCCGAGATCGTCCGGCACGCCGGGAACCAGATCCTCTCCCGCCTCTACGACCAACTGCGCGACCGCCAGCTGCGGATGGGCGTCGCGGTGATGCACGCCCACCCGGACCGGGTCGCACAGAACCTCGCCGAACACCGCGAGATCCTGGCGGCGCTGCGGGCGGGCCACGCCGACCGTGCGGCGGCCTGCGTCCGGGCGCACCTGGGCCGGGTCGCCACCCTGATGCGCGGGGACACCCGGTGAGCGCTCTCGACCCGCCCGGCGGGCGGAAGGCCCTCGCCGTCTGGTCGATCGGCGTCGCCGTCTACTTCGTGGCGGTGATCTTCCGGACCAGCCTGGGCGTGGCCGGACTCGACGCCGCCGACCGCTTCCACGTCAACGCCTCGGCGCTGGCGACCTTCTCGCTGCTCCAGCTCCTGGTGTACGCGGGGATGCAGATACCGGTGGGTCTGATGGTGGACCGGCTCGGCACCAAGCGGGTACTGACGCTCGGAGCCGTCCTGTTCACCGCCGGACAGCTCGGCTTCGCGCTGTCCCCCTCGTACGAGACGGCCCTCGCGGCCCGCGCCCTGCTGGGCTGCGGAGACGCCATGACCTTCATCTCGGTCCTGCGGCTCGGCACCCGGTGGTTCCCGGCCCGGCGCGGGCCGCTGATGGCGCAGCTGGCCGGGCTGGTCGGCATGGCGGGCAACCTCGTCTCCACGCTCGTCCTGGCGCCCGTCCTGCACGGGGTCGGCTGGGTGCCGGCCTTCGCCGGGAGCGCGGCGGCGGGGCTCGTGGTGCTGGTCCCGCTGGTGCTGTTCCTGCGCGACCACCCGGAGGGGCACGCGCCGCCGCCGGTCGCGCGGGGCACCGGCGGGGGCTTCGTCCGCCGCCAGATCCGCGCCTCCTGGAGCGAACCGGGCACCCGGCTCGGCCTGTGGGTGCACTTCACCACGCAGTTCCCGGCGATGGTGTTCCTGCTGCTGTGGGGGATGCCGTTCCTGGTCGAGGCACAGGAGCTGTCGCGCACCACCGCGGGCGGGCTGCTGACGCTGGTGGTCGCCTCCAACATGGCGCTCGGCCTGGTCTACGGGCAGATCGTCGGCCGCCGCCCCTCCGCGCGGATCCCGCTCGCCCTGGGCACGGTGGGCCTGACGGCCCTGCTGTGGGGCGCGGTTCTCGCCCACCCGGGCGAACGGGCCCCGATGTGGCTGCTGGTCACCCTGTGCCTGGTGCTGGGCGCCTGCGGGCCCGCCTCGATGATCGGCTTCGACTTCGTCCGCCCGGCCAACCCCCCGGAGCGTCAGGGCACCGCCTCCGGGATCACCAACATGGGCGGTTTCATCGCCTCGATGACCACCCTGCTGGCCGTGGGCGTCCTGCTGGACGCCACCGGCGACGACTACCGCATCGCGTTCTCGACGGTGTTCGCCGTGCAGGCGCTCGGCGTCAGCCAGATCCTCCGGCTGCGCGGCCGGGCCCTGTCCCGCGAAGCCGCCGGCGCCCGGGCCGCGATCCCCGCACCGAAGGCCCCGGGACCGGACCGCCACGCCCCCGCGCGCCCCCTCCCGGAGGCGTCGGGGCGCAGGTCGCCGTAGGCCCGGGGCGGGGGGTCACGGAGTGACGGCGAACCCGGCCAGGATGGCCTCGGCCAGCTCCGTGTCGCCCTCCACCTTCACCCGGTCGGCGACGGCGCGCGGGCGGACCCGGCCCGCGGCGAGGCGCACGTACGTCTCCCAGTCCAGCGTGAGCGTCACGGCCGGTCCCAGCGACGGGGTCTTGTCCACCGTGCCGCGCCCGTCCCCGTCCACCCGGACCGTCCGCATGAACTCCAGCGGCCCGTGCACGTCGACCACCACCGCCGAATGGGCAGGCGCCCCCGCCCGCTTCGCCACCACCTTCGGCAGCCCCTCGAGCAGGACGTCCCGTGCCACATACGCACCCGGCGCGTCCCAGTTCCCCGGCACGCCCAGCGCCGCCCGCAGGTCCTGCTCGTGGATCCACACGTCGAACGCCCGAAGCCGCAGCGCCTGCTCCAGCGTCACCTGGTCGCCCAGCGGACCCCGCACCAGCGTGTCCGGATCCCGCTTCTCGTTGCGCAGCTGCCGCGACCGCCGGATGACGGTGTACTCCAGTTCCGAGGTCATCTCCGGCGCCGTGTGGTGGCGCCGTACGTCGACCTGCACCTCCATGTACCGGCTGAACTCGTCCACCACGTGGCGCAGGTCCCGGGCGACCGTGTGGATCGGCCGCGGGTCGCCGAGCTGCTCGCACTCGATGCCGATGATGTGTGACACGACGTCACGGACCGACCAGCCCGGGCACGGCGTCGCCCGGTTCCACTCGCCCTCCGTCAGCGGAAGGACCAGCTCGGATATCGCCTCGATGGAGTGCGTCCACGCGTCGGCATAGGGCTGAAGGCTGGGATGGACGGTCAACGGGACCCCTCGCGGTGCTGTTCAGTGGCGCGTTCTCGAAGCTCTGGACATCAGGCTCGGTTTCCAAAACTACGCTGCCGGTGAGCACCCCGGCAGTGCTTTCGTGTGACGATCGTAGGCCCGAGTTGACGGCCGGAAGGCCAGGACGGTGGTAATGTGCGCGCCTCGCTGATTCAAATCGCGGTGAACGAGGGCGAGTCGGTGGATTCCCGACGTGCCCGCGCGGCCGAACTCGTGCGGGAACAGGCCGCCTCCGACCTCGTCGTCCTGCCCGAGCTGTGGACGGTCGGCGCCTTCGCCTACGAGCGGTTCGAGACCGAGGCGGAACCCCTGGACGGCCCGACCCGCGCGGCGATGTCCGAGGCCGCCCGCGACGCCGGCGTCTGGCTGCACGCCGGGTCGGTCGTGGAGCGCGCGGGCGACGGCTCGCTGTACAACACCGCCCTCGTGTTCTCCCCCGCGGGCGAGCTGGCCGCCACCTACCGGAAGATCCACCGCTTCGGCTTCGACCAGGGCGAGGCCGTGCTGATGGCCGCCGGCGACTGTCTGACCACCGTCGAACTGCCGGAACAGACCCTCGGCATCGCCACCTGCTACGACCTGCGCTTCCCCGAGATGTTCCGCGGCCTGGTCGACGCCGGCGCCACCACGATGGTCGTCGCGGCCGGATGGCCCGCGCGGCGCCGCTCGCACTGGACGCTGCTGAACCGCGCGCGGGCGGTGGAGGACCAGTGCTACGTCCTCGCCTGCGGGCTGGCCGGCACCCACGCGGGCGTCGAACAGGCGGGGCACAGCCTGGTGGTGGACCCCTGGGGCGAGGTGCTGGCCGAGGCGGGCCCCGGCGAGGACGTCCTCACCGTCGACCTCGACCCGGCGAAGGTCCCCGAGACCCGCGACCGGTTCCCGGCCCTCAAGGACCGCGTGCTGGGCCTCCGCCCGCCCACGGCCCCGTGACCGGGCCCGAACGGGAACCTGCGGCCCTGCAAAGGCGCGGACCCGCCGATCCGGACGCGTGCGCCGGGGTGCTGCGGCGGCGCGAGCCCGCCGACCTCGACGCGTGCGCCGCAGTGCTCGCCGCCGTTCACGCCCACGACGGTTACCCGCTGCACTGGCCCGAGCGGCCCGCCCGCTGGCTGGCCCCGCCCGACCAGCTCGACGCCTGGGTGGCCCACCGCGACGGCCGCGTGAGCGGCCACGTCGCGCTCTCGCGCAGCGGAGCGGGTGACGCGGCGCCCGCCCTGTGGAGCCACCGCTCGGGCGTGCCCGTCGCGCGCACCGCGGTCGTCGGGCGCCTCTTCGTCTCCCCCGCGGACCGCGGCCGCGGGACCGGCGCCCTGCTGCTGGCGCGGGCCGTGCGCGGCGCGCACGAGCGCGCGCTGCACCCCGTCCTGGACGTCCTGGCCTCCGACACGGCCGCCGCCGCCCTGTACGAGCGGCTCGGCTGGAGCCGCCTGGCCACCGTCGAGCAGCGGTGGGGCCCGAACCGAACGGTGAGCGTGCACTGCTACGCGGCCCCGCCACCACCCCGACCCGCACCCGCGGCGGCCACCGCGGCCCCGCCCCCGCCTCCCGGGCGGCGGCCCGGCCCCGGATAGGTTGCCCCCATGCCCCTGCTGTACGTGACCGACCTGGCCTACCCGGCGCGCGGCCGCCGCTACGGCGACGAGGACGTCTTCCTCACCGCCCGGCTGCGCGAGCACTTCCCGCTGGCCCTGTGCCACCCGCTCGACGCGGAGCGCCTGATGCCGGGCTTCGACGCCGTGATCGTCCGCAACAGCGGACCGGTGCTGCACCACCAGGAGGCGTACGACTCCTTCCGCGCGGCCGCCCTCGCCGCCGGGACCAAGGTCTACAACCCGCTCACGGGCCGCGGCGACATGGCGGGCAAGCAGTACCTGCTCGACCTCACGGCCGCCGGGTACCCGGTCATCCCGACGATCGACGACCCCGCCCGGCTGGCGGAGCTGCCCCGGGTGCCCGTCTACGCGGTCAAGCCCAAGCAGGGCGCCGACTCCATAGGGCTGTCCTTCACCGCGGAGCCGTCCGGCCCGGCGGGTGACATCCTCATCCAGCCGCGCATCGACTTCGCGTACGAGGTGTCCTTCTACTTCGTGGACGACGCCTTCCAGTACGCCCTCCACGCCCCCGACCCCGACCGCCGCTGGGAACTGCGGCCGTACGAACCCACCGGCGCCGACCTGGAGTTCGCCCGCTCGTTCATCGCGTGGAACACCCTCGCCCACGGCATCCAGCGCGTCGACGCCTGCCGGGCGCCCTCCGGCGAACTCCTCCTGGTCGAACTGGAGGACCTGAACCCCTACCTGTCCCTGGACCTGCTCCCGCCGGCCCTCCAGGAGGCGTTCCTCACCTCCCTCACGCGGTCGCTCCACTCCTTCCTCGGCTGACGCCGCGACCGGCCGCCGGGCAGCCGCCCGCGGCCCGGCCGGCGGCGTCCTCCCGCACATGCCGGGGTGGCACCCTTGAGCCATGAACTCTGCCGCGTCCGCACCCCGACGTGCCCGTGTCCGTGCCCCCGAGCTGATCGGCAAGGGCGGCTGGCTCAACACCGGGGGCAAGGACCTCACCCTCGCCGACCTGCGCGGTCGGATCGCCATCCTCGATTTCTGAAAATCGACAACGAACCAACGAACTCTTCGTCACGCTGAGTGTGTGCACCAAGACGCGATCTGTGACCTGTACCTCCGCCTGTCTCTTGACCGGGACGGCAAGACCGCAATCGAACGGCAGGAAGCCGACTGCCGTGCCTGGGCCGAACGCAACGGACTGGCCGTCCGCAAGGTCCACATAGACAGAGGGCGCTCCGGCTACAAGACCGTTGAGCGCAAGGGCTTCGACGCCGCGCTGGCGGCCGTAACGGCGGGCGTCGTGGGCACGCTGATCGTCTGGAAGCTGGACCGCCTGTCCCGCAAAGGCATCGGCCAGGTCGGCAAGGTGCTGGACGACATCGAGAAGGCCGGCGGCCGTCTCGTCTCGGTGGTGGACGGTCTCGACACCTCGAACGACTCGGCGCGCATGGTCGTGGCGATGCTCGCCGAACTCGCCCGATCCGAGTCGAAGAATCTCGGCACACGCGTCGGCCATGCCTAGCGCTACCTACGCAGCAAGGGTCAGTGGATCGGTGGACAGCCTCCGTACGGGCTGCTCATCGACCCGCAGACCAAGAAGCTCGTCCATGACCCGGAGCACGCCGTCCACGCCCGTCTCATCGCGGATGAAGCGCTCGCCGGAACGTCGCTGGTCAAGATCGCCCGACTTCTCAACGAGTACGAGATTCTTTCGCCCAGAGGCGGGCAGTGGAACGCGGCGAGCATCATGCAGCTCCTGCGCTCGCCAGCGTTCGCCGGCCTGATGCCGGAGACCGAGACCGTCGAGACGGACGACGGTGAGCGGAAGTACACGGGCAGGGTCTTTCCGTACCGCGATCCCGAGACTCTGGACACCGTCGAGATCGGCGAGGGGATCATCACGGTCGGAGAGCGTGAACAGATCATCCGCACCCTGGAATCCAGGACGTTCGTGCACGCAGGAAAGCGGCGGCCGAAGCCCGAGGGGACGGCGCTGCTCACGGGACTCGTCTTCTGCGCGGTACCCGGCTGCGGTCGCCGAATGCACCGCGTGGGAGGCAGCTACCAGTGCATGGCTCGCCGCGCGGGCAACCAGTGCATCGGAGCGTCGGCGCTGGCTGAAGCGGTGGACCAGTACGTGACGGAACAGTTCCTCACGAAGCTCCCAGCGCTCGAACCGGACGACCCGTTGCTTGTCGCGATCGCAGACCGCTGGGTGCACCGCGTGGACCCGGAGACCTTCGCGAAACGTGATGCGCTTACTGCTGAGATCCAGGATGAGGAAGCCCGCCTCGCCGATCTGGAGGACGCGCGATACGTGCGCGGTGAGTTCAGCGGCCCCGCAGCCGTGGAGCGCTACAACCGGCTTGCAGAGCGCCTGAGGGGGCGCATCGAAGGGCTTGGCACCGATCTCCGCAAGCTCCCCATGCCGTCCGTGGACGTGTCACCGATGCTTGACGGCCTCATCCTGCGTGAGGCGTGGGCTGAGGCGACGAACGAAGATCGGCGCGGCCGGTTGTCACTCGCCATAGACAGGGTTGAAGTGACCAAGGGAGTGCGCGGGCAGCGGATCATCCCTGAGCAACGCATCCTGATTCATTGGGCGAAGCTGGGAACCGACAGCGCCGCCTGAGCACCGGGGTGACCCTTCCAGCTGTCGGCAGCGGACACGCGTGACGAAGTGACGAAATGACGCTCCCGCCCGGTTACCTCTTATGGAAGTGTTGTTGTCTCCATGAATGGAACAGAAGTAATCGTCATTCCGTCACTTCGTCACTCGGGATGCCCAAAGCTCTGGCGAACCCCGCACAGCGACCCCGGCCCCAGCTCGGAAAACGTGCCCTGGGTGCCGCCCCGTTTTTGGGCTGCCGACCCTTGCAGCCACTGAGTAAGGGCGTCCTTGAGCCCTTGAAAACGACCCCGCTAAGGGGCCGGTAGGCCGTGCGAAGCGGTGCTGAGCCCCCGGTGGCTGCCCGTACTGGGGTGGCTGTCACCCCTCGGCGGAGACGACGGCCACGGCGCGGTGCCTGAACCCGGACTGCCGCTGGACTGCCGCGCCGACCGGGAACGCGGACGTGTGCACGGATATGTGTATCGAGCACACGGGCCGTACCGGTCACATGACCTTCGTGCGGGAGTTCTCGGAAGTCGCCGTGGTCGAGCGTGCCCAGTGAGGGTGTCAGTCACCGACCTGGTGTTCCACGCGGTGGCGGATGTACTCGTCCGGATGGGACCGGGCTATCGCCACGGCCGCGTCCACCAGGTCGTGCAGCTCCGGAGGATAGGCCGACTTCCGGAGCGGCAGGCCTGGCAGGATGCAGCGCCGGACGTCCAGGTGCTCGTTGCTCACGAACTCGCGTAGCGCGGTTTCGTACCACTCGGCCCCCACGCTTGGGGCGTCGTCGGGCTCCGCCGGACCGGTGGCTGCGGGGTGCTCCGCCCGTACGGTGGGCATACGCAGGGGTAGAGCGGACCAGTACCAGGCATTCGCCGCGCCCGCCCGCTCGAGGACCGTGCCCGCCCGCAGGTATCCGAGCAGCGAGGCCTGGACCCGCCCGCGCCCGAACGCGTTCAGCGCCGGCTCGAGGAAATGGCGGTTGAAGCTCGGGTCGGGGTCGTAGACGGCTGCCTTGACCAGCGTCTGGAAGGACTCCTCGGAAAGGATCAGGTCCCGGCGGCAGGCCTTGTACAGCGCCGTCCGAGCATGGTTCACCCAGGTTCGTGGATCGCCGAGTTGCGGCTCGTGAGCGACATCGAGCCCGAGGACCCGGACGACCTCCGCCACGCATCCGGCGAACACCTCTCTGCGGTCCTCCACGGGCCCCGGCAGCGTCATGAACCCCTGCACCGTCCGCGCCGTCTCGCCGGCAGTCGTCTCGTCCTCGTCCGTGGCCAACCTTCGCTCCCCTGTCGTGGGTCCTGCCGCACGCGTGTAATCCGACGTTCATAGCAGGATGGCAAGCTTGAAGAATGAACGATGCTGCTTCGGCGCCCACCCCTGCGCCCGCACCCCGCAAGCGTGCCCGTGTCCGTGCCCCCGAGCTGATCGGCAAGGGCGGCTGGCTGAACACGGGCGGCAAAGAGCTCACCCTCGCCAGCCTGCGAGGTAAGTGCGTTGTTGTGGATTTCTGGACCTTCTGCTGCGTGAACTGCCTGCACGTCCTCGACGAGCTGCGGGAGCTGGAGGAGAAGCACCGGGACACCGTCGTGATCATCGGGGTCCACTCGCCGAAGTTCGTGCACGAGGCCGACCACGGCGCCGTCGTCGACGCCGTCGAGCGGTACGGGGTGCACCACCCCGTGCTGGACGATCCCGAGCTCGCCACCTGGAAGCAGTACGCCGTCCGGGCCTGGCCCACGCTCGTGGTGATCGACCCCGAGGGGTACGTCGTCGCGCAGCACGCCGGTGAGGGGCACGCGCACGCCATCGAGCGGCTCGTCGCGGAGCTGGAGGCCGTGCACGGGGCCAAGGGGACGCTGCGGCGCGGGGACGGGCCGTACGTGGCGCCCGAGCCGGTCGCCGGGGACCTGCGGTTCCCCGGGAAGGCGCTCGTGCTGCCCGGCGGGAACCTCCTGGTGTCGGACTCGACCCGGCACCAGCTGGTGGAGCTGGCGCCCGACGCGGAGAGCGTCGTCCGGCGCATCGGCAGCGGGGAGCGCGGGTTCACCGCCGGGAGCTTCAGCGAGCCGCAGGGGCTGGCGCTGCTGCCCGACGGGCGGGTCGTCGTCGCCGACACCGTCAACCACGCCCTGCGCACGGTGGACTTGGACACCGGGGCGGTCGACACCGTCGCCGGGACCGGCCGGCAGTGGTGGCAGGGCTCGCCGACCTCGGGGCCCGCGCTGGAGGTGGACCTGTCCTCGCCGTGGGACGTGGCCTGGTGGCAGGACAGGGTCTGGATCGCCATGGCGGGTGTGCACCAGCTGTGGACCTGGGACCCGGCCACCGGGACCGTCGAGGTCGCCGCCGGGACCACCAATGAGGGACTGCACGACGGGCCGGCCGCCGACGCCTGGTTCGCCCAGCCCTCCGGGCTCGCGGCCGCCGGGGACCGGCTGTGGGTCGCCGACTCCGAGACCAGCGCGCTCCGGTACGTCCACGCCGCCGAGGAGGGCTACGCCGTCACCACCGCCGTCGGCACCGGCCTGTTCGACTTCGGGCACCGGGACGGCGACGCCGGCCAGGCCCTGCTCCAGCACCCGCTGGGCGTCACCGCCCTGCCCGACGGCTCGGTCGCGGTGTGCGACACGTACAACCACGCGCTGCGCCGCTACGACCCGGCCTCCGGCGAGGTCTCGACGCTCGCCACCGATCTGCGCGAGCCCAGCGACGCCGTCCTGGTCGGCGAGGACATCGTGGTCGTCGAGTCCGCCCGGCACCGGCTGACCCGGCTGCGGCTGCCCGAGGACGCGGTCCGGGTGGAGGCGGTCGCCCACCGGACGCAGCGCGCCGCCACCGAGGTGGCGCCCGGCACGCTCCGCCTCGACGTGGTGTTCCAGGCGCCTGCCGGGCAGAAGCTCGACACCCGCTACGGGCCGTCCACCCGGCTGCTGGTCTCCTCGACCCCGCCCGGGCTGCTCACGGCGGGCGAGGGCGCGGGGACCGACCTGTTCCGGGAGCTCGCGCTGAACCCGGAGGTCAGCGAGGGCGTCCTGCACGTCTCCGCGATGGCGGCGTCCTGCGACGACGATCCGGACAACGAGTACCCGGCCTGCCACGTCCACCAGCAGGACTGGGGCGTGCCCGTGCGCGTCGCCGCCGGCGGGGCCGCCCGGCTGCCCCTCGTCCTCGCCGGGATGGACGAGGAGGCGTAAGGGCGCGGCGCAGGGCGCGTCTTCCCGGATCGGGCCGGGACCCGCACGGTCGCCTTCCCGGGGGTCAGCCCTCGAGGAAGGCGACCAGGGCGTTCGCGAGGAGGTACGGGTCGTCGGCGCCGCACAGTTCGCGGGCGCTGTGCATCGACAGGATCGCGACGCCGATGTCGACGGTCTGGATGCCGTGCCGGGCCGCCGTGATCGGGCCGATCGTGGTGCCGCAGGGCATCGAGTTGTTGGAGACGAAGGTCTGCCACGGCACCCCGGCCCGCTCGCAGGCGCTCGCGAACACCGCGCGCCCACTGCCGTCGGTCGCGTACCGCTGGTTCACGTTGACCTTCAGGATCGGGCCGCCGTTGGCCCGCGGGCGGTGCGTCGGGTCGTGCCGCTCACCGTAGTTGGGGTGCACGGCGTGGCCGGTGTCGGAGGACAGGCAGACGGTGCCCGCGAAGGCCCGCGCGCGGTCCTCGTAGGAGCCGCCGCGGGCGAAGACCGAACGTTCCAGCACGTTGCCCAGCAGCGGTCCGTCCGCGCCGGTGTCCGACTGCGAGCCGTTCTCCTCGTGGTCGAAGGCGGCCAGTACGGGGATGTGGTCCAGTCCGCCCGCGGTGGAGACCGCCGCCAGCGCCGCGACGCCGGCGTGCACCGACAGCAGGTTGTCCATCCGCGGGCCGGCCAGCAGTTCGCGGTCGCGGCCGAGGTAGGCGGGCGGTTCGATCGAGTGGACCATCAGGTCCCAGCCGGCCACCGAGCCCCGTTCCAGGCCCTCTTCCTCCTCCAGGAAGGCGATCAGGTCGCCCTCCTGGACCTCGCCCAGGCCCCAGATCGGCTGCATGTGCCGCTGCTTGTCGAGCTTGAGCCCGTCGGTGTTCACCGATCGGTCCAGGTGGACGGCCAGTTGGGGTACGCGCAGCAGCGCGCGGTCCACGTTGACCAGCCGTTCGGAGCCGTCGCGCAGGGTCAGCCGCCCGGCCAGGCCGAGGTCGCGGTCGAGCCAGGTGTTGAGCAGGGCGCCGCCGTAGATCTCGACGGCGATCTGCCGCCAGCCCTGGGAGCCCGTGTCGGGCAGCGGCTTGACCCGCAGGTTGGGGGAGTCGGTGTGCGCGCCGATGATCCGGAAGGGGGTGTGGGCGCCGGCTCCCTCCGGGACGAACCAGGCGATGAGGGCGCCGCCGCGCAGGACGAACCTGCCTCCGGTCCCCGCGTCCCAGGCGTCCGTTTCCGACAACTGAGTGAAACCTGCCTTCTCCAGCCGCTCGGCCGCGTTGGCCACGGCGTGGTACGGCGACGGACTGGCCGTCAGGAAGGTCATCAGATCGTCGGTGTGGCCGCGGTCGAAGCGGGCGGGAGAGGTCATGTGGTTCACCTTAACGACGGTCGTGTTCGCCTTGGCCGGGCTGCGGCGGATGGCCGGGGGACCGGGACCGCGGGGCGGATGGTCCGCGGTCCCGCCGGTTCTCAGCCCGGCGGACGCTCGAACCGGCGCTGGAGCTGCCTGCGCTCGCCCCGGCGGATGCGCGGGAGCATCTCCGGGGTCTGCGCGGAGCGCTGCGCGCGTCTCTTGCGTCCGGCGCAGAAGATACAGCCCTCGCCGGGCGGTGCGTCGGGGTCGATGGGCGCGCCGGGGTGCTCGGAGCAGCCGGAGGCGTTGCGGGGCCGGGACAGCTCGCGGGCGACGATGAAGGCGCGGTGCAGGTCGTCGGCGATCCGGACGAAGTCCTCGGGGGGCGAGGACAGGGAGAGGTGGAAGCGCTGGTCCTCGACGGTGCGCAGGTGGGCGCGCAGCGATTCGAGGGTGTACGGGCCGTCCGGTACGGGATAGCCGAGGCGCCGCTGCTCGGTCGCGGGCGCGGGGCCGGCGGGCCGGCCGCCCTGCAGGCGCCGGCCGAGCCGGCGCCGGTCGTTGCAGATGAGGCAGCGGCCCCAGCCGTCGGGGGCCTCGGGGTCGAGGGCGCCGTTGGGGTGCTCGGGGCAGCCGGTGTAGCTCCTGGCGGGGGCGAGTCCGGCGGCCGTCCGGAAGGCGATGTACAGCGCGTCGGCGATGCCGTCGTACTCGGCGGGGTGCGCGCCGTCGTACAGGTCGCGCAGGTGGTCGCCGAGGCTGCCCAGGCCGGCCTGCAGCTCCTTCAGGGCGTACGGCCGCCCGGTCGGGACGGAGTACCCCCTGCTGTGCTGCTCCTGTGGACTCATACGTACGAGCGTCCCATGAACCACCGAGAACGGAAGAACCCGCTGGTAAGCGAGCGGCCGGGCCCCCTGTGGACAGGAGACCCGGCCGGTGGTGCGGGGCGGGCTAGAACGCCGCTTCGTCGAGCTCCATGAGGGAGTTGTCGACGCTCTCGGCGAGCGAGCGGGCGACGGAGACGCCGGGCAGGACCTGCGCCGCGAAGAACTTCGCGGCGGCGATCTTGCCGGTGTAGAACGGCACGTCCTTGGCGGAGGCGGTGGCGAGCTTCTCGGCGGCCACGGCGGCACCCTTGAGCAGCAGGTATCCGACGACCACGTCGCCGGAGGCCATCAGCAGGCGGGTGGTGTTCTGGCCGACCTTGTAGATGTTCTTGACGTCCTCGCCGGTGGCGGTGAGGTCGACGATCATCTGGCCCACGATGGCCTCGAGGTCGACCGCGGCCTTGGCGAGCGCGTCGCGGGCCGGGGCCAGCTCCTCGCCGCCGACGGCCTCGGCCAGGAACTTCTTGATCGTCTCGGAGAGGACGTTCAGGGAGGCGCCCTGGTCGCGGACGATCTTCCGGAAGAAGAAGTCCTGGCCCTGGATCGCCGTGGTGCCCTCGTAGAGGGTGTCGATCTTGGCGTCCCGGATGTACTGCTCGATCGGGTATTCCTGGAGGTAACCGGAACCGCCGAAGGTCTGCAGCGACTGGGCGAGCAGCTCGTAGGACTTCTCCGAGCCGTAGCCCTTCACGATCGGCAGGAGCAGGTCGTTCAGGCCCGTCTCGGCGGAGGCGTCCTCGCCCGCGGCCTGCTTGAGCTGGATCGCGTCCTGGACGGAGGCGGTGTACAGCACCAGGGCGCGCATGCCCTCGGCGTACGCCTTCTGCGTCATGAGGGAGCGGCGTACGTCGGGGTGGTGCGTGATGGTGACCTTGGGCGCCGTCTTGTCCATGAAGTTGGCCAGGTCCGGGCCCTGCACGCGCTCCTTGGCGTACTCCAGCGCGTTGAGGTAGCCGGTGGAGAGGGTGGCGATGGCCTTCGTGCCGACCATCATCCGGGCGAACTCGATGATCATGAACATCTGGCGGATGCCGTCGTGCTTGTCACCGATCAGCCAGCCCTTGGCGGGGTGCTGGTCGCCGAAGGTCATCTCGCACGTGTTGGAGGCCTTCAGGCCCATCTTGTGCTCGACGTTGGTCGCGTAGACGCCGTTGCGCTCGCCCAGCTCGCCGGTCTCCCAGTCGAAGTGGAACTTCGGGACGAGGAAGAGCGACAGGCCCTTGGTGCCCGGGCCGTGGCCCTCGGGGCGGGCGAGGACGTAGTGGAGGATGTTCTCCTCCATGTCGTGCTCACCGGACGTGATGAAGCGCTTGACGCCCTCGATGTGCCACGAGCCGTCGTCCTGCTGGATCGCCTTGGTGCGGCCGGCGCCCACGTCCGAGCCGGCGTCCGGCTCGGTGAGGACCATGGTGGAGCCCCAGCGCTTCTCGACGGCGAGCTGCGCGATCTTCTTCTGCGCCTCGTTGCCCTCTTCGAAGAGGACGCCGGCGAACGCCGGGCCGGAGGAGTACATCCAGACGGCCGGGTTCGAGCCGAGCAGCAGCTCCGCGTAGGCCCATATGAGGGAGCGGGGCGAGGTGGTGCCGCCGATCTCCTCCGGCAGGCCCAGGCGCCAGTACTCCGAGTCCATGAAGGCCTCGTAGCTCTTCTTGAAGGAGGCCGGGACGGGCGCGGTGTTGGTGGCCGGGTCGAAGACCGGCGGGTTGCGGTCGGCGTCCTCGAAGGAGGCGGCCAGCTCGTTCTCGGCGAGGCGGGTGACCTCGGACAGGACGCTCTTGGCGGTCTCGGAGTCCATCTCCTCGAACGGACCGGTGCCGTACAGCTTGTCGCGGCCGAGCACCTCGAAGAGGTTGAACTCGATGTCGCGGAGATTCGACTTGTAGTGCCCCATGGCGACGGCTCCGTTAAGGCTCGGGGAGACAGGTTCCTCGTACATACCAATCGGTAATGTCATGATGCTACCCACCGGTAATAACGGCAACCCTTCCGGGCCCACTGTGACCAGGGTCAAGCTCGCACCAGACGGTCTTGGTCCGCACGCCCTGGAGGACCCCCCACCGCAGCGCCACGGCGTCGAGCAGCGCGAGCCCGCGCCCCGACTCGTCGGCGTCGCCCGCCCGCCGCAGTACGGGCCATACGCGCGGGTCGGGATCGGTGAGCTCGACCCGCGTACGGGTTGCCCTTCCGGTGATCCGCAGGGTGACGGGCGTGCCGTCGCCGACGTGGGCGATCACGTTGCCCAGCAGTTCGCTGACGCAGAGCTCGGCGTCGGCCGAGGCGGCGGTCCCGAGGTGCTCGCGCACGGCGTGGCGGGCCAGGGGGACGGCCCCGGGCGTGGCGACCATCCGGATGGTGAGGTCGTTCACCGTCCGCCGGCCAGGGCTTCGACCAGTCGCCGGGCGGTGGCCGGGTTGCAGTTGCCGAGGCTGATCAGGGGCGGGGAGTCGTACCGCCCGGCGTAGGAGGGGAGGTGGAGGTCGAGGGAGGGGAGGGTGATCCCGTGGGCCGCGAGGGCTGCGCGGAGGCTGTCCAGGGCCGATGCGGCTTCGTGGTCGTGGGGGTGGCTGCCCATGGCAGTGCCTTCCTGTGGGGACTGACTGTGACGAACTGCTCACAGGCTGGCGCGGGTCGGCGTAGCTTGGGAAGGATTTTTGTTCCACAGTGCGAGGTGTGGAAGGGCGGGCGACAGTGGCCGCACGCAAGGAGATCGACGGGTCGGCAAGCGTCCCGGCTTTCTACGGCAAGGAGTTGCGGTGGAAGCGGGAAGCGGCGGGCCTCACGCTCGGACAGACAGTCGAGGGCAGCTTCTACGGCGGCAGCTACCTCAGCGAGATCGAGCGGGGGCATCGGCGCATGCCGTTGGACCTGGCCCGGCACGTCGACCGGGTGCTGAAGACCGACGGCTTCTTCGCGCGGCGGTGCGAAGACGTCCGCAATGCGCGGGCCAGCCTGCACGCGCCCTACTTCGCGGACGCCGTTGAGATGGAGGCACATGCCCGGGACATCGAGGAATGGTCACCCATGCTCATTCCCGGCCCCCTGCAACTGGAGCCCTACATCCGGGAAATCATCCACACCTTCAACCCCGGGGACGACGAAGCGGTGGTCCAGCGGAAGGTCGATGCGCGCCGTGCCCGCGCCTGGGTCTTCGAAGAGCCCGAAGGGCCGGTGTCCTGGGTCGTCTTCCACGAGTCGATCCTTCGGCAGCCCATCGTCGGAGACCAGCTCATGGCGGAGCAGTTGGCCCACGTGGCGACCGTGGCGCGGCGTCGCCGCTACATTCCACAGATCCTCCCGTGTAACGCCGGGGCGCATCCGTTCATGATGGGATCGACGTTCCTGATGAGCTTCAGCGACGCTTCCCCGGTCATGTACACGGAGGGCATGTACAGCGGCCAGATCATCGACGATCCGGGCATCGTGAGGCAGTACCAGCAGGCGTACAACCGCCTCCGAGCGGCCGCTCTGCCGCCGAAGGCGTCTCTGGAGATGATCGAGGCGGCAGCGGAGGACTACGGCAATGGCAACCACGCACGTCGACGTGAGCGCACTCGCATGGCGGAAGAGTACCTACAGCACGGCCACTGAGGGCCTCTGCGTCGAGGTGGCCGACGGCCTTGAAGGACTCGTGCCCGTCCGGGACTCCACGCGTCGCGACGGGCCGGTCATCGTCATCTCCGCGGCGGCCTGGAACGGCTTCGTCGCGGGGCTGAAGGTCCGCTGACCGGAACTCGGCGGCCCCGGTGCCCCCGGCCTCGGTAGGCTTCGGCCCATGTACGGCTACGACCAGAACCCGGGCGCCCAGCAGCAGTACGCCCCGCAGCAGCCCGCGCAGGGCTACGGGCAGGCACCGCTGTACCCCGAGCCGTCACCGCCCTCCCTCGCGGACGCGGTCCGGGCCTTCACCACCGGGTCGCTCTCCGCCGAGGACTTCCAGCAGATCTTCGCGACCTCCAAGGTCTACTGCCCGCGCGGCGACACCCCGGGGTTCCTGGCGCTGCACAACACGCAGCAGCCGGTCATCCCGATGTTCACCACGCTCAAGGAGCTGCGCCGGTACGCCGGCAAGGAGTCCAAGTACTTCGTGATCACCGGCGCGGAGGTGATCGACCTGCTGCCCACCGGATACGGCTTCGTCCTCGACATGGAGGGCGACCACCGGATGGTCTTCGACGCGAAGGCGGTCGAGCAGATGGTCGACTACGCCATGCGCCGCATGTACGGCTGAGCGGCCAGCCGGCCGCCCGCCCGGCTCAGGGCGTCCGCGGACTCCGGCCCGCCGCCGGCCGGCCGGCGCGGTGGTGGGTCAGTGCGGCGTACCCGGCCCATGCGACGGCGGCCAGCACCGCCGCGGCGGCCCCCGCGGCCAGCGGTCCCGGCTCCGGTCGGAAGCCGAGGACGAGCCGGGTCCCCATGAAGACGAGGGCGAAGGCCACCCGGCCCGGTGCGTAGACGGGGATCCGCGCCGCGGTCCCGCGCAGCAGCCCGGCCACGACCAGCCCCGCGGCGCCGCACACGGCGAGCAGGGCCCAGGGGGAGCCGGGGGCGGCCTCGGGTATGCCGTACTCGGCGGGTCCCAGGCGGAAGGCCGATGCGGCCCAGCCGAGGGCGAGCCCGCACGCGGTGACGCCCAGGGCGAAGAGGACGTGCCGCCACCAGGGGCCCGGCCTGCGGTCCTCCCCCTGCTCCCCACTGCCCGACGTGTCGTCGGCGCCGAACAAATCGATCACGACCGGTAGGACGCGGGATCGCGCGCCGGGGTTGGCCGCCGCGCGGGAATTCCCGCGGGCTCCCCTCCGTTGAGCGCGGGTGTGGCAGAAAGTTCGAGTTTCAACTAAACTCGACGCAGAAGGAGGTCCTGACCATGCCCGCAGTGACTGTTGAGAACCCGTTGGCGCTCCCGCGCGTGGCCGAGCCGACCGCGGTCACCCCGCGCAAGGTGCTGGCTGTCACCACCGCTCCCGGTGGGTTCGAGGGTGAGGGGTTCCCGGTGCGCCGCGCGTTCGCGGGGATCAACTACCAGCACCTCGACCCGTTCATCATGATGGATCAGATGGGCGAGGTGGAGTACGCCCCGGGCGAGCCCAAGGGCACCCCGTGGCACCCGCACCGCGGCTTCGAGACCGTCACCTACCTGATCGACGGAACCTTCGTCCACCAGGACAGCAACGGCGGCGGCGGAGTCATCAACGGCGGTGACACGCAGTGGATGACCGCCGGGTCGGGCCTGCTGCACATCGAGGCCCCGCCGGAGTCCCTCGTCGTGTCCGGCGGCCTGTTCCACGGCCTCCAGCTGTGGGTGAACCTGCCGGCCTCGGACAAGATGATGCCCCCGCGCTACCAGGACATCGGCGGCGGCCAGGTCCAGCTGCTCACCACCCCGGACGGCGGCGCGCTGCTCCGCGTGATCGCGGGCCAGCTGGACGGCCACGAAGGCCCCGGCATCACCCACACCCCGATCACGATGATCCACGCGACCGTCACCCCCGGCGCGCAGATCACCCTGCCGTGGCGCGAGGACTTCAACGCCCTGGCGTACGTCATGGCCGGGCGCGGCGCGGTCGGCGAGGACCGCAGGCCCGCCCACACCGGGCAGACGGTCGTCTTCGGCGAGGGCGGCTCGCTCACGGTGCGGGCCGACGCGTCGCAGGACTCCAACGCCCCGGCCCTGGAGATCGTCCTCCTCGGCGGGCGCCCGATCCGCGAACCGATGGCGCACTACGGGCCGTTCGTGATGAACAGCCGGCACGAGCTCCAGCAGGCATTCGACGACTTCCAGGCCGGCCGGCTGGGCACCGTCCCGACCACGGCCCGGGAGCGGACGAAGTCGGCGGAGCAGCACTCCTAGACCCCGTCGTCCGGGGCCTGTCGTCCAGGCCCTGGCGCCACCCCGCTCGCGGCCCCGCTTCCCGTCCCCTCGGGCAGCGGGGCCGCCGTGCGTGCGCATTGACGGAACGGCTGCGTCCGCCGAGGTGGCGGGGCCACAATCCGAGGAGACCCGTCCCGGCACGCCCCGGCTTTGAGGAGCAGTTGTGTCTTCGGAGGAAGTCGACGTCACGATCACTCCGCAGCAGGCGGTCCACGGGGTGATTCTCACGGTCACGCTCCCGAGCGGGCCGGCCCGTCTGCGCATCCCGTCCGCCACCCGGGACGGCGAACTCGTCCGGGTTCCGCACGGCGGTGGCGAACTGCCCGTGCGGGTCAGGATCGCGGCGCCCGCCGGGTCGGGGCCGCGGACGGCGCCCGTGCCGACGCAGACGCCGACACCGGCAGTGACCGCGACCCCGACGCAGGCTCCGCGACCGGCCCCGGCCGGCGGCGGGAACCCCTTCGCGCGACCGGCGCCGGCGGCAGCGGCCCGGTCCGGCGGTGGCAATCCCTTCGCCGCAGCGGCCGTTCCGCCCGTTCCCCCCGGCCGGACGGGCGGCGGCCGGCCCGCCGCCGTCGGCTGCCTGGTGGCGGGCGGGCTCCTCGCGGCCGTGCTGATCGGCGCCTTCGCCGTCGGCTCGGGCGACGACGGCGACGGCAAGGCCGCCGGCTCCGCGACGCCCTCCCCTTCGGCCTCGTCCTACAGCCCTTCGTACAGCCCTTCGTACAGCCCCTCCTACGCCCCGGCCCCGCCGACCTACGAGGCCCCGGCCGCGCCGACCGCGCCCACCGGGGAGCCCGAGCCGACGCAGGAGGCCGCCCCCACCCCGTACGACCGCGGCACCTGCCTCAACGGCACCCTGCCCGACTCGACGACGGCCCAGCGCGTCGACAACGTGGAGGAGGTGCCCTGCTCGGCCTCCGACGCCCACTACCGGGTCATCGGCAGCATCCCGATGACCTCCGACATGGACCGCTGCGACGACTACCCGAAGACGCAGTACGCCTTCTCCCACCGCTACACCCTCAACGGCGCGGTCATCAACGAGTACGTCTACTGCCTCGTCGGCCTCGGCTCGTACGCCCGCAACTAGTCATGAACGGCGTCCGGCCCCTCGGAGGAGTCGGGCCGCTTGGAGCGTTCCCTGAGCTCGAACCAGATCGACTTGCCCTCGCCGCGCGGGTCCACGCCCCAGGAGTCGGCCAGCATCTCCATCAGCAGGACCCCGCGGCCGCTGGAGGCCATCTCGCCCGGCTGCCGCCGGTGCGGGAGCTCGTCACTGCCGTCCGCGACCTCGATGCGCAGCCGGCGCTCGCCCAGCTCGCCCACGGCCTCGGCGACCAGCAGCGCGTCCCCGTCGGTGTGGGTGAGCACGTTCGTCACCATCTCGGAGACCATGAGCACCGCCGAGTCCACCTGGTCGGGGTCCGCCCAGTCGTGCAGCAGCTCCCGGACCTGCCGTCGGGCGCCCGCGATCCGCTCCGGCTCGGCCTGGGCCACGGTCAGCATGGTGCGGCGGGCCGGACGGGCCGGGTGCCCGGCCGTGGCGCCGCAGCCGCAGCCGCCGCCCTCCCGGCACAGCAGCACGACGGCTATGTCGTCCTCGCGGCGGTCGGCCAGCGGGCCGGTGCTGTGGTGCGAGGACGGCCCGTGCACGGCCTGCACCAGCAGGTCGGCGAGCTTCTCCAGGGACTCGGAATCGTGCGCGTCGGACTCCAGGACGGCCCGCAGCCGGGCCCAGCCGGTGTCGAGGTCGTGTCCGCCGGTCTCGATGAGCCCGTCGGTGCACAGCATCATCGTCTCGCCCGGCTCCAGGGTGAACCGGGTGGTCGGGTAGTCGGTGTCGGGGACGATGCCGAGGGGCAGCCCACCCGCGGTGGACCGCATCAGGACCGTGCCGTCGGGCATGCGGACCGCGGGGTCGGGGTGGCCCGCGCGGGCCACCTCCAGCATGCCCGTCCGGGGGTCGCACTCCACGTACAGGCAGGTCGCGAACCGGGGACTCTGGAAGTCCGGGTCGTCGTCCCCGTCGGAGTCCTGCGCGGAGTCCAGCCCGGCCAGGAAGCGGGAGGCGCGCGAGAGCACCGCGTCGGGCCGGTGGCCCTCCGAGGCGTACGCCCGCACCGCGATCCGCAGTTGGCCCATCAGCCCGGCCGCGCGCACGTCATGGCCCTGGACGTCGCCGATGACCAGCGCGAACCGTCCCGACGGCAGCGGGATCATGTCGTACCAGTCGCCGCCGACCTGGAGCCCGCCGCCGGTCGGCACGTACCGGGCGGCGATCCGCATGCCCGGGATCTCGGGGCCGAGCTGCGGCATCATCGACCGCTGCAGCCCGGTGGTGAGCTCCCGCTCGGATTCGGTCACCCCGGCCCGCTGGAGCGCCTGGGCGAGCATCCGGGCCACGGTGGTCAGGACGGAGCGCTCGTCGGGGGTGAAGGACACCGGGTGCTTGAAGGCGGCCATCCAGGCGCCCATCGTGCGTCCGGCGACGATCAGGGGCAGGAAGGCCCAGGACACCCGTCCGAAGGGCTCGGCGAGGGGCCAGGTGACCGGAAAGCGCCGTTTGTAGTCCTCCGGGGTGGGGAGGTAGATCGCCCGTCCGGTGCGGACCACCTCCGCGGCCGGGTAGTCCGTCTCCAGCCGCATGTCCGCGAAGGGGGCCTCGTCCCCGACGTCGTGCCCGTGGTGCCCGATGATCGACAGCCGGTCGCCGGCCGCGCCGAAGACGGCCAGCCCGTCGGGGCTGAAGCCGGGCATGGACAGGGAGGCCGCGACCCGCAGCACCTCGGCGGTGGAACGGGCCTCGGCCAGTGCCCGGCCCGCGTCCAGCAGGAAGGCCTCGCGGGAGCGCCGCCAGTCGCCGGTGATCGGGGTGTGCACGGCGGTGGTGCCGGGCTGCGGCTCGGCGACCTCCTGGATGGTGCCGATCAGCTCGTAGTCGACGCGGCCGTCGGCGAGGCGGTTCTCCACCGGTTTGGAGCGGCTGCGCACGGTCCGCAGGACCCGCCCGTCCTCGTCCATGATCCGCAGCCGGGCCTCGGCGAGCGTGCCCTCGGCGACGGCGAGGGTGACGATGCCGTTGATCTCGTTCCAGTCGACCGGGTGGAAGCGGGACCGTACGGCGACCTCCGGCAGCACCACGGGCTCGGCGGGCAGCCCGAGGATCCGGGCGGCCTCGCCGTCGAGCGTGACCGTCCCGGAGGCGTTGTCCCATCGCCACAGACCCGTCGCGACGGCGGCCAGGACGTCCTCGGTGCGCACCCGGTCATCTTTACAGGTCATCCCTCACTCGTGCCTCTTCGGCCGGGCACGGGGGCGCTCGCGGGGGCCCGGCGGGCGTGCCCGCCCCGCCCCCCGCCCGGACGGTAACCTTGTGAGGGTTGAATCCACCCTGGTATCGCGAAGAACTGGATGACTGATGCATCGGTACAGGTCCCACACCTGCGGCGAGCTCCGCGCCTCTGACGTCAACGCCGACGTCCGGCTGAGCGGCTGGCTGCACAACCGTCGAGACCTGGGCGGCATCCTCTTCATCGATCTGCGTGACCACTACGGCATCACGCAGCTCGTGGCCCGTCCCGGCACCGCTGCCGCCGCGGCCTTGGACAAGCTCTCCAAGGAGACGGTGATCCGGGTCGACGGCAAGGTGGTCTCGCGCGGTGCCGAGAACATCAACCCGGAGCTGCCGACCGGTGAGATCGAGATCGAGGCCGCCGAGGTCGAGGTGCTCGGCGCGGCCGGCCCGCTGCCCTTCACGATCAACACCGACGACGGGGTGAACGAGGAGCGGCGCCTGGAGTACCGCTTCCTCGACCTGCGCCGCGAGCGCATGCACCGCAACATCATGCTGCGCTCGGCGGTCATCGCGTCGATCCGCTCGAAGATGGTGGCCCTCGGCTTCAACGAGATGGCGACCCCGATCCTCACCGCGACCTCCCCCGAGGGCGCCCGTGACTTCGTCGTCCCGTCCCGCCTGAACCCGGGCAAGTTCTACGCCCTGCCGCAGGCCCCCCAGCAGTTCAAGCAGCTGCTGATGATCTCCGGCTTCGACCGCTACTTCCAGATCGCGCCGTGCTTCCGCGACGAGGACGCCCGCGCCGACCGCTCGCCGGGCGAGTTCTACCAGCTCGACGTGGAGATGTCCTTCGTCGAGCAGGAGGACGTCTTCCAGCCGATCGAGCGCCTGATGACCGAGCTCTTCACCGAGTTCGGCAACGGCCGCGAGGTCACCTCCCCCTTCCCGCGGATCCCGTTCCGCGAGTCGATGCTGAAGTACGGCAACGACAAGCCCGACCTGCGCGCCAAGCTGGAACTCGTCGACATCACCGATGTGTTCGAGGGCTCGGAGTTCAAGGCGTTCGCCGGCAAGCACGTGCGGGCCCTGGCGGTCCCCGACACCGCCGCGCAGCCGCGCAAGTTCTTCGACGGCCTCGGCGAGTACGCGATCTCGCTGGGCGCCAAGGGCCTGGCCTGGGTCCGCGTCGGCGAGGACGGCGCCCTGACCGGCCCGATCGCCAAGTTCCTCACCGAGGACAACGTCAAGGTCCTCACCGAGCGCCTGGGTCTGGCCGCCGGCCACGCGGTGTTCTTCGGCGCGGGAGAGTTCGACGAGGTCTCCAAGATCATGTCGGGTGTGCGCGTCGAGGCCGCCAAGCGGGCCGGGCAGTTCGAGGAGAACGTCTTCCGGTTCTGCTGGATCGTCGACTTCCCGATGTACGAGAAGGACGAGGAGACCGGCCGGATCGACTTCTCCCACAACCCCTTCTCCATGCCGCAGGGCGGGATGAAGGACCTGGAGGAGAAGGACCCGCTGGACATCCTGGCGTGGCAGTACGACATCGTCTGCAACGGCATCGAGCTGTCCTCCGGCGCCATCCGCAACCACGAGCCCGAGGTCATGCTGAAGGCCTTCGAGATCGCGGGCTACGAGGCCGAGACCGTCGAGCGCGAGTTCGCGGGCATGCTGCGCGCGTTCCGGCTCGGCGCCCCGCCGCACGGTGGCATCGCCCCCGGCGTGGACCGCATCGTGATGCTGCTGGCCGACGAGCCGAACATCCGCGAGACCATCGCCTTCCCGCTGAACGGCAACGCGCAGGACCTGATGATGGGCGCGCCGACGGTGCTGGAGGAGGCCCGCCTGCGCGAGCTGAACATCGCGCTGCGCAAGCCCGTGGAGACCAAGGCCGCCGACGCCAAGCCGGTCGCGGAGGCCGTCCACCCGGACGCCGCGCGCTAGGTCCTGCCGGACCGGATGTGACGAAGGGCCCGGGATCGGATGATCCCGGGCCCTTCGGTCGTTTCCGGCTAGAAGCGCTCCAGGATGCCCTTGAGGAGGGCCGCGGAGGTCAGCTCGCGCGGGGCGGGGCCGGCGTGGAAGAAGCCGGCGTTCTCGGCGTCCAGCTTGCGCAGGAAGTCGAACGCCTTGTTGTCGTGGTCGCCGAACGCGACGAACTGCCAGTGGAGGCCGGGGGCGGTGGTGGCCGCCTCGGCCAGGGCGACCTTGGCGGGCTGCCGGTTGTCCGGGGCGCCGTCGGTCTGGAAGACGACCAGGGCCGGGCCCTCGCCGCCGTGCTCGCGGTAGTGCGCGACGACGGCCTCGACGGCGACGTGGTAGCTGGTGCGGCCCATCCGGCCGAGCTCGGCGTGGCGGGTCTCGACCCAGGTCTCGTCGTGGCCGTCGAGGTCGAGGTCGGCGGTGCCGTCCAGCTCCGTGGAGAAGAACACTGTGTGAACGGTGGCCTTCTCGTCGAGGTGCGCGGCGAGGGCGAGGGTGTGGTCGGCGAGGTACTGGGCGCTGCCGTCCTTGTAGAACCCGCGCATGGATCCGGACCGGTCCAGGACGAGGTACACCGTGGCGCGCGCCCCGGCCCTGCCCTTGCTCCGGAGCACCTGACCGGCCGCCTTGTACGCGGCGGCGACCCCGGGCGCGCGGCGCCGCACCGCGGCGGCGGCGAGAGCGGGGCCGTCGGCACCGGCCTCGGCGTCGACACCGACCGGCTCGGCCTCGGCGGCGGGCTCGGGCTCGGCGGCGGGCTCGGGCTCGGCTTCGGCGTTGGCCTCAGTCTCGGGCTCCGCCTCGGCAGCAGCCTCGGCTTCGGCCTCCGTTGCAACCTCGGCGGCGGCCTCGGGCTCGGCCTTGGCCTCAGCCTCGGGCTCCGCCGCAGCGGCGGCCCCGGGCTCGGCCTCCGCCTCGGTGGCCTCAGCCTCGGGCTCAGTGGCAGGCTCCGCCTCGGCAGCAGCCTCGGGCTCGGCCTCCGCTTCGGCCTCGGGCTCAACAGCGGCCTCGGCCTCGGCGGCCTCAGGCTCAACGGCGGCCTCAGCCTCGGGCTCGGCTTCGGCGGCGACCGGCTCCGGCTCGGCGGGCTCCGCCTTGGCTTCGGCGGTGGGCTCGGCCTCGGCCGTGGGCTCCACCTCGGCGGCGGCCGGCTCCGGCTCGGGCTTCGGAGTCGGTTCGGGCTCGGCGGCCGCCGGTTCCGGCTGCCCGCCCGTCGGCGACGACGGCCGGCGGGCCTCCGGCACCGTCGGGTCCGCCACCGGCGACGGGTCCGGGGCCGGGGCCGTCAGGACCGTGCCCGCCTCCCGGTCCCGCGGCGCGGACTGCGGCGGAACGGTCGGATTGTCGAAGGAGGCGGCCACCAACTCGGCCGCCGCGTCCAGGGGAGTGCGTTCCGCCTGGCTCGGGAGGGCCGCCGAGGGCGTGCCCGACGTTTCCGGTACCGGTTCCGCAGACCGTCCGAACACCTTGCGCAACAAGCTCCGAATACCCATGGGCCAGGCCTTTCGCATGAGTGCGTGCGTCATTTGTCCGTGCTGCGCGGTTGATCCCTGCCCAGAGTGGACACGTAAGGTTATCGGCCGCCCGGCTGGATCTTCGGGAGGGGCGCCTTTCGTGGCGTCCGGCCCCCGCACCGCGCACCCGCAGGGCGAACTCCCGCCCCGACGCACCCGGTTCACCGATCGTTCATCCGCGCGCCGCCGCTGCGGCGCCACCTGGCCCTAGCGTCGCCGCTGGATCGTCCCGACACGTTGTCGGCGCCCACGCAGCTACCGGAGGACACTCGTGCGCAAGCTCCTGCCGCTCATCGGCAACCCGCATGGGGGCGGCCGTTCCGCCCTCACCTGCCGCTACCGCTGCGGTGACGCATGCTTCCACGAGGTACCCAACACCAGTGACAACGAGTACGCGGGCGACATCATCGCCCGCGCGTACTCCCGCCGCTCGATGCTGCGCACGGCCGCCGTCGTCACGGTCGCCACCGCCGCCGGCAGCGCCGTCACGCTCGGCGGCCCCGGCCAGTCCGCCCACGCCACCCCGGCCGAGGGGGCCGCCGCCGGCGCCGCCGGGAACGGCGAGGCCGCCCGCGGCCTGCGCTTCAAGCCCGTCGCCCCCAACACCGCCGACCGGGTCACCGTCCCCGAGGGGCACGAGCAGAACGTCGTCATCCGCTGGGGCGACCCGATCCTCAAGGGCGCCCCCGGCTTCAACGCCGACCGGCAGACGGCCGCCGCGCAGGCCGGTCAGTTCGGCTACAACAACGACTTCCTCAGCCTGCTCCCGCTCGGCGGCGACTACGAGCGCCGGCAGCTGCTCGTGGCCAACCACGAGTACACGGACGAGAACCTGATGTTCAAGGGCTACGACCCGGCCAACCCGACCCGCGAACAGGTCGAGATCGCCTGGGCCGCGCACGGCCTGTCCGTGGTCGTCGTCCAGGAGGACCACCGCAGCGGCAGGCTGACCGCGGTCTCCCGCCACGAACTCAACCGCCGCCTGACGGCCACCAGCGAGTTCAGGATGACCGGTCCGGCCGCGGGTGGCGCCCTGCTGAAGACCTCGGCCGACCCGACCGGCACCAAGGTGCTCGGCACCCTCAACAACTGCGCCGGGGGCACCACTCCGTGGGGCACCACCCTGCACGGGGAGGAGAACTTCAACCAGTACTTCGCCAACGCCGGCCAGGTCACCGACCCCACCGCCGCGGCCCGCCTGAAGCGGTACGGCATGACCACCGGCGCCACCGAGCGCAAGTGGGAGCGCTTCGACAAGCGCTTCGACGTGGCCCAGGAGCCCCACGAGTCGCACCGCTTCGGCTGGGTGGTCGAACTGGACCCGTACGACCCGGACTCCGTCCCGCGCAAGCGCACCGCACTGGGCCGCTTCAAGCACGAGGCCGCGCAGCCCCGGCTGACCGAGGACGGCCGCCCCGTCGTCTACATGGGCGACGACGAGCGCTTCGACTACTTCTACAAGTTCGTCTCCTCGAAGCGGATGAAGAAGGGCGGCTCGCGCGCGGCGAAGGAGCACAACCTCACCCTCCTCGACGAGGGCACCCTCTACGTCGCCAAGCTCACCGGTGACACCCCGGCCGCCGAACTCGACGGCTCCGGCGCCCTGCCCTCCGACGGCGCGTTCGACGGCTCCGGCGTCTGGATCAAGCTCGCCACGGGCAACGTCTCGCACGTCGAGGGCATGACGGCCGAGGAGGTGTACGTCTTCACCCGCCAGGCCGCCGACAAGGTGGGCGCCACCAAGATGGACCGCCCCGAGGACGTCGAGCCGTCCCCGCGCACCGGCCGCGTCTACGTCGCGCTGACCAACAACACCGACCGCGGCAAGCCCGGCAAGGAAGGCGCCACCGAGGCCAACCCGCGCAACCTGAACAAGCACGGCCAGATCCTGGAGCTCGCCGAGAACTTCGACGACCCGGCCGGCGACGGCTTCGCCTGGCGGCTGTTCCTCGTCGCCGGTGACCCGAACGACCCGGCGACCTACTTCGCGGGCTTCCCCAAGGAGAGGGTCAGCCCCATCTCCTGCCCGGACAACGTCGCCTTCGACCCGCACGGCAACCTGTGGATCTCCACCGACGGCAACCAGCTCGGCTCCCACGACGGCCTGTTCGGCGTGGCGACGGCCGGTGAGCGCCGCGGGGAGCTGAAGCAGTTCCTGACCGTCCCGCGCGGCGCCGAGACCTGCGGTCCGGTGATCCAGGACAAGCGGGTCCTGGTCGCCGTCCAGCACCCGGGCGAGATCGACGGGGCCTCGGTCGAGAAGCCGCAGTCGACGTGGCCCGACGGACCGGGCCGGCTCGTCCGCCCGGCCGTCGTCTCGGTCTGGCGCAAGGACGGCAAGGGCATCGGCGTCTGAACCGGCCGGTGGCCGCCCTCAGTCCCCGTCCGGCAGTCGCCCGACGGGCAGCCTGAGGGTGGTCACCGCGCCTCCGTCGGGAGCGTTGGCGAAGGTCAGGGCGACCTCCAGCACGGCCGCCTGGCCGGCCACGATCGTCAGCCCCAGCCCGTGGCCCCGGCCGCGGCCCGGGTCGCCGGTGCGGAACCGCTTGGGGCCCTGCTCGATCAGCTCGGGCAGATAGCCGGGACCGTGGTCGCGCACCACCACCACCGGTCCCTCCACCGTCACCTCCACCGGCGGCCGGCCGTGCTTGTGCGAGTTGACCAGCAGGTTGGCGAGGATCCGGTCCAGGCGGCGGCGATCGGTGAGCACCACCGCGTCCCGCAGGACCCGTACCGTCGCCTCGTACCCGCTCCCGGCGACCGCCCGTCGCACCGCCCGGCCGAGCTCCACCCGGGCCGGCTCGGCCCGCTCGACGCCCGAGTCCAGCCGGGAGATCTCCAGCAGGTCCTCGGTGAGCAGGTGCAGGGCCTTGAGCCGGTCGTTGATCATCTCCTTGGGCCGGCCGTCCGGAAGCAGCGCGGCCGCCGCCAGCGAGCCGGTGAGCGGGGTGCGCAGTTCGTGCGCGACGTCCGCCGTGAACCGCTTCTCCGCCTCCAGCCGTTCCTGGAGCGACTCCGCCATCGAGTCCAGGGCCTGCGCCACGTCCCGCACCTCGTCCCGCGAGCGCACGGGGCGCCGTGCGCGCCCCTCCCCGCTCCCGTCCGCGCCGTCGGCGGGGAAGTTCACCCGCGCGTCCAGGTCCCCGGAGCTGATCCGGCGGGCCACGGCGGCGGTGGTCGCGAGCCGCCGGCTGATCCGGCCGGCGAGGAACAGACCGGCCAGTGCGACGACCCCGGCCGCCAGGGCCGCCGAGGCGAGGATCGCGGTGTCGATCTCCCGCAGTCGGCCACGGGTGTCCCCGTACGGAATCCAGATCGCGAGGGCGTGCTCGTCGGCGGGCGCGGCCGCCCACATGACGGGCTCGCCCCCGCGGCGGCCGACCATGCTGCCGGTGTCCCCGCGTGCGACGAGGTCGCGCAGCGGCCGCGGCAGGCCGGGCGGGTCCAGGGCGACGTCCACGTCGCCGTGGGAGGTGCCGTACTCGTAGTGGCCGAGGGCGTGGTCCAGGTCCGCCTCGGCCTTCGCGCGGACCTCGCCGACGATCTGCCGGGCGACCACGTTGTGCACCAGGACCCCGAGTGCGGCGGCGACCATGCAGCACACGGCCGTGGTGGTCAGCGCGATCTTCCAGCGCAGGCTGCTCAGCGCGCGCATCGCGACCCGTCCCCGCCCAGGGGGAGGTCCGTGAGGGCCGGGCAGTCGTCGAGGGTCAGCTGCGACAGGCTCATGACGCCGGCCTTCGCGTCCCATTCGTAGTCGGAGACCGCCACGTACCGCGGGTTCGAGGTGGGTTCGCGCACGGCGAGGTGCTCGGCGGCGACCTCGACGCCCTCCAGGACCGCCCGCCGGGTCAGCACCCGGGCGATGCGGCCGTCGTCCCGGACGGTGTAGACGCGCAGTTCGCTGAGCCGGCCGTCGAGGTCCAGGGCCGTGATCAGCTCCTCCCGGCCGTTGCCCGTGAGGTCGTGCAGTACTCCGGGGCGCACCGGGCAGCCGGGGCCGCCGCCGGGGGCCCCGGTGCAGAGCGCGAGCCGCTTCACCGCGCGGGGGTCGACGAGCCGCCCCGTTCCGCCGTCCTGGGCGGTGGCGGAGGCGACGTCGGCGCGTACGACGTCCAGTGCGTCCATGCCGCGCAGGCCCGCCGCGGACGCCTTGGGCAGCCCGGGCACCACGGCGGCCGTGCCCGGCTGCTGGCCCGGATCGGGCGGGGAGGGGCGGATGTCCCTCCACAGGGTCTTCGGCGCGTGGACCGTGCCGAGCTCGCCCTGGCTGCGCAGGCCCTCCACATCGGCGCATCCGGCCAGGGCCGCCAGGGCGGCGGCGAGGACCATCACGGCCGGGGCGCGGTGCATGTACCGATGCTCTCCCGCCGCGGTCCGGGAGGCCCGGGGCGCGGACCCATCCGGGCGACGGACAGGCGCCCGGACAGGGGACGGTCAGGGGCCGGGCCCGGCGAGGGCGCGGGCCGAGGCGACCTCCTGGCGGACCGGCGCGAGGACGTCCGGCCGGTCGTCCGCGGGCTCCGGGTCGGCCCGAACCGGGAGGGTGCTGTCGCGTACCCGCCCGGCCAGGTCGCGCAGCTGACCCGCGAGGGACTCCACCTCCCCCGCCGTAGGGGGAGGCGCGCCGTGGTTGGCCCGGACCCGGGCGGCGGTGGTCGCGTCCACGATGCGCTCGACGGCCACCACCAGCGGCCACCAGGCGGCGGCCCGGGCGCCCGTCGGCGGTGGCTCGGTCAGGGCCCGCTGGAACTCGCTGCGCACGCCCGAAAGCTCCCGGTAGATCCGCCTGCGGGCCTGGACGCGGAGGGTGCGCGCCTGGGCGAGCGAGGCCCCGTCCGGCAGCGGCGCGAAGGCGCGCTCCAGGTAGCGGGCGGCGTCCTCCACCGTGTCGGCGAGCCGGTCCCCGACCCGCGCGTGCCAGCTCTCGGGCCACAGCAGGTAGCCGGCGACGAGGGTGATGGCGCAGCCGATCAGACTGTCCAGCAGGCGCGGCCGGACCAGGTCGAAGCCGTGGTGGTTGAGCTGGTCCGAGAGCAGCAGGATCACCGGGGTGATCGCGGCGGTCTGGAAGGCGTACCCCTTGGCCGAGAAGACGGGGATGAGGGCGGCGAGCACCATCATCACCGGTACGTCCCACCAGCCGCGCGGGACCTCGGCCAGCACCGCGGCGGCGATCACCAGCCCGGCCGCGGTGCCCAGCGCGCGCAGCACGGCCCGCGAGAACACCGAGCCGAAGTCGGGCTTGAGGACGAAGGTGACGGTCAGCGCGACCCAGTAGGAGCGTTCGACCTCGATCAGCGAGACGAGCGACTGCGCGAGCCCGATGCACAGCGCGAGCCGCAACCCGTAGCGCCAGGAGGCACGGGAGAACACCATGTCGCGCACCGTCCGCCGGAGCCGGACGCGCAGGGCGGCGGGCCGGCCGAGCCGGTCGTCGACGTTGTTCAGGTCCGGTTCGGCGAGGTACACCACGTCGGCCGCGTGCCGCAGGGCCGAGTCGACGGCCCGCTCGGACGGGGTGTGCGGGGCGGGCAGTTGGAGGAGGGGGACCCCGGTGCGGCCCTCTTCGACGGCGTCGGCGAGCCGGCGTACGGCCGCCGGGATGTCGGGCGGCAGCGGCCGGTCGCGCAGGTGCGCGGCGGGCGCGGCCTCCACCAGCGGGATCACCACGTTGAGCTGGGCCAGCAGCCGCACCATCGAGGGGCTGCGGCCGTGCTCCCGGGCACGGCGGCCCAGCACCAGGTCGTAGGCGTGGTTCAGGGACTGGGTGACCTGCCGGCGCCGCTCCTCGTAGACGGGCGCCGGGCCGCCGGCCGCCTCGAGGGAGTCCGCGAGCGCGCGGTAGGTGGCCGCGACGGCCGTGCGCTCCGGGAGCCGGCCGCGCAGGGGCCAGCCGAGCAGGGTCAGCGCGAGCACGAACAGGCCGCCCGCGGTCAGCAGCAGGGGCGCCGTCCACCAGGGCCGCGGCAGCGGAAGCCCGGCCCCGACCACGGCGTTGAGCAGGAGCAGCAGTCCGGAGACGGAGGCGACCGTGCCGATCGAGGAGATCATCCCGGACACCAGGGCGACGAAGGTGAGGGCCGCGACGGCCAGCCAGCCGTGCCCGAAGACCAGGGTGCCGAGCGTGACGCCCACGGCGCCGAAGAACTGCGGGACGGCGATGTTGAGGATCCGCATGCGGTAGGAGTCGGCGGTGTCGCCGATGACCCCGGACAGGGCGCCCATCGAGACGAGCGCGCCGTACTCGGGCTCGTCCAGGGCGAATCCGACGGCGAGCGGGACGGACAGCGCGACCGCCGCGCGGGCCGCGGCGGCCCAGGGGATCGGTGCGCTGCTCGGCCGCAGTCCGCCGAGCAGCCACGCGGGCGGGGCCAGGGGGTGGGACCGCCCTCGACCGGACGGTATGTGGTCGGTGCGTTCGGTGCTCATTCCGCTTCCGTGCCGCCGCTCGAGAATCGGTTCTTCTGGGCTCTTCTGCGTCGTTCTGCCTACGTTGGTACCTTCCGAGCTTATGGGCTGCGGCGCAGCCGGCCCGCCAGCCAGGCGCCCAGCGCGGCGGCGAGCCCGACCGCCAGCACCACCCACGCGGTGGTGCGCAGGAAAGCGGTCAGGGCGTCGTACACCGCTCCGGCGGCCTGCCGGTCGATGTCGACGGGCAGGTCGTCCAGTGTGATCCGGCGGCAGACGCCCACGGCGATCCACAGCAGTGCGGCTCCCACCGCGAGCCCCAACCCGGTGGCCATCACGGCCCGCCGGCGGCGGACGGCGACGGCGACGGCCGCCGCGGCCAGGGCCACGGTCAGTACGGGGAGCCAGATCCCCGCGATCTGGAGCATGCGGAACCCCTTCCGGAGCGCGCCGAGGTTGTCCCATTCCATGACCTCGACGGTCACGTGGGTCACCGGGATACGGTCGGCGAACGGCACCCCCTCGGCGACGAGTTCTCCCTTGACGTGGGCGATGACGGGCTCCAGGTCGATGGTGACGGCGTCGCCGTGGCCGGTGGTGAGCGCGGTGAGGAAGGCGGCGTGGGCGGCCCGGTTGGCCGCGTCCCAGGCGGTGCGGTAGGCCTCGGAACCGGCGAAGGAGCGCAGGGCTTCGCCGAGCAGGGCGTCGACTCCGCTCTGGAAGGGGCCCGCGTCGATCTGCCCGGCGAGGCCGCGGGTCGCCTGGGCGACGACGACGCCCTGGACGGCCGGGTCGGTGGCCAGCGGGGCCATCGCGGCGGTGTAGCGGTCGGCGTCGCCCAGGTCGCGGTCGGTCCAGTACGCGACGGCGCTCGCGGGCACCAGGAGGGCCACGAGCACGATCAGTACCGCCGACAGGATGGTGCGCACGTCACCAGGGAAGGTCCGGCCCGCGTGCGGCGCGAGGGATGTTGCTGCGGGTGGGTCGCGCCGGTCCCCCTTGCGGGTGAAAACCTGGACATCTAATATCCAGATTATGAAGATGAGCGACGGCGTCGAGTGGGCGCTGCACAGCTGCGTCAACCTGGCGTGGAGCGGGCCGGACCGGGCGGTGTCGGCGGCGCGGCTGGCCGCGTGGCACGACCTGCCCGCGGCCTACTTGAACAAGCAGCTCCAGGCGCTGGCCCGGGCGGGCATCGTCGTCTCCACCCCGGGCCCCCGCGGCGGGTTCCGCCTGGCCCGCCCGCTCGCCGACATCTCCCTCATGGACGTGGTCGCCGCCGTGGAAGGTCCCGACGAGGCCTTCCGGTGCACCGAGATCAGGGGGCAGGGGCCCGGGGGGCCGGACCGGGAGGCGGAGGCCGGCGCCCCCGCCTGCGCCATCGCACAGGCCATGGGCCGGGCCGAACTGGCCTGGCGCACGGCCCTGGCGGCGCAGGACCTCGACGGAATCCGGCGGCAGGCCGAACGGCAGGCCCCCGACGCCCCCGAGCGGCTCCGCGCCTGGCTCGCCGCGCGGTAGCCGCCCCCGCGCGCACCCGTCACCCCGCACGCACGGCAACGGAACACGCACGGCAACGGAACACGCACGGCGACGGAAACCCAGGAGCTTCGACATGACGCGCAGCATCACCGACCCGGCAGGACTCCACACCCCGACCGCCTACGGCTACAGCCACGTCGTCTCCGCCCCGGGGGAGCAGGTCTTCATAGCGGGCCAGTACGGATCCGACGAGAGCGGGCACGTCGTCCGCGAGGACTTCGCCGGACAGGTCGCGCGAGCCTTCGCCAACCTCCGCACCGCCCTCGCCGCGGTCGGGCTCGGCCCCGCCGACGTGGTCCGCCTCGGCACCTACATCGTCGACCACGACCAGGAGAAGCTGGCCGTCCTGCTCGAGGAGCTGCACGCCATCTGGGGCACCGAGCTGCCCGCGCAGACCCTGGTCGGGGTGGCCGCGCTCGCCTTGCCCGGCATGCTCTTCGAGGTCGACGCGGTGGCGGTGCGGCCCACCTGATCGGCCCGCCTGACCGGCCCGCACGGTTGATCGGGTTGCCGGGCCGGGACGCAGGGTGTGCCCTGAGGGGGAGAGAGGAGCCCGTCATGGCACACGCGGCATCCACCGCCTCCGGGCGGCGCCACCACCGTCCGACCGCGGCGGCCACCCACCGCACCACCAGGGACGCCCTCACCCGGGCCGTGCTCGCCGGGCTCGTCTACGGGGTCTGGGCCGCCTTCATCGAGCGCCAGACGGGGCCGGTGGACGCGGGCAACGTCTTCTTCGGGATCCTGTGCGGCGCGCTCTTCGCCGGTGTCCTGTTCGCCCTGGGCCGGGTCGGGCCCCGGCTGCAGCGCGAGGTCCGTGCGGCCGCGTACGGAGTGTTCACGGGCGCCGCCGCGGGCTTCCTGCACAGCCTGACCGGCTCCAGTGTGCTGAGGGCCGCCGTGGTCGGCCTCTTCGTCGGCATGGGTGTAGGGCTCGCCGCGTTCTACCGCTACTACACGCGCGAGGATTGAGCCCGAGGAGCCCACCGGACCGTCCTTTCGGCCGGGTCCGGCCGGGACGTTCGGCCGAGGCGGCGCGGCAGCCGTCCGGCGCGGACTGGTGGTGGCGCCGGTTCCCGTGACCGTGGTCGAACCTCACGTGACCACGCTCCGTTGCGAGGGCGGGGGAACCGGCGCTCCTCGGAGTTCCTACGCGGCGGAGTCCGCAGGGGCGGTCCGCTGGTGTTCGCTCTCGGGCTCGGGGACCGGGCGCGTGGTCTTCTGCGACACGGCCGGGTCGGTGCTGTGGCGGACCGGCGACGGCGTGAAGCGGGTGGCTTCGGCACGGATCATGGCGTTCAGGGCGGCGTACGCGTCGATGGGCATGGCGGAACCTCACGTGGTCGAGGGGGTGTGGGGAGACTGCGCTGCTGTCGGAGTTCCGGCCCGGTCAGCAGCGCAGGACCACACTCCGCACCGCGCGCGCGGACGGCGGCCCGGCCGTCCGCCCCACGGGCGCGACCGCGGGCGGCTCCTCGGCATGTTTCACGTGAAACACCGGCAGCGCAGCCCGCCGTCCGCCGGGCAGCCCGCGCGCCATCGCCCGTACGGCCGCCCGCGATTCGGGTTCGGCGGCCGGATCGGACTGGCCCTCGGCGGGCTCGACGGGGGCACTGGAGGAGGGGCGGGACTCGGCGACCATCGCCGCGGCCGGCCCGGCGCCGAAGACGCACAGCAGCACGACGCAGGCCACGGTCAGGGCCTTCGTCAGGGCCCTGGTCAGGGCCGCGCGCACGTGCTGCCTCCCGCTCATGCGAGGGGTGTGCCCCGACACGCCGGGCGGCTTGCGGTCCGCGTGCCGAAAGCGCCCGACCGGCGGAACGAACAGGCCGACCGGAGGAACGCGGTGCGTGCCCTGCCGGGACGGCGGGGTTGCGACCCGGTGGGACGACGCCGGGACGGCGCGACGGCGGGGCCCGGTCGGTCAGCGGCTGCCGCGCTGCCCGGTGAGCCGGGCCAGTACGGAGCTCTCACCGCCGATCAGCCGCAGTCGGGGCCGCCCGGCTCCGCCGTCGCTCTCCCCCGACGGGCCGGGGGAGACCCGGATGACGGTGAACACGGCCGTCCGGCCGTCGTCCCGGGTGACCTCGACGGTCCGGCCCGGCCGGAGCCCGGAGAGGTCCAGGCCGGGCCCGCCGATCACCGCGGTACCGGCGGCGCCGGGCGCCGGACCCCCGCTGTGCCACGCGACGTCACCGGACCGGCCCGGTCGGGGATGCCCGCCCCGCCCGGCGTGCCCGTCCTGCCCGGCGCTCGGGCCGGCTCCCCGGTCCCCGGCCGGCGACCCGGGCCCGTCGTACCCTCCGGGAGCCCGGGTCACCCGTACGTCGATACCGAGACCCGGCACGCGCAGCCGCAGCGGCCGCGCATCCCGCAGCGGCCCCGTGATCGGCCGCAACGGGCCCGCCGTCGTCCTCGGGGACCGGGGGCCGTCCGCGGAGTCGTCGCCCCCGGGCAGCTCCCGCTGGCGGGCCAGGCGCCGGTGGTCGGAAAGCCCGAGCGCCCGCGAGGGCAGCGCGTCGTCGGTGGCGGCGACCGAGGGGTCCGCGCCCTCGGTGCGCTGCAGCACGGCGATCCCGGTGGCCAGCAAGACCACCGTCAGCGCGGTGACGACCGACTTGGCGCGGCGCATGCGGGTCCCTCCGGTCCGGCTCGGGCGGCCGGCTCATGTGGGCAGTGGACCTCTCCCCTGCCCGCCGGCACCCGGTGCAACACGGAAGACTGACAGGACGTCACGGCGTGTCGCGTTCCCGATCCGGATGTCCGCACGGATCGGGGCCGGTCCGGCCGCGCCGCGGCGGGGCGGAGGGGGGTGCGCCCGAACGGGTGATTCAGGTGGTCACCAGCGTCGCCGTCGCGACACCCATCAGGACCGCGGCGAGGTGGACCGCCGGGTGGCCGTAGTCCCCGCACCACAGATGGCGGGCGAGGCCGCCCAGCGCGGCCAGGGCCGCGATCACACCGAGCTGGCCGAAGAGGGTGACGGCGGTGAAGGGGGCCAGGAGCAGCAGGAAGGAGTTCAGCCAGAAGGGGGCCGCGCCCGTCCAGCCCCGCCATTCCCTGATCGCCCGCGGCATGGACTACCCGCCCCCTCGCACCTCGTCGTCAACCAGTCGGCAGCACAGCCTCCTTGGGTGCGGCGATCGGCACAAGGGTTCGTTTCGGCTACCGAACCGGAAGAGCGGCTGGAACTCGTCCCCGCAGCGCAACGGCCCGGACCCCGTAGAGCGGTCCGGGCCGAACGGAGCGGCAAACGGAAGGTGTCAGGCGACGATCCAGTCGGAGGTCGCGATCACCGGCTGGACACCGTCGCGGTGGACGGTGCCCTCGATGAGGCCGTACATCCGGTCCGCCGCGAAATAGACCTCGTTGTCGTTCTTGAGGCCGAAGGGCTCGAGGTCGACGAGGAAGTGGTGCTTGTTGGGCAGGTTCAGGCGGACTTCGTTGACCTTGGGGCAGTGGTCGAGGACGCGCTCGGCCATCTGGTGCAGGGTCTGCTGGAGGGAGTAGGAGTACGTCTCCGCGAAGGCTTCCAGCATGTTCTTGCGGACCTTCCTGTACGACTGGTCCCAGTCGTGGGAGGGGTCGTCGGCGGCCAGCGCGGAGTGCGCCCAGCGAGCGGTGACCTTGGTCGCCAGGATGCGGTCGTACGCCTCCCGCAGGGTCGTGTACTTGTCCTTGATGTACCCGTGGAACTCGGAGTTCGTCGAGTTCATCACCGTCAGGTCCTTCAGGCCCGAGATGACCTGGAGGCCGGTCGTCTCGCTGTAGGTGATCTGCGCGGTGCGCACCTCCTGGCCCTTGCGGACGAAGGAGTGCTGCTCCTTGCGGGTCGGGACCGGGATCCGGTCCCACACGTACTCCTCGATGCGGATCTGCGCCTCGCGGATCGGCTGCTGGGAGGAGACGAAGTGCTTGGCGAGCAGGATGCCGAAGGCTTCGGGGGACTCGATTCCGTGTTCCTTGCCGAAGGCGTACACCGTGTTCTTGGTGGTGTCGGTCGGCAGGCAGTTGGCGTTGTCGCCCGTGAGGTGGACGTCGCGGAACTCACCGCGGAGCGCGACCGACACGTTGAGATCGCGGATCTCGTGCCACGAGCCGTCGCCGCCCTTCCGGGTCACCTTGACGATGCGGTTCTCGGCCTTGCCGTACTGGTTCTGCGCGAGGACGTGCTTGCTCATGCTTGTCTTCCTTCGGATACGGGAACACGGAGTCCGGTTGCCTGGATCCCGTACGCCCGGCGTCCAGCGGTCGGCCCGCTCCCCGCCGTTCGGCCCCGTGGGACCGCCCCGGGACTGACGTGCATCCCGGTCCGTAGGTGCTTGTTCGTACGCACGGATTGCAGCATGTGAATGGCGGGTCAACCACCGTACGGATCATCCGAACACCGGCACCCAGGACTTGGGCGACCCCACAGATGTGCAGGTCAGGCCATATGGGCGTCCGCTACCGAGAGGGCCTCGTCGAGGATTTCCAGCCCCTTGGAGACGTCCTCGGCCGAGATGGTGCAGGGCGGTGCGACGTGGACGCGGTTGCCGGCGAGCAGCGGCCAGAGCCCGCCCTTGCGGCAGGCGGCGCCGAAGGCCGCCATCGGCGCGTTGTCCGCCCCGGAGGCGTTGTACGGCACCAGCGGTTCACGCGTGGCCCGGTCCCGCACCAGTTCCAGGGCCCAGAACGTGCCCAGACCCCGGACCTCCCCGACCGAGGGGTGCCGCTCGGCGAGCGCGCGCAGCCCGGGGCCGAGCAGCTCGGCGCCGGTACGGGCGGACCGCTCGACCACGCCTTCCTCCTCCATGACGTTGATCGTCGCCACGGCGGCGGCGCAGGCCAGGACGTGCCCGGAGTACGTCAGGCCGCCCGGGTAGGGCCGGCGGGCGAAGGTCTCGGCAATGGCGGCCGAGATGGCGACCCCGCCGAGCGGCACGTATCCGCTGGTCACGCCCTTGGCGAAGCAGAGCAGGTCGGGGACGACGTCCCAGTGCTCCGCGGCGAACCAGCGGCCGGTGCGCCCGAAGCCGACCATGACCTCGTCGAGGACGAAGACGATGCCGTGGCGGTCGCAGAGTTCGCGGACGCCGCGCAGGTAGCCGGCCGGGTGCACCAGGACGCCGGGAGCCCCGCCGACGGTCTCCAGGATGATCGCGGCGATGGACTGCGGGCCCTCGAACACGATGGTGTCCTCGAGGTGGCGCAGGGCCCGCTCGCACTCCTCGGCCTCGTCGGCCGCGTAGAAGGGCGAGCGGTAGGCGAAGGGGCCCCAGAAGTGCACGACGCCGGCCGTGGCGGTGTCGTTGCCGAAGCGGCGGGCGTCACCGGTCAGGTTGATCGCGGTGGAGGTGGCGCCGTGGTAGGAGCGGTAGGCGGACATCACCTTGGGCCGGCCGGTGTGCAGCCGGGCCATGCGCACGGCGTTCTCCACGGCCTCGGCCCCGGCGTTGGTGAAGAAGATCTTGTCCAGGTCGCCGGGCGTGCGTTCGGCGATCAGCCGCGCCGCCTCGGAGCGGACGTCGACCGCGAAGCCGGGGGCGACGGTGCACAGCCGCGCCGCCTGCTCCTGGATGGCCGCGGTGACCTTCGGGTGCTGGTAGCCGATGTTGGTGAAGACGAGGGCGCTGGAGAAGTCGAGGTACCGGTTGCCGTCGTAGTCCCAGAAGTACGAGCCCTCGGCCCCGGCGACGGCGAGCGGGTCGATGAGCTCCTGCGCCGACCAGGAGTGGAAGACATGCCGTCGGTCGGCGTCCTTCACGGCCTCCTTCGCGGAGTCCGTCGGGGCGGCGGGATCGTGGGCTTCTGCGTTCATGTAACGAGAATAGTTGTCCACGATGTGGAATAGACGGTCGCATCTGTCCCGGCGTCACACCGCCAGGCGCCCGGACGGAGGTCTTTTTCCGTGTGTCGGAAGGATTTTTCCATCAAGCGAAACAATGGGGGAGATCGAGAGCCGACGGCCGCCCTAGGATTGGCAGCCCTGGGTAGGGGTACATGCGGCGCGGAGGCGCGGAGACGGGAGGCCCTGTGGCCGAGCAGACGCGGAGGCTCGTTCTCGGCGGCGCCACGACCGGTGTCGTGGGACGGTGCCGGGACTTCACCCGCCGGGCGCTGGCGGACTGGCAGTGGCCCGGAGGGCCGGAGTCCGTCGACGACGTGCTGCTGCTCGTCTCCGAGGTGGTCACGAACGCCTGCCTGCACGGAGGCGGTCCCCGCGAGCTGGTCCTGCGGCACACCCCCGAGCGACTGCGCGTGGAGGTCAGCGACGACAACCCTGACCTCCCGAGGCGGCGGCCCCCCGGTGACCGCACCCTGCCGGGAGGCCACGGCCTGATCGTCCTGGGACGGCTGGCGCGCGACTGGGGCGCCGTCCCCTCGCCGGACGGTGGACCGGGCAAGGTCGTCTGGCTGGAGGTCCCGCCGCCCCTCCGCTCCGTGGACGCCCCTTAGGTCGTCCGGTCCGCGGTCGTCCGGTTCGCCCGATGCCCCGCAGGGCGTCCCGGTGCTCCTCAGGCGGTCTCGACCCGCTGCGCGGGTCGGGCCCGGTCCCCGGCGGGGTCCTCGCCGTCGACGAGGGCGTCGGTGAGCAGGCCGGTGCGCAGCCGCTCCAGAGTGCGGGTCAGCAGCCGCGACACGTGCATCTGGGACAGGCCCAGCCGGTCCCCGATCTCGGACTGCGTCAGCTCCTGCCCGAACCGCAGGGAGAGCAGGGTCCGCTCGCGCTCCGGCAGGCACGCCAGGATCGGCTTGAGGGATTCCAGGCATTCGATCCGGTCGTAGGCAGCCTCCTCCTCGCCGAGGGAGGGCCGGTCGGCGCCCGAGTCCCGGTCGCCCTCCTCCTGGGCGGGGGCGTCCAGGGAGCGCGCCGAGTAGGCGGACGCCGCCTTGCGGCCTTCCGCGAGCTCCTCCGGGGTGACGTGCAGCTGCCCGGCGAGTTCGGAGTCCGTGGGCTCGCGGCCCAGCGTCTGCTCCAGCGCGTCGTGCGCCTTGGCCGCGTCGATCCGCAGCTCCTGGAGCCGGCGCGGGACCTTTACGGCCCAGCTCGTGTCCCGGAAGAACCGCTTGATCTCGCCCGTGATCGTCGGCATCGCGAACGAGGTGAACTCCACCCCGCGCTCCGGATCGAACCGGTTGATGGCCTTGATCAAACCGATCGTGCCGACCTGGACGATGTCCTCCATCGGCTCGCTGCGGCCGCGGAACCGGCGGGCGGCGTACTTGACCAGGCTGAGGTTCAGCTCGACCAGGGTGTTGCGGACGTAACTGAACTCCGCGCTGCCCTCCTCCAGCTCGGCGAGCCTGCGGAACAGGGCCACGGACAGGGCCCTGGCCTCGTGGGTTCCGACGTCTGTGAGGTTCGTGTGGTGCATGGCGCTGCGCTCCTCCGACCGGCGGCCCCCGGCCCCCGAAGGGGCCCGGGGGATACGTCGTCGCGATGTCCCGAGCTCTCGCACGCGTCCTACTGTCGCACTGTCCCAGGGGATATACCCGTCCAGATGGGTGCGTACCCCACTTGGATTATCCCCCGGAACCGCATGCCGGCGAGCTGTCGGCGGGTCGCCCACACGGACGCACGGCACCACACGGCCGCACGGACCGCACGCCACACACGGGCCCGCACACATGGCCCGCACGGCGCCGCCGCCCCGGCCGCACGGCCAGGGCGGGGCGCTCGCCCGGGAATGAGGATGTCAGGGCGTCATCTGTCCGAGTAGCTGAAGTCGCCCACCGTCCAGGCGCTGACGTCCTTGACGGCGATCCGGTACATGCCGCCGGTCTCGGGGATCCCCAGGGTGCCCTGGAGGATGCGCGCCACGTGGAAGTGCAGGTGGGATGGGGTGCCGTCGGCGGGGGGAGGGGTCCGGCCCGCCGGGCCGCCGGATTCTCGGAACACCGCGGCGAACGGGGCGAGCTGGTCGGAGTCCTGGAGGACCTCGGCGACGCGCTGGCGCCAGACGCTTTCGGGGGCGAGACGGCCGGTGATGACGGCGCCGTGCACCACGACGGTCAGGGACATCTGATTGGTTTGCTCCGACTCGACCATGGCGGCGAGGTCGATGAGCAGGTCGTCAGGGGTCGACATGGGCGGGACTCTAGCAAGCCCGGGCGCCGACGACGACGACGAGGCCGGGGCCCGCACCTCTCGGTGCGGGCCCCGGCCCCGGTGTGTGTGTCGACGTCAGGCGGGAACGATGTTCTCGGCCTGCGGGCCCTTCTGGCCCTGCGTGACGTCGAAGGTGACCTTCTGGCCTTCCTGGAGCTCACGGAAGCCGGAGGACGCGATGTTGGAGTAGTGGGCGAAGACGTCCGCGCCGCCACCCTCCTGCTCGATGAAGCCGAAGCCCTTTTCCGCGTTGAACCACTTAACAGTACCGGATGCCATCTGAAATTCTCCTTCGGGGCAGTGCCCGGAATCGCACCGTGCGATTCCGGCGTCGCTGTGATGATTGCCCCGCCGGAAAGATTACCGGTAAAAAAGAACTGCTCTGGGAACCACAACTGCAACTGGAATCACCGTAACACAGAGGGTGCGGTGAGCAGCGGTATTTCGCCCCGCGGGCCGACCGGGCGAAATTCGTGACGCGAAACTCATATTAATGATGAGGTGTGGCGGCGACAGATTTTGGGTATAGCGGTCCCCGCCGGGGCGCGGCGTCCGGGACGCCGCCCGCTGTCACCCGCCCACCGGCCGCCCGGGCGGCAGGAGTTCCGTGACGAGGAACGCGACGACGGCCGCCAGGATGACCACGGGCATCATGGCGGCGCTGCCGAGGACCAGTACCACCAGCACCACGCTGCTCACCGGCAGCCGCAGGGTGGCCGCCGCGGCCGCGGCCATGCCCGCCGCCATCGCGGGGACGACGCCCAGACCCGGCAGGGGCGCGAGGAGGACGCCCGCGGCGGCTCCGAGGAAGAGCGCGGGGAACACCGGGCCGCCGCGCAGGCTGCCGAGGCACAGCGCGTAGGCGGCGCCCTTGAGGGCCAGCACGGCGAGGAGCGCGCCGCTGCCCCAGGCCCGCGGGTCTGCGGCGAGGGCGCCCAGGGCGGCCTGGCCCGAGGAGGCCACCTCTCCGGGCGACCGCCCGGTGACCAGCGCGTAGACCGCGGCGCAGGCCGCGGCGCCGAGGGCGCAGGGCACGGTCCGTACGACGGGCCGCACCCGGACGTACGCGGCCACCGCCCGGGCCCCGACGTTTACGGGGTGCAGCGCGACGGCCACAACCGCGGCGACGGCCAGCGACCACAGGACGTCGGCCACGTCCAGGCCGGGCACCGACGCGCCCAGGTCCAGCGACAGCTGGCCCGTCCCCAGCCCGGTCCAGTGCCCCAAGCCCGTGAAGACCAGCGCCCCGACCCCGCTGGACAGCAGGGCGGGCAGCATGACGGCGAACAGCCGCGGCCCGCCCACACCCGCCACCTCGATCAGCAGCACCGCCGCCACCACCGGATTGCCGAAGATCGCGGAGATGGCCGCCGCCGCCCCGGCCGCGCCCAGCAGCGCGGTGTTCTGCGGAGTCGCCGGCGCCTGCGCGAGGTCGCGGAACAGCAGCGCCAGCCCGCTGCCCAGGGCGATCAGCGGGGCCTCGGGGCCGAGGACGGCGCCGAGCGGCAGACTCGCCGCCGCGGCGAGCAGCACCCCGGGCAGCGCGGCCGGCGATGAGGCCCCCATGTGCATGCCGGCGGCGGGTACGTGGCCTCCGCCGCCGGGGAGGTGGGTGACGACGAGACCGACCAGCACGCCCGCCACGAGCAGCAGGGGAAACGGCCACCACCAGGGCGGACCGTCGTGGCCCAGCGCCTGCGGGAGGTCGGCCCACAGCGCGCGTTCCGCTGCGCGGAGCCCGGCGAGGAACCAGAAGGCGGCGACGGACACCGGGATGCCGGTGAGCGCGCAGAAGACCAGCACCTTGGGATAGCCGGGGCTGCGGAGCAAATCGCGCAGCCCGTCCGGCTCGGGCGGCGCGGGACCGTTTTCGCCGGAGTGCGGCTCCCTCATGGGCACGCCGTGCCTTCCATGGCTCCAGGAGAACGGGCCGGGGACCATCGCGCGACCGGAGCGCTCGAGGTGCGGGGTGCGCCGCGCCGCGCCCCCGCACCACCGCGGGCACCACCGGCCGGATCACCCGTCCGGCCCCCTGCGACCCGGCCGCCTTTCCGTCCGGTCCGTGCCCGGCCGCCGACGGGCCCCGCCGGACCGCGCACCGTGGTGGACGGGTGATCCCCCGGGCACCCGCGGAGGCGTCGGCATGCGGGCCGCCCGTCCGGCCCCGAGGATGGGCGGGATCCCGTCCGCCTCCGCAGTCAGGAGCCTTTCCATGCTGGAGCGCAAGCTGCGCAAGGACCGCACCGAGGTCACCTTCGTCCTTCCGGCGGACACGCCGCCCGGGCCGGTGAGCGTGGTCGGCGACTTCAACGACTGGCAGCCCGGGGCGCACACGCTCAAGCCCCGCAAGGACGGGAAGCGGGCCGTCACGGTCGAGCTGCCGCCCGAGAGCGCGCACTCCTTCCGCTATCTGGCCGCCGGGGACTACTGGTTCAATGACGACACCGCCGGCGACCGGGAAGGCCCCAACAGCCGCCTGCACACGTGAGGCGCCCATGACGGAAGCGGGCACCGTCCGGCGGCTGGTCGTCCTGCGACACGCCAAGTCCGCCTGGCCGCCAAACGTGCCCGACGCCCGGCGCCCGCTCGGTCCCCGCGGCCTGCGCGACGCCCCGGCCGCGGGCCGCTGGCTGCGCGAGAGCGGCTGCGTGCCCGACCGCGTCGTGTGCTCGCCCGCGCTGCGCACCCGCCGCACCTGGGAGCTCGTCGCGGCCGAAGCCGGGCTCCCCGGGCCGGTGGAGTACGAGGAACGCGCCTACGGGGCCGACGCCGAGGAGCTGCTGGACCTCGTACGGGAGACCCCCGCGCAGGTGGGGACGGTGCTGCTCGTCGGGCACAACCCGGGCGCGCAGGAGCTGGTCCTGCTGCTCGCCGGCGAAGGGGACGCCCGCACGTTGGAGCAGGTCCGTACGAAGTTCCCGACGTCCGCGATCGCGGTGCTCGACCTGGCCGGTCCGGGAGCCTGGCGGTCCCTCGCGCCGGGCTCCGCCCGGCTGACCGGCTTCGTCGTCCCCCGGGGCGCCTGAGGGCCTGTCCGGGCGGGTGAGCGGGCCGGTCGGGAACGGACCGGGCCGCGGAACGCCCCGTCGCAGGACCGGCCTCACTCACCGATCCGGATGAGCGCGAGCGTGATGTTGTCCGGCCCCCCGGCCTCGATGGCCGCCTTCCACAGCTCGAAGGCGGCCTTCCCGTCGTCGTGGACCCGGAGCAGGCCGGCGATGGCCTCCTCCGGCACCGGGTCGGTCAGCCCGTCGCTGCACACCAGGTAGCGGTCGCCCGTGGACAGCGGGAACTCCGCCACGTGCGGCGTGACCGGTCTGCGTTCGCGGCTGCCGCCCAGCACCTGGGTGACGGCCGAGGTGGTGCGGTGCCCCGGCGCCGGCGGCGGGCTGTCGTCCACGCTGAGCTGGCGCAGTCCGTCCGCGGTCGCCCGGAACACCTTGCTGTCACCGACGTTGAAGGACAGCAGCGTGTCCTCCAGTACGAGGACACCGGCGACCGTGGTCCCCATGGAGGTCAGGTCCGGCCGCCCCTCGGCCGCCGCGTAAACCGCGCGGTCGCAGACCTCCAGGGCCCCGCGGACGGCCTCACCGCCCGCCAGCGAGGAGCTGAGCAGGGAGAGCTCGCGCACGACCAGCTCGCTGGCCACCTCGCCGGCCGGCTGGCCGCCGAGCCCGTCGGCGACGGCGACGAGGAGCGGCCGGCCGAGGGGGAACACGAGCGTCTGCGGGCTCTCCGTCGCGGTCCCGCACAGGGTCCACGGCCCGATGACCAGGCTGTCCTCGTTGTGATCACGTACGAGCCCGGTATGGCTCAGCGCGGTGACGGCGATGTACGGCACCTCCCCATTGTGGCGCCGCTCGGCATGCGGCGCGTGACCTGCCGGTGGAGGCTGGTCGGGGGGACCGAGGAAAGGACTGCGGCAGATGTTCGCGAGGCTGAGCACCTATCAGGGATCACCGGTTCCCGCGGAGGGGGACCTGAGTGCGCAGACGGAGGAGATCGTCCGGCAGGTCCAGGACCTTCCCGGCTTCCGAGGGGTCTACTACCTCGTGGACCGCGCCTCCGGAAAGGCCACGTCGCTGACCTTGTGGGACGACGAGCGGACCCTGGAGGAGAGCGAGGAGCCGGCCGCCCGGGTCCGCGAGGAGACGGCCCGGCGGGAAGGCCAGCGGATCGTGTCGGTGGAACGCTTCGAGGTCGGCTTCAGCAAGCTGCGGCCGTAAGGGGCTGCCGGCGGGGGCGGCCCGGCGGCCCTGCCGAAGCGCCGTACGAACGAAACACCACGGGAGTCCCCATGACCCAGACCCCTCCACCGGAGCCCGCTCCGCCGGCCGCCGTTCCCTTCCCCCCGGACCCGGCCGGCCATCCGCCGCCCCCGCCGCCCCCGCACCTCTTCCCCGCCGATCCGCAGGCGCCGAGAGCGGACCGCCGGAAAGCCGAATCCGACGACGCGACGTGATCTGGAGCACAACCTGTCACAACCGGCGGTGCCGCGGTGTCCTCATGCCGAACCCTTTCAGGCGGAGGAGACACCGTGAGCGAGAACAGTGGACGACGCACCGGGCACCCCGGGTCCGAGTACACCCGGGTCGTCGTGATCGGCGGCGGGTACGCCGGGGTCATGGCCGCCAACCGACTGACCGGGCGCGACGACGTGCGGGTGACGCTCGTCAACCCTCGGCCCGCCTTCGTGGAGCGGATCCGCCTGCACCAGGTGGTGGCCGGCTCCCACGACGCGGTCGTCGAGTACCGCAAGGTCCTCGCCCCCCGTGTCGCCCTCGTGGTCGACACCGTGACGCGGATCGACGCCGCCGCGCGCGGCGTCACGCTCTCGGGCGGGGAGACGCTCGGCTACGACTACCTGGTCTACGCGGTGGGCAGCGCCGGCGCCGTCCCGGGCGTGCCCGGAGCGGCCGAGCACGCTCGCCCCATCACCGCTCTGGAAGAGGCCCGGCGGCTGCGCGCGCTCGTCGCAGCCGCTCCCGCGAACGCCCCGGTGACGGTGGTCGGAGGGGGCCTGACGGGCATCGAGGCCGCCGCCGAACTGGCCGAACAGGGACGTGTCGCCGTGACCCTGGTGTGCGGCGGGGTGCTCGGCCCGTCCCTGCACCCGCGGGGCCGGCGCCGGGTGGCCGCGCGACTGGCCGCGCTCGGCGTGAGCGTGCTCGAAGGCCCCGACGCGAAGGTGACGGCGGTGACGCCCGACGCCGTCCGGCTCGCCGACGGGCGCGAGCTGCGCAGCACGGTGACGCTGTGGACCGCGGGGTTCGGCGTACCGGACCTGGCTGCGCGCAGCGGGCTGACCACCGACGCCCTGGGCCGCCTGCTCACGGACGAGACGCTGACCAGCGTGGACGACGAACGCATCGTCGCGGCCGGGGATGCGGCGGCCCCGTCGGACCTGCCGCTGCGGATGAGCTGCCAGGCGGCCGTGCAGCTGGGCCCGCAGGCCGCGGAGACGGTGCTCAGCCGGCTCGCGGGCAGGCAGCCGGCGCGGATCGAGGTGGGGTTCGTCAGCCAGTGCCTCAGCCTGGGGCGTCGCGCCGGCCTCCTCCAGCTCACGGCCAAGGACGACACCGCGAAGAAGTTCTCCTTCGCCGGCCGCCCGGCCGCCGTGGTCAAGGAGTTCATCTGCAGGGGCATCCCGTGGCAACTGGGCTACGAGGCGCGCCGGCCCGGCAGGCGGACCTGGTGGACCAAGGACGAGAAGCGGGAGCAGCTGCTCGCGGCACGGCGGGCCGGGGCGCAGGCCGCTGGGACGCCGGCTGCCGGGGCGCAGGGCCACGGGGGGATCCGGGTATGAACGTGGGGGCCGCCGATCCGGCGACGGAGGCTTTCGTCGCCCACCGCAACCTGCTGTTCACGGTCGCCTACGAGATGCTCGGCTCGGCGGCGGACGCAGAGGACGTCCTCCAGGAGACCTGGCTGCGGTGGGCGGCCGTGGATCTGGACCAGGTGCGCGACCAGCGCGCCTACCTGGTGCGGATCACGACCCGCCAGTCGCTGAACCGACTGCGCACGATGACCCGCCGCAAGGAGACGTACGTCGGCCCCTGGCTGCCCGAACCGCTCCTCACCGCGCCGGACGTGGCCCAGGACGTCGAGCTCGCCGAGAGCGTGTCGATGGCGCTGATGCTCGTCCTCGAGACGTTGTCGCCGACGGAGCGGGCCGTCTTCGTCCTCCGCGAGGTCTTCGACGTCGGCTATGACGAGATCGCTGCCGCCGTGGACAAGACCCCGGCGGCCGTGCGGCAGATCGCACACCGCGCCCGCCGGCACGTCGACGCCCGACGCCCGCGCGAGGCGGCCTCCGCGAGCGAGACCCGGGCGGCTCTGGAGTCCTTCCAGCGCGCCCTGACGACCGGGGACATCCAGGGCCTCCTGGACGTACTGGCCCCCGAGGTCGTCCTGCTGAGCGACGGCGGCGGTATCAAGCAGGCCGCGCGGCGGCCCGTCACCGGCGCCGACAAGGTGGCCCGCTTCATGATCGGCGGCCTCGGCAAGAACCGGCGCCCGCTGACCGTGGGCCTCACGGTGGTCAACGGCGGTCCCGCACTCGTCGTGCACGTGGACGGGGAGCTGGACGGGATCATGGCGATCCGGGTGGAGGCCGCCCGCATTGCGGGCCTCTACTACGTCCGCAATCCGCACAAACTGACCCGCGCCGAATCCGAGACCCCGCTCACCTTGCGCTGAACCGGGCGCGCGGGTGCCTCAGTCCGCGGCCGGCGGGGCGGACGCCTCGGCGGCGCGGCGGTACTCGGCGTTGATGCGCTGCGCTTCTTCGAGCTGGTCCTCGAGGATGATGATGCGGCAGGCGGCCTCGATCGGGGTTCCCTGGTCGACGAGTTCCCGGGCGCGTGCCGCGATGCGCAGTTGGTAGCGGGAGTAGCGGCGGTGACCGCCGGCGGAGCGGAGCGGGGTGATGAGGCGGGCCTCGCCGAGGGCGCGCAGGAAGCCCTGGGTGGTGCCGAGCATCTCGGCGGCCCGGCCCATGGTGTACGCCGGGTAGTCGTCGTCGTCGAGACGGCCGAACGAATCGTCTGCTGTCATTGAACCTCTCTCATGGACGCATGGAGGGGCCCTGGTGCCGTACGGCACCAGGGCCCCGAAGGAACTACTACACCATCTGTCGGCTCTTGTTACTGCGCCGACCTCGTGTTTCCGCTGACCCGACCTGGATGCTGCCGGGATAGCGGGGATCGCGGTTGCTTGACCGGAGACCACCTCACTATCGATGTCCTGCGGTACCCGGGCTCAGCGTTCGACCCGGGCGATCCTGATGGCGCCTGCTCCTCCGTTCTTCCCTCGTTGCTCACCGCTCACCGAGCGGGACTTTCGGTACTGCTGGTACTGCTCTACTGCTGGTACTGCCTACTACGGGTACTGCGTACTGCTGGTACTGCTCTACTGCGTACTACTGGTGATGCGTACTGCTCCGTGGCCTGTCCCAGCGCCACGCTCCGGCAGCCAGCCCCGTCGCCCATCCTGCATCTGCTCTGGCTTAGAACCCCACTGCCGAACTTCCCGGTGCGCGCGCCCGCAGCCGACGCCTTCACCGAGGTACCGCTCACTGACTTCACTGCTGGGTACCGCGAACTGCACTTGCTGTACTGCTCGTGGCGGCCCCTGATGACTGCGGGCCACCCGGTCCGGTCGTCAGTCCCGTCGCCGTCCTGAAAAAACCTGGCTTCGGAACTCCACCACCGCACCGTCCTGCGAACTGCACCTGCTTGTACTGCGTACTGCTTCCCGGCAGTTCATCTCTGCCCGGGCTTGCTGTTCCTTGGCTACGAGAGAAACCATAGCCGCGCCAGGACCCAATGTCTACTTCGGCCGACATAGATTTTCGTGTGTGCTGGTCAGAGCTAGTCGCGCCCGCTGATCGCAGTCCGTGCCCCGCCCCGCGCCGTACGGCAGGCCGGGAACGCGAGAGGGCCCGACCGGCGTGTGCCGGTCGGGCCCTCTGTGCTGGAGCGGTGGCGGCTCGCGCCCGTGCGTCGGTCAGACGGCCACGGGGGCGCCGAGCATCGCGGAAGCCTGCTGGAGCGGGGTGAGCACCCGCACCGGCGCGGCCGCCTGGGGAAGGCCCCGGCAGGTGAAGCCGAGCCGGAGCATGGCCCGGACGACCTCACCGGCGCTGAAGTCGCGCCGGTCCTGGCCGGTGATGACCTGGCCGACCTGCTTGACGGGGTAGGTACGGCGGCCGATGATCACGGACTCGCCGGAGACCTCCTCGGGCTTGACGCCCTTCATCGACTCCAGGACACCGCTTTTGGTCAGGTCGAACGGGAAACGGGCGATGACGCAGCGCATGTTGCCTCACAGGAAGGGAGAAGGGGCCGGGCCGGACCGCGGATGGGGCGGGTCAGCCTGCAAGGGCGAGGACGCCCGGGGGGCGACCCCGTTCGTCGGTGCCGGGCGGGGCGTCGAACCGGCGGTCGCCGAGGACGTCGCGCAGCCGGACCCGGTCGGTGTACGCGTCGCCCGCGCGGACGGCGGTGAGCAGGGTCCGGGTGACCGGTCGGCTGCACAGGCCGTCCCCGTCGGTGACGAGCAGACGGTCGGTGCGGGCACTGGCCATGACGGCCAGGGCCACTTCGACCGTCATGTCGTCCCAGACCTGCGGACCGCTCGCCTCCGGAGTGTCGGCGGGCATCCGGTCAGACCGCCGCGTCGAAGGCGGGCCTGCGCGCGCCCGTGCGGCGGGCGGCCGACCCGGGCCTGCGGCGGCCGCCGGCGGCGCCGCCGCGCGGGGCCCGCTCGGTCACCGGCGCGGTGATCGTGACCGGGACCCCGGAGGGGGCCTGGGCGCCGGTGATGCGGTGCAGGGCCTCTTCGCCCGAGTGGACCGGAGTCGTCTGGGGGGTGATCCCGGCGGCGGTCATCAGGCGGGTCATGTCGCGGCGCTGGTTCGGGGTGACCAGGGTGACGACGCTGCCGGACTCACCGGCGCGGGCGGTACGGCCGCCGCGGTGGAGGTAGTCCTTGGGGTCGGTCGGCGGGTCGATGTTCACGACGAGGTCGAGGTTGTCGACGTGGATGCCGCGCGCCGCCACGTTCGTCGCGACCAGCACGGTGACGTGGCCGGTCTTGAACCGGGCGAGGGTCTTCGTGCGCTGCGGCTGGGACTTGCCCCCGTGCAGCGCTGCGGCCCGTACTCCGCTGTTGAGCAGGTGCTCGGTCAGGCGGTCGACGGCGTGCTTGGTGTCCAGGAACATCATGACCCGGCCCTCGCGCGCCGCGATCTCCGTCGTCGTCCGCTGCTTGTCGGCGCCCTGGACGTGCAGCACGTGGTGCTCCATCGTCGTCACGGCACCGGCCGAGGGGTCCACCGAGTGCACGACCGGGTCGGTCAGGTAGCGGCGCACCAGCAGGTCGACGTTGCGGTCCAGGGTGGCCGAGAACAGCATCCGCTGGCCCTCGGGGCGCACCTGGTCGAGGAGGGCGGTGACCTGGGGCATGAAGCCCATGTCGGCCATCTGGTCCGCTTCGTCGAGGACGGTGATCCCGACCTGGTTCAGGCGGCAGTCACCACGGTCGATGAGGTCCTTCAGCCGGCCCGGCGTGGCCACGACGACCTCGGCGCCGCCGCGCAGCGCGCCGGCCTGCTTGCCGATCGACATGCCGCCGACGACGGTGGTCAGCCGCAGCTTCACGGAGCGGGCGTAGGGGGTGAGCGCGTCCGTCACCTGCTGGGCCAGCTCGCGGGTCGGGACGAGGATGAGGGCGAGCGGCTGGCGGGGCTCGGCGCGCTGCCCGGCGGTGCGGGCCAGCAGGGCGAGGCCGAACGCCAGCGTCTTGCCGGAGCCGGTGCGGCCGCGGCCGAGGACGTCACGGCCCGCCAGGGTGTTGGGCAGGGTGGCGCCCTGGATCGGGAAGGGCACGGTCACGCCCTGCGTGCCGAGGGCGGCCAGCAGCTCCTTGGGCATGTCGAGGTCGGCGAACGACTCGACGGCGGGCAGCGCGGGAGTGATCGTCTTCGGCGGGGCGAACTCGCCCTGCACCGCGGCGGGCCGGCGTCCATAACCGCCGCCCGAGCGGCTCGGACCTCCGGAGCGGCCGGCGGCGGGCGCGCCGGAGCGGCCGCCACGGGGCGAGGCGGAGCCCGCGCCGAAGGAGGGGCCGCCGGTGCGGCCGCGGGTGCGGGAGGAGCGCTGGTTCGTACGTGTGGGGTTCATCGAGAACCTTCCTTGATACCGGCACGTATCAAGGAATTCCCGTAGCGGAGGAACAGCGCCGGGAATCACTGGAACGGGCCGAGTGGAAATGCGAAGCGAATGCGGCCTACAGGAAATCTGTACGGGCGCAGGCGCTGGGAAGAGCCACGTCAGCCGGAGGTGAAACCCGGAACGGCGGCCGAAGGGCGCGGCTGCGAAGCGGCCGCTGCCCTGAAAATCCGCGTTCCGCGGGCGGGAGCCCGCGCGGAACACGTGCAGCTGGGGCCCGCACCCCGAGGGATGCGGGCCCCAGCTACGAATCGTGCGTCAGCGTCAGGCGGGAACGATGTTCTCGGCCGTCGGGCCCTTCTGGCCCTGCGCGATCTCGAAGGCGACCTTCTGGCCTTCGAGCAGCTCGCGGAAGCCCTGGGCGGCGATGTTCGAGAAGTGGGCGAACACGTCGGGGCCGCCACCGTCCTGCTCGATGAAGCCGAATCCCTTGGCGGCGTTGAACCACTTCACGGTGCCAGTAGCCATGTCATTTCTCCTTCGGGGCTGTGCGCCGGAACCCACACCATGCGGGCACCGTGTCGCCGCGATGATGCCCCGACCGGAAAATGATCCGGAAAATACAAAGTGCTTCCGGCCGGCGCGGAGGCCGACCGAAGGCACCTGAAGATTTTGGGTACCAAAACTGCAACTGAGATCGACAGTAGCACGCCGAGGTGCTGTCCGTACGTTGAACATTTCCCTGTTCCGCGGCACGGCAGAAATCCTCCCCGCGAGGCCGATTGAATTCTCAGACCGCCGACACAGATATCACCGCACCGCGGCCGCAGCTCTCCGAAAACGGGGCGTGCGGTGGGGTGCGGAGCGGCGCCCGTACGCCATGGTGCGCACGGCTTCGCGCCGGCGGGGAACGGTGAGCGCAGGCCGGCGCGGGCGGCCGCGGCGAGCTGTGAGAACGGTGGCCCAGGTCACGCCACCGGGAATCCCCGGCGCCCGCTACGCCTGCCGCGCGGACGTCCAGCCCTGGCGGCGGAGGTTTTCGAAGCCGTCCAGGAGGAGGTCCAGGGCGAATTCGAACTCGAACTGGTCGTCGCAGCCGCCACCGACCGTGGAGCCCCCGTCGTGTGCGGCCGTCGCGGCCAGTTCCGCGATGTTCGGGTAGTGCGCCGCCAGCCCGGGGTCCGGCGGGCCGGAGGGGCCCGAGGTGTCGAACAGTTCCTGGCTGAAGCCGAGGAGGCGGCTGCCCATCGCGTGCATGACGTGGTGCGTGAGGTCGGCGGAGAGGCCGCCGTCCCGGAAGATCCCGGCCATCGAGTCCAGGTACGCGAGCACCGCCGGCGTGGGGCCGGTCCGCGACTCGATCACCCGGACCGCCCAGGGGTGGCGCAGCAGGACCCGCCGGGCCGAGAGGATCCGCCCGCGGACCACGCGCTGCCAGTCGCGGCCCGCGGCCGGCGGGTCGATCTCGCCGACGACGGCGTCGGCCATGCCGTCGAGCAGCTCCTCCTTGTTGGCCACGTGCTTGTAGAGGGCCATCGGTACGACGTCCAGCTCCTGCGCCAGCCTGCGCATGCTGAGCGCGTCGATGCCCGTGGTGTCCGCGAGCGCGACGGCGGCGCGTAGGACACGGTCCCGGTTCAGCGGGATCCGTTGCGTGCGGCTGGCTTCCTGCCGGGTCATTTCCGGTTCGGCCCCTTCCCTCTCCGACGGCCTCTCTCCTTGACGAGTGTACGCCGTACACCTAGGGTCGGGCCGAGGTGTACGGCGTACACCACTGCCGAGCGAGGGGTACAGAGAAGATGAGTCCTGACCGGAGAACCGCGGTGGCCGCGGGGTCGCTGTTCCTGCTGACCGAGGCCGCCGCGATAGCCGGGGCGATCCTGTACCGCCCCCTCCTGGGCGCCGCGGACGGCCGGCTCGCGCCGGGCGCCGACACGATGGCGCTGCTCGGGGTGGTCTGCGAGGTGGTGCTGGTGGTGGCGGTGGCCGGTACCGGCGCGGCGCTGTTCCCCGTCCTGCGGCGCCACGGTGAGGGGCTCGCGCTCGGGTACGCCTTCGGGCGGCTGCTGGAGGCGGCCGTCATCGCCGTCGGGATCGTCGCGGTGCTGGCACTCGTCACCCTGCGGCGGGACGCGGGGGCGGCGGACGGCGCCGATGCCGCGCTGGTGGCCGTGCACGACTGGACGTTCCTGCTCGGGCCCAACATCGCCCTCGGCCTGAACACCGTCCTGCTCGCGTACCTGGCGTACCGCGCACGGCTCGTACCCCGCTTCATCGCCGTGCTCGGTCTGATCGGCGGGCCACTGATCTGCGCCTCGGCCGTCGCCGTGATGTTCGGTGCCTACGAGCAGCTCTCCGCGGCGGGGGCGGCCGCCGCGCTCCCGGTGTTCGCCTGGGAACTGGCACTGGCCGGGTGGCTGCTCGTCAGGGGGTTCGGACCCGGCTCGGACGCCGCGCCCCGGGCAGACGGAGAGGCCGCCGATCCGGCACCCGTCGTTCGGTGAGCCCGCTCCTCCACCGAAATCCGCGGGCAATGGCTTTATCGGAAAGCCCTTTTGGCGGGAACGCCCGCCAAAGGGGCGAGCAGGATGAGTAGGCGTACTCAGGTGGAGTTCCTCGGCAGCTTCGAGACTGGGCGCAGGTCGAACGAAGCGGAACGGGACGGGGAACGAAATGGTGCGGCGCTGGTCGAGGCCCGAGATGTGGGTGCCCGGTGGATACCTGGCCCTGGTGGCCGCGATGCTGGTCTACGTCGAGGTCGGCAGCCGGATGGGCGACATCGGGTTCTTCGGAATCTGGCCGATCCTCGCCACCGCGCCGGTCAGCCTCCTGCTCCTGAGCACGTTCGGACCCGCCGCGGATGCCCTGGACGAGCCGGCCCCGGTCGTGGGGCCGATCCACGAGGGCCCGCAGCCGCCTCCCGAGCCGCTGCCCACGGAGTTCGTGCCGGAGTCCGCGCCGCGCCCCTCGGACTGGGTGGCACCGGACACTTCCCTCGACGGCAAGTTCGACATGTGGTCCGACGTCGGCTTCCACGGCGCGGTCCTGATCAGCGCCCTCGTCAACGCCGCGGCGATCTGGTCCCTGCTCCGCTACGTGGCACGCCGACGGGACGCCCTTCGGCGCCGACGGCCGACGGGGAACTGAACCCCGGCCGCCGCGTCGAGGGCGACACCAGGCCGTGGAGGTCATCTGCCCACGCCTCGGCGGGACTTGAGGTACGCGGAGGGCGCGGAAGTGTGGCAGAGGTCTGGGCAACGACGACGGCCCTGGTCTGCGACCTGGTCCTTGTTCACGAGCGGATGACGCGCGGATCATGACGCTGACCTGGAGAATCGTCTGCGGTGTAGCAACCGTGCCCGACTCTGATGGCCGTCGTTGACCGGTGCTACTCGCTCGTACTGGCACGACAGTGGCGCGACCTCGTGCAGCTCCAGCGCCACCCCCCGTCACCCCATCCGATCCGCGAACGTCGGAGTCTGTGTGCGGTCCGCTGAGCCCGAGCCGAACACCTACAAGCGGGCCTCCGGCGAGACCAAGTCCGAGGCAGGCAAGCGGGTCATCGTCCTGCCGGACTTCATGAAGGGTGATCTGAAGCTCCACATGTATCCGTACGCGGAGCAAAAGCCGGACGGGCGGCTGTTCGTGGGGGAGCGGGGCGCCCCCTTTCGCCGGACGACCTGTGGACGGAAGTGGAAGAAAGCCCGGAAGAAGGTGGGACTGCCGGGGGCTTCACGCTTTACGACCTTCGTCACACCGGGCACACCCTCTCCACCCAGTCCGGTGCGACGCTGAAGGACACGATGGTGCGGGCCGGCCAGTCGTCTGAGAAGGCGGCCATGATCTACCAGCACTCCAACCTGGAGCGTCAGCGGGAAGTTGCCGCAGGGATCCACAAGCGGGTGGAGATCATGCGCCCAAGGCATCTGGCACGGATCTGGCACGAGACCAAGAGAAAGGTCCGGGCAACGCGAAAGCCCCAGGTCGCTCACCTGGGGCTTTGCTGTGGAGCGGATGACGGGAATCGAACCCGCGCTATAAGCTTGGGAAGCTCATGTTCTACCATTAAACTACATCCGCATAACCGTCCAGTTGCCTGGATCGGTAGCGTTGTCCACTGTACCCCATGATCGACCCCCGGTGAATCCGCCCCGGGGGCGGCGGCGTGTGGGGGGTGTACCCGGGCGTCCGGGGGCGGGAGTTGGGGCGTACCGTGTGGGGGCGGAGCGGCGGCTGGAGTGAAGTCTCGATCATCCCCTAATGTGGCGATTCGTAGCAGTACGGCTCGTTGGGGAAAGGGACTCGATGGAGCACACCGTCGTCCGTTGTGCCGAAGGGCACGTGTTCAGTACCGCCTCCTTCCCGCTGCAGCACCTCGGTGCCGGCCGGATCGGGCCCGGGCGGCTGTTGCGGTGTCCGCGGTGCGCGCGGTTGAGGCAGGCCGTGCCCGTGGGTGGCGCCGTCAGGCGTTAGGCCGGGCCGGGGCGCGCGGGGGCCGCTGCCGATTGGGGGTGGCCCGCGCGCTCTGCGTATCCTCGGGACGTGCTTCTCTCTGACAAAGACATCCGGGCCGAGCTCGACAGCGGACGGGTTCGCATCGACCCGTTCGAGGAGTCGATGGTGCAGCCCTCCAGCATCGACGTACGCCTCGACCGGTTCTTCCGGGTGTTCGAGAATCACCGCTACGCGCACATCGATCCCGCGATCGAGCAGGCGGACCTGACCCGGCTGGTCGAGCCGGAGGGGGACGAGGCCTTCATCCTCCACCCCGGGGAGTTCGTGCTCGCCTCCACGTACGAGGTCGTCTCGCTGCCCGACGACATCGCCTCCAGACTGGAGGGGAAGTCCAGCCTGGGCCGCCTCGGTCTGGTGACGCATTCGACCGCCGGGTTCATCGACCCCGGGTTCTCGGGCCACGTGACCCTGGAGCTGTCGAACCTCGCCACGCTGCCGATCAAGCTCTGGCCGGGCATGAAGATCGGGCAGCTCTGCATGTTCCGGCTCAGCTCGCCCGCGGAGTTCCCGTACGGCAGCGACCGGTACGGCTCCCGGTACCAGGGACAGCGCGGGCCGACCGCCTCGCGCTCCTTCCAGAACTTCCACCGCACCCAGGTGAGGCACGAGGCATGAGTGACGTAGTACGCGAGAACCTCGACTACGAGGGGTTCGGGCGGGCCGTGCGGCAGCTCGCGCAGACGATCGCCGACGACGGGTACGAGCCCGACATCATCCTGAGCATCGCCCGCGGCGGGGTGTTCGTCGCCGGAGGGCTGGCCTACGCGCTCGACTGCAAGAACATCCACCTCGTGAACGTGGAGTTCTACACGGGCGTCGGCACCACCCTGGAGATGCCGGTCATGCTGGCGCCGGTGCCCGAGGCGATCGACTTCACCGACAAGAAGGTGCTGATCGCCGACGACGTCGCCGACACCGGCAAGACGCTCAAGCTCGTCCACGACTTCTGCCTCGGGCACGTCGCCGAGGTCCGGTCGGCCGTGATCTACGAGAAGTCGCACTCGCTGGTGAAGTGCGAGTACGTGTGGAAGAAGACCGACGACTGGATCAACTTCCCCTGGTCGGTCGAGCCGCCGGTCGTGCGGCGCGAGGGCCAGGTCCTCGACGCGTAGACGACGCACGGAGGGCCCGCCGCGCAGATGGTGCGCGGCGGGCCCTCCCGCGTGTCGCCGGTGTACCGCCGGGCCGGCCGGCTAGATCGTGCCCAGCTTGATGATCGACAGCAGGGCGATCAGCTGGATGGCGGACGCACCCAGGGCCTTGGGCCAGGGCAGGTCGTGGGACTTGCTGACCAGCGACGTGAACAGGGCGCCCGCCGCCACCCAGGTGACCCAGCCGAGGATCTGGACCAGGCCGTTGTCGCCGCCGAGGAAGACGGCGAAGAGCAGGCGCGGGGCGTCCGTCAGCGACATGACCAGCATGGACAGGCCCACGGTGGGCTGCCAGGCGCCGTCGCCGCCGAGCTGGCGGGCCAGCGTGTGGGTGACCGCGCCGAGCAGCAGGCCGCAGATCACGAAGGCCGCGCCCGCCGAGAGGACGATCGGCACGGCCTGGGGGAGCGTCGCGTTGATGACGTCCTGGCGGGCGTCGTCGAGGCCGAAGACCGCGAGGAGGCCGTAGAGGAAGGTCACGGTCAGGGCCGGCCCCCAGACGGCGTAGTCGCGCATCCGGAAGAAGGTCTCGCCCGGGCGCGTCACGATGCCGCGCAGCAGTTCCTTCCACGGCAGTCGCGGGCCGGACGGGGCCGCTGTGGAAGCGCCCGCCTGGTACGTCGCGCCCTGGCCGTACGGGTCCTCGCCGACGGCGAACATCTGGGTGTGGCCCGGGTTGTCGTCGGTGTAGCCCCCGTGGCCACCGTGACCGCCCTGGCTCCCGTGCCCGCCGCCCTGGTCCCCGTGGCCGTACGGGGCCCGCGGGGGCTGCTGCTGTCCGTACGGGTCGAAGTACTCGGGCTCGCCGTGGCCCCCGGCGTCCGGCTGCGGCCACTGCTGCTGTGGCGGCGGGCCCGCGGGAGGGTAGGGCTGCCGGCCGTACGGAGGCGGTTGCTGCCCGTACGGCTGCTGCCGCGGAGGTTGTTGCGGGGTGCGGTTGTTGTCCCGGCCGCGTCCGATCCTGAATCCAGCCACGTGATCGAAAGTACCCGGTCCCGTCGCGCTCCGTGGACGGGCGGCCGTAAATGGGTGCCTTTGCGGCTGACCTGTGACATCCCCTAGGGGACGGGGCGGCCCCGCGCGCCCGCCCCGCACGGCGAACGGCCGGCCCCCTGGGGGACCGGCCGTTTCCGTGTGCGGTGCGGGGCCGTGCGGTGCGGAGGGGTCGCGCAGGCGCGATGGCCTACTTGGCCTCCTCCGGCTTCGCCTCGGTGGTTTCAGCGCCCTCAGCAGGCTCAGCGCCCTCAGCAGCCTCCGGAGATCCCGCAGCCGCCTTCGCCCCGGTCTCGACCACCACCGGTGCGGCCTCGACCGCCACCGGTTCGGCCTCGGCCTCGGCCTCGCCCTCCGGCTCAGCGACCGCCACCGGCTCCGGCGCCTTCACCGACTCCAGCAGCAGCTGCGCCACGTCCACGACCTGCACGGACTCCTTGGCCTTGCCCTCGTTCTTCTTGCCGTTCACCGAGTCGGTGAGCATGACCAGGCAGAACGGGCAGGCGGTGGAGACGATGTCCGGGTTCAGGGACAGCGCCTCGTCGACGCGCTCGTTGTTGATGCGCTTGCCGATCCGCTCCTCCATCCACATCCGCGCGCCACCGGCGCCGCAGCAGAAGCCCCGCTCCTTGTGGCGGTGCATCTCCTGCTGGCGCAGCCCCGGCACGGCCGACATGATCTCGCGCGGCGGCGTGTAGACCTTGTTGTGGCGGCCCAGGTAGCAGGGGTCGTGGTAGGTGATCAGACCGTCGACCGGCGTCACCGGCGTCAGCCGGCCCTCGTCGATCAGGTGCTGGAGCAGCTGCGTGTGGTGGATGACCTCGTACTCGCCACCCAGCTGCGGGTACTCGTTCGCGATGGTGTTGAAGCAGTGCGGGCAGGTCGAGACGATGCGCTTCGCCGACTTGGGCTTCTTCGTCGACGGGTCCTCGTCGTCCTCGCCGAAGGCCATGTTCAGCATGGCCACGTTCTCCTGGCCGAGCTGCTGGAACAGCGGCTCGTTGCCGAGGCGGCGGGGCGAGTCACCGGTGCACTTCTCGTCGCCGCCCATGATCGCGAACTTGACGCCCGCGATGTTCAGCAGCTCCGCGAAGGCCTTGGTGGTCTTCTTGGCCCGGTCCTCCAGGGCGCCGGCGCAGCCGACCCAGTAGAGGTAGTCGAACTCGGAGAGGTCCTCCGCGTCCTTGCCGATGATCGGGACCTCGAAGTCCACCTCCTTGGTCCACTCGACGCGCTGCTTCTTCGCCAGGCCCCAGGGGTTGCCCTTCTTCTCCAGGTTCTTGAGCATCGTGCCCGCCTCCGACGGGAACGCGCTCTCGATCATCACCTGGTAGCGGCGCATGTCGACGATGTGGTCGATGTGCTCGATGTCGACGGGGCACTGCTCCACGCACGCGCCGCAGGTGGTGCAGGACCACAGCACGTCCGGGTCGATGACGCCGTTCTCCTCGGCGGTGCCGATGAGCGGGCGCTCGGCCTCGGCGATGGCGGAGGCCGGGACGTCCTTCAGCTGCTCCGCCGTGGCCTTCTCGTTGCCCTCCATGTCCTTGCCGCCGCCGGCCAGCAGATACGGGGCCTTGGCGTGCGCGTGGTCGCGCAGCGACATGATCAGGAGCTTGGGGGACAGCGGCTTGCCCGTGTTCCAGGCGGGGCACTGCGACTGGCAGCGGCCGCACTCGGTGCACGTGGAGAAGTCGAGGATGCCCTTCCAGGAGAACTGCTCGACCTGGGAGACGCCGAAGTTGTCGTCCTCGCCCGGGTCCTCGAAGTCGATCTCCTTGCCACCGCTGGTCATCGGCTGGAGGGCGCCGAGCGCGGTCGAGCCGTCGGCGTTCCGCTTGAACCAGATGTTGGGGAAGCCGAGGAAGCGGTGCCAGGCGACGCCCATGTTGGTGTTGAGCGAGACCACGATCATCCAGACCAGCGAGGTGCCGATCTTGATCATCGCGGTGAAGTAGATGGCGTTCTGCAGGGTGCCGAGCGAGAGCCCCTCGAAGGCCAGCACCAGCGGGTACGACACGAAGTACGCCGGGTCGTAGCCGTCCACGTGGTGGATCGCGCCCTCGAGGCCGCGCAGGGCGAGGATGGCGAGGCCGATGGTCAGGATGATGTACTCGACGAAGTACGCCTGCCAGGCCTTCGAGCCGGTGAAGCGCGACTTGCGTCCCGCCCGGGAGGGCAGGTTGAGCAGCCGGATCGCGATGAGGACGAGGATGCCCACGACCGTCATCAGGCCGATGAACTCGATGTACATCTCGAACGGCAGGAAGCCGCCGATGACCGGCAGCGTCCAGTCGGCCTGGAAGAGCTGCCCGTAGGCCTGCGCGAGGGTGGGCGGCAGGGTCAGGAAGCCGATCGCGACGAACCAGTGGGCGAAGCCGACGATGCCCCAGCGGTTCATCCGGCTGTGGCCCAGGAACTCCCGGACCAGGGTGAGCGTTCGGGCCTTCGGGTCGTCCGTGCGGCTGCCGGCCGGAACGGCCTGGCCGAGCTTCACGAAGCGGTAGATCTGCGCCACGGCTCGGGCGAGCAGCGCGACGCCGACCACGGTCAGGACCAGCGACACGATGATCGCGGCGAGTTGCATGGGAGGGCTCCTCGGGCGGCACTTACTAAGCGGTAACTTATGAAGTCAAGGCTTGAGGTTACCCATTCCCGACGCCGCAATGTAGCTGAGCGTGCGGTGATCTGTGTCGCTCAGGGCTGCCTATGTCGGTAGGCCGCCCGTGGGGTCTGCGCCAGGATCGCCAGGTCCATCCCGAGCCAGTGGTTCTCCACATAATGCAGGTCGAGCAGGGGCATCTCCTCCCACGGTAGGTCCGAGCGCGCGCTGACCTGCCACAGGCCCGTCATTCCGGGGTGTACGAGGAGCCGCTCGGGCCGGTCGGTACGGGGCCCCGGGCGCGGCCCGACCAGCGACATCTCCCCCTTGAGCACGTTGATCAGCTGCGGCAGGGCGTCGAGGGCGCACCGCTCCACGGCTTCGCCGACGCCGCCCGCGCCGTCGGTGCGCAGGCGCCAGGTCCGAAAGGGCCGCCCGGCCCGCCCGGCGGCCGGCTCCCGGACCAGGACCCGGCCGCCCTGGGTCACGTACAGCAGACCGGCGGCCAGCGCGAGCGGCAGGGCGGTCAGCGCGAGCAGGAGCAGGGCGCCGGCGAGGTCGAGCACCCGTTTGGCCGGGGGCCTCGCCGGCCAGGCGCGGCGGGACGGCCGGGTCCGCGGCGAGGGGAGGGTGGGCAGCAGCGGCATGCCAGCACCGTGCCGGATGCCTCCGGCGGCGGCGGGGTGCCGCGCGGCGGGGGTGACCCGTTCGGGTGCGGCGGGGGCGGCGGGCGCCGCCGGGATCGCCCGGGGAGTTGCAGGGTTGCGCGTAAGCAAGGGCTAAAGGTTGAGTCGAGTCGACTCAGCTCTGTTGACGCACGAGCGACGATGCGGCATCCTTGAGTCTGTTCCACTCAAGTCAGCTGGAGGAATCGAAATGGCACGTGCGGTCGGCATCGACCTGGGCACCACTAACTCCGTCGTCAGCGTTCTGGAAGGCGGCGAGCCCACCGTCATCACCAACGCCGAGGGCGCCAGGACCACGCCGTCCGTCGTCGCCTTCGCCAAGAACGGCGAGGTCCTCGTCGGCGAGGTGGCCAAGCGCCAGGCGGTCACGAACGTGGACCGGACCATCCGCTCCGTCAAGCGCCACATGGGCACTGACTGGAAGATCAACCTGGATGGCAAGGACTTCAACCCGCAGCAGATGAGCGCCTTCATCCTGCAGAAGCTGAAGCGCGACGCCGAGGCGTACCTGGGCGAGAAGGTCACGGACGCGGTCATCACCGTCCCGGCCTACTTCAACGACTCCGAGCGCCAGGCGACGAAGGAGGCCGGCGAGATCGCGGGCCTGAACGTCCTGCGTATTGTCAACGAGCCGACGGCCGCCGCCCTGGCCTACGGCCTCGACAAGGACGACCAGACCATTCTCGTCTTCGACCTCGGTGGCGGCACCTTCGACGTGTCGCTCCTGGAGATCGGCGACGGCGTCGTCGAGGTCAAGGCCACCAACGGTGACAACCACCTCGGTGGCGACGACTGGGACCAGCGCGTCGTCGACTACCTGGTGAAGCAGTTCCAGAACGGCCACGGCGTCGACCTGTCCAAGGACAAGATGGCCCTCCAGCGTCTGCGCGAGGCGGCCGAGAAGGCGAAGATCGAGCTGTCCTCCTCCACGGAGACGACGATCAACCTGCCCTACATCACGGCCTCCGCCGAGGGCCCGCTGCACCTGGACGAGAAGCTCACGCGCTCGCAGTTCCAGCAGCTCACCGCGGACCTGCTCGACCGCTGCAAGACCCCGTTCCACAACGTCATCAAGGACGCCGGCATCCAGCTGTCCGAGATCGACCACGTGGTCCTGGTCGGCGGCTCCACCCGCATGCCGGCCGTCGCCGAGCTCGTCAAGGAGCTCACCGGCGGTCAGGACGCCAACAAGGGCGTCAACCCGGACGAGGTCGTCGCCATCGGCGCCACCCTCCAGGCCGGTGTGCTCAAGGGTGAGGTCAAGGACGTCCTGCTCCTCGACGTGACCCCGCTGTCCCTCGGCATCGAGACCAAGGGCGGCATCATGACCAAGCTCATCGAGCGCAACACGACCATCCCGACCAAGCGGTCGGAGATCTTCACGACGGCCGAGGACAACCAGCCGTCCGTGCAGATTCAGGTCTACCAGGGTGAGCGCGAGATCGCGGCGTACAACAAGAAGCTCGGCATGTTCGAGCTGACCGGCCTGCCGCCGGCCCCGCGCGGCGTCCCGCAGATCGAGGTCTCCTTCGACATCGACGCGAACGGCATCATGCACGTCACGGCCAAGGACCTTGGCACGGGCAAGGAGCAGAAGATGACCGTCACCGGCGGCTCCTCGCTCGGCAAGGACGAGGTCGACCGCATGCGCCAGGAGGCCGAGCAGTACGCGGAGGAGGACCTGCGCCGCAAGGAGGCGGCCGAGTCCCGCAACCAGGGCGAGCAGCTCGTCTACCAGACGGAGAAGTTCGTCAAGGACAACGAGGACAAGGTCCCGGCCGACGTCAAGGCCGAGGTCGAGGCCGCCGTCACCGAGCTGAAGGAAAAGCTCAAGGGCGAGGACACCGCCGAGATCCGCACCGCGACGGAGAAGCTCGCCGCGGTCAGCCAGAAGCTCGGCCAGGCGATCTACGCCGACGCCCAGGCCGCCCAGGGCGCCGCGGGTGCCGGTGCGGACGACGCGGCGCAGGCCAAGGCCGATGACGATGTCGTCGACGCCGAGATCGTCGACGACGAGAAGCCGAAGGGTGGCGCTGCCTGATGTCGGAGGAGACCCCGGGCTTCGAGGAGAAGCCCGACGTCCCCGTCGACGGCACGCCCGACGAGCCGAAGGCCGCCGACTCCGCCACGGAGGAGGCGGCGGCCCCGGCCGGGGACGCGAACACTCAGGCCGCCGGTCAGGAAGCGGCACTGCTCGCGCAGCTGGACCAGGCCCGTACGGCGCTCGGTGAGCGCACCGCGGACCTCCAGCGGCTCCAGGCGGAGTACCAGAACTACCGCCGCCGGGTTGAGCGGGACCGGATCGCCGTCAAGGAGATCGCGGTCGCGTCCCTCCTGACGGAACTGCTCCCGACCCTGGACGACATCGGCCGGGCGCGGGAGCATGGCGAGCTGGTCGGCGGCTTCAAGTCGGTGGCTGAATCGCTGGAGACCGCCGCGGCCAAGATGGGGCTGCAGCAGTTCGGCAAGGAGGGCGAGCCCTTCGACCCGACGATCCACGAGGCCCTGATGCACTCGTACGCGCCGGACGTCACCGAGACGACCTGCGTGGCGATTCTGCAGCCGGGGTACCGGATCGGCGAGCGCACGATCCGCCCCGCCCGGGTCGCGGTGGCCGAGCCCCAGCCGGGTGCGGCCCCCAAGTCCGGCTCGGAGGGGGCGGCCGCGGAGGGTGAGACGCCGTCGGCCAAGGACGCGGATGCCCCCGACGAGGGCTGAAGCTGAACCAGTAGCGGTACGAGAGGAGGGACACCGGGGATGAGCACGAAGGACTTCGTGGAGAAGGACTACTACAAGGTCCTCGGTGTCCAGAAGGACGCCACCGAGGCCGAGATCAAGAAGGCGTACCGGAAGCTCGCACGCGAGTTCCACCCGGACGCCAACAAGGGCGACGCCTCGGCCGAGGCGCGCTTCAAGGAGATCTCCGAGGCGAACGACATCCTCGGCGACGCCAAGAAGCGCAAGGAGTACGACGAGGCGCGCGCCCTGTTCGGCAACGGCGGCTTCCGCGCCGGGCCGGGCGGGGCCGGCGGCTCGTTCAACTTCGACCTCGGGGACCTCTTCGGCGGCCAGCAGCCGGGCGGCGCCGCCGGCGGTTTCGGCGGCGGCCTGGGCGATGTCTTCGGCGGCCTGTTCAACCGCGGCGCGGGCCCCGGTGCGGGCACCCGCACCCAGCCGCGCCGCGGTCAGGACATCGAGTCGGAGGTCACCCTCTCCTTCACGGAGGCGGTGGACGGGGCCACGGTCCCGCTGCGGATGTCCTCGCAGGCGCCCTGCAAGGCGTGTTCGGGCACCGGCGACAAGAACGGCACGCCCCGTGTGTGCCCGACCTGCGTCGGCACCGGGCAGGTCTCCCGGGGCAGCGGCGGAGGCTTCTCGCTGACCGACCCCTGTGCGGACTGCAAGGGCCGCGGCCTGATCGCGGAGACCCCCTGCGAGGTCTGCAAGGGCAGTGGTCGGGCCCGCAGTTCGCGCACCATGCAGGTCCGGATCCCGGCGGGCGTCTCCGACGGCCAGCGGATCCGGCTGCGCGGCAAGGGCGCGCCGGGTGAGCGCGGCGGTCCCGCCGGTGACCTCTACGTCGTCGTGCACGTCGGCTCCCACCCGGTGTTCGGCCGCAAGGACGACAACCTGACGGTGACCGTCCCCGTGACGTTCGCCGAGGCGGCGCTGGGCGCCGACATCAGGGTCCCGACCCTGAACGGCCCGCAGGTGACGCTGAAGCTGCCGCCGGGCACCCCCAATGGCCGCACCATGCGGGCCCGCGGCAAGGGGGCGGTCCGCAAGGACGGCACCCGCGGCGACCTGCTGGTGACGGTGGAGGTCGCGGTCCCGACCGAGCTGTCGGACAAGGCCCGCGAGGCGCTGGAGATGTACCGCGATGCGACGGAGTCGCTGGACCCGCGCAGCGCGCTGTTCGAGTCCGCGAAGGGAGCATGACCATGGACGGCCACCGACGACAGTCCTCCCGCCTGGGCGGGGGCTACCAGCTCACCGATGAGACCCCGGTCTACGTGATCTCGGTGGCCGCCCAGCTCTCGGGCCTGCACCCGCAGACCCTCCGCCAGTACGACCGCCTCGGCCTGGTCTCCCCCGACCGCACGGCCGGGCGCGGCCGGCGCTACTCCGCCCGCGACATCGAACTGCTCCGCACGGTGCAGGCGCTGTCGCAGGACGAGGGCATCAACCTGGCGGGCATCAAGCGGATCATCGAGCTGGAGAACCAGGTGGCGGCGCTCCAGCAGCGGGTGGCGGAACTCTCGGCGGCGGTGGACGGCGCGGCGGCCACGCTGCGGGCCCGCGAGGCCCAGGTGCATGCCTCCTACCGGCGCGACCTGGTTCCCTACCAGCCTCCGCAGCCGGGCAACGCCCTGGTCGTCTGGCGACCCAAGCGCCCGGTGGACTGACGGCGGCGGATCCCCGGCGGATCGGCGGTTTTCAGCCAGCGCCGCTATCTGCGAGGCCCCTGCCCGGTAACGGGTGGGGGCCTTCCGTTTGTCTCCGGCGGCAGTGGGTACCCGCCCGGCGCCCGTCGGCGGCGGCCGTGGGTGCGCCCCGGGCCCGCCGGCGTTGGCGTCCGGCGGCGCCCGCGCCGGGTGGGCTCAGTGCTGCCGGTGCTCCGGGGTGTCGAGGATGCCGGACTGGGCGATGAGGAAGCCCAGTTGGGCACGGCTGCCGCTGCCCAGGTAGGCGGCCAGCTTGGCGATGTGGGCCCGGCAGGTGCGTACGTTCATCCCCAGGCGGCGCGCGATGGCCTCGTCCACGTGCCCCTCGACGAGCAGTTGCGCGATGGTGCGCTGGACGCCCGAGACGCCGTCCGGGGCGTGCGTGTAAGTCACTTCCTCGGTCAACGGCACGGCTCGGCGCCACAGTTGCTCGAAGACCTTGATGAGGTAGTCGACGAGCCCGGGGTGGCGCAGCTCCAGCGCCACCGTGCGGTCGTCGCTGGCCGGGATGAAGGCCACGGTCCGGTCGAAGATCATGAGGCGCTCTATGAGCTCTTCCAGGGTGCGGATCTCCGCCTTGCCCGTGGAGATCCGGTCCACGTAGGCGAGGGTGCCCTGGCTGTGCCGTACCGTGTGCTGGTAGAGCGTGCGGATGCTCACCCCCCGGTTGAGCAGCGGTGCGGCGCGCTCCAGTGCCTCGGTGAGGATGAAGCTGGGCCGGGCGCCACCCGGTTGGACGGTCAGCGCCTCGGTGTGGCACTCGGCGGTGGCCAGGTCCAGGGCCGCGTTGATCTGCTCGAAACCCTCCAGCACGGTGATGGCGTGAGTGGTCGCCGGGCTCTGGGCGCTGATGGTGAGGAACGGCTCGAACGCGTCGGCAAGGTCCACCGCACTGCGTCTGCGGTCCCGGATTTCGCGCTCGAGCGGATGGAGCCGCTGGGTCAGGGCAACGGAGGGTGGAACCGCGCGCAGTTGGTTCGCGTCATCCGGGTCGGGCCTCAGCAGAGCGAATTCCAGCAGGCAGGGGGCGTTCTCCACCTCGCCGCGGGAGACGCGGCCGGTGCTGAGCGCGGCTGCGTAGAGGCGCGATCCCTCGGGGCACATGGCTGTGACCGGGTGGGGATGTGTCGGGTTTGTGTCGCTCTTGGGCAAATCTCCACCCCCCAGGGTCCTGAACATGTAAGAACATGATGCATCGTCCCTGTGGCACTGACGTGCCTGAATGAGCCATCGTCAGTCACGCGGGGGAGAGGATTCCATCAAGTGAGGACGAAGCCGACCATGTATAAGAGAATGCTTCGCTCGGTGCTTGCCGTTGTTTTCTCCGTCGTTACGGTCCATGGGGCAGTCGTCGCGTTCAACGGCGACGCGGGAAGCGTTCAGGCCGACACCGGCACCAGCACGAGCACGCCCGTCGAATCGGTAGGCAAGACCGATCTGGGCTGGAACACGGCTCCCGCTGATCTCGGCTGGAACACCACACCGGCGAAGGTCTCCTGATGACCCCCGACGACCGCGGTTTCCGCCGCGAAATGGCCTCTGCCTACCGCTCGGGCTGGCAGTTCATCGACCTCGCCACGGCCATCCCCCACACGGGCGACTCGTTGATGGTCACCTTGTTCGGACAGCCGATCGTCATCGTGCGCGAGGAGGACGAGGACGTACGTGCCTACCGCTGCCTGCGTCGTCCCCGCGGCGCGCCGCAGCCCGTCCGCTGCGAGGTGCGCTACGGAATGGTCTTCGTCAACCTCGACCAGCGCGACCACCAGCTGTTCGAGCCCGACGCCACCACCGCCACCCCCCGCAGTGCCTGAAGCGATTCCCCCGTCGTTGCAGATCGCTCAGGTGCTTCCCCCACACAACGGCGCCATCGTGGACCTGACCACGATGGCGCCGTTGTGGTGTCCGGGTCCGTCCGGATACGGACCGGATCAGGCGCGGCCCATCGCCCGGTCCAGGGTGATCTCGATGACCACCCGGTCGGGGTTGGGCGAGGGCGTGCGCCCGTAGCGCTCCGCGTAGCGCGCCACCGCGTCGGCCACCGACGCCTCGTCCGCGCGGACCACCGCGGCCCCCTCGAGGGTGGCCCAGCGGCGCCCTTCCATCTGGCAGACCGCCACCCGCGCCGCGCCCGGCCGCGCCGCCAGGACGTTGCGGACCTTCTTGCTGTGCCGGTTGCTGATCACCCGGGCCAGCCCGGCCTCCGGGTCGTACGTCACGCCCACCGGCACCACGTGCGGCGTGCCGTCGGGGCGCGGGGTGGTCAGCGTGCAGACGTGCCGCTCCCGCCAGAAGGCGAGGTACTCGGGCGTCGGGTGGAGAACGTCATGGGACATGGCCCGAAGGGTACGGGGCAGGGCGTCCCCGAGCGCCGCCGGCTGCCTTGAGCCGACTGCCTTGAGTGGAATAGACTCAACTTTGCATAGGTTGTTTATGTCATAGTCCTGTCCCCCCAGAGAGGAGCAGCACCCGTGGACGCCGAGCTGACCAACAAGAGCCGGGACGCGCTGAACGCGGCCACCAGCCGGGCCGTCAAGGACGGCCATGCCGACCTGACCCCCGCGCACCTGCTGCTGGCGCTCCTCGCCGGCGAGGACAACGAGAACGTCACCGACCTGCTCGCGGCCTGCGACGCCGACCAGGCCGCCGTGCGCGCCGGAGCGGAGCGGCTGCTGGCCGCCCTGCCGAGCGTCACCGGCTCCACGGTCGCGCCCCCGCAGCCCACCCGCGAGCTGCTCGCCGTCCTGGCCGAGGCCGACGCCGAGGCGGGCAGGCTGGGGGACGACTACCTCTCCACCGAACACCTCCTCATCGCCACCGCCGCCAAGGGCGGCGCGGCCGGGGAGGTCCTTTCCGCCCAGGGCGCCGGCGCGAAGAAGCTGCTGGAGGCGTTCCGAAACGCACGAGGAGGACGGCGGGTGACCACCCCCGACCCCGAGGGTCAGTACAAGGCGCTGGAGAAGTTCGGCACGGACTTCACGGCGGCCGCCCGCGAGGGCAAGCTCGACCCGGTCATCGGCCGGGACCACGAGATCCGCCGCGTCGTGCAGGTGCTCTCGCGCCGTACGAAGAACAACCCGGTGCTGATCGGCGAGCCCGGCGTGGGCAAGACCGCCGTGGTGGAGGGCCTGGCGCAGCGCATCGTGAAGGGGGACGTGCCGGAGTCGCTGAAGAACAAGCGGCTGGTCGCCCTGGACCTCGGCGCCATGGTCGCCGGAGCGAAGTACCGCGGCGAGTTCGAGGAGCGGCTGAAGACCGTCCTGGCGGAGATCAAGTCGAGCGACGGCCAGATCATCACGTTCATCGACGAGCTGCACACGGTCGTCGGCGCGGGCGCCGGCGGGGACTCCGCGATGGACGCCGGCAACATGCTCAAGCCGATGCTGGCCCGCGGCGAGCTGCGGATGGTCGGTGCGACGACCCTCGACGAGTACCGCGAGCACGTCGAGAAGGACCCGGCGCTGGAGCGGCGCTTCCAACAGGTGCTGGTCGCCGAGCCGTCCGTCGAGGACACCATCGCGATCCTGCGCGGGCTGAAGGGGCGCTACGAGGCGCACCACAAGGTGCAGATCAACGACAGCGCCCTGGTCGCCGCCGCCACACTCTCCGACCGCTACATCACCTCCCGCTTCCTGCCGGACAAGGCCATCGACCTCGTCGACGAGGCGGCGTCCCGGCTCCGCATGGAGATCGACTCCTCCCCGCTGGAGATCGACGAGCTGCAGCGGTCGGTGGACCGGATGCGGATGGAGGAGCTGGCGCTGAAGAACGAGTCCGACCCGGCCTCGCTCGAACGCCTGGAGAAGATCCGCAAGGACCTGGCCGACCGCGAGGAGGAGCTGCGCGGGCTGACCGCCCGGTGGGAGAAGGAGAAGCAGTCCCTCAACCGGGTCGGTGAGCTCAAGGAGCGACTGGACGACCTGCGCGGCCAGGCCGAGCGCGCGCAGCGCGACGGCGACTTCGACACCGCCTCCAAGCTCCTCTACGGGGAGATCCCCACCGTGGAGCGGGAGCTGGCGGAGGCCACCGAGGCCGAGGCCGAGGTGTCGAAGGACACCATGGTCAAGGAGGAGGTCGGCCCCGACGACATCGCCGACGTGGTGGGCGCCTGGACCGGCATCCCGGCCGGCCGCCTGCTCGAGGGCGAGACCCAGAAGCTGCTGCGCATGGAGGACGAGCTGGGCCGGCGCCTGATCGGCCAGGGCGAGGCCGTGCGGGCCGTCTCGGACGCCGTGCGCCGCACCCGGGCCGGCATCGCCGACCCCGACCGGCCGACCGGCTCCTTCCTGTTCCTCGGCCCGACGGGCGTCGGCAAGACGGAGCTGGCCAAGGCGCTGGCCGACTTCCTCTTCGACGACGAGCGGGCCATGATCCGCATCGACATGTCGGAGTACGGCGAGAAGCACTCCGTGGCCCGTCTCGTCGGCGCCCCGCCCGGCTACATCGGCTACGAGGAGGGCGGCCAGCTCACCGAGGCCGTCCGCCGCCGCCCGTACTCCGTGGTCCTGCTCGACGAGGTGGAGAAGGCCCACCCGGAGGTCTTCGACATCCTGCTCCAGGTCCTCGACGACGGCCGCCTCACGGACGGACAGGGCCGCACCGTTGACTTCCGCAACACCATCCTGGTGCTGACCTCCAACCTGGGCAGCCAGTTCCTGATGGACCCGGTCACCCCGCCGGAGCAGAAGAAGGAGCAGGTCCTGGACGTGGTCCGGGCGAGTTTCAAGCCCGAGTTCCTCAACCGCCTGGACGACCTGGTGGTCTTCTCCGCGCTGTCGGGCGAGGAGCTGGCGCACATCGCCGAGCTCCAGATCGGCCGCCTCGCCAAGCGGCTGGCGGACCGGCGCCTGATCCTGGAGGTGAGCCCCGAAGCGCTGGCCTGGCTGGCGGACAAGGGCAACGACCCCGCGTACGGGGCACGGCCGCTGCGCCGGCTGATCCAGACGGCGATCGGCGACCGCCTCGCGAAGGAGATCCTGTCCGGCGAGGTCAGGGACGGCGACACGGTGCGCGTCGACGTCGCCGGCGAAGAACTGCTGGTCGGCAAGGCGCTCTGAGCCCCGCGGCCGCCTCCCGTGTCCGCCGCCGCCGTGTCCGCCGCCCCCGCGTGTCCGCCCGGAGCGGATCGTGTGCCGTCGGGCTGGACACGGGGTGGGCGGCATGGGGGAGGATGAAGGTATCCGCACGAAGGGAAGTACACGGTGAGCATCGACCCGGCCTCGATTCCGAACTTCGGAGGGCAGCAGCCCGATCCGCAGGCCACAGGACCGGCGGGCCCCGTCGTCCCCGACCAGGATCTGGTCAAGCAGCTGCTGGAGCAGATGGAGCTCAAGTACGTCGTCGACGACGAGGGTGACCTCGCGGCGCCGTGGGAGGAGTTCCGCACGTACTTCATGTTCCGCGGCGAGGACGAGCAGCAGGTCTTCTCCGTGCGGACCTTCTACGACCGTCCGCACAAGATCGAGGAGAAGCCGCAGCTGCTCGAGTCGATCGACGACTGGAACCGCCGCACCCTGTGGCCGAAGGTCTACAGCCACACGCACGACGACGGTTCGGTCCGGCTGATCGGTGAGGCGCAGATGCTGATCGGCACCGGCGTCTCCCTGGAGCACTTCGTGTCCTCCACGGTCAGCTGGGTCCGCGCCTCCATCGAGTTCGACAAGTGGCTCGTCGAGCAGCTCGGCCTGGAGAAGGAGATCGACTCCACGGACGGCGACGACACGGGCGACGACCAGGGCAGTGCCCTCTAGGTCCTGGATACCTAGAGCGGTACGCGGGCCACGAGCAGCAGGTACAGCCCGTAGCCGTAGGAGAGCCCGGCCAGCACCGCGGTCACCACGACCGCGGTGCGCGGCCGGGCTCTCGCTATGACGGCCGCCACCGGCAGCAGCAGGGGGAAGGCCGGGAGCAGGAACCGGGGTTTCGACTCGAAGAAGCCGGCCCCGCCGTAGGCGATCAGCAGCAGGATCGCCGTGTAGGCGAGCAGCGGCAGCGGGGTGCGGTCCAGGAGCAGCAGCACCGCCAGCAGCCCGGCCGCCGCGAGCAGGACCACCGTCACGGTGGTGGCCAGCGGTACGTGCCCGCCGGTCAGCACCTGCTCGGCGGAGCGCAGCGCCCCGGCGCCGAAGTCGAAGCGGGAGCCCCAGCGCCGCTGCACGGCGAAGTACCCGCCGAGGGGATCGCGCATCTGCGCCCCGACCGCCACGACGTACGCCGCCCAGCCCGCCGGGGCCAGCAGTCCGGCCGCCCACACCTCGGGCGCCCGGGAGCGGCGGGTGAGGATCGCGTGCAGGGCGGCCACCGAGACGGCCGCGGCGACCGCCAGCCCGGTGGGCCGGGTCAGCCCCGCGAGCACGGCGAGCCCGGCCGCCCACAGCCAGCGCTCGCGCAGCAGGGCGTAGAGCGCCCAGGCGGCGAGCGCCGCCAGCAGCGCCTCGGTGTAGGCCAGGCTCAGCACCACCGCATGCGGGAGCGCCGCCCACAGGCCCACGAGCAGCAGTCCGGCGCGCGGTCCGGTCACGTACGCGCCGATCCGGTACACGCCGACGGCGGCGAGGGCGGCGCAGATCCAGGCGACGAGGATCCCGGCCGGCAGCAGTCCGCCGGGCAGCAGGGAGCCGACCAGCCTGATCAGCGCCGGGTAGAGCGGGAAGAAGGCGTAGTCGCTCTGGATGGACCCGGTGCCGGTGGTGGCGCTCGGCCACATCTGGGTGCGCCCGTAGCCGTTGGCGGCGATCCCCAGGTACCAGACGGAGTCCCAGGACCGGCCGAGGACCCGGAGCGGGTCCTTCCCGGCCCACCAGGAGCCCAGGGTGAGGACCAGCACCCCGGCGCCGCGGACGGCGGCGAACACCCCGAGCGCGATCACCGACGCCGGTGCGGCGGCGCGCACCGCCTTGACGGCGCGCATCTCCAGGGGCGACGCGGACGCCGAGACCCTGCCCGTTGCCATGTATCCCGACTTTCCCGCTCTTCGTGAGGACGCTCATCCGACGGATGAGAGCTTCGGGCACGTTCCAGGCGGCCAGCTTCACACCGGCCTCGCCCGCCCCGCAAGCACACACCTGGAAAACGACGCCGCCGCCCGCCCGGAGCCAGTGCTGTGCCCGGAAGGGTTCACCGCCTTTCCGGCCCCGGCACTAGAGCCGGCGCAGGCGGGACACCGCTTCCTGGAGGACATCGGTCCGCTTGCAGAACGCCCAGCGGACCTGGGTGGCCCCGGCGGACGTGTCGTCGTAGAAGACCTGGTTGGGGATCGCCACCACCCCGCAGCGCTCGGGCAGGGCGCGGCAGAAGGCCAGGCCGTCCTTCTCGCCGAGCGGGGTGATGTCGGTGGTGATGAAGTACGTGCCCTGCGGGCGGTAGACCTCGAAGCCGGCGGCCGCGAGTCCGCCGGCGAGGAGGTCGCGCTTGGCGGCCAGGTCGGCGCGGAAGCCCTCGTAGTACGTGTCGGGCAGGGCGAGGGCGTGGGCGATCGCGTACTGGAAGGGGCCGGAGGCGACGTAGGTGAGGAACTGCTTCGCCGAGCGGACCGCCGCCACCAGCTCCGGGGACGAGATCACCCAGCCGACCTTCCAGCCGGTGAACGAGAACGTCTTCCCCGCGGAGGAGATGGTGACCGTGCGCCCGCGCATGCCGGGGAACCCGGCGAGGGGGGTGTGGGCGCCCTCGAAGACCAGGTGCTCGTAGACCTCGTCGGTGACGACCAGCAGATCGCGTTCCACGGCGAGGGCGGCGACGGCGGCCAGCTCCTCGCGGGTGAGGACCGTGCCCGTCGGGTTGTGCGGGGTGTTCAGCAGGAGCAGGCGGGTGCGCGGGGTGACGGCGGCGCGCAGTTCGTCCAGGTCGAGGGCGAAGGCGCCGGCGTGCGGCCGCAGGGTGACGGGCACGCGCACGGCGCCGGCCATGGCGATGCAGGCCGCGTACGAGTCGTAGTACGGCTCCAGGGCGACGACCTCGTCACCCGGTTCGAGGAGCGCCAGGAGCGTGGCGGCGATGGCCTCGGTGGCGCCGGCCGTGACCAGGACCTCGGTGTCGGGGTCGTGGTCGAGGCCGTAGAAGCGCTGCTGGTGCGCGGTGATCGCGACACGCAGCTCGGGGACGCCGGGGCCGGGCGGGTACTGGTTGCCGAGACCCGTGAGGACGGCGCGGGAGGCCGCCTCGGCGATCTCGGCGGGGCCGTCGGTGTCGGGGAAGCCCTGGCCCAGGTTGATTGCGCCGGTGCGGGCGGCCAGCGCCGACATCTCCGCGAAGATCGTGGTGCCGAAGGCCGCCAGCCGGCGGTTGAGGAAGGGGCGGTCGCTGCTCACGGGTGCGCTCATGGGCGCCATCCTGAGGGGAACCTCTGGAGTTGCTCAAGTGTGCTTTGGGCCGCGTGGCCTGCGGGCATCCCCCCTGCACACGGGACGCGGGGATCCCGTCCCCCCGGGAAGACCGGGGCGTGAGAGAGGGGGCGGGCATGGTGTTCGTCTTCGTGGTGTTCGGGCTGTTCGGGCTCGCGGTCGTCGGATTTGTCGTGACCATGGCAATCCGGTCGTTCCGCCAGGGGTTTGCGGGGGCCGGTTTCGGTTCGGGGTCCGGTTCGGGTTCTGGTTCGAGCGGCGGCTGGTGGGCCGGAAGCGGCAGCAGCGGCTCGTCGTCCTCCTGTGGCTCGTCGTCCTCCTGTGGTTCGTCTTCCTCCTGCGGTTCGTCGTCTTCCTGCGGCGGCGGCGGGGGGTGCGGCTCCAGCTGACACGGGGCAGCTGGCGCCGCGTGGACGAGGGCGCCCGGCGGTCTGGTTTCCGCCGGGCGCCCTCTCCCGCGCGCACGCACCGCGACGCGCGGAGGCACACGGTTGAACACGTGAACTGGGTAGCCCCCGGGGGGATGTAAACCCCTTCAAGTTGGGTAAAAGCGCTGTGGGCGCCGTGCCTTTCATGATTCCCTCGGTTGAGTAGACCAGTCCTCGGACCTCCCTGGACTTCCTGTGGACCCGTGCCGGTGTCCCCCACCCGTTGACTACCGCTGGCGGGCCCCGGCCCCTCTCCCTCGCGCGTTTGCGGAGCCGACTCATGCTCACGACCCTCCAGACCACGTACACCGACACGCGTGCCGCCGATCTCGCCTGGGCCCTGGGTCGGGACCGGTTGCCCGCCCTGGCCGTACTGAACCTCGAACTGTCGGGCGCGAAGGTCGAGTTGCGCCTGCTCGGGGCCTCTCACCAGGTGCTCCTGGAGGTGGGCGAGGTGCTCTGCTCGGAGACGGTCGCCTGCATGCCCGGCAGCAGTACGCCGCTGCCGCTCGGGGTGGCCAAGCGGGTGGGCGACTGGGAGTACGAGTTCGCCGCCCGGGTCGAGACCCTGTCCCGCGGCTCGTTCGCGGGCCGGGCGCAGGAACTGCTCGCACTGGTCGCCGATCACCCGAACGGACTGGCGGGCACCTTCCCGGGCAGCCCGCACGCCTTCACCGCCATGCTGGCGCAGCACTACGAGGGCCAGGTGCGCTGGCGTACCTGGCACGCCTACCCGCAGGAGGGTCAACTCGTGGCCACCAGAACCCGGGTGGGCGTGCGCACGAGCGCGGCCGCCTCCGCGCCACCCATCCTGGAGTCGCACGCGATGCTCTGACGCGCCGGGGTGACCGCGGACAACCGGTGGTCCAGGGGCGTGAGAAGGGCCGCGCGGTTACGCCAACCAGCCGAACGGGTACGCCATTTGAACCCATGTGGGTGACGGGGTCGGAGTGGGCGGTGACGTACGGTTCGCTGCATGATCGACCGTTCCGTCCCGCGACGGGTCCTCCCGGCTCCGGAGCCGCGGGGTGCGGCGGCCGTCCAGGCCGCCGCCCTGCCCGTACGGCCCCGGACCGGCCGGTTCCTCGTGCTGGCCACCGTGTTCGTCTGCGCCGCCTGCGGGCTCGTGTACGAACTGGAGCTGCTCGCGCTCGGCTCCTACCTCGTCGGCGACTCCGTCACCCAGGCGTCGGTCGTGCTGTCCGTCATGGTCTTCGCCATGGGCGTCGGCTCCCTGCTCGCCAAACGGCTGCGGCACCGGCCCGCCTTCGGCTTCGCCGCCATCGAGGCGGGGCTCGCGCTGCTCGGCGGGCTGTCGGCCCTGGCGCTGTACGCGAGTTTCGTCTGGCTGGGTGAATCCCAGCTGCTGCTCGTCGCCTTCTCCTTCGCCATCGGCGTCCTCATCGGCGCGGAGATCCCGCTCCTGATGTCCCTCATCCAGCGCATCCGCAGACAGGACGCGGGAGGGGCCGTCGCCGACCTGTTCGCCGCCGACTACGTGGGCGCCCTGGCCGGCGGCCTGGCCTTCCCGTTCCTGCTGCTGCCGGTGCTCGGCCAGCTCACCGGCGCCATGCTCACCGGAACGGTCAACGCGGTCGTCGGCGGCGGGCTCGTGCTCTGGCTGTTCCGCCGGGACCTGAGCCGTCGCGCCCGCTGGACGCTGGTCGCCGCCAACGTGACGGTGCTGTCCGTCCTCGCCTGCGCGACCGTCCTCGCCGACGACTTCGAGCGGTTCGCCCGCGGCGCCGTCTACGGGGACGAGGTGCGGGTCGCCGTGCAGACCGGCGTACAGGAACTGGTGCTCACCGGCCCCGGGACGGGCTCGCCGCGCTCCCTCGACCTCTACCTCGACGGCCGGCTGCGGGTCAGCGGCTATGACGAGTACCGCTACCACGAGGCCCTCGTCCACCCCGCCATGACCGGCCCGCACACCAGGGTCCTGGTCCTCGGCGGAGGGGACGGGCTCGCCGCCCGCGAGGTGCTGCGCTACCGCGACGTCGCCTCCGTCACCGTCGTCGAACTCGACCCCGGCGTGGTCGAGCTCGCCCGGAGCGACCCGATGCTCTCCGCGCTCAACGCCGGGGTGTACCAGGACCCGCGCCTCGGCGTGGTCACGCAGGACGCCTTCCGCTGGCTGCGCGGTCCGGCCTCCCGGAACCGCTTCGACGTGATCGTCTCCGACCTGCCCGACCCCGGCATCACCCCCAGCACGAAGCTGTACTCGCAGGAGTTCTACGGGCTCGCCGCCCGTGCCCTGCGGCCCGGGGGCCGGATCGCGGTGCACGCGGGACCGATGGCCACGCGCCCGCGCACCTACTGGACCGTGGAGTCCACCCTGCGCGCGGCCGGCCTGCGGACCTCGCCCTACAGCGCGGGCGGCCGCCTCTCCGGCTTCGCCGCCGGACCCGACCGGACCCCCCTCGGCGGCAGCGGTGCGCCGCCGCAGGACTGGGGGTTCGTCCTGGCCTCCCGGGAGCAGCCTCCCCCGCTGAGGGTGCACCCCGACGCGCCCGCGCTGCGCTCGCTGTCGACGTCCGCGCTCCAGGACGCCGGACGCGACGCGGAGCGCACCCGCTTGCCGGGACTTCCGCCGTCGACCCTCCCGCACCCGCGGTATTCGTGACCGGTGCGGTCCGCGTCGGTAGGCTCGACCGCATGGAGCATCAGGTGTTCGTTCCGGTACCGGCAGACCGTCTCCGCGCCGTGCTGCGCGACCCCGTGCGGACGGCCCGGTGCGTGCCGGGGCTCCAGCAGGACGCCGGCGCCGCGGCCGGGCCGCTCTCCGGCCGGCTGAAGGTACGGGTCGGCGGGCACACCGTGACCTACCGGGGTGCCTTCCGCGTCACCGAGCGGGAACCGGGCCACTTCTCCGTCGACGGCGAGGGCGCGGAGGTCCGGGGCAGCGGCGCGGTGGAAGTCGCCCTCGCGGTGCGGCTCACCCCGGAAGGGGAGGACGGGACGCGGCTCGACTTCACCGCCGGAGGCACCGCCGACGGGCGCGCCGCCGCCTTCACCCCCGAGGCCACCGCCGGCGCCGTGCGCCGACTGCTGGACCAGGCCGCCGAACGCCTCGCGGAGGCGTCCCGGGAGGAGCCCGCGGGGGACGCCGGAGGCGCTGGTGACGGGGAGTCCGCCGGTGACGCGCCCGGCGGCCGGGCAGCCGCCGGGCAGTCCGCCGTCGGTGACGCACTCGGTGCCCAGACCGTGGCCGGCGAGTCCGCCGGTGACGGCACGGACGCCGGGGCCGCGGTCGGCGCCGGTGCGGGGGAGGTGAGCGATCCCGTGGCGGACGCGGAGGAGGACGAAGCCGACGGCCCCGGCGGATCCGGCGGAGCCGAGGACGAGGACGTCACCGAGGTCACCGCCTCGGTCTTCGACACCGACGTGCCCCCGCCGTCCCTGGACCCCTCGCTGGACCCCTTCCTGGCCGGCGGTCCGGACGGCCTCGACGACCTCGGTGGTCTCCCGAGGCCGCCGGCGGAAGCCGCCCACGCCCGCCGCACCATGATCGGCCGCAGCGCGGAGGAGGTGGACCACGCGCCGCCGCGCGGCCGGTACGCCCCCGTCCCCGCGCCCGCCGCCACCACCGCCGGTGACAGCGTGCGCTGGCTCGCTCCCGCCGCCGCCCTCGCCCTGGCCTCGGCGGTCGTCATCGGCCGCGCCCTGCGCCGCCGCCGCTGAGCCCTACTACGCTCGACCGCATGAGTACGCAACTGAGCGCCGGCGGCGCCGAGCTGACCATCGACCAGGAAAACGGCTGCCGGATCAGCAGTCTGCGTGTCGATGGGACCGAGCTGCTGCGCCAAGGCGCGCACTTCGGGGCCTTCCCGATGGTCCCCTGGTGCGGCCGCACGGCGAACGGGCGGTTCCGTGACGGCGGGGTCGTCCACGAACTGCCCCTGAACCACCCCCCGCACGCCATCCACGGCTTCGGCCGCGACACCGCCTGGCGCCGGGGACGGCTCACGGACACCGAGGCCGCGTTCGTCTTCGACCTCGCCGACCCCTGGCCGTGGCCCGGCCGGGTCACCCAAAGCTTCGAGCTGACCCCCGACGCGCTGACGCTCTCCCTGGGCGTGGAGACGTACGGCGACTCCTTCCCGGCCCAGGCGGGCTGGCACCCCTGGTTCCGCCGCAACCTCGGCGCCGGCCTCGGCACCGGCGAGGACGTGGCGTTGGACTTCGCGCCCGAGTGGCAGGAGGAGCGCGGCGACGACCACCTCCCCACCGGCCGCCGCATCGACCCGAAGCCCGGTCCCTGGGACGACTGCTTCGGCATGCCGCAGGGCGTGGACGTCACCCTCACCTGGCCCGGCGCGCTCGAGCTCAAGGTGACCAGCCGGGAGGAATGGGTGGTCGTGTACGACGAGGAGGCCGAGGCCGTCTGCGTCGAACCTCAGTCCGGCCCGCCGAACGGGCTGAACACCCATCCGCGCCTGGTCACGCCCGTCGACCCGCTGGAGGTCTCCACGACCTGGACGTGGCGGCGGCTGCCGTAGAGCCGAATTAAGCTCGGGGGCATGAGCGACGTCAACGAAGTCATGCCGTCAGGCACACGCGATGAGCTTCTGCAGCAGATCAAGGACAAGGCCGTCGTGCACGGCAAGGTGACCCTCTCCTCGGGCCTGGAGGCCGACTACTACATCGACCTCCGCCGGATCACGCTCGACGGCGAGGCGGCCCCCCTGGTCGGGCAGGTCATGCTCGACCTCACCGCCGACCTCGACTTCGACTGCGTCGGCGGCCTGACCCTGGGCGCCGACCCGGTCGCGACCTCGATGCTGCACGCCTCGGCCGCCCGCGGCGGGCGGCTGGACGCCTTCGTCGTGCGCAAGGCGCAGAAGGCCCACGGCATGCAGCGCCGCATCGAGGGCACCGACGTCAAGGGCAAGCGCTGCCTGGTCGTCGAGGACACCTCCACCACCGGCGGGTCCCCGCTGACCGCCGTCGAGGCGGTCCGCGAGGCCGGCGGCGAGGTCGTGGCCGTCGCCACGATCGTCGACCGCGGCGCGGCGGACGCCATCGCCGAGGCGGGCCTGCCGTACCTCACCGGCTACCGCCTCGGAGACCTCGGCCTCTCCTAGCCACCGGCCCGCGGACGCGGCCGCGGAACACGGGGGGCCGAAGGTCCCCGCAGGGTCGGGGTACTGCCCTGACCTGCGGTTTTCCGCAGGGCCGGGATGTTTCACGTGAAACATCCCGGCGGGTTCCGGCCGTCCTGGCGGACAGCGGGGGTGGAGTGTCGGACGGAGTCTGGAAAGATGGGTGCGACGATGACGTCGCCCCCAGGTCAGGGCCCGCAATAAGCACACTCCCCGCACATCCAAGGAGCGGACAGATGCCCATCGCAACCCCCGAGGTCTACAACGAGATGCTCGACCGGGCGAAGGCAGGCAAGTTCGCCTACCCGGCCATCAACGTGACCTCGTCCCAGACCCTGCACGCCGCGCTGCGCGGGTTCGCGGAGGCCGAGAGCGACGGCATCATCCAGATCTCCACCGGTGGTGCGGAGTTCCTGGGTGGCCAGTACAACAAGGACATGGTCACCGGCGCCGTCGCCCTGGCCGAGTTCGCGCACATCGTCGCCGCCAAGTACGACATCACGGTCGCGCTGCACACGGACCACTGCCCCAAGGACAAGCTGGACGGTTACGTCCGTCCGCTGCTCGACATCTCCGCCGAGCGCGTCGCCAAGGGTCTGAACCCGCTCTTCCAGTCGCACATGTGGGACGGTTCCGCCGAGACCCTGGCCGACAACCTGGCCATCGGCCAGGAGCTGCTCGCCAAGGCCGCCGCCGCGAAGATCATCCTCGAGGTCGAGATCACCCCGACCGGCGGCGAGGAGGACGGCGTCAGCCACGAGATCAACGACGAGCTCTACACCACCGTCGAGGACGCGATCCGCACCGCCGAGGCCCTGGGCCTGGGCGAGAAGGGCCGCTACCTGCTGGCCGCCTCCTTCGGCAACGTGCACGGCGTCTACAAGCCGGGCAACGTCGTCCTGCGCCCCGAGCTCCTGAAGGACCTCCAGGCCGGTGTCGGCGAGAAGTACGGCAAGTCCTCGCCGTTCGACTTCGTCTTCCACGGCGGTTCGGGCTCCACGGCCGAGGAGATCGCCACCGCGCTGGAGAACGGCGTCGTGAAGATGAACCTCGACACCGACACCCAGTACGCGTTCACCCGCCCCGTCGTGGACCACATGTTCACCAACTACGCGGGCGTGCTGAAGGTCGACGGCGAGGTCGGCACCAAGTCCAAGTACGACCCCCGCACCTGGGGCAAGGCCGCCGAGGCCGGCATGGCCGCACGCGTCACCGAGGCCTGCGCCAACCTGCGTTCCACGGGCACCAAGCTGGAGTAGGCGCCGCCGCGCGTCCCTTCCCGCGGGTACGCCCCCGCGGGTACCCGTGCGCCGTTCCCACCGAAGGGCCCGGCCCGCCGTCCCACGACGGCGGGCCGGGCCCTTCGGCCGCGGTGGCCCGCGATGCCCCAGACTGGGGGCATGTCCATTCACCAGAACCTGCTCGGGGGCCCCGCCCCCACCCACCTCCCCGACGAGCCCGGCCGTGAGGCCCTGGCGTCGGGCACCCCCGCGGTCGAGGTGGCGGCCGCGCACCCCACCTCCTCCCTCGCCTGGGCGACCCTCGCCGACGAGGCCTTCGAGGCCGGTCGCGCGGTGGAGTCGTACGCGTACGCCCGCACTGGTTACCACCGCGGCCTCGACGCCCTGCGCCGGGCCGGTTGGAAGGGCCACGGCCCGGTGCCGTGGGAGCACGAGCCGAACCGCGGCTTCCTGCGCGCTCTGAACGCCCTGGCCCGCGCCGCCGAGGCGATCGGCGAGAAGGAGGAGCACGAACGCTGCTCGACCTTCCTGCGCGACTCCTCCCCGACGGCGGCGGACGCCCTCCAGGGCTGAGCGGCCCGCCGGTGCTGTGACGTGCACCACTCCCCGCTGGAGCCCCGGCCCGACCGCGTCCTATGATGCGGGCAGGGGACCGGGGCTCCACTTGCCTCACGGAAGGAGCGGACCGCTACCCGGAAGCACGTGTCGAGGAGACAGCGATGTCGAACACCCTTGATGCCTCCGGAGCCGGTTCGGACACCCCGAACCTCGACTTCGCCGGCACGACCCCGTACGAGGACTACGTCCAGGCGGACGTCCTCACCCACCTCCAGCACCTCCGCTCGGACGACCCGGGCGAGATGGTCTTCCTGGTCACGACCCAGGTCATGGAGCTGTGGTTCACCGTGATCGTCCACGAGTGGGAAACCGCCGCCAAGGCCCTGCGCGAGGACCGCGTCCCGGTCGCGATGGACGCGCTGAAACGATCCCTCCGCGAACTGGAGGCGCTCAACGCCTCCTGGCGCCCGCTCGCCCAGCTCACTCCGGGCCAGTTCAACTCCTACCGCTCGGCCCTCGGCGAGGGCTCCGGTTTCCAGTCGGCGATGTACCGCCGGATGGAGTTCCTGCTCGGCGACAAGTCCGCCTCCATGCTGGTCCCGCACCGCGGTGCCCCGCGCGTCCACGCGGAGCTGGAGAAGGCCCTGCACGAGCCCAGCCTCTACGACGAGGTGCTGCGGCTGCTGGCCCGCCGCGGCCTGCCGGTCCCGGCGGAGGTCCTGGACCGCGACCTCTCGCAGCGCTACGAGCCCTCGGCGGAGGTCGAGGCCGTCTGGACGGCGCTGTACGCCACCCCCGACGAGCACCTGGACCTGCACCGGCTGGGCGAGGTCCTCACCGATGTCGCCGAGCTGGTCTGGCGCTGGCGCAACGACCACCTCGTGGCCACCCGCCGCGCGATGGGCGCGAAGACGGGCACGGGCGGCTCGGCCGGCGTGACCTGGCTGGAGAAGCGCGCCGCGAAGAACGTATTCCCGGAGCTGTGGACGGCCCGCAGCCATGTCTGACCGGATACCCGACCTCCAGGCCCGGGCCGAGGCGCTGGACGCCGCCGACGGGCTCGGCAAGCTCCGCGAGCGGTTCACGCTCCCCGAAGGAGTCGTCTACCTGGACGGCAACAGCCTCGGCGCGCTCCCGGCCGGTGTCGCCGACGCCACCGCCGACGTCGTCCGCCGGCAGTGGGGCGAGCTCCTCATCCGCTCGTGGGACGAGAGCGGCTGGTGGACCGCCCCCGAGCGGATCGGGGACAAGCTCGCCCCCCTCGTCGGCGCGGCCGTCGGGCAGGTGGTGGTCGGCGACTCCACCAGCGTCAACCTCTTCAAGGCCCTGGTCGGCGCGGCCCGCCTCGCGGAGCCGGGCCGCCGGCGGCTGCTGGTGGACGCCGCCACCTTCCCCACCGACGGCTACATCGCCGCGTCGGCGGCCAGGATGACCGGCCTCGAGGTGGTCCCCGTCGACCCGTCCGCCGCCGCGGCGGCGATCGGCGAGGACACCGCCGTGGTGCTCCTCAACCACGTCGACTACCGCTCCGGCCGGCTGCACGACCTGCCGGGCCTGACGGCGGCGGCCCGCGCCGCCGGCGCGGTCACGGTGTGGGACCTGTGCCACTCCGCGGGCGCGCTCCCCGTGGGCCTCGACGAACACGGCGTGGACCTCGCGGTCGGCTGCACGTACAAGTACCTCAACGGCGGCCCCGGCGCCCCCGCGTACCTGTACATCGCCGAGCGCCACCAGGCCGCCTTCGACTCCCCCCTCCCCGGGTGGAACGGGCACGCCGACCCCTTCGCCATGACGCCGGAGTTCAGCCCGGCCGACGGCGCGCGGCGCGGGCGCGTCGGCACGCCGGACATCCTGTCCATGCTGGCCCTGGAGGCGGCGCTCGACGTCTGGGAGGGCGTGTCCGTCGACGCCGTGCGCGCCAAGTCCCTCGCCCTGACCGACTTCTTCCTCGCCTGCGTGGCGCAGTACGTCCCGCAGGGCCGGGTCGAGTCGGTCACCCCGGCCGAGCACGCACACCGCGGCAGCCAGGTGTCGCTGCGCACCGGGAGCGCCCGCGAGGTGATGCGGGAGCTGATCGCGCGCGGCGTCGTCGGGGACTTCCGCGCCCCCGACATCCTGCGGTTCGGCTTCACCCCGCTCTACGTCGGATTCGCCGACGCGGAGCGGGCGGCCCGGACGCTGGGTCGCATTTTCGGGTGACTCCTTAGCGAAACGTCACACCAACCGGGCGGGCGGGGCTGCGGCTCCGCCCGCTCCGGCATATCCCGGGCCCCGCACGGAACGGCGCGTTCCAGACTGATACGGTCCCGCTCTGCCGGACCACCGGAACATCTGTCCCCGCTGTCCCACGCGTTACCGAGAGGTTGAGCCGATGACGGACCCCGCCGCAGTGGAACGGGACGCCGCCGAGGCCGCCTCGGCCTTCTCGCACCCGGCGGTCGCGCCGGACGCGACCGCCGCGTACGGGGAACACCCGGACCAGGTCGTCGACTTCTACGCCCCGCGCGGCACGGGGCGCGCGGGGCGGGCGCCCCTGGTCGTCGTACTGCACGGCGGTGCGTGGCGGGCCCCCTACGACCGGCAGCACGTCACCCCGTTCGCCGACTTCCTGGCCCGTCAGGGGTTCGCGGTCGCCAACGTCGAGTACCGGCGCGGACCTTCCCTCCCTCGCCAGGGCAGCGAGGGGCCGGTCGCCGGCCGCTGGCCGGAGACCTTCGACGACGTCGCCGCCGCGCTGGACGCGCTCCCGCGCCTCGCCGCGGCCGCGCTGCCGCGGGCCGACCTGCGCCGGGTGGTCCTGACCGGCCACTCGGCCGGCGGCCACCTCGCGCTGTGGGGCGCGGCCCGGCACGTGCTCCCGTACGGCTCCCCCTGGCGGCTGCCCGCCGCGCCGGTGCTGCGCGGGGTGGTGGCGCTGGCCCCGATCGCGGACTTCGCGGTGGCGCAGGAGCTCGGGGTGTGCGGGGGCGCCTGCGCGCAGCTGCTGGGCGGGCCGGGGCAGTTCGCCGACCGCCTCCCCTCCGCCGATCCGGCGGCGCTGCTCCCGACGGGCATCGCGACGGCCGTGGTCCAGGGCCGGGAGGACATCGTGGTCCCGCCCGCGGTGGCGGATTCGTACGTGGCCGCGGCGGCGCAGGCGGGGGAGACGGTGGGCCTGACCCTGCTGGACGGGGTGGGGCACTTCCCCCTCATCGACCCGGCGGCGGACGCGTGCGCGGTGGTGGCCGAGGAGATCGCCCAACTGGCCTGGTAGCGGCGGGACCTGCGGCATCTGCCTAGAACGGGACAGGCCGGGGCAGAACCGGTGCGGCTCACCGCACCCCGCCCGAATACCCGGCTGAACCCGCCCCCTAAGCTATGTAGGCTGCACCCGATACATCCTGAGCACGTTCAAAAATGGGGGAATCGGTGCGCAGTCGCCGTCTCGTAGTATCCGCCGCACTCATAGCCGCCGGAGCGGGTCTGATCCCCGGAATGGCCCACGCGGCCGACCCGGGCGCGTCGGCCGTCAGCCGCGCGGCCGCCTCCGCCGTCGACCTGGACAAGGCCGCGGCGTCGAGCTTCAAGAAGTTCTCCAGCCCTGCCGACCGCTCGGTCCGCAAGAGCCTGGCCGCGGCCGAGGGCAAGGCCGCCACCGCCCAGTCGGCGGACGCCGCCGCGGGCAACCCGGACCTGGCGATCGTCCTGAACGCCGAGACCAGGACCGCGCACGGGCTCACGCTGAACACCGAGATCGTCAGCGCGCCCGCCACGCTCGCCGTCACCATCGAGTGGGGTGACGGCACCAAGGACACGACCACCGCCGGTGGGTCCACCACGCTGACGAACGAGCACGCCTACGCGGAGCTCGGCGAGTACACCGTCAAGGTCACCGTGAAGGACACCGCGAACCAGGCCGAGGTCGTCAACGACTTCCAGATCCTGACCGCGGGCTCGGACTTCACGCCGTACGGCCCGACCCGTCTGCTGGACACCCGCAGCGGTATCGGCGCCGCCAAGGCCAAGGTTCCGGCGCGCGGCACCGCCCACCTGAAGGTCGGCGGCAACGGCGGCATCCCGGCGGGCGTGACCGCGGTCGTCCTCAACGTCACCGCCACCAACACCACGCAGGCCGGGCACGTCACCGTCTTCGGCTCGGGCCACGAGCAGCCGATCACCTCGAACGTCAACTTCGAGGCCGGTCAGACCGTGCCGAACCTGGTCATCGTGCCGGTCGGCAAGGACGGCTACGTGGAGCTGTTCAACGGCGGCTGGGAGTCGATCGACCTGCTCGCGGACGTCACGGGCTACTTCACCCGGTCGGCGTCCAGCGGCTACGCGTCGATGACGCCGACCCGCTTCGTCGACTCCCGCGAGGGCCTCGGCACGGCCAGGGGCCAGGTCGCCGGCCAGGCGGTCTTCAGCACGCAGATCAGCGGTCTGCGCGGGGTGCCCCAGGGCATCAGCGCGGTGGCGCTGAACGTCACCGTCACCAACCCGAAGGAGACCGGTCACCTGACGGTCTTCCCGAGCGGCCAGACGGCTCCGTCCACGTCCAGCGTGAACTTCAGCGCCGGTCAGACCGTCGCCAACTCGGTGATCGTGCCGGTCGGCGCCGATGGCAAGATCAGCGTCCGCAACGGCGCCTGGGCCGGGACCGACGTGATCGTCGACGTCGTCGGCTACTACAGCAAGGCGAGCAACGGCGCGTACATGCCGCTGGCGCCGGGCCGGCTGATCGACAGCCGTGACCCCGAGAGCCCGATCTACGGCGAGCTGCCGGGTCGCCAGTACTTCGCCCTGGAGATCTCCGGCGACGAGCCCGGCATCGCCGGCTACGTGCTCAACACCACGGTCACCAACACCCAGGGCGCCGGCTTCCTGTCGGTCGCCCCGGACCCGAACCGCATCGAGGACTACTGGAACGAGACCGCGGTCAACCCCGTGCGTCCCACCGCCTCGACCCTGAACTGGACGGCCGGCAAGACCGTCCCGAACCTGGTCCAGGCCAGCGCCGGCACCACGGGCGTCGTCGACTTCTGGAACCAGGGCTGGGAGCCCACGGACCTGATCGTCGACATGTTCGGCTACTACGAGACCAAGTAGAAGCAGCCGTCACCAGCGCCCCGGGCCCGGCCGTCAAGGCCGGACCCGGGGCGCTGCCGTAGCTCGGACACACACGCACCTTGCGGGCACGGCCGCCAGGCGGCAGGCCCGGACGCACCCGCAGGGGCGTCGCGCAAACCCCTGGCGTCACAGGGCAGGGGGGCAACCTTCCGCAGCCTTTGCCGACCGCACGGCCGTCACGGCCCGGGCTGATGCGCCGGGCGACCCGGGCGTGGACCGCCTCGGCTTCGACCAGTCGACCTGACGGGCGGAGGGGCGGTGCGCCGTACGGTGCACCGCCCCTCCGGTTCCGGGACGGGTCCCGGCGCCGCCTAGAGGAACGAGTTGATCTCGATCGTCTCCGTGCGGCCGGGGCCGACGCCGATCGCCGAGATCGGGGCGCCCGACATCTCCTCGAGGGCCTTCACGTACGCCTTGGCGTTCGCCGGCAGGTCCTCGAAGGTCTTGGCCTTGGTGATGTCCTCGGACCAGCCGGGGAGGTATTCGTAGATCGGCTTCGCGTGGTGGAAGTCGGACTGCGAGTAGGGGAGCTCCTCGACGCGCTTGCCGTCGATCTCGTACGCCACGCACACCGGGATCTGCTCCCAGCCGGTCAGCACGTCCAGCTTGGTGAGGAAGAAGTCCGTCAGGCCGTTCACGCGGGTCGCGTAGCGCGCGATCGGCGCGTCGAACCAGCCGCAGCGCCGGTCACGGCCGGTGGTCACGCCGCGCTCGCCGCCGATGCGGCGCAGGTCCTCACCGTCCTGGTCGAACAGCTCGGTCGGGAACGGGCCGGCGCCGACGCGGGTCGTGTACGCCTTCAGGATGCCGATGACGCGGCTGATCTTCGTCGGGCCGACACCGGTACCGGTGCAGGCGCCGCCCGCGGTCGGGTTCGAGGAGGTGACGAAGGGGTACGTGCCGTGGTCGACGTCGAGCAGGGTGCCCTGGCCGCCCTCGAAGAGCACGACCTTGTCCTCGTCCAGCGCGTTGTTGAGGATCAGGGTGGTGTCGGCGACGTAGGGCTTGATCTGCTCCGCGTACTGGAGCATCTCCTCCACGATCGCGGCGGCGTCGATCGCGCGGCGGTTGTACAGCTTCGCGAGGAGCTGGTTCTTGCCCTCGAGGGCCGCCTCGACCTTCTGGGTCAGGATCGACTCGTCGTAGAGGTCCTGGACGCGGATGCCGATGCGGTTGATCTTGTCCGCGTAGGTCGGACCGATGCCGCGGCCGGTCGTACCGATCTTGCGCTTGCCGAGGAAGCGCTCGCCGACCTTGTCGAGGGTGACGTTGTACGGCGTGATCAAATGCGCATTGCCGCTGATGAGCAGCTTGGAGGTGTCGATGCCGCGCTCGTTCAGACCGCGCAGCTCGGAGAGCAGGACGGCCGGGTCGACGACGACGCCGTTACCGATGACCGGGGTGCATCCGGGGGAGAGGATGCCGGAAGGGAGAAGGTGCAGTGCGTACTTCTGGTCGCCGACGACGACCGTGTGGCCGGCGTTGTTGCCACCCTGGTAACGCACTACGTAGTCGACGGATCCACCGAGCAGGTCGGTGGCCTTTCCCTTGCCCTCGTCACCCCACTGAGCTCCGAGCAGCACAAGAGCGGGCACAGGCGTACACCTCTTCCGGATGGGGCATGTCCAAGGTCAGGGGGCGTACGACGATGTACACCGCAGGCTGAGCCGTCGGACCGGTACCCCGGAATAGACGAAGGCCCTGGCGCAATAGCGCAAGGGCCTCTTGCACAAAGATGCTACCCGAGGAAGGACCGAGGTGTCGGCTCCAGAGCCCACCATGAGCCACGCGGGCGCGCCGGTAGGCGGCCTGCTCGTGCTCGTCGACCCGGTCGCCCGCCGTCTTGACGGCGAGTCCGTGCGGATCGCGAAGGATGTGTTGTCAGCGGGCGCGGCAGCGAAAATCTGCCTCCCGGGTTCGCAGGAGGAATTCGCGCGGGCACTGGCCCGCCGGGGTCATCGGCGGTTGGTGGTCGTGGGCGACGACCGGGCCCTGGTGCGCGCCGTGGGGCTGCTGCACCGGGAGCGCGGGCTGGCGGAGGGGGCCGTTTCGCTGGTGCCGGTGGGCTCCGCGGGGTCGCTGGCGCTGGCCGGGGCGCTGGGCGTGCCGCTGTCGGCGGTCGCGGCGGCGCGGGCGGTGCTGGAGGGCGCGGTGCGGATGTGCGACCTGCTGGTGGACGACAGCGACGGCGTCGTCCTGCGGTCGCTGCGCATCCCGCCGCTGCGGACGGCCGCCGCCGGGCCCTCGGCCGGGCCGTCGGTGTGGAGCGCCTACCGCTCGCTGGTGCGGACCCTCGTCCGCCCGGCGGCCGGGGCCCCGGCGGTCTTCGGGGCCGCGGGCCGGCTGCGGCTGCGGGTGGAGGCGGACGGGGTGCTGCTGGCGGACGTGGACCGGCCGGTGGAGGACGTCACGGTGACCACCGGGGAGGACGGCGGCCTCGCGGAGGTCGTCGTCCGTACGGGCGGCGGCGCGGGCCCGGCGGTGTCGGCGCGGGCCAAGACGGTCTCGGTGTCGGGCACCGACTTCCGCTACCGGGCCGACGCGGCGATGACCGGGCCGGTCCGGCGGCGCACATGGACCCTGCATCCGTCGGCGTGGGCGCTCACCGTGCCGCGGTGAAGGCCCCACCCCCGGCTCCGCCGGGGGGCCGGGGGCCTCACGGGGCCGCCCACCGGGACCTCGGTCACAGCACTAGAACGCCACGAGCAGCCGCTCCAGCCCGCGGATGACGTAGCCGTCGCGCCACCGCGGCTCCTCCACGAGCCGCAGCGGCGGGACTCCCTCCGCCAGCAGCGCCCCGAAGGACGCCTCCAGCTCGCGGCGCGCGAGCGGCGCCCCCAGGCAGTAGTGGATCCCGGCCCCGAAGGCCAGGTGCGGATTGTCGGCCCGGGCGAGGTCCAGCACGTCGGGGTCGGGGAACCGTGCCGGATCCCGGTTGGCGGACCCGAAGAGCAGGGCGACCTCGGCCCCGCGGGGGATCTCGGTGTCCCCGATCCGGATGTCGTCGAGGACCCAGCGCTCGAACATCTGGAGCGGCGTGTCGAAGCGCATGAGTTCATCCACAGCTGTGGACAACTTTTCGGGACGCGGATCCGCGCGCAGCGCGGCCAGCTGCCCGGGATGGCGGAACAGCGCCCACCAGCCGTTGACCGTGGTGTTGACGGTGGCCTCGTGCCCGGCGTTCAGCAGCAGCACGCAGGTGGAGATCATCTCCTGCTCGCTGAGCCTGCCCTCCTCGTCGTGGGCGGCGATCAGGGCGGAGACCATGTCCTCGCCGGGCCGTGCGCGCCGCTCGGCGATCAGCTCGCGCAGGTACGCGCTGAACTCCACGCTCGCGCGCACCGCCCGCCGGGCCGTCTCCTCGTCGGGCCGGAGCTCGTACATCCCGCAGATGTCCGCCGACCAGGGCCGCAGCAGCCCCCGGTCCACCTCCGGCACGCCCAGCAGCTCGGCGATCACCGCCACGGGCAGCGGCTCGGCGACGACGGTGAGCAGGTCCCCGCCCCCGTCCGCGAGCAGCCGGCCCACCAGCTCCCCGGCCATCCGCCGCACCGCGGGCACCAGCCGCTCCACCGTGCGCGGGGTGAACGCCTTCGCGACCAGCCGGCGCACCCGCGCATGCGCGGGGTCCTCGAGGTCCAGCAGGCCGTTGTCGTTGAGCACGTGGAAGGGCTCGTGCTCCGCGGGGGGCGCCTCCCGCCCGAACTCCTCGTGGCCGAACCGGTGGAGGTAGGTCCGCCCCAGCCGCCGGTCCCGCAGCAGCGCGCTCACATCGGCGTGGTGCGGCACCAGCCACTGCCCGGTCGCCTCGCACCACAGCGCCCGCCCCTGCTCCCGCAACTCCCGGTAGGCCGGGTACGGATCGGCGACGAACGCGGCATCCCACGGATCAAAGGCCATCCCCGCACCCTACGACGGGGTCACCAGCCGGGTCTCGTAGGCGAACACAGCCGCCTGCGTGCGGTCGCGCAGACCCAACTTGACCAGGATCCGGCTCACATGGGTCTTGATGGTGGATTCGGCGACGATCAACCGGCCGGCGATCTCCCCGTTGGACAGCCCCTGCGCGATCAGTACCAGCACCTCCTTCTCCCGCTCCGTCAACTCGCTCAAGCCCGCCGGGTCCGCGGCCCGCGGCGTCTCGGAGAGCTTGGAGAACTCCGAGATCAGCCGCTTGGTCACCGACGGCGCCAGCAGCGCCTCGCCCGCCGCCACCACCCGTACGCCGTCGGCCAGCTGACGGGCCGACGCGTCCTTGAGCAGAAACCCCGACGCCCCGGACCGCAGCGCCTGGTACACGTACTCGTCGAGGTCGAAGGTCGTCAGGACCAGCACCTTGGCCTCCGTGTCGGCCGCCACGATCTCGCGCGTCGCCTCCAGCCCGTTCATCCGCGGCATCCGGATGTCCATCAGGACCACATCCGGCCGCAGCGCCGCCACCTGCGCGATGGCCTCGCGGCCGTCGACGGCCTCGCCGACGACCTCGATGCCGTCCATGGCGTTCAGGAGGACGGAGAACCCCTCCCGGACCATCATCTGGTCGTCCACGATCAGCACCCTGATCGTCATACCGGCTCCGTCCCGGCCGTGCCCGTCTCCTGCGGGGGAGCGGCCGCGGGCCCGGCCCGGTGCGGCACCGGCAGGAACACCGCCACCTCGTACCCGCCCGCCGCCGTGGCGCCGGCCGTCATCTGCCCTTCCAGCATGGCCACCCGCTCCCGCATCCCGGTGATCCCGTGCCCGGCGCCCGGCGAGGGCCGCACATCACCGGTCGCCGGCCCGTTGACGACCCGTATCCCCAGGCCGCCGAGCACGTAGGAGACCTCCACCGAGGCCGTCGCGCCCGGCGCGTGCCGCAGCGTGTTGCTCAGGGCCTCCTGGATGATGCGGTACGCCGACAGCTCCACCCCCTGCGGCAGCTCGCGCACCGCGCCCGTCACCGTCTTGTCCACGTCCAGCCCGGCTTCGCGCACATTGGCCAGCAGCCCGTCCAGCGAGGCCAGCGTCGGCTGCGGGGCGTCCGGAGCCTCATAGTCCGCGGAGCGCACCACGCCCAGCACGCGGCGCAGCTCCGTCAGGGCCGCCACCGCGTTCTCGCGGATGGTGGCGAAGGCCGCCTCCAGCTCCGGCGGCGGGTTCTTCACGCGGTACGGCGCCGCCTCCGCCTGGATCGCCACCACCGACATGTGGTGGGCGACGACGTCGTGCAGCTCCCGCGCGATGGTGGTCCGCTCCTCCAGCAGCGTGCGCTTGTCGCGCTCGACGGCCGTGACCTCCTGCTGCGCGCTCACCTCCGCCCTCGCGGAGCGGCGTATCTGGATGCTGCTGGCGACCGCCAGCGCGATGGCCGAGGCCACGGCCATCTGCGGCAGGCCGGTCGCGTAGCCGTTGCCCAGCACCACCGACATCGCGAAGCCGAGCGCGAGGGTGAGCGTCCACATCCATGCCGCGACGCGGGGGCCGGTCCGCAGGGTGACGAGGACCATCACCGTGACGTACGAGAAGAAGGAACCCGGGCTCCACGGCCAGTCCGCGCCCCCGCCGATCACGGCCAGCACCAGCGTCATCGCCACGGCCGCCCACCACGCGGCCACCGGCCGCACGAGCGTCATGAGGACCGGGGCCGCGGCCACGAGCCCCATGGCGAACCTGCCGCCTTCGCCGAAGTGGCCCGACTGCGTGGTGCTCGTGATCATCAGGGCGAGGAGCGCCAGCGCCGCCACGGCCGCGTACCGCCGCCACGGGGCGAAGCGGCGTACCGCCCGCGGCAGCCGCCGCGCGATGCGCCCCGGCGTCTCCGCCAAGGGCAGGGGCCGGTAGGCGAGGGCGTCGGTGAAGAGGTCCTGGCGCAGGGTCTCCACCACCCCCGATGCCATGCGGATCTCCGGTGTCCGGGCTGTCCCCCCGGTGGCGGTCTCGGTCATGCGCCCACCGTAGGCCGGTGGCGGTCCCCGGCGCGTCGCCGCCCAAGGGGATATCCGGAGGTCCCCCTCAGGTACTACGCGCCCGACGCCGCTACCCCGCCGGACGGACCGGCCCCGGGGGACGGGCAGGGGGAGCGGGGCCCGACCGGAGCCGAACTCGCCGCCCGAGCCGGTCCGTTAGGGTCGGCGGATGATGGAAACGGACTGGCGGCACGACCGCGTCGGCAGTGCCCACCGCGGGCGCAACCCGACCCTCTTGCGCCGGCTCGACGCCGGCTTCGCCGTGATCGGGGACCGGCAGTTCCTGCCCGGCTACTGCGTCCTGCTCACCGACGACGCCGCCGTGACCCGGCTCTCCGACCTGCCCCGGGCGCGCAGGGCCGCGTACCTCACCGACATGGAGCGGCTCGCCGAGGCCGTCGAACGGGCCTGCCGCCGGCTCGACCCGGCCTTTCGCCGGGTGAACATCGAGATCCTCGGCAACACCGACCCCTACCTGCACGCCCACGTCTGGCCGCGGTACGACTGGGAGCCCGCCGACCTCGTCCGGATGCCCGTCTGGCGGTACGGCGAGGAGTACTGGCGCGACGCGCGGTACGCCCTGAGCGAGCGCCACGAGGGCCTGCGGGCCGCCATCGGCGAGGAACTGGACGCCCTCGGCGGAGCGTGAGCCCCCGCCCCGCCCCGCCCCGCCCCGCCCCGCGGCCGCTAGGCGTCCGGCGGTGGCTCCGCGAGGGCGTCCAGGGCCCTGGACAGCCGGTCCAGGACGCGGACGGTCTCCGCGAACGCGGCGTCGCCCAGTTCCTCCGCGAGGCGGGCGGCCAGGGCGGCGTGCCCCGGGGCGATCCGGGCGATCGCCGCGCGGCCCGCTTCCGTCGGGCGCAGGAGTTTGGCACGGCGGTGGGCCGGGTTCGGGACGTACTGCGCCAGCCCCTCGGCGGCGAGCAGGTCGGCGACGCGCTGGACGCTCTGCCGCGTGATGCCCATGGCCCGGGCGATGCCCGCGACGGGGAGCGGCTCGCGCAGGACGGCGCCCAGCACCTGCCACCACGCCGCGGTGAGGCCGGCCGGGCGGGCCAGCTCCTCCGACACGGCGAGGAACTGCCCGTTGAGGCGGAACACGCCGAGGGCGGTCCGGCTCAGCAGGTCCTGACGGTCCCGCGGCGGCAACGGCTCGGGCGCAGTCCCCTCCGGTCCCGGCGTGGCCTCCTCCGGCTCCGACCGGGCCCCCTCCGGCTCCGGCGGGACTCCCTCCCGCTCCGGTGGGGCGCCCTCCGGCTGCGGCCGGGCGCCCTCCGGTTTCCGCGGGGCCACTGGCCCGCGCCGCGGCTCCGGCTTCCGCGGGGCCTTCGCCTCCTGCTCCCGGTCAAGCACCGCCCGCCTCCGCCGCCGCCTCCAGGACCGGGTAGGCGCTGGGGTCCGAGTCGTGGAACAGGCGGTACCAGGCGTCCAGTACGTCCGGCTCGTACACGCCCAGCCGGGCGAAGACCTCGCGGGCGAAGGCGACCGGCTCCGTCGGTCCCGCCGTGATCAGGTCGCCGTCCGTCACCGCGTCGGCCTCGACGTAAGTCTCCGCGCCCCCGTAGCCCGGCTGCTGCGCGAGGTAGAAGGAGACCGCGCTGGTGTGGGCGCGGCCGTCCAGCAGTCCCTCCCGGGCCAGACCGGCCGTGGCTCCGCAGATCGCCGCCACCGGGACGCCGGCGTCCAGGAACTCCCGGGCCTTCGCCGCGAACGGCGCGAGCTCCTCGCCGGTGTCCCAGAGCGCGGCGCCGGTGAGGATCAGCAGCGAGGAGTCCTGCGGCCGCAGGTCCGCCAGCGACAGGTCCGGCTGGATGCGTACGCCGCCCATCGTGGTGACCGGCCGCTCGGCGGCGACGGCCACCGTGCGGATCTCGTGCCCGCGCTGGGTCAGGTGCGCGGTGGTGTGGCCGGTCTCCCAGTCCGCGTACGTGTCGTATACGGCGAGGTGGACGGGCTTGCGCGGGGTCTCGTTCATCGGAAATCGCCTCCGGCGTGGACGTTCAGGACCTGCTGCGACGTGCTCGATGACAACAGGCTGTCGCAATGACAGCAGGCTGTCAATGCCGGGAAGCGGGGACGGACGGCAGACAGACTGCCGAGACCGTCCCCCCACGCCCATACAGTCCGCCGATGTCCCTTCCCACCTGCACACTCCTAGCGTGACGTCATGACCCCTCATGCCACCTCGCACACCCTCGCCGCAGTGAAGGACGCCGACCGCAAGCACGTCTTCCACTCCTGGTCGGCCCAGGCACTGATCGACCCGCTCGCCGTGGCCGGCGCGGAGGGGTCGTACTTCTGGGACTACGACGGCAACCGCTACCTCGACTTCTCCTCCCAGCTGGTCAACACCAACATCGGCCACCAGCACCCCAAGGTCGTCGCCGCCGTCCAGGAGCAGGCCGCCCGGCTCTGCACGCTGGCGCCCGGATTCGCCGTCGACGTCCGCTCCGAGGCCGCACGCCTCATCGCCGAGCGGACCCCGGGCGATCTGGACAAGATCTTCTTCACCAACGGCGGCGCGGAGGCCGTCGAGAACGCCGTCCGGATGGCCCGGCTGCACACCGGCCGGCAGAAGGTGCTCTCCACCTACCGCTCCTACCACGGCGCCACCGCCGCCGCGATCAACCTCACCGGCGACCCGCGCCGCTGGCCCTCCGACACCGCCGCCGCCGGGGTCGTCCACTTCTGGGGGCCGTTCCTCTACCGCTCCGCCTTCCACGCCGCCACCGAGGCCGAGGAGTGCGAGCGCGCCCTCGCCCACCTCTCCGACACGATCGCCTTCGAGGGCCCCCAGACCATCGCGGCGGTCATCCTCGAGAGCGTCCCCGGCACCGCCGGCATCATGACCCCGCCGGCCGGCTACCTCGCGGGCGTGCGCGAGCTGTGCGACCGCCACGGCATCGTCTTCATCCTGGACGAGGTCATGTCGGGGTTCGGCCGCACCGGCAGGTGGTTCGCCGCCGAGCACTGGGGCGTCACCCCCGACCTCATCACCTTCGCCAAGGGCGTGAACAGCGGGTACGTGCCGCTTGGCGGCGTCGCCATCTCCGCCGCCATCGCCGAGACCTTCGCCACCCGCCCCTACCCGGGCGGACTGACGTACTCCGGACACCCGCTGGCCTGCGCCGCCGCCGTCGCCACGATCGGCGCGATGGAGGAGGAGGGCGTCGTCGAGCACGCGGCCCGCCTCGGCGCGCAGGTGATCGGCCCGGCGCTCGCCGAGATCGCCGAGCGGCACCCCTCGGTCGGGGAGGTCCGCGGGCTGGGCGCGTTCTGGGCCCTGGAGCTCGTCCGCGACAAGGAGACGCGCGAGCCGCTCGTCCCGTACAACGCCTCGGGCGCGGCGAACGCGCCGATGGCCGAATTCGCGGCGGCCTGCAAGGCCGCCGGGCTGTGGCCGTTCGTGAACATGAACCGCACCCACGTCGTGCCGCCCTGCACGATCACGGAGGCCGAGGCGAAGGAAGGGCTGGCGCTGCTGGACGAGGCGCTCACGGTCGCCGACCGCCACACCACGTCCGGATAGCGGACGGCTCCTTCGCATACCGATCCGCGACCGCTCTATTTCAGCCTCGCTGCCTGGCCTAAGGTGTCCGGAGTTCACCTAAGGAGACGGACCCCTATGCCAGGCAGCGGCGCTGTCACCCGCAACACACTTCGCCAGCAGATCGCGGACGCGCTGCGTGACGAGGTGCTCGCGGGACGCCTGCCGCCGGGGACCGAGTTCACCGTCAAGCAGATCGCCGAGCAGTACGAGGTCTCGGCGACCCCCGTCCGCGAGGCGCTGGTGGACCTCTCGGCGCAGGGCCTGCTCGAGCTGGTCCAGCATCGCGGCTTCCGCGTGCGGGTCTTCTCCGTGGACGACTTCCGGGGAATGATCGAAGCCCGCTCGCTGGTCGTGGACGGGATCTTCCGCCGGCTCGCCGAGCGCGGCGCCGCCGTCGCTGCCGGCGAGCTGCTGGTGTCCGTACGGCGCCGGGCCGAAGAAGCGCGCCGGGCCGCGCAGAGCGGTTCGCTCGAAGTGCTGATCGGCTACGACCTGCGCTTCTGGCGGGAGCTGAGCGAGCTGGTCGGCAACACCTACATCGCGGAGTTCCTGCACCGCATCCGCGTGCAGTGCTGGGTCTTCGCCGTGCCCCACCTCCAACGCGACCCGCAGCGGCTGCGGGCGTCGCTGTGGGACAAGCACAGCGACCTGGTGGACGCGGTGACCCTCGCCGACGCGGACGAGATACGCCGGCTCGTGCAGGGCTACAACCAGCACGGCCTGGAGTGGGCGGCCCGCCTCCAGTGACCTGAGCCGGAGCCCGGCTCCGGCCGGTTCCGCCCCGGCTCGGGCCCGGTTCTGCGCACCCCTTCGCGGAGCGTGTCCGGCGCACTACGCTGGCGGCATCGGCGCCAACGACTGATCGGAGCCCGCGTGGCCTGTGACCTGTGGCTTGTCCCCCTTGTCGACGTGCTGTGCCACAGCCCCGACAACCCCTTCGCGGAAGAGATCGCCTCCTACGACAAGGCCCTGGGCGAGGCCGGGCTGCCGACCGTGCCGGTCTTCGCCTACATGCCGGGCCTGAGCGGGGACGTGGCCCCGGTCGCCGGCTTCGACTACGACGCCCTGCACTTCCTGCGGCGGGCCTACCTGCTCCAGATCTGCGGGCTGCCGGTGACCCCGGTCGACGAGCTGGGCGGGGACTACGAGCAGCTGCTGGAGATGTTCGAGCCGACGGCGCAGCAGTCGCACCTGGTGTGGCACTACGACCACGCCGGGGCCTACGTACCGGTCGACTTCGCGGTTCCGCTGGCGAACGAGGAGCTGCTGGCCGGCGGCGGGCCGCTCGGGTCCGCCCAGGGCCTGCTGCGGGAGCTCCTGGTGGTGGGCCCGGCCATCGGGATAGACCCCGGGAACCCGCCCGCCGCGCCGGCTCCGCCGGGCAGGCCGACGTCGCTGGAGGAGCCCGCGGGGCCGATCCCGTACGACACCAGTCCCTTCGCCCGGGAGCGGCACGTGTGGCTGGGGCTGCACGCCGCCGCGACGCGCAGCCTGGGCCAGGGGTCCATGATCATCTTCAGCTGAGACGGGGACGCAGGAGCCGCCGGTCACCGCCGGCGGTGCGGGACGGGCGGGCCCCGGTCCGGGCCCCGCCCCCGAGGCGGCCGCGCCGCGTCAGCGCGGCTGCTCCGGGGGCCGCTGCCGGGGCATGTTGGGGCGGGTGCCCGGCGGGAGCGGGAAACGCGCCGGCGGGACGTAGGCGTCCGGTCGGCCTCCGCCCGCGCCCAGGGACTGCATGACCAGGGGAGCCGGCCCGGAGCTGAACTCCACCATCCACTCCGCGGTCTCGGAGCGCACCAGCTCCGTCACGTCCTCCGAGAAGCGCCGCAGCACCGTCAGGCACCGCTCGGCGGCCTCGCTCGCCGTGCCCTCCGTCGGCCCGAGCACCTCCCGCACGTTCTCCGAGGCCCAGTCGAACTGGAGGGTCTGCAGGCGGCGCTGCACCGCCTGCGCCGTGGCCACGTCCCGCATCCAGCCCGAGGTGAGGCCGAAGAACCGGTCGCAGGCCAGGCAGGCCGCCGCCAGCAGCAGCGAGAGGAAACCGTACGCCGACGCGCGCGGCGCCGCCCCCGTCAGCTCCACCAGCGGCAGCGCGGCACCCGTGACGGCGCCGAGGGCCGCGCCGATGCGCAGCACCCGCGCCCCCCGGCGCTTCCACGCCCGGTCGGACAGATACCACTCGGCGGTGCGCAGCGCATCGGCCTCGACGCGGCGGTAGAGCTCGTCGAGCCGCTCGGCAGGCTCGCCCCAGTCCCCGAGGGGGAACGGGCGCCCGGTCAGATCGCCCGGCGCCATCGGTCCGCTGCCCTCCTCCCGGGGCTCCCGGGGATCCCGGGGTGGCCCCTCGGGCTGCATCTCCGGCTGGCTCACCCGGCACTCCCTCTGCCTGCGCTGACGTGTGGTGGTGCGCGTGTGCGCAATGATGCGCATGCTCTTCCTACCTTCGAATGCGGCGCGGTGGGCGACGAATCCCGGGATTTCCGCCCGCAAGGAGGGCTCCAGCAGGTACGCGTACGTCCGGTCTCTCACTCGAAAGAGTTGGTCCTCACGGCGTAGGGCGCGGGGCCCGGGGAGCACGTAGGCTCGGATTGACCAAGCTGTCCCGGGCTTGGACCGATGCTACGGAGTGAGTGAACCGTGATTCCCGGTGGTGGCCAGCCCAACATGCAGCAGCTGCTCCAGCAGGCCCAGAAGATGCAGCAGGACCTCGCCGCGGCCCAGGAGGAACTGGCCGGGGCCGAGGTCGAGGGCCAGGCCGGCGGCGGTCTCGTCAAGGCGACGGTGACCGGCTCCGGCGAGCTGCGCGCCCTGGTGATCGACCCGAAGGCCGTGGACCCGCAGGACACCGAGACGCTCGCCGACCTGGTGGTCGCGGCCGTCCAGGCGGCCAACGAGAACGCCCAGGCCCTCCAGCAGCAGAAGCTGGGCCCGCTGGCCCAGGGGCTGGGCGGCGGCAGCGGCATCCCCGGCCTCCCGTTCTAGTACCCCTCCCCGCGACCCCTCCCGCGAACGAAAGAAGGCAGTCCGTTGTACGAAGGCGTGGTCCAGGACCTGATCGACGAACTGGGCAGGCTGCCCGGCGTCGGGCCCAAGAGCGCGCAGCGGATCGCCTTCCACATCCTGCAGACCGAGCCCACCGACGTCCGCCGCCTCGCGCACGCGCTGCTCGAGGTGAAGGACAAGGTCCGGTTCTGCGCGGTCTGCGGGAACGTGGCGCAGGAGGAGCGGTGCACCATCTGCCGAGACCCGCGCCGCGACACCACGGTCATCTGTGTCGTGGAGGAGCCGAAGGACGTCGTCGCGATCGAGCGGACCCGCGAGTTCCGGGGCAAGTACCACGTCCTGGGCGGAGCGATCAGCCCGATCGAGGGCGTCGGCCCCGACGACCTGCGGATCCGCGAGCTGCTGGCGCGCCTGGCAGACGGCGAGGTGACCGAGCTGATCCTGGCCACCGACCCGAACCTGGAGGGCGAGGCCACCGCCACCTACCTCGCCCGCATGATCAAGCCCATGGGCCTGAAGGTCACCCGCCTGGCCAGCGGGCTCCCCGTCGGGGGAGATCTGGAGTACGCGGACGAGGTCACGCTCGGGCGGGCCTTTGAAGGAAGGCGACTTCTCGATGTCTGACGCAACGCTGCACGCACTGGGCCAGGACCCGGACGATTTCGCGGCCTCGATCGCGGACCAGATCGAGTCCTTCATCGTCGCGGTCACCGAGGTGGCCAAGGGCGAGGACCCCGACAGCGCGGTGCCGTTCCTGTTGCTGGAGGTCTCCCAGCTGCTGCTGGCGGGCGGCCGGCTGGGCGCGTACCAGGACGTGCTGCCCGAAGAGCGCTACGAGCCCGACCTCGGCCCCGAGCCGGACGTGGACGACCTGCGCGAGCGGTTCGCGGTCATGCTGGAGCCGGTCGACGTCTACTCCGAGGTCTTCGACCCCTACGAGCCGCGCAAGGCCCCGGTGGCGCACCGGATCTCCGACGACCTGGCCGAGGTGGTCGCCGACCTGCGGCACGGACTCATCCACCACCAGGCGGGCCGGATCACCGAGGCGCTGTGGTGGTGGCAGTTCTCCTACTTCACCAACTGGGGCCCGACGGCCTCGGCCACCCTGCGCGCCCTCCAGTCGCTGATCTCCCACGTCCGCCTGGACCAGCCGCTCGCCGCGCTGGACGGCCTGGACACCGACGAGGACCTGACGGAGGAGGACCTCGCGGAGCAGGCGGGAGAGGTGATGGCCCAGGAGCTCGGCGGCCTCGGCCGCGCATGAGGGCCCGCTCCGGGCAACCCGTCATCTGATCTTCACGTCTCATGATGTGGCACGAGGCGGTCGGATCCCGGCCGCTCGTTACACTGCACCAGCAATGAGACGGACTGAGCGAGGAGCGCACGTGGGCCTTGTCGTGCAGAAGTACGGAGGCTCCTCCGTAGCCGATGCCGAGGGCATCAAGCGCGTCGCCAAGCGGATCGTGGATGCCAAGAAGAACGGCCACCAGGTGGTCGTCGTGGTTTCCGCGATGGGCGACACGACGGACGAGCTGATCGATCTCGCCGAGCAGGTGTCCCCGATGCCTGCCGGACGCGAATTCGACATGCTGCTGACCGCCGGAGAGCGGATCTCCATGGCCCTGCTGGCCATGGCGATCAAAAACCTGGGCCACGAGGCCCAGTCGTTCACCGGCAGCCAGGCAGGCGTGATCACCGACTCGGTCCACAACAAAGCGCGCATCATCGATGTCACGCCGGGCCGTATCCGCACCGCGCTGGACGAGGGCAACATCGCCATCGTCGCCGGCTTCCAGGGCGTGTCCGCGGACTCCAAGGACATCACCACCCTCGGCCGCGGCGGCTCGGACACCACGGCCGTCGCGCTCGCCGCGGCGCTGGACGCCGAGGTCTGCGAGATCTACACCGACGTGGACGGCGTGTTCACCGCCGACCCGCGCGTGGTGAAGAAGGCCCGGAAGATCGACTGGATCTCCTCCGAGGACATGCTGGAGCTGGCCGCCTCCGGTTCGAAGGTGCTGCTGCACCGCTGTGTCGAGTACGCACGCCGATACAACATCCCGATCCACGTCCGCTCGTCCTTCTCGGGACTGCCGGGCACCTGGGTCAGCAACGAGAATCCGCAAGGGGACGAGCAGGTGGAGCACGCCATCATCTCCGGAGTCGCCCACGACGTCTCCGAAGCCAAGATCACGGTCGTCGGCGTCCCGGACAAGCCGGGCGAGGCCGCGGCGATCTTCCGCGCCATCGCGGACGCCGAGATCAACATCGACATGATCGTGCAGAACGTGTCGGCGGCCTCGACGGGTCTGACCGACATCTCCTTCACGCTCCCCAAGACCGAGGGCCACAAGGCCATCGACGCCCTGGAGAAGGCGAAGGGCCAGATCGGCTTCGACTCGCTGCGCTACGACGACCAGATCGGCAAGATCTCGCTCGTCGGCGCCGGGATGAAGACCAACCCGGGCGTCACCGCCTCCTTCTTCCAGGCGCTGTCCGACGCGGGTGTCAACATCGAGCTGATCTCCACCTCCGAGATCCGCATCTCGGTCGTGACCCGGCAGGACGACGTCAACGAGGCCGTCCGCGCGGTGCACACCGCCTTCGGCCTGGACTCCGACAGCGACGAGGCCGTCGTCTACGGAGGCACCGGACGATGACCGGCGCCCGGTCCTCCCCCCCGGCGCTCGCCGTGGTCGGGGCGACCGGAGCGGTCGGCACCGTACTGCTCCAGATGCTGTCCCAGCGGGCCGACGTCTGGGGCGACATCCGCCTGATCGCCTCCGCGCGCTCGGCCGGCCGCAGGCTGGCCGTCCGCGCGGAGGAGACCGAGGTGATCGCCCTCACCGAGGACGCCTTCGACGGCCTCGGTCCGGGCGACGTCGCACTCTTCCTGACCCCGGCCGAGGTCTCGGCCCGGTGGGCGCCCGTCGTCACCGCGCGCGGCACCGTCGTCGTCGACCGGTCCGCCGCCTTCCGCGAGGACCCCGAGGTGCCCCTGGTGGTGCCCGAGGTCAACGCGCACGCCGTACGGATCCGGCCGCGCGGGATCGTGGCCACCCCCGACTGCGTGACCGCCGGGATGATCGCGGCCGTGGGCGCGCTGCACGCCGAGTACGGCCTGACGGAGCTGTCCGTCTCCTCCTACCAGGCCGCGAGCGCCGCCGGCCGGGCCGGCTCCGAGGCGCTGCGCCGCCAGCTGTCGCTGGTCGCCGGGACCTCCCTCGGCGAGCAGCCCGGGGACGTGCGCCGTGCCGTGGGCGAGGACACCGGCCCCTTCGCGGCTCCGCTCGCCCTCAACGTCGTGCCCTGGTCCGGCGAACTGCGCGGGGACGGCTGGTCCTCCCATGAACTGGCGGTACGGCACGAGACGCGCCGGATCCTGGACCTGCCCGGGCTGCCGGTCGCGGTGACCTGCGTGCAGGTGCCCGTGCTGACCGGGCACTCCCTGACCGTGCGGGCCCGGTTCGAGAACGAGGTGGACGCCGCGCACGCCCGGCAGATCCTGGACGCCGCGCCCGGGGTGGTCCTCGTGGACGACCCGGCGGCCGGCGAGTTCCCGACCCCCGCGGACGCCGCCGGAACGGATCCGGCCTGGGTGGGGCGGGTGCGGGTCTCGCTCGACGACCGGCACGCGCTGGAGTTCTTCGTGTGCGCCGACAACCTCCGCAAGGGCGCGGCCCTGCACGCCGCTCAGATCGCGGAACTGATCGCAGGTGAATGTGCGTAGTTCGCTTTGTAGGATCGGTGCAGATCCCTCGATCAAGGTGATGGCCCGACTGCCGTCTCGATGGACAGGGCATTCGGGAAGAGCGGGTACGCATGAGGGCAATGGGGATGTTGCTGTGGCGGTCGCCTCGCGCGTACAACCCTGACGGGGGGACGCGTGTCCTACAGGCGTGGCAGAGGCACTGCTCGAACTGGCCGTCCCACCGGCGCGCAGCGGGTTCACCCCGCCGCCCCGGGGTTCACGCGCGCCCGGCGGCGGTCTTCCCGTGATCGTCCCCGTCCCGCCGGCCGGGTCCTCCGAGCTGCCCTTCCGGGCCGCCGTACCGAACCGGGGCGGCCGTGTGCCCTCGCCGCGCGACAGCGTTGAGTCGGCCGGGACGGCAGGAGCGCCCGGGGCGGTCGGAGCGCCCGGAACGTCCGGGGCGCAGGCCGTGACCGAGGTCGTGGCGGGCACCACCGTCGACCACCTCACCGAGACCTACCAGGCGCACTACCGCTCCCTCCTGGGCCTCGCCGCGCTGCTCCTCGACGACACCGCCTCCTGCGAGGACGTGGTCCAGGAGGCGTTCATCCGCGTGCACTCGGCCCGCAACCGGGTCCGTGACCGCGACAAGACGCTGGCCTACCTGCGCCAGACCGTCGTGAACCTCTCCCGCTCCGCCCTGCGCCGGCGCATCCTCGGCCTCAAACTGCTGTCGAAGCCCATGCCGGACATGGCGAGCGCCGAGGAGGGCGCGTACGACCGGCTGGAGCGGGACGATCTGATCAAAGCGATGCGCGGACTCCAGCGCCGCCAGCGAGAGGTGCTCGTGCTGCGGTACTTCGCGGACATGACGGAAGCCCAGGTGGCGGAGACGCTCGGGGTGTCGCTCGGCTCGGTGAAGGCGTACGGATCGCGGGGGATTGCCGCGCTGCGGGTGGCGATGGAGGCTGCGCAGTCATGAGGGACGACCAGACCGCACCCGGCGGCGCGGGCGACGAAGAGGCGCTGCGGGGCCTGCTGCGCGGCGCCGTCGAGGGCCTGGAGCCGGCCGATGGCGCACTGGAGCGGCTGCGGTGCGCCGTCCCCGCCCGCCGGAGGCTGAAACGGCAGGCGATCGTGGGCGCCGCGGCCGTCGCGCTGCTCGCCTCGGCCGCCGTCCCGGCCGCCCTGCACCTGACGGCCGGCCCGGACACCGGCACCGGGCGTTCGGCGATGGCCGGGCACGGCGCGGAGGCCGGCGGGAAGCCCGGCGCCGCATCCTCCGACCCGCACCAGAACGGGTCCGGCAGCCACCCCAGGGCCACCCGTTCCGGTGGTGGCGCGCCCGAGGCGGGCGGTACCACCGGCGAGCCGGACCGGGCGGCCGGCGGCTCCCCGACGGGCGGCGTCACGGCCGGCCCGACGAGCAGCGGCGCCGACCCCGGCACGGCCGTGGGCGGCGGCAACGGCCCCCAACCGCCGGCGGCCGCCTCGGGCGTGCCCGGGTGCGGGGCCGAGCAGCTGGGGGTGGTGGGCTCGGCCCGCACCCCGGAGGCCGACGGCAAGATCTACGGCAGCTTCAAGGTCACCAACGTCTCGCCGCTGGGCTGCGCCGTCACCGGCCCGGACACCGTGACGGCGGCCGCCGCGGCGGGCGCCCCGACCGGTCCCGGCTCGGGCGTCGCCGTGGTCGGCCACACGGCGGGGGACCCGGCGAGCGGGCTGCTGCCCGATCCGTCGCCGGAGGCACCGGTGCTCGTGCTCCCGCCCAACTCGGCCTATGAGGTGCGCTTCGCCTGGGTGCCGCCGGCCGAACCGTGCGCCACGGCCAGCCCGGACGCGGGGACGAAGCCGCCGCAGGGCCAGTCCGCCGACACGCCCGTCGTCGAACCGGAGACGAGTGCGACGCCCCCGGAGGCGCCGGGTGTCGCCGTGTCCCACACGCCCCCGACGGGCGCCCCGGTCACGCGGACGACGATTACCGAGGCCTGCGGGGGGACGGTGTACCGCACGGGTGCCATCCCGGTGGACGCGCCGGCGCCGGCGCCGTGACCGGGCGCGGTCGCCCGGCGGGCCCAGGGCCGGACGGGTGCCGCGGTCAGACCCGCTCGGCCGCCGGCGCCGCGGGCAGCAGCCCGGCTTCTGCGTCGCGCAGGGTCTCCACCTCGCGGCGGTAGAGGCGGAACCACATGAAGAGCACGAAGGCGACGAAGACGAACCACTCGCCGGTGTAGCCGAGGTTCTGGAAGGCCTTCAGGTCGAGCCCGGTGTTGGTGGGGGCCGCGGCGGGCACCGGGGTCATGCCGTCCGACGGGGTCTGCACGGTCAGCCAGGCGTCGTACAGGTCGTAGGGGACCAGGTTGACCAGCGAGGCCGCCCCGATCACCCCGAGCTGCCCGGCCGGCAGGCCGCCCTGGGAGTGGACCCCCTTGGTGCCGGAGTTCTCCGAGGCCTGGAGCGCGCCGGTGACCTCGACCCGGCCGGCCGGCGCCGCCGGGGCCCTGGCCGGATCGGCCGCCCCCGGCAGCCAGCCCCGGACCACCGGGACGGCCTTGCCGGAGTCCGTCTTCAGCAGGGTCAGGACGTAGAAGCCGCTCTCGCCGTCCAGCCGCCGCTCGGGGACCAGCAGCTGATCGCCGTACTCACCGGCCGCGGAGGCCAGCCGCCCGGAGGTCCTCTTGTCCACCGGGAGCAGCGAGTCCAGCGGCGCGGCCGTCTGCTCCGCGGGACGCACGGAGTTCGCCTCGCGGTGGCTGTCGACGCGGTCCTCGAACCGGTCGAGCTGCCAGGACCCCATGAACAGGCAGAAGGGGACGGCGAGCGCGACGAAGACGTTGATCCCCCACCATCGCGGGGTCAGGAGAAACCGGTGCACCCCACCACCGTACGGGGGGTGCACCGGATGAGGTCCGGCGGGGGCGCCAGTGCTGTGTCCGGAAATGGTTCACCGCGTCGCGGCGCCCGGCACGGCGCCCCGCCGCGTCGTCGGACCGCGCGAGTACGTCCAGTACGAGCCGCGGCCCTCCGCCCTGCGATGCACCGCACCGGACATCGCGGCCCGGCGAACCCTTCCGGCCCCAGCACTAGGTCCTGTCGTCAAAGTGGCGCGGGCCAGGCGGGACGTTGACGACAGGGCCTAGCGGGGCAGGTGCTTCAGCGCGAACTCCAGCTCCATGCGGACCTGCTTGATCCGCTCCTCCACGACCAGCGAGCCGTGCCCGGCGTCGTAGCGGTACACCGCGTGCTCCGCGCCGCGCGCCGCGAGCCGGTCGACGTAGTTGTCGATCTGCCGGATCGGGCAGCGCGGGTCGTTGACGCCGGCCGCGATGTGCACGGGAGCCTTCACCGCGTCGACGTAAGTCAGCGGCGAGGAGGCCGCGAAGCGGTCCGGCACCTCCTCCGGCGTGCCGCCGAAGAGGGTGCGGTCCAGGGACTTCAGCGCCTCCATCTCGTCGTGGTAGGCCGTCACGTAGTCGGCGACCGGCACGGACGCCAGGCCCACCGCCCAGGCGTCGGGCTGCGTGCCCAGGCCGAGCAGCGTCAGGTAGCCGCCCCACGAGCCACCGGAGAGGACGAGCGCGGCCGGGTCCGCCAGTCCGCAGGACACCGCCCATGCGCGGACCGCCGCGATGTCCTCCAGCTCGATCAGGCCGACCCGGTGCTTCAAGGCGTCCGTCCAGGCGCGGCCGTAGCCCGTCGAGCCGCGGTAGTTGACCCGCACGACCGCGAAGCCGTGGTCGAGCCAGGCGGCCGGGGTCGCCGCGAAGGCGTCGCTGTCGTGGTGGGTCGGACCGCCGTGGATCTCGAAGACCGTCGGGAAGGGGCCGTCGCCGTGGCCGGCCGGCCGCTGCGCGAGGGCGTGGATCCGCCCGCGGGGGCCCTCCACCCATACGTCCTCCACGGGCACCGAGCCGGGCGCCCGGAAGCCGGGCGGGTCCAGGACGGTCGCGCCCGAGGTGGACCGTACGGCCGGGGGCTCCGCAGCCGAGGACCACTGGTACTCCACCGTCCCGTCGGGCCGCGCCGTGGCGCCCGACACCGTCCCCGGCGGGGTGTCCACGCGGACGAGCTCGCGCGCGGCGAGGTCGTAGCGCCACAGCTCGCTGCGCGCCTCGAACTCATGCGCGATCAACAGGGCGGAACCGTCCGGGTACCACTCGGCGCTGACATCGCCCGGCAGATCGATCGCGAGCTCCTCCTCGGCGCCGGTGGCCACGTCGAACACCATCGGCTCCCACCGGCCGCGCCGCTGGTGGCCGACCAGCAGCCGGGTGTCGCCCGCGACCGGCGCGAAGCCCAGGACTTCCAGGCCCAGGTCCTCGGTGCCGCCCCGGGAGTCGTCCAGCTCGGCGACGGTGGTCCCGTCGAGGGTGACCACGCGCAGCGCCGAGTGCAGGGCGTCGCCGTGCTCGGTGTGCTCGACGGCGACGAGGGTCCCGTCCCGGGACAGGTCGCCGACCCCGGCCGACTCCCGGTGCCGGTAGATCACGGAGGGCGCGGAGCCGTCCGGCCGGACCACGTGGATGGTCGTGCCGTCCTCGTCGGTGGAGCGGCCCACGACGGCCGTGCCGTCCCGGCCGATGGCCAGCCCGGCGGGGTAGGAGGGCTCCAGCCCCGGGGTGGCCGGCTCGTCGGGGCCGCCCGCGAAGGGCTGGCGCACCCAGGTGCCGAACTCGTCGCCGTCGGTGTCGGAGAACCACCAGATCCACTCGCCGTCGGGGGAGAGCGTGCCGTCGGTGGTGCCGTTGGGGCGGTCGGTGGCCTGCCGCTGGGTTCCGGTCGCCCGGTCCCAGGCGTAGAGCTCGAAGGTCCCGGTCGCGTTGGAGACGAAGAGCGATCGGTCCGGGGCGTCCTCGGCCCATTCGGGCAGTCCGACGCGCGGCGCCCGGAACCGCTTCTCCCAGGCGGGCATCCCGTCGGCGGGGGCCGCGCCGGCTCCCGCGGCCGGGCCCGCGCCCGCGCTCGTGTTCTCGCCGGTGGTCAGATCGGTATCGCTGGTCATGCCCCCATTCTTGCCACACGCCGCGCCGGGCCGGCGACTGCTCCGGACGGGTGCACGACGGAACCCTTACCTCCGCCCCGTGCGGGCCGCATGCGTACGCTGGCCGCATGCGGATGATCCTCCGGGGTGCCCGGCTGCTGCACGCTCACGGCCCGTCCGACACGCTGTCCGACGTGGAGGTCGCCGAGGACGGCCGGATCGCGCGGGTGGTCCCGTACGACGACCAGAAGGAGCCGCCCGCCACCGGAACCCTCATCGAGGCCCGCGGTTCACTGCTCACCGCGCCCTTCGTCGAACCGCACATCCACCTCGACACGGCCCTGACGGCCGGCGAACCGCGCCCCAACGCCTCCGGCACCCTCTGGGAGGGCATCGCCTGCTGGAGCGAGCGCAAGCGGAGCCTGACCCGCGAGGACGTCGTCGCCCGCGCCACCGAGGTGCTGCGCTGGCAGGCCGCGCAGGGCGTGCTGCACGTTCGGACCCACTGCGACGTGACCGATCCGGCGCTCACCGCGCTCGACGCGCTGCTGGAGGTGCGCGACCGGGTCCGGGACGTGATGACCCTGCAGATCACGGCCTTCCCGCAGGAGGGGATCGTCTCCTTCCCGGACGGCGAGGCGCTGCTGCGCGAAGCCGTCCGGCGCGGCGCGGACGTGGTCGGCGCCATCCCGCACTTCGAGGACACCCGCGAGGACGGCGTCGCCTCGCTGCACACCGCCTTCGCGCTGGCCGAGGAGCACGGGCTGCGCCTGGACGCGCACTGCGACGAGATCGACGACGAGCAGTCCCGCTTCGTGGAGGTACTGGCCACCCTGGCGCTGCGCACGGGCCTGCGCGAGCGCGCCACGGCCTCCCACACGACGGCCATGGGCTCCTACAACGGCGCCTACAGCTACAAACTCCAGCGGCTGCTGTCCCGTTCGGGCATCAACCTGGTCTCCAACCCGTTCGCCAACCTCAACCTCCAGGGCCGTTTCGACGCCTATCCCAAGCGGCGCGGGCTGACCCAGGTGAAGGAGATGCTGGCGGCGGGGGTCAACGTGGCCTTCGGCCACGACGACGTCATGGACCCCTGGAACGCGCTCGGCACCGGCAACCCGCTCCAGACCGCCCTGGTGGGCCTGTACGCCGCCCAGCTGACCGGCGCGCAGGAGATCCCGCTGGCCTTCTCGATGGTGACGGACCGTGCGGCGCGGGTCCTGGGCCTGTCCCGGGGGGAGTACGGCATCACGGAGGGCGCACCCGCGTCCTTCGTCCTGCTCCCGGCCCCGACGCCCGAGGAGGCGATCCGCCGTCAGGTCCGGCCCCGGTACGTCGTCGCGCGCGGCACCGTCCTGGCCCGGACCCCGCCCGCCCCGACCGTGCTCTCCTGGCCGGGCGAGCCGCCGGCGGAGGTCGGCTTCAGCGTGTGAGGACCGGGTCGGCCCGGCCGGTCCGGATACCGTGCCCGCATGTCGTGGGACGAGTACGGAACACCGCACCCGCTCGCGCTGCGCCGCACGGGCCGCAGCGAACTGGAACCGGACCGGCTGCCCGAGGTCCGGGAGCTGGAGGCGCTCGGCTGGGAGCCCGCACCGGAGGAACTGCGCTGGGCGTTCCTCCCGTACGTCTGGCCCCCGGCGGCCCGCACCTGGATCCCGGACCGCTCCACGCACTGGGGGGTGGACACCTCGCTGGACGGCCACGGGCACATCACCGGCGTGGATTGCGCCCCGCTCCCCGCCGCCGACCTGCGCGACCTCGACGAGGAGACCGACACCGCCCTCGCCGCCCTCGGCCTACCGCCCCGCCCGGTGGGCCGGCTGTGGCTGCTCCGCCCGGTCGGCGCCCTCCCCACGGTGGCGGCGGTCCTCGCCCACCTCGACGCGGCGGCCGAGGCCCGGGGCGTGCCGCCCGGACCGACCGCCGGGTTCCTCACCCTGGTCCGCGAGGAACTCGCCGCGCTCCGGCAGCCGTAGGGCGGGGGGCGAGCGGCGGCCGAGCGGAAGCCGAGTGGAGGCGAGGCAGAGGCGAGCGTCGGTGAGGCGTCAGTGCCCGCCGGTGAGCTCCCCGCTGAGCCGCTCGTGGAGGCGGGCGCTCGCCTCGTTCAGCCCGGTGATCCGCACGGTCTTGCCCCGCTGGGCGTACCGGTGCTCGATCGCGTCCAGGGCCGCCACCGAGGAGGCGTCCCACACGTGGGCGCGGGAGAGGTCGATGACCACCCGGTCCGGGTCGCCGGCGTAGTCGAACTGCCCGACGAGGTCGTTGGAGGAGGCGAAGAACAGCTCGCCGGTCACGTGGTGGACGACCTGCCCGCCGTCCGGATCGAGGACGGAGGTGACGTGCGCGAGGTGCGCGACGCGGTGGGCGAAGACGACCATCGCGGTGACGCAGCCGACGACCACGCCGACGGCCAGGTTGTGGCTGAGGACCACGCACACGACGGTGACGGCCATGACGGTGATCTCCCCGGCGGGCATCCGCCGCAGGGTCTTCGGCGCGATCGAGTGCCAGTCGAAGGTCGCCAGGCACACCATGACCATGACCGCGACGAGCGCCGCCATCGGGATGTCGGAGACGACCGGGCCGAAGACGATGCACAGCACCATCAGGAAGACTCCGGAGAGGAAGGTCGACAGCCGGGTGCGGGCCCCGGACACCTTCACGTTGATCATCGTCTGGCCGATCATCGCGCAGCCGCCCATGCCGCCGAAGAATCCGGTGACGATGTTGGCGACGCCCTGGCCGATGGACTCCCGCGTCTTCGAGGACCGGGTGTCGGTGATCTCGTCGACCAGCTTCGCCGTCATCAGCGACTCCATCAGCCCGACGAGGGCCATGCCCAGTGCGTACGGGGCGATGAGGGCCAGCGTGTCCAGGGTGAACGGCACGTCCGGCAGGCCCGGCACGGGCAGCGCCGACGGCAGCGCGCCCTTGTCGCCCACGGTCGGGACGGCGATGCCCGCGGCCACGGTGATCGCGGTGAGCGCGACGACGGAGACGAGCGGCGCGGGCACCGCCTTCGTGATCCGGGGGAAGAGCACCAGCAGCGCCAGTCCGGCGGCGAACAGCGCGTAGGCCGCCCAAGGCACGCCGCTCATCTCGGACACCTGGGCCATGAAGACGAGAATGGCGAGGGAGTTGACGAAGCCCACCATCACCGAGCGCGGGATGAACCGCATCAGCTTCGCCACGCCCAGCGCGCCGAGCACGATCTGGAAGACGCCGGCCAGGATCACCGCGGCGATCAGGTAGCCCAGCCCATGCTCCCGGTTCAGCGGGGCGATGACCAGGGCGACCGCGCCGGTGGCGGCGGAGATCATCGCCGGCCGGCCGCCCACCACGGAGATCACCACGGCCATGGTGAACGAGGCGAACAGCCCGATCGCCGGATCCACCCCGGCGATGATCGAGAACGAGATCGCCTCGGGAATCAGCGCGAGTGCGACGACCAGGCCGGCGAGCACCTCGGTCCGCAGTTCGCGGGGCGACAACCGGAGGGACCGGACCGCCCGGCGTATGCCGCACAGCAGCACGGACCCGGACGCGGGGGAAGAAGACACGGACCTCGGACCTCGGGCTCGGATGCGCCCGAACCGGCGGACGGGCACGCGGAAACGACAGGAAGGGCCTGATCCGCGATGCGGATCAGGCCCTCGACCTGGTCTTGCGAAGTCGGGGTGGCGGGATTTGAACCCACGACCTCTTCGTCCCGAACGAAGCGCGCTGCCAAGCTGCGCTACACCCCGATCGTCACCCTCGCAGCGCTTGCTGCCCTGGCGACATCGATTACTTTAGCGGACCCTCGGCCGGAGACGAAATCCGGTTTTCGCGTGGTGGGCACACCGCCGGGGCGGGTACCGGGCGGCGGCGGTCCAACGCGACCAGGGCGAGGCCGAGGGCGGCGAAGAGGACACCCAGGACGGCCGCGTTCAGGGCGACGCGGCCGTAGCCGTACCGGGCCGCGTCGAGGAAGGGGTACGGGTACCGGCTCGTGAGCCCGGCGATCAGGATGAAGATCAGGACCCCGCCCCGGAGGAGGGGGCGGGTGTCCGGCCTGCCCTGCCGGGCGCGGACGGCGCGGACGCCGAAGACGACCGCCACCCGCGATGTTGGTCCAGATGGTGAAGAAGCTCAGCACGACCGGCAGGCTGCCGTACGCGCACTCGATGGCCACCCCCGTCACCGCGGCCGCGCAGATCAGGGCGCGCAAGACCGCCGGGACGAGGCGCTGGGCACCGGGTCATACCGGGCATCCGCCCGCCCTACGCCTTGGGCGCCAGGGTCAGCAGGGTGGCTTCCGGCGGACAGGCGAAGCGGACCGGGGTGAACCGGTTGGTGCCGCAGCCGGCCGAGACGTGCAGGTACGCCCGGTGGCCGCCCGCCTCGTGCGCGGACAGGCCCTTCACCCGCTCGGTGTCCAGGTCGCAGTTGGTGACGAGCGCCCCGTAGAAGGGGATGCACAGCTGCCCGCCGTGGGTGTGCCCGGCGAGGATCAGCGGGTAGCGGTCGGCGGTGAAGGCATCGAGGACCCGCAGGTACGGGGCGTGCACGACGGCCATCGAGAAGTCGGCGTCGGGCTCCGGGCCACCCGCCACCCGCTCGTACCGGTCGCGCTTGATGTGCGGGTCGTCCAGCCCGGTGAAGGCCAGCTCCAGGCCGTCCAGTTTCAACCGCGCCCGGGTGTTGGTGAGGTTCAGCCAGCCCGCGGCGTCGAAGGCGTCCCGCATCTCCTCCCAGGGGTTGTGCACGGCCCCGACGACCGGCTTGTTGCCGTTCAGCCCGTGCCGGCCCTGGGCCTTCTCGAGGAGGTAGCGGCCGGGGTTGCGCAGCCGGGGCCCGTAGTAGTCGTTCGACCCGAAGACGTACACGCCGGGAAGGTCCATCAGGGGGCCCAGCGCGTCGAGCAGTTCGGGGACGCCCTCGGTGTCGGAGAGGTTGTCGCCGGTGTTGACGACGAAGTCGGGGCGCAGGCCCGCCAGGGCCTGGAGCCAGGCGCGCTTCTTGCGCTGCCCGCCGACCATGTGGATGTCCGAGACCTGCAGGACGCGCAAAGGGCGCATGCCCTGGGGCAGGACGGGCACCGTGACCCGGCGCAGCCGGAAGGACCTGGCTTCGAAGCCGGCGGCATAGGCCACGCCCGCGGCCCCCACCGCGGCGATTCCGGCAGCTGCCTTCAGGGGGACTCCGTAACGCGCACGCATGGTCCCATCGTCGCAGACGCGCAAAACCCGCGGGCGCCGCCGCCCCCGCAGGTGGCAGACTCAAGGGCATGACCACGCTCAAGGCCAGGCTCCAGGAAGACCTCACGACCGCCATCAAGGCGCGCGAAGAGCTGCACGCGTCCACGCTGCGGCTGACCCTCGCCGCGATCACCAAGGAGGAGGTCGCGGGCAAGGAGGCCCGTGTCCTCTCCGACGAAGAAGTCCTCAAGGTGATCGCCAAGGAGGCGAAGAAGCGCCGCGAGGCGGCGGAGGCGTTCGGCCAGGGGGGCCGTCCCGAGCAGGCCGCACGGGAGACGGCGGAGGGCGAGTTCCTCGACACCTACCTGCCGAAGCAGCTGACCGACGACGAACTCGTCGCGATCGTGGCGCAGGCCGTCGCGGAGGCCAGGGCGGCGGGCGCGGAGGGGCCGCGGGCCATGGGCGCCGTCATGAAGATCGTGAACCCGAAGGTCGCCGGGCTGGCCGAGGGCGGGCGCGTGGCCGCCGTCGTCAAGCAGCAGCTCGCCTGAGCCGCGGGCGGATGCCGAGAGGGGCCCCCGACCGGATACCGGTCGGGGGCCCCTCTCGTCGTACGTGCCGCCTACTGGCCGTCGCGGCCGCCGATGATGCCCGGCGGGAGCGAGATCCCGGGGAACGGGTTCTCCGGCGTGGCGCCGCCCGTCGTCCCGCCGTCGGTGCCGCCCGGGCGTCCGCCGGGCTTGTTGTCGCCACCGGGCCGGTTCGGCTTGCCGGGCTTGCTCGGGTTGGTGGCCGGGCGCCCGCCGTTGCTGCCGCCAGGGAGCAGCGGCTCGGGGATGCCGACGGTGGTGAAGACGGGGGCCTCACGGCCGGCCAGCGCGCCGGTGACCGCGTCCTTCCAGATCGGGCCGGGCAGACCGCCGCCGAAGACCTTCTCGTAGTACCGGTCGCCGATCTCGATGTTCTCCATCGTGATCTTCTTCGCGCCGCCGGAGCCGACCCACACCGCGCCCGAGAGGTTCGGGGTGTAGCCGACGAACCAGGCGTTGTGTCGGGAGTCCGTCGTACCGGTCTTGCCGGCGCTGTCGCGGTCGGTCAGGCCGGCCCGCTCACCGGTGCCGGAGTCGACCACTCCGCGCAGCAGCGTGTTGATGGTGTCGGCGGTCTCCACGGCCATCGCCCGGTCGCACTTGGGCTTCGGCACGGCGAGCGCCTTGCCGTGCGCGTCGGTGATCGACTCGATGGCGACCGGCGTGCAGTAGACACCGCGGTTGGCGAAGGTCGCGTAGGCGTTGGCCATCGTCAGGGGGGAGAGCTCGGCGGAGCCGAGCGCGATCGCGGGGGACTCCACCAGCTTCTCGCCGTTGGCCGAGACCACGCCGAGCTTCTGCGTCATCTCCATCACCGGGCAGAGGCCGATCTCCGAGATCATCTGCACGAAGTAGGTGTTGATGGACTTCTCCATCGCCGTGCGCAGGGCGTACGGGCCGACCTCGTCCTCGGTCTCGTTCTCGGCCGTCTGCAGTTTCCCGTTCGACAGCGGCAGGTTGAGCCAGTTGGTGCCGTCGCACTTCAGCACCGGGCTCGGGTAGTCCATCTTGTTCGGCGCCGGGTACACCTTGGACGCCGGCATGCCCCGCTCTATGGCGGCGGCCGCGATGAACGGCTTGAACGTGGAGCCGACCTGGAAGCCGAAGTTCGAGCCGCCCATCCGCTTGTCCACGGAGTAGTTGATCTGCGTCTCGTTCTTCCCGAAGCCGTACGGCTTCGACTGGCCCATCGCCAGGACCCGGCCCGTGCCCGGCTGGACCATGGTCACGGCCGTCGCGATCGAGTCGTCCTGGTTGACGTGGTCCTTGATCGACTCGTTGGCCGCGTCCTGGGACTGCGGGTCCAGGGTGGTGCGGACCGTCAGGCCGCCCTGGTTCCAGACCTTCGCCCGCTCCTCGCGGGTCTTGCCGAAGACGGCGTCGGCCAGGAACGTGTTGCGGACGTAGTCGCAGAAGAAGCCCGCGCCCTTGACCGCGGTGATGCAGCCGTTCTTGGGCCGGGTCACCTTCAGCACGACGGGCTTGGCCTTCGCCGCGTCCGCCTCCGCCTGGGAGACGTCCTTGATGTCGGCCATCCGCTGCAGGACGATGTTGCGCCGCTTCATCGCCTCCTGGGAGTCGTTCACCGGGTCGTAGCGGCTCGGCGACTGGACGACGCCCGCGAGCAGCGCGGACTCCTCCAGGGCCAGGTCCTTGGCCGGCTTGCTGAAGTAGCGCTGGGCCGCGGATTCGATTCCGTACGCCTGCTGGCCGAAGTACGTGATGTTGAGGTAGTTCTCGAGGATCTTCTTCTTCCCGAGTTCCTCCTCGACCTGGATCGCGTACTTCAACTCGCGGATCTTGCGGCCGAGGCTCTTCTCCTGGGCCTCGCGCACCTTGGTCTCGTCGTCGCCGGCCTCTTCGACGAACACGTTCTTCACGTACTGCTGCGTGAGCGTGGAGGCGCCCTGTGCGGCGCCGCCCTCCTGGGCGTTGCGGTTGACCGCGCGCAGGATGCCCTTGAGGTCGACCGCGCCGTGCTCGTAGAAACGCGAGTCCTCGATGGCGACGATCGCCTTCTGCATGTACGGGGAGATCGCCGTGAGGGGGACCACCTGGCGGTCACGCGAATAGACAGTGGCGATCAAGCCACCTTCGGAGTCCAGAATCGTGGTCCGCTGGCTCAGCGGCGGGGTCTTGAGATTGGCCGGGATCTCGTCGAATCCCTCGACCGTGCCCTTGGCCGCGAGCCCCAGGGCGCCTGCCGCCGGAATCGCCATGCCGGCCAGCACGACTCCGGAGAGAACGGACACCCCGAGGAACTTGGCGGCCTGCTGGCTCCCCGTGAGCCCGCCGCCCGAGCGCTTCTTTCCCATGGGGGGCAGCCTACGTTCTGATTCGCCGGACACGCGCGAATGCCTTGGCCTAAGCTGTCCTCAACTGTCACAGCGGCGCGGCCCGACATCAACCCCCCGGCTTGATTTTCACCCTTCCCGAATGGGGTGGACTCATGTCCGAATCCCGCCCCCGGCGTTGAGGGCACCTCTCTGGCGACTCGGTGATTTCACCCGAATCGCCGGAATGGTCGGGCATGTCGCGCGATCACTCCGTCGAGTGATCTCACGCTCACCCATAGTCCGTTCGGACCATTCAAGATTGGGCCCGACGGGGGTGTTGCACTGTGCCCGCCTTCCGTAACGTCCTCAACTGGCAGCGGTGAATATGCCGCTGCCGCCGTGGGGGAGCCTCGATTCGGGAGAGGACGGCGCCGGGATGGGCTGGGTTACCGACTGGAGTGCGCAGGCAGCCTGCCGCACTACCGATCCGGATGAACTGTTCGTTCAAGGAGCGGCACAGAACAGGGCCAAGGCGGTGTGCACCGGATGTCCGGTGCGGACCGAGTGCCTGGCCGACGCGCTCGACAACCGTGTCGAGTTCGGAGTGTGGGGCGGAATGACCGAGCGGGAACGCCGAGCGCTGCTGCGCAGGCGTCCCACCGTCACCTCGTGGCGACGGCTGCTCGAGACCGCCCGCACGGAGTACGAGCGCAGCACGGGCATCCTCACCATGGATGCCGACGAGGAGATCGACGTTCCCTACGAGACGTACGCGGCGGCCGGGTAGATCACCCGACCACCACGTCGTACGGACGCCGAACACCTATGCTCCGGCCGGAACACCGGCCGCGAGTCGTTCACCGATGGTCCGAAGCCCGGCGAGGTCGTGCACATCGCCGGGCAGGGCCGCCACTTCGGCCACCGCCACCTCGGGATGCAGTGAGGTGAAGCGGTCACGCGTGCGCTGCTCGCGCGCGATCACCTGCATCCGCTCGGCGTGCAGCCGCAGCAGTCCTGCCGTGATCTCGTCCACGTCGGGGGCGGGGGAGCCGTCGAAGCCGGGGTCACGAAACCCAGCTTTCCCGGGCTCCTGATCGACAATGCCGCCCTCTTCAAGATTCTCCGCGGCGGCCAGGGCCCGCTCGGCGGACAGCTGGTCGGCGCCGCTGCCGTGCACCCGGTTGAGCACCAGACCGGCCAGCGGCATCTTCTCCGCGGCCAGCCGCTCCACGAAGTACGCCGCCTCGCGCAGGGCGTCCGGTTCGGGGGCCGCGACCACGAGGAAGGCCGTACCGGGAGCCTGCAGCAGCCGGAAGGTGGCGTCCGCGCGCGTGCGGAAACCGCCGAACATGCTGTCCATCGCGGCCACGAAGGTCTGTACGTCCTTCAGCAGCGAGGCCCCCATCAACTTGCTCAGGGTGCCCGTCATCATCGACATGCCGACGTTCAGGAACTTCATCCCCGCCCGGCCGCCCACCTTCGCCGGAGCCATCAGCACGCGGATGAACTTGCCGTCCAGGAAGGACCCGAGCCGCTTCGGCGCGTCCAGGAAGTCCAGCGCGGACCGGCTCGGCGGGGTGTCCACGATGATCAGGTCCCAGTCATCCCGGGCCCGCAGCTGACCCAGCTTCTCCATCGCCATGTACTCCTGCGTGCCCGCGAACCCGGCCGACAGGGACTGGTAGAAGGGATTGGCCAGGATCGCCTCGGCCCGGTCGCGGTCCGCGTGCGCCTCGACGATCTCGTCGAAGGTCCGCTTCATGTCCAGCATCATGGCGTGCAGCCGGCCGCCGCCGGTCCCCACGGTCGCCACCGCGCGCGGGGTGTTGTCCAGCGAGTCGATCCCCATCGACTGCGCCAGGCGCCGCGCCGGGTCGATGGTCAGCACGACCACCTTCCGGCCCCGCTCGGCCGCCCGTACACCGAGGGCCGCGGCGGTGGTGGTCTTGCCGACCCCGCCCGCACCGCAGCACACGATGATCCCGGTCCGCGGGTCGTCCAGCAGCCCGTCGACCGCCAACCGCGGCGGAATGTCCAGGCCCACGATGTCCACCCCCTCGCTCATTCGCCCACCGACTGCTTGCGCAGTTCCCTGGCCAGCTCGTACAAGCCGGCCAGGTCCACCCCCGCGCCCAGCAGCGGGAGTTCGTACGTCGGCACCTCCAGCCCGGCCAGTACCGCACGCTGTGCGCGCTCCAGCTCCACCCGCCCCGCGTGCTCGGCGGCCTGCGCGAGCAGCGGGTCCACCAGCCGCTCGGCCAGCCCGCCGCGGCGCGCACCGCCCAGGCCCGCCCGGGACAGCGCCCGGGCCACCCCGGCCCGGTGGTCCTCGGCGGCGGCCCGCAGCGTGTCCTCGTCGAGGTGGTGCGGGCGCACCATGTTGACCACGACCCGGCCGACCGGCAGCCCGGCCCCGCGCAGTTCCGCGATGCCGTCCGCGGTCTCCTGGACGGGCATCTCCTCCAGCAGGGTGACCAGGTGCACAGCCGTCTCGGGCGACTTGAGCACCTTCATGACGGCCTGCGCCTGGTGGTGGATCGGCCCGAACCGGGCCAGGCCCGCCACCTCGTCGTTGACGTTCAGGAACCGGGTGATCCGCCCGGTCGGCGGCGCGTCCATGACCACGTGGTCGTAGACGTACCGGCCCGCTTTGTCCCTGCGCCGCACCGCCTCGCACGCCTTGCCGGTCAGCAGGACGTCGCGCAGGCCGGGGGCGATGGTCGTCGCGAAGTCGATGGCGCCGAGCTTCTTGAGCGCGCGCCCCGCGGAGCCGAGCTTGTAGAACATCTGGAGGTAATCCAGCAGCGCCCGCTCGGCGTCGATGGCGAGGGCGAAGACCTCACCGGTGCCGCCGGGCGCGACGGCGATCTTCCGCTCCTCGTAGGGGAGCGCCTCCGTACCGAAGAGCTGTGCGATGCCCTGCCTGCCCTCGACCTCCACGAGAAGAGTCCGCTTGCCCTCGCGTGCGAGGGCGAGCGCGAGTGCCGCGGCGACCGTGGTCTTGCCGGTGCCGCCCTTGCCGCTGACCACCTGGAGCCTGCTCACAGCGTCCGAGCCTAATTCCTTCGCTCCCGACCGCAGGCACTACCCTCGCTCCCATGACCAAGAAGTTCGAATACGCGACCGTCCCGCTGCTGGTCCACGCCACCAAGCAGATCCTGGACACCTGGGGCGAGGACGGCTGGGAGCTCGTCCAGGTCGTGCCCGGGCCGAACAACCCCGAGCAGCTGGTGGCCTACCTCAAGCGGGAGAAGGCATGAGCGGCGTCGTCGAGGCGAAGCTCGCCGAACTCGGCCTGACCCTCCCCGAGGTCGTCCCGCCGCTGGCCGCCTACCAGCCGGCCGTGCGGTCGGGGGCGTACGTCTTCACCTCGGGCCAGCTCCCGATGGTCAAGGGCAGCCTGCCGGTCACCGGCAAGGTCGGCGCCGAGGTCTCGGCGGAGCAGGCCAAGGAGCTGGCCGCCACGTGCGCGCTGAACGCCCTGGCCGCGGTCAAGTCGGTCATGGGTGACCTCGACCGGATCGCGCGCGTCGTGAAGGTCGTCGGCTTCATCGCCTCGGCCCCCGACTTCACGGGCCAGCCGGGCGTGCTGAACGGCGCGAGCGAACTCCTGGGCGCCGTCCTCGGCGACAAGGGCGTCCACGCCCGCAGCGCGGTCGGCGTCGCGGTCCTCCCGCTGGACGCCCCGGTGGAGGTCGAAGTCCAGGTGGAACTCACCCCGGACGCCTGACCCCTGGCGGGAAGTGCGCACGCCCCGGACACCGGCGGGTTCCCGCCCCCGCCCGTACGCGCCCGGGCGGGGGAAGGTCCGGCCCCGCCCGGGCCATCGGCGGGGTCCGGGGCCGACCCCCTCGAACATCGAGCCGGATCCCCGTAGCATCCGGCCATGCCCCAAGGTCAGCACGGTTATCAGCAGCCCCCCGCCGGAGGCCAGTGGTACCCCCCGGAGTGGCCCGACCGCATCCGCGCCCTCGCGGACGGACACCTCACCCCGGTGGCCCCCCGCCGCGCCGCCACGGTGATGCTGCTGCGCGACACCCCCGCCGGCCCCGTCGTGCACATGCTGCGCCGCCGGGCCTCCATGGCCTTCGCCGGAGGCGCGTACGCCTATCCCGGCGGTGGGGTCGACCCGCGCGACGAGGACCACCAGGTGGGCTGGTCCGGCCCCGGGCAGGACGACTGGGCCCGCCGCCTCGGCACGGACGCCCGTACCGCCCAGGCCATCGTCTGCGGCGCCGTGCGCGAGACCTTCGAGGAGGCGGGCGTGCTGCTCGCCGGGGAGACCCCCGACACCGTCGTGGGCGACACCACCGGTGACGACTGGGAGGCCGACCGGCAGGCCCTCGTCGCGCGCGAGCTGTCCTTCGCCGAGTTCCTGGACCGCCGGGGCCTGCGCCTGCGCTCGGACCTGCTCGGCGCGTGGGCCCGCTGGATCACCCCGGAGTTCGAGCCGCGCCGCTACGACACCTGGTTCTTCGTCGCCGCCCTTCCCGAGGGCCAGCGCACCCGCAACGCCTCCACCGAAGCGGACCGGACGGTGTGGATCCGACCGGCCGAGGCCGCGGCCGGCTACGACCGGGGCGAGCTGCTGATGATGCCGCCCACCATCTCCACCCTGCGTTCGCTGGAGCCGTACGGGAGCGCCGCGCAGGCGCTCGCCGCGGCCGGGGCGCAGGACCTGACCCCCGTACTGGCCCGGGCCGCCCTCGAGGGCGGCGAGGTGGTGCTCAGCTGGCCGGGCCACGACGAGTTCACCAGGCGAGTGCGCCACGGAGGCCCCTCATGACCGATGCCGCCGCTCTGCCGGGCCGGCCCCGCGGACGCGTCGCCACCGGGCCCGCCACGGCCCGCGCGACCAACATCCTGGCCCCCAACGCCTCCGCGATGACCTTGGACGGCACCAACACCTGGCTGCTGGCCGAGCCCGGGTCCACCGAGGCCGTGGTCATCGACCCCGGCCCGCTGGACGAGGCGCACCTGCGGGCGGTCGTCGACACCGCCGAGCGGGCCGGCCGGCGCATCGCCCTGACCCTGCTCACGCACGGCCATCCCGACCACGCCGAGGGCGCGGGCCGCTTCGCGGAGCTCACCGGCAGCAAGGTCCGCGCGCTGGACCCGGCGCTGCGGCTGGGCGACGAGGGCCTGGCCGCCGGGGACGTGATCAGGACCGGCGGCCTGGAGCTGCGGGTGGTCCCCACCCCCGGGCACACCAGCGACTCGCTCTGCTTCCACCTGCCCGCCGACGGCGCCGTCCTGACCGGGGACACCGTCCTCGGCCGCGGCACCACCGTCGTCGCGCACCCCGACGGCCGCCTGGGCGACTACCTGGACTCCCTGCGCCGCCTGCGCTCGCTGACCGTCGACGACGGCGTGCACACCGTCCTGCCGGGGCACGGACCGGTCCTGGAGGACGCCCAGGGCGCCGTCGAGTTCTACCTGGCGCACCGCGCCCACCGCCTCGCCCAGGTCGAGACCGCCGTCGAGGACGGGCTCACCACCCCGGAGGCGGTCGTCGCCCACGTCTACGCGGACGTGGACCCCTCCCTGTGGCCGGCCGCGGAATGGTCCGTACGGGCGCAGCTGGAGTACCTCCAGGAGCACGGCCTGATCCCGGGCGGCCCCGAGCTCTAGGTGGGTCCGCCGGATCGGGCCGGACCCGCCCGGACCCGCCGGGACCTCAGGCCCGGCGGGTCTTCGTGCCGTGCCGGGCGGTGTACTCGTCGGCGAGCCATGGCCCGAGGTCCTCGAGGAACGTGCGGAGCAGGGCCGGGTCGGCGACCGGGTCCAGCGCCGCGGCGGCCGCGGCCCGCATCTGGGCCGCGCGCTGCGGATAGTACGTACCGAAGATCTCCGCGGACTCGGCGAGATCGCTGGTCCAGCCGCCCCACCGGGGCATGACCAGGGTGAATCCGGTGCGCACCAGGCGCCGCGCGACCGTCCGGCTCAGCGTGCGGTAGGCGTCCGTCGCGGCAGCCTCCCGCAGCCGCGTGCGCCAGGCGGGCAGCAGGTCGGCCAGGTCGCCGTTGGTCTCGCGGGCGAGCAGGCTGTCCGGGCGGTAGCGGGGCAGGTGCTCGGCGAGGTCGGCCCCGAGCAGCGGGGTGCACAGGCAGGCGAGGAACCAGCCCAGGTCGAACCGTTCCTCCTCGCTGAGCACGGTGGCCTTGTCCTGGAGCAGGATGCCGACCCCGTCGACCGCGGGGAAGTCCTCGTCGAGTCCGAGGGCCAGCACGTCGGCGGCGTCCCGGTCCTCACCGGCGGGCCCGTGGTGCAGGACGATCAGCAGGTCGAGGTCGGACCGCCCGGGCCGGGCCGTGCCGCGCGGCACGGAGCCGTAGAGGTAGGCGCTGTGCAGCCGCCGCCCGTACGCCTCGCCGATCCGCTCCCGCGCGGCGGCGACGACGCCGCGGAACTCCCCCCGCACCGCGCCGAGGGAGCCCTCCCGTTCGAAGTACCCGTACGCGTCCAGGCCTCTGTGCTCCATACCTCCACTGTGCCCGGCCGCCCGCCCGGCCCGGCGGGCCAATCGCCGCGCCCCCGGCGGGATTCAGCCCGTCCTCGAGTCCGGGGCCCTTCGCAGCCCCGTCTCACGGGCATGCGAAGGGCCCCGCCCTGACCCGGGCGGGGCCCTGCACGGAGCCGAAGGTCAGCGGGACCGCTTCGCGAGCCGCTCCACGTCCAGCAGGATCACCGCGCGGGCTTCGAGACGGAGCCAGCCGCGGCCCGCGAAGTCGGCCAGCGCCTTGTTCACGGTCTCGCGCGAGGCGCCGACGAGCTGCGCGAGCTCCTCCTGGGTGAGGTCGTGCACCACGTGGATGCCCTCCTCCGACTGCACGCCGAAGCGGCGCGACAGGTCGAGGAGCGCCCGCGCCACCCGGCCCGGCACGTCGGAGAAGACCAGGTCGGACATCTGGTCGTTGGTCTTGCGCAGGCGCCGCGCGACGGCGCGCAGCAGCGCGGTCGCGACCTCGGGCCGGGCGTTGAGCCAGGGCTGGAGGTCGCCGTGGCCGAGGCCGAGCAGCTTGACCTCGGTGAGCGCGGTGGCGGTGGCGGTGCGCGGGCCCGGGTCGAACAGCGACAGCTCGCCGATCAGCTCGCCGGGACCGAGGACGGCCAGCATGTTCTCGCGGCCGTCGGGGGAGGTGCGGTGGAGCTTCACCTTGCCCTCGGTCACGACATACAGCCGGTCGCCGGGGTCGCCCTCGTGGAACAGGGCGTCACCGCGTGCGAGCGTCACCTCGCCCATGGAGGCGCGGAGCTCCGCGGCCTGCTCGTCATCGAGCGCCGCGAAGAGCGGGGCGCGCCGCAGAACGTCGTCCACGAGTTTCTCTCCTATGTCGACCAGCTCAGGGGACCGGTCTCCCATTTTGCCGGACGGCTCAAACAGTGCGATCAATCACTACCAAGGATGCCGGACGGACGCGCGTGCTGGGTGGTGGCAGACCAATCAGAGTGGTGTTACCTGAGGTCCGGGCGGGTGTCGGCGGCCGGCCTTAGGCTGGCCGGGTGTCCAATAAGCCGGTGAGAGCACAGGCCAAGGGGTCCGCGGGAGTGATGGCGACCCATAATTCAGCTGTGGGCGAACAAGCCCCGGCGGCGGCGTCCGGGGCGGCTCCGCCCGCCTCCGAGAGCAAAGGTTCGGCCAAGAAACCGGCCGCGAAGCAGTCCGCGCCACGACCCGAATCCCGGCTCGCCATGGTGCGCCGGGCCCGCCGGATCAACCGCGAGCTGGCCGAAATCTATCCGTACGCCCATCCGGAGCTCGACTTCCGCAACCCGTTCGAGCTGCTCGTGGCCACCGTGCTGTCCGCGCAGACCACGGACCTGCGGGTGAACCAGACGACCCCGGCCCTCTTCGCGGCCTATCCGACCCCCGAGGACATGGCCGCGGCCGACCCCGAGCGGCTGGAGGAGCTGATCCGGCCGACCGGGTTCTTCCGGATGAAGGCCAAGTCCCTGCTCGGGCTCTCCCGGGCCCTGCGCGACGACTTCGGCGGCGAGGTACCGGGCCGGCTGGCGGACCTGGTGACCCTGCCGGGAGTCGGCCGCAAGACGGCGAACGTGGTCCTCGGCAACGCCTTCGGAGTCCCGGGGATCACCGTGGACACCCACTTCGGCCGGCTCGTGCGCCGCTGGAAGTGGACCGAGCAGGAGGAACCGGAGAAGGTCGAGGCGGAGATCTGCGCGATCTTCCCCAAGAGCGAATGGACGATGCTCTCCCACCGGGTGATCTTCCACGGCCGCCGGATCTGCCACGCGCGCAAGCCGGCTTGCGGGGCCTGCCCGATCGCCCCGCTCTGCCCGGCGTACGGGGAGGGCGAGACGGACCCGGAGAAGGCGCGCAAGCTGCTGAAGTACGAGAAGGGCGGCCAGCCGGGCCAGCGCCTGGCCCCGCCGCCGGACTACCCGGGCCTGCCGGCCCCGCCCCTGGGCTCCGACCCGGCGTGAGCGCCGCCCGCACCGGCGGCCGGGGCGGTGCGGCCCCGCCGCGGCGGGGCCGGGCCGGGCCCGAGGAACGATTCGGTACCCGCACCGCGTTTGGCGGTGGGGGAGACGGTGTTGACAGAAGAGACGCGGACAGGGACGCCTATGACTGGGGCCACACAGAACCGCCGGGCCGACGCCGACCCGCGCGAAGCGCCGTACGACGGCCGGGACGGCGGGCGTGACGGCACGAGCCTGTCCACCGACGGCCTGCCCGCCTGGCTGGACCCGCTCGTCGAGGCCGCCCGGACCATCGAGCCGCGGCAGCTGAGCCGGTTCCTGCCGCCCGAGGACGGCCGGGGGCGGCAGTCCGCCGTCCTCGTCCTGTTCGGCGAGGGCCCGCGCGGGCCCGAGCTGCTGCTCATGGAACGCGCCGGCACCTTGCGCTCGCACGCGGGCCAGCCGTCCTTCCCGGGCGGCGCCCTCGACCCGCAGGACGGCGATCCGCACACCACCGGCCCGCTGCGCGCAGCCCTGCGCGAGGCCGAGGAAGAGACCGGACTGGACCCTTCCGGCGTCCAGCTCTTCGGCGTGCTGCCCCGGCTCTACATCCCGGTCAGCGAGTTCGTGGTCACCCCGGTACTCGGCTGGTGGCGCACGCCGAGCCCGGTCGGCGCCGTGGACCCGGCCGAGACGGCCCGCGTCTTCACGGTGCCCGTGGCGGATCTCACGGATCCCCGGCACCGGGTCACGGCCGTGCACCCCAGTGGCCACCTCGGGCCCGGCTTCACCGTCGCATCGGCTCTGGTCTGGGGTTTCACCGCCGGAGTGATCGACCGGCTGCTGCACTTCGCGGGATGGGAGCGCCCCTGGGACCGCTCGCGGCGGGTCCCGCTCGACTGGCACGCGTGAGACGGTGGCCCCTGTGAACGTGCTGGACATCCTGTTGCTGCTCGCGGCCGTGTGGTTCGCGATCGTCGGCTACCGCCAGGGGTTCGTCGTCGGCGTCCTGTCGGTGATCGGCTTCCTCGGCGGTGGCCTCATCGCCGTGTCCCTGCTCCCGCTGATCTGGGACCGGGTGACCGACAACGGCACCCAGGTGTCCACCACGGTCGTCGTGATCGCCGTGGTCGTGATCATCGTCTGCGCCTCGATCGGGCAGGCCCTCACCACCCACCTGGGCAGCCGGCTCCGGCGCCACATCACCTGGTCGCCGGCGCGGGCCCTGGACGCGACGGGCGGCGCCCTGGTCAACGTGGTGGCGATGCTGCTGGTCGCCTGGCTGATCGGTTCCGCGCTCGCCGGGACGTCACTTCCCACGCTGGGCAAGGAAGTCCGCAACTCCAAGGTGCTCCTCGGCGTGTCGCGCGTGCTGCCCGGCCAGGCGAACACCTGGTTCTCGGACTTCAGTTCCACGCTCGCGCGCAGCGGCTTCCCGCAGGTGTTCAGCCCGTTCTCCAACGAGCCCATCACCGAGGTCAAGGCGCCCGATCCGGCGCTTGCGCTCAGCCCCGTCAGCGAGGCGGCCAAGCAGTCCATCGTGAAGGTCGTGGGCACGGCGCCCAGTTGCAGCAAGGTGCTGGAGGGCACGGGTTTCGTCTTCGCGCCCGGCAAGGTGATGACCAACGCGCACGTCGTCGGCGGGGTCGGCGAACCGACCGTGCAGGTCGGCGGCGAGGGCAGGCTCTACGACGGCAAGGTCGTGCTCTACGACTGGGAGCGCGACATCGCCGTCCTGGACGTGCCCAAGCTGAAGGCCCCGCCGCTGGAGTTCAGCGAGCGGGACGCGGGGAGCGGCAGCGACGCGATCGTGGCCGGGTTCCCGGAGAACGGCGCGTACGACGTCCGCTCGGCCCGCGTGCGCGGCCGGATCAACGCCAACGGCCCGGACATCTACCACCGCGGCACCGTCCGGCGCGATGTCTACTCGCTGTACGCGACGGTCCGCCAGGGCAACTCCGGCGGCCCGCTGCTCACGCCCGACGGCAAGGTGTACGGGGTCGTGTTCGCGAAGTCTCTCGACGACCCGAACACCGGCTACGCCCTCACCGTGGACGAGATCCGCGACGACATCCGGATCGGCCGGAGCGCCGTACAGCGGGTCGACAGCCAGGGCTGCGCCCTGTGACGTACAGCCGGGGCTGCGCACCCTGACGTACAGCCGGGGCTGCGCCCCGTGACACCGGGCCGCCGGGGCCGGGGCCCCGGCTGTCTCCCTACGTCCGCGGATGCCGCAGGCGCGCCGAGACCCACAGGGCCCGGCGGCGCAGGATGCGCGGAATCCCGAGGCGGAGGTCGTGGCCGTCGCGGCCGGTCCTCCCGTGGGTGCGCGGCGTCGTCGCCGAGCGGCGTTCGTGTGCGGTGTCACCGTGGTCGTGCGTCCAACCCATACTCCGAGCTGTGCCCGGACCCCATGGTCGGTAATCCCGTGCGAGGCGGCCAATTGGCCTATGCGCGAGGCAATTGAATGTTTGTCATACCGATCAGCGGTCCGGTTCGGGGTCCTTGAGCCAGTTCACCAACTCGGTCGAGAACGCCACCGGGTCCTCCTCGTGCGCGAAGTGCCCGAGGCCGTCGAACAGCCGCCACCGGTACGGGGCTTCGACGTACTGCCCGGAGCCGGCCGCGCTGCGCGTGCGCATCACCGGGTCGAGCGAGCCGTGCAGGTGCAGCGTCGGCACCCGCACCGGCCGCTTCATGCGGCGGTTGAACTGGAGGCCGTCGGGCCGCGCCATCGACCGCATCATCCAGCGGTAGGGCTCGACCGAGCAGTGCGCGGTGGAGGGGATGCACATCGCCCGCCGGTAGACGGCGAGCGCCTCCTCGTCGGCGCCGTCCTCCCGCAGCCGCGGCCCCGACCAGTCCCGGATCAGCTCGGCCACGAGCGCCCCGTCGTCGGCGACGAGCTGCCGCTCGGGGACGAACGGCCGCTGGAAGCCCCAGATGTGCGAACTCGCCCGTGCCTGACCGAAGTCGGACAGCATCGCCGCACGCCAGCGGCGGGGGTGCGGCATGGACGAGACGACCAGCCGGCGCACCAGCTTCGGCCGCATCACGGCTGCGGTCCAGGCGAGGTAGCCGCCGAGGTCGTGCCCGACGAGCGCGGCGTCCGGCTCGCCGAGGGACCGGACGACGCCGGTGATGTCCAGCGCGAGATTGGCCGGATCGTAGCCGCGCGGGGTGCGGTCGCTGCCCCCCACGCCGCGCAGGTCCATCGCGACGGCCCGGTAGCCGGCGTCGGCGAGGGCGGTCAGCTGGTGCCGCCAGGTCCACCAGAACTGGGGGAAGCCGTGCAGCAGCAGCACCAGCGGCCCGTCGCCCAGCTCGGCGACGTGGAAGCGGGCGCCGTTGGCGGCGACGTCCCGGTGGGTCACCGCCCGTCCGCCGGGCAGGTCGAGCCGGATCGCCGAGGCGGCGGTGGGCGGACTGCCGGGGTCAGGCAGGGGTGCTGTCATGAGGACGAGCGTGCCACACCCACGGCCTTGTCACTCAACGGCCGCGGGTGCGGCTTGACGGTCCCGACGAGCGCCGCCGTCTGCTTGACCGACTCGATGGTCTTCACCGGCGGCTTGACCTTCTTGAACTTCGCCACGGCGAGCAGTCCGACCAGGCCCGCGAGCAGCCAGAACGCCCCGCCGACGATGAGGAAGGACCAGGCGAGTCCGAGCCCGAGGTTGTGGAGGCCGTAGGCCGCGGCGAAACTCAGTACGGGGAGGGAGAAGAGCAGCAGCACGCCCGCGAGGCCCGCCGCACCGCTGCCGATGCCCGCGCGCTTGACGTCCTGCTTGATCTCCACCTTGGCGAGGGCGATCTCGTCGTGCACCAGGGCCGACATCTCGGCGGTGGCCGAGGCGACCAGCTGGCCGAGCGTGCGTTCGGCTCCTTGCACCCCTTGGTCCACTGCGCTCATCGCTCTCTCCCTACAGTCGTCTGCCGCGTCGGTACGCCGTCCTTGCGTCAGATCATGCCGGACGGTGGCCCTCGATGCTGGACCCGGCCGCCGCTTCGGCCCTGCGCCGGTGCTCGGCGGCCTTCTCCTCGTGGATCCTCGCCATCCGCAGGTGGTACGCCGGGGTGTGCTCCTCGTAGACGTCGGGGATGCCGTCGTGGTCCTCGTCGCGGTCCTCGGCGTCGGTCAGCGCCCGGTACTTCCGGTCCCGGAGCTTGAGCAGGACGCAGGCGAGGAACGCCGCGATGAGCGAGCCGATGAGGACGGCGGCCTTGACCTCGTCGGTGAGGACCGGGTCCCCGGCGAAGGCGAGTTCGCCGATCAGCAGCGAGACGGTGAACCCGATGCCGGCCAGCGAGGCGACGGCGAACACGTCCGGCCAGGCCAGGTCCTCGTTCAGCTCGGCCCTGGTGAAGCGTGCGGCCAGCCAGGTGCCGCCGAAGATGCCGACCGCCTTGCCCACGACGAGGCCGAGGACGACGCCGAGGGTCTCGGGCCGGCTGAAGACCTGGCCGATGGACTCGTCGGAGAGGGGGACCCCGGCCGAGAAGAGCGCGAAGAGCGGCACCGCGAGCCCGGCGGAGAGCGGCCGTACGAGGTGCTCGATGTGCTCGCCCGGGGAGTGCTCCTCGCCCTCCTTGCGCGTGCAGCGCAGCATCAGGCCCATGGCGACGCCGGCGATGGTGGCGTGGACGCCGCTGTTGTACATCAGCCCCCAGACGACCAGGGCGAGGGGCACGTAGACGTACCAGCCGCGCACCCCGGAGCGCAGCAGGAACCAGAACAGCACGAGGCCGGCGACCGCACCACCGAGGGCGAGGAAGTCGATCTCGCTGGTGAAGAACACCGCGATGATGACGATCGCGAAGAGGTCGTCGACGACGGCGAGGGTGAGCAGGAACGCGCGCACGGCGGAGGGCAGCGAGGTGCCGATGACCGCGAGGACGGCGAGCGCGAACGCGATGTCGGTGGCGGTGGGCACGGCCCAGCCGTCCATGGATCCGCTGCCGAAGACGTTGACGAGGGCGTAGACCCCGGCGGGGACGGCCATGCCGCACAGCGCGGCGACGACCGGGAGGGCGGCCGCCTTGGGCTCGCGCAGGTCGCCGGCGACCAGCTCGCGCTTGAGCTCGATGCCGGCGACGAAGAAGAAGACCGCCAGCAGGCCGTCGGCGGCCCAGTGCTGGACGGAGAGGTCCAGCCCGAGGGAGGCGGGGCCGAGGTGGAAGTCGCCGACGGCCTCGTAGCTGTCCGCCAGCGCGGGGATGTTCGCCCAGATGAGGGCGGCGACGGCGGCCACCAGGAGCAGGACTCCGCCGACGGTCTCGGTGCGCAGGGCGTCGGCGACGAACTGCCGCTCGGGCAGCGAGAGCCGCCCGAGGAACGTGCGGCTCCGCTGGTCGGTGGGGTCGGGCGCGGCCACGGTCGGACACCTCCGGTTGGTCGACGGCATGCTTGACGCAGTTGCCGACCAGACTTCCCGGCGCACCCTGAGAAAAAGACGCCACGTTGTGACGCCTCTCCTACGGTACAGGGCCGCGCGGTCGTATCAGGTGATCTTCACCTTAAACGGGAAGGGGGCTCCCGGCGCGCTGTGCACCGGCAGCCCTCGGGTCCGCTCCTCCCCCCCGGGGGGCTCAGTCCGACCGTGCGACTGAGCCCGTCCGGGCGGTCCGTCCGACCGTGCGGCTCAGTCCTCGCTGGACGCGGACGGCAGCCTGCTCTGGATCAGGTCCATGACGGAGGAGTCGGCGAGCGTGGTGACGTCGCCGACCGCGCGGTTCTCGGCCACGTCGCGCAGCAGACGGCGCATGATCTTGCCCGACCGGGTCTTCGGCAGTTCCTGGACCGGCAGGATCCGCTTCGGCTTGGCGATCGGGCCGAGCGTGGCGCCCACGTGGTTGCGCAGCTCGCCGACCAGGGTGTCGGTCTCCGAGGCGCTGCCGCGCAGGATGACGAAGGCGACGATCGCCTGGCCGGTGGTCTCGTCGGTCGCACCGACCACGGCGGCCTCGGCCACCGAGGGGTGCGAGACGAGCGCCGACTCGACCTCGGTGGTCGAGATGTTGTGGCCGGACACGAGCATCACGTCGTCCACCCGGCCGAGCAGCCAGATGTCGCCGTCCTCGTCCTTCTTGGCGCCGTCGCCCGCGAAGTACTTGCCCTCGAACCGCGACCAGTAGGTGTCGGTGAACCGCTGGTCGTCACCCCAGATGGTGCGCAGCATCGCCGGCCACGGCTCGGTCAGGACCAGGTAGCCGCCTCCGCCGTTCGGGACCTCCCGCGCCTCGTCGTCCACGACGGTGGCGCTGATCCCGGGCAGCGCGCGCTGCGCCGAGCCGGGCTTGGTCTGCGTGACGCCCGGCAGGGGGGAGATCATCATGGCGCCGGTCTCGGTCTGCCACCAGGTGTCCACGATCGGGCAGCGGTCGCCGCCGATGTGCTTGCGGTACCAGATCCATGCCTCGGGGTTGATCGGCTCGCCGACCGAGCCCAGGACGCGCAGGCTCGACAGGTCGAACTTCGCGGGGATGTCGTCGCCCCACTTCATGAACGTACGGATCGCCGTGGGCGCCGTGTAGAGGATGGTGACGCCGTACTTCTGCACGACCTCCCAGAACCGGCCCTGGTGGGGGGTGTCGGGCGTGCCCTCGTACATCACCTGGGTGGCGCCGTTCGCGAGCGGCCCGTAGACGATGTACGAGTGGCCGGTCACCCAGCCGATGTCCGCGGTGCACCAGTAGACGTCGGTCTCCGGCTTCAGGTCGAAGACGGCGTGGTGGGTGTAGGCGGTCTGGGTGAGGTAGCCGCCGGAGGTGTGCAGGATGCCCTTCGGCTTACCCGTGGTCCCCGAGGTGTACAGGATGAAGAGCGGGTGCTCGGCGTCGAACGGCTGCGGCGTGTGCTCGGCGGACTGCCGGTCCACCGCGTCGTGCCACCAGATGTCGCGGCCCTCGGTGAAGGCGGTGTCCTGGCCGGTGCGCCGTACGACGAGCACGTGCTCGACCTGCGGGCACTTGCCGACGGCCTCGTCGATGGCGGGCTTGAGGGCGGTCGGCTTGCCCCGGCGGTAGCCGCCGTCGGCGGTGATGACCAGTTTGGCGTCGGCGTCCTGGATGCGGGAGGCGACGGCGTCGGCGGAGAAGCCGCCGAAGACCACGGAGTGCGCGGCGCCGATCCGGGCGCACGCGAGCATCGCCACGACCGCCTCGGGGATCATCGGCAGGTAGACGGCGACGCGGTCGCCGGCCTGGACGCCCAGTTCGGTCAGGGCGTTCGCCGCCCGGGAGACCTCGTCCTTGAGCTCGGCGTAGGTGATCGAGCGGCTGTCGCCGGGCTCGCCCTCGAAGTGGATCGCGACGCGCCCGCCGTTGCCGGCCTCGACGTGCCGGTCCACGCAGTTGTAGGCGACGTTCAGCTTGCCATCCGCGAACCACTTCGCGAAGGGCGGGTTCGTCCAGTCGAGCGTCTCGGTCGGCTCCGTGGCCCAGGTCAGCCGGCGGGCCTGCTCGGCCCAGAAGCCCAGCCGGTCCGCGTCGGCCTGTGCGTACGCAGCCCGTGTCACGTTGGCGGCGGAGGCCAGAGCGGCGGGCGGTGCGAACCGCCGCTCCTCCTTGAGCAGATTGGCCAGGCTCTCGTTGCTCACGACATGTCCCTTTCCCAGGGTGTCCGTTGTGTCCCCGGCATAGCTCATCAGTCAGCGGCCCAGGTGACAAGAGCTAGCCGGGAATTGGTTTAGACCTATAGCGCGTCCGACGTCCGGGTGCGCGCGAGGGCCCCCTGCCGCCGCTGGTGCGGAAAGGGGCCCGGACGGGAGCACGGATACCGGAGGGTATCGGTTCGATCCCGTGGAGATCTGTCGCGAATCAGGCGTTCTGTCCCACCGTGTCGAAGACGCGGCAGTCGAAGAAGTCCTCGCCTTCGGAGAGCAGGTAGGCCTGCGCCTCACCCACGTGGAAGTACATCCCGTGCAGCTCCAGCGTGCCCTCGGCGAGCCGCCGGGCCACCGCGTCGTGGGCCCGCAGGTGCTCCAACTGCTGCACCACGTTGGTCAGGCAGAGCTGCTCCACGGCGTCGTCCGGCAGCCGGCCCGAGATCCTGGCCCAGGCGTGGTGGCGGCTGGCCATCCGCTCCAGGCTGGGCAGCCCGTGGCGCAGCCAGCGCCGCAGCGGGGTCATGGGCGCGCCGGGGGAGGAGCTCAGCAGGGCCTGCATGGCTCCGCAGCCCGAGTGCCCGCACACGGTGATGCTGTCCACCTCGAGTACGTCGACCGCGTACTCGATGGCCGCGGCGACGGAGTCGTCGGTGGACTCGGCCCCTGGCAGCGGGACGAGGTTGCCGACGTTGCGGACCGTGAACAGGTCCCCCGGTCCGCTGGCCGTGATCATGCTGGTCACCAGGCGGGAGTCCGCGCAGGTGAGGAAGAGCTGCGAGGGCCGCTGCCCCTCGCGGGCCAGGCGCGCCAGCTCATCCCGCACGCGGGGCGCGGTGTCGCGCTGGAAGGCGTTGATCCCACTGGCCAGTTGACCGGCGCCGCGCCGCCGCGGAGCCGGCGCCGGGTTCGCCGCCGGGGCCCCCGCCGCAGCGGTCGCCGCCCCGGTGTCCGCAGCGGCCTCGGGCCCGGTCTCCCGAGTGCCGGTCGCGGTGGCCCGGTGGTCGCAGTGGTTCTGCCAGGGGGTCCAGGGGCGGCAGCACTGGTGTGCGCCGCGCTGCGGCGCCCGCCCCGCCGGGGCGCAGGACGCGAACGTGTCGGCCCGGGCACCGGTGATCTCCACCGATCCGCCGTGGGCGATGTGGGAGTCCTGCCAGTCGCGCAGGGTCTCGTAGGCCGCGTGGTCCATGTAGGAGCCGTCCAGCTCGATCACCGCGTGGCCCCCGTGCGGGATCTGGTGCAGCACCCGGCTCAGCCGCGGTACCGCGAGGAAGGTCAACTGCCCGCGCGCCCGAATCCGGTGGCCGCCGGTGTCCGACTGCTCCACCGTGAACCGGGTCCGGGCCAGCCGGTGCAGGGCCAGGGCGACGGCCACCGCGATGCCGATGGCCACGCCTTCCAGGACCCCGCCGAGGACCACGGCCACGATGGTCGTGCCGTAGACCGGGATCTCCCGGTGCCGGGTGACGCTGCGCAGGTGCGTGATGCTCACCATCTGCACCCCGACCGCCATCACCAGGGCGGCCAGTGCGGCGAGCGGGATCAGGTCGAGGACGGGGACCAGCAGTCCGGCCGCGAGCAGGACCCAGAAGCCGTGCAGCATGGACGACTTGCGGCTGGCCGCGCCGGCCTTGACGTTGGCCACGCTGCGGACGGCCACGCCCGTGATCGGCAGCCCGCCGAGCGCCCCCGAGACGATGTTCGCGGCGCCCTGCCCGCGCAGTTCGCGGTCGAGGTCGACGCGCGGCGGGCGCTTGTCCGTGGTCCGCTCGGAGGCGATCAGCTTGTCCGTCGCGACGGCGGAGAGCAGGGACTCCACACTGCCGACGAGGGTGATGGTCAGTACGGCGGCGATCAGCCCGAGCACGGGCCCTTCGGGCATCTCGGGCAGGGCGTGGCTGCGCCAGGAGGGCAGGTCGACCCGGGGCAGCGAGAGCCCGGCCAGGGCGGCGACGGCGGTGGCCGACGCGACGGCGGCGAGTGCGGGCGGCACCTTGCGCAGGGCGCGGCCCGCCTGTCCGGGCAGCCGCGGCCAGCCGAGCAGGACGACCAGCGTCAGCACGCTGACGCCGAGCGCGACCGGGTGCAGGTCGGCCAACTGGCCCGGCAGCCCGGCGACGTTCGACACGGCGGAGCTCTGCGGGGTGCCGCCGAGGACGATGTGCAGCTGGGCCAGGGCGATGGTGACGCCGATGCCGGCGAGCATGCCGTGCACGATGGCCGGGCTGACCATGAGTGCCGACCGGGCGGTGCGCAGCAGGGAGAGGCCCAGCTGGCAGCAGCCGGCGAGCACGGTGATGGCGCACGTGGTGCGCCATCCGTAGCGCTGGATCAACTCGGCGGTGACGACGGTCAGTCCGGCCGCGGGTCCGCTCACCTGGAGCGGGGCTCCGCCGAGCCGAGCGGCGACGATCCCGCCGACGGCCGCCGCGACCAGTCCGGCCTGGAGCGGCGCGCCGGTGGCCAGGGCGATGCCCAGCGAAAGGGGCAGGGCGATCAGGAACACCGCGACGGAGGCGGAGAGGTCGGCCGGCAGGTCCTTGCGAAACGGTGAGCGGGCTCGGTCGGTGGGTGGGCGGGAGGTGGTGGCGGCCATAAGGTCCCGTCTCCTCTGGGAGGGGTGAAGCGGCGGGATTCTCAACACTCGGTAAATGGACGGTAATGGAGAGTAAAGGCGGGTGGTGGAAAATTCGGGCGAATGGCTCACGAATTAGCCCTAGAGAGTGATTAAGCATTTTGTCCGGCTTGTCATACCTTCTCCACGACAGACCGCATGGGACGTTGCGGCGCGGAAGTCCTGCGATGGAACTGCGAGGGAGAGGTGGGGCGGATGATCGCCGCCACGAAGAAGATCGCCGGCGGCCTGGTCGCCACGGCCCTGGTCCTGGGAGCCGCCGGCTGCAGCGGCTCGGAGCCCGCCGGGTCCTCGGCCTCCGGTCCCCAGAAGGCCCGCGGGGGCGTCGCGGCCCCGGACGCCCCCGGCAGTGTCAACCGGCTCATCGGCGACGGTTCGACCGCCTACACCGGCACCCAGCCGAACGTCCGGAAGCCCGCGAAGCTGGCGCCGGGCGAGAAGCCGCCGCAGTTCGTCGTGTTCTCCTGGGACGGGGCCGGCGAGGACAGCCAGAAGCTGTTCTCGCACTTCCGCGAGGTCGGCAAGAAGTACAACGCCCGGATGACGTACTTCCTCAGCGGCGTGTACATGCTTCCCGAGGAGAAGCGTTCCCTCTACACCGCCCCGCAGCACGGGCCCGGCCGCTCGGACATCGGCTTCGGCGACCTCCAGGGCATCAAGGACACCGCCACCCAGGTCCGGGCCGCCTGGCTCGAGGGCAACGAGATCGGCACCCACTTCAACGGCCACTTCTGCGGCCCCGACGGCGGCGTCGGCACCTGGTCCGTCGAGGAGTGGAAGAGCGAGATCAGCCAGGCCAAGTCCTTCGTCAAGAGCTGGAAGACGAACGCGGGCCTGAAGGACATGCCGCCGCTGCCCTTCGACTACGACAAGGAGCTCGTCGGGGCCCGCACCCCCTGCCTCGAGGGCCAGAAGAACTTCATGCTCGCGGCGAAGGACCTGGGCTTCCGCTACGACTCCAGCGGCATCAGCAAGCAGATCTGGCCCAAAAAGACGGACGGGCTCTGGGACATCCCGCTCCAGCTGGTCCCCGTGCCGGGCCGCGCCTTCGAGACGCTGAGCATGGACTACAACTTCATGACCAACCAGTCCGGGACGACCTCGCAGGGCGACCCCTCGCAGCACGCGTACTGGGGCGACCAGATGCGCGACGGCCTGCGCCAGGCGTTCGACCGCGCCTACCGGGGCAACCGGGCTCCGCTGATCATCGGCAACCACTTCGAGTCCTGGAACGGCGGCACCTACATGCGCGCCGTCGAGGAGTCCATCAAGGGGATGTGCACCCAGAAGGAGGTCCGCTGCGTGCCGTTCCGGGAGCTGGCGGACTGGCTGGACGCCCAGGACCCCAAGGTCGTGGAGTGGATGCGCACCCTCGACGTCGGCGAGGCACCCAAGCAGGGCTGGGCGAAGTTCCTGGCCGAGGGACCGCCGCCCGCCCCGGCGGCCCCCGCGGACGTCACGCCGGCTGAGGAGCGGGTTGAGGCCTCGGCGGACGAGGGCTGACGAGAGCCTCGGACTCCTCGGCCCCCGCCTCGGACGCCTCTTCGGCGGCGCCCTCGCGCAGGACGAAGCCGGGGTCGACCTGGGCCGCCAGGTCGACCCCGGTCTTGGCGTTGCCCCAGCTCTCCGCGTTCTTCAGGTGGAACCGCACCATCTGCTCGGTGTACCGCTCCCAGTCGCGGTCGGCGTAGGAGTCGTCCGCCGCGTCCTGAAGGGACTGCAGGGCGAGCCGGTTGGTCGCCTCCAGCAGCTCGAAGGCGGCCGGCCGGCCCTTCTCCATGGCCCGCACCCAGTCGGAGTGCCCGACCGTGACCAGCAGGTCCTCGCCGACCTCGTCCTGGAGGAACTCGATGTCCTCCGGCCCTTGCACCTTGTTGCCGACGACCTTGAGCGTGACGCCGAAGTCCCGCGCGTACTCCTTGTACTGACGGTAGACGGAGACGCCCTTGCGGGTCGGTTCGGCGACCAGGAAGGTCACGTCGAAGCGGGTGAACATGCCGGAGGCGAAGGAGTCGGAGCCCGCGGTCATGTCGACGACGACGTACTCGTCGGGCCCGTCGACGAGGTGGTTCAGGCAGAGCTCGACCGCCCCGACCTTCGAGTGGTAGCAGGCCACGCCCAGATCGGCCTCGGTGAACGGGCCCGTCGCCATGAGGCGTACGGGCTCCCCGTCGAGCAGGAGCGTGCGCGCGCAGGCCTCGTACACCGGGTTGTCCTCGGTGACCCGCAGCAGGCGCGAGCCCCGGCCGGGCGGCGTGGTCTTGATCATCGCCTCGGCGGACGCGATGCGCGGGTTGGTGCCCCGCAGGTAGTCCTTGATCAGGGCCAGGTGCGCACCGAGGGCGGGCAGTGCGGCCGTCTCGTCCTCGCCGAGTCCGAGGGCCGCGCCCAGGTGCTGGTTGATGTCGGCGTCCACCGCGACGACGGGGGCTTCATTGGCGGCGAGGTGGCGGATGAAGAGGGAGGACAGCGTGGTCTTGCCGCTGCCGCCCTTTCCCACGAAAGCGATCTTCATGTTCACCAAGCGTAGCCGCTCGAGTGCGATGCGTTGTCAAGGTGAGTGAAGAAGACCACTCCAAGGAGGGGTCGGTGCTGGGGGTGCGCAGTGCGTAGGCTCCCTACTTATGAGTAGCGCTTCTGACCCGTTGGCCGCCCTCACCGGGCTGCCGGGTGTCGCCGAGTCCGTGGATTCCGTACGCAAGGCCGTGGACCGGGTCTACGGGCACCGGGTGATGCGCCGCCGCAGCGGCGAGATCACCTCGGAGGCCGCGCTGCGCGGCGCCCGCGGGAGCGCGGCCCTGTCCGGCGCGGACTGGGCGCTCGAAGAGGTGCGGCGGCGCACGGACTTCGGCGCCGAGCCGGAGGCGCTGACGGTGGGCGCGGCGCTGCGGCTCACGGCGGAGGCCGGGCAGCTCCTGAGCATCTGGCGGCAGTCCCCGCTGCGCGTGCTGGCGCGTCTCCACCTGGTCGCCTCGGGTTCCACGGCGGCCGGCGACGTGGTGGGCCGGCCCCGCCTGGCGGGCGAACCGGTGGAGGAGCCGCTCGTGCGGCTCCCGCTGCCGGAGGCGGACGAGGTCGCGGGCCGACTGGACGGGCTGTCCCGCCTGGTCATCGCGGGCGGCAGCGCCCCGGCACTGGTCACGGCCGCGGTGGTGCACGGGGAGCTGCTGGCGCTGCGGCCCTTCGCGACCTACAACGGCCTGGTCGCGCGGGCGGCCGAGCGCATCGTCCTGATCAACAGCGGTCTCGACCCGAAGGCGATCTGCCCGGCGGAGGTCGGCCACGCGGAGCAGGGGCGGGACGCCTATCTGGCCGCCTTCGAGGGGTACGTCTCCGGCACGCCGGAGGGCATGGCCGCCTGGATCGCCCACTGCGGGCGGGCCGTCGAACTCGGTGTGCGCGAGTCGACCGCGGTCTGCGAGGCGCTGCAGCGCGGAGCGGCCTGAGGTTCCTGGGCGCAGGGCGCCGAGGCGGGGCGCCGGGGCAGGGCGCCGGGCGCGCCGGCTCGGGCTGGTCACCGGGGCGGTTTCGCCGGGAGCGCCAGAACGGCCGTGCCAGGACGGCCGTGCCAGGACGGCCGCGCACACATGGGTTGCGGCGACACCGTACTGCTGTGGTGTCGCCGCTGGCATTCGCGCCCAGTTACCAAGCGTCCTCGAAGGTTGCCCATCAGGTCGGGAACTTTGCCCGTCACCTGGTGCGGCTGGCCCGTAATCGACGGGTCGACGTCGCGTGGGTGCTCGGCGTTCATGCTTCGGTCCGTGGGCCTTACTGCGTTTTAAAGATGATCCTCTCGGATGTTCTTTGGTCTCGCGGGCCGTTGCTTTATTTGTACTCCGCTTGAGAGCCGTGCGAAAGCCCTGGCTGCAGTTTTTACTTTTCTGGGCGATCGGGGTTGAACCGGACATCCGATGCGCGGGCGTATCGGGACATCTAGGAGGTCGCCGCCGCGGCGGTGAGCGCGCCGGCCCGGCGCCGGCTCGCGTACCAGACCAGCCCGGCGGTGGCGGCGGCCGCGCCCACCGCGGCGGCGGCGACCAGCGCGGGCCGCGCCGGCATCGACAGCCCGGGCAGCCGCTGCTTCAGCCGCACCGGACGGTTGAACACCAGGACCGGCCACTCCCGGGCCAGCGCCTCCCGGCGCAGCGCCCGGTCGGGATTGACGGCGTGCGGGTGCCCGACGGCCTCCAGCATGGGGATGTCCGTGGCGGAGTCGCTGTAGGCGTAGCAGCGGGCGAGGTCGTAGCCCTCGGACTGCGCGAGCTCGCGGACGGCTTCCGCCTTCGTGGGCCCGTAGGCGTAGTACTCGATCTCGCCGGTGAAGCAGCCGTCCTCGCCGACCACCATGCGCGTGGCGACGACGCGGTCGGCGCCGAGCATCTCCCCGATCGGCTCGACCACCTCCGCACCGGAGGTCGACACGATGACCACGTCCCGGCCCGCCGTGTGGTGGGCCTCGATGAGCGAGGCGGCCTCGTCGTAGATGATCGGGTCGATGAGGTCGTGGAGCGCTTCCGCGACGATCTCCCGGACCTGCTGCACGTTCCACCCCTTGCAGAGGGCGGAGAGGTACTCGCGCATCCGTTCCATCTGGTCGTGGTCGGCGCCGCCGGCCAGGAAGATGAACTGCGTGTACGCGGTGCGCAGCACCGCCCGCCGGTTGATCAGGCCGCCCTGGTAGAAGGACCGGCTGAACGTCAGGGTGCTCGACTTCGCAATGACCGTCTTGTCCAGGTCGAAGAAGGCTGCGGTACGAGGCGAGGGGTGCGGCAAGGGCTCATTTTCCACGCTCCGAGCATATGCGCCCACCATTCGGCGTAAGGTGTGGCGCGTGGGTTTGCCTGAGAGGGCTCTCGGGTACACCATGGAAGTCACGGATCGTTCGCGACCGTGCTAACCCGGTCTGGCTCCTCCCCCCCCGAGTCGGACCGTGGGGACGACCCCCGCTCTCCCCCCCGGCGGGGGTCGTCGCATGTCCGGACGCGGTTCGCGTTCCCCCTGCCTTCGGTCCTGAGTGATCATTCCTCGGCCCTCCCTTCGTACGGCGCCGCCCTGGCGACGGCCCTCACCTCGAAAACTCGTGACGCTGCGTAATGGTTCCGGCGCGCTCGGGAACTCACCCCGGCGAGTGGCCGGGTTATCCACAAGTGGCGGGTTATCCACAGTTCTTTAGCAAGATCCACTTCTTTCTCCCGTTCGCGGCACGGTGATTTACGGCCGCGAAGTCCGCGGTGGTGGATATCGCAGGGAGAAGGGGGCGGAGATCGTGGCTCGATCGAAGTCGTGGAGGACACCGGAGACCGTGCCGGCCCGGGCCGGGGCCGTCGTCGAGGTGACCGCGTCCGCGGGGCCGGGCGGGGGCGGGCGACCGCTGATCATCACCGAGGATCCGCTGCTGCTCGACGATCTGCTGCGGCTGTGCGCCGCCGCGGGCGCCGAGCCGCACGTGCACCACGAGGTGCCGGAGCCGAACGGCGCGGGTGGGCCCGGTGACGCCGTCGGCTGGGAATCCGCGCCGCTCGTCCTGATCGGGGACGACGCGGCACGGCGGGTGCGGGGGGTACCGCGCCGGGACGGCGTGTTCCTCGTGGGGCGGGAGGTGGACGACCCCCTGGTCTGGCAGCGGGCCCTGGAGATCGGCGCCGAGGAGGTGCTGACGCTCCCCGACGCCGAGAGCCGCCTCGTCGACCGCATCGCCGACGTGGTGGAGGGCGCCGGGCGGCCCGCGCTGGCCGTCGGGGTGATCGGCGGCAGCGGCGGCGCCGGGGCCTCCACCCTCGCCTGCGCCCTGGCCCTGCGCGCCGCCCGCACCGGCGAGCGGACCATCCTCATCGACGGGGACCCGATGGGCGGCGGGATGGACGTCCTGCTCGGCGGCGAGAGCGCCGAAGGGCTGCGCTGGCCCGCCTTCGCGGCCTCGCGCGGACGGGTCGGCGCGGGAGCCTTGGAGGAGTCCCTGCCCGAACTGCACGCCCTGCGCGTGCTCAGCTGGGACCGCGGGGAGCGGGTCGTGGTGCCGCCCGCCGCGATGCGGTCGGTGGTGGCCGCCGCGCGGCGCCGGGGCGGGGTGGTGGTGGTCGACCTGCCCCGGAGGGTGGACGAAGCCGTGGCCGAGGTGCTGGCCCAGCTCGACCTGGTCCTGATCGTGGTGCCGGGCGAGCTGCGGGCGGTGGCCGCGGCGGGCCGGGTGGCCGCCGGAGTGCGGATGGTCGCCCGGGACGTGCGCGTCGTCGTACGGGGCCGCTGCCCGGGCGGACTGGAACCGGAGTCGGTGGCCGAGCTCCTGGGCGCGCCACTGGCCGGTGAGGTGCCGGTCGAGGTGGGACTGCCCGGCCGGGTGGCCGAAGGAGAACCGCCGGGGGCGCAGGGGCGGGGCGCGCTGGCCCGCTTCTGCGACGGCTTCTGGCAGCGCGCGCTGGGCTCCGCCCAGCCGGTGCCGTCATGAGCGCCGTGCTCCTGGAGGCCGTGCGCAGGCGGCTCGCCGAAACCGGGGCGGAGCCGACACCGGCGCGGGTCGCGGCGGCCCTGCGGGCCCAAGGCCGGCTGCTGGGCGATGCGGAAGTGCTCGGCGTCGCCGCGGAGTTACGGTCCGAGCTGGTCGGCGCCGGCCCGCTGGAGCCGCTGCTCGCGGACCCGGAGGTCACCGATGTCCTGGTGGCCGCACCCGACCGGGTGTGGGTGGACCGGGGCGGCGGGCTCGAGCTGACCACGGTGACCTTCGAGGGCCCCGAGGCCGTGCGCAGGCTCGCCCAGCGGTTGGCCGCGGTGGCAGGACGCCGGCTGGACGACGCCCGGCCCTGGGTGGACGCCCGGATGCCGGACGGCACCCGGCTGCACGCGGTGCTCCCGCCGGTGTCCGTCGGATCGGCCTGCCTCTCCCTGCGCGTCGTGCGCCCGAAGGCGTTCACCCTGGAGGAGCTCGTCGCGGCGGGCACCCTGCCCCCGGGCGGGCACCGGCTGCTGCGGGAGATGGTCGAGGCCAGGCTCTCCTTCCTCGTCTCGGGCGGGACGGGGACGGGCAAGACCACTCTCCTCAGCGCCCTGTTGGGGCTGGTCGGCCCGGCTGAGCGGATCGTCCTCGCCGAGGATTCGGCCGAGCTGCGCCCCGACCATCCGCACGTGGTGCGGCTGGAGACCCGGCCCGCCAACCAGGAGGGCGCCGGCCTGGTCACCCTGGCGGACCTGGTGCGGCAGGCCCTGCGGATGCGCCCCGACCGGCTGGTCGTCGGCGAGGTCCGGGGCCCCGAGGTCGCGGACCTCCTCGCCGCCCTGAACACGGGGCACGAGGGCGGCTGCGGCACGGTCCACGCCAACGCGGCCGCGCACGTGCCGGCCCGGCTGGAGGCGCTGGGGACGGCCGCCGGGCTCGACCGGGCGGCCCTGCACAGCCAGTTGGCGGCCGCGCTCACTCTGGTGGTCCACCTCGTCCGGGACCGCGAAGGGCGGCGCCGGGTGGCCGAGGTGCACGTGCTGGAGCGCGGTGCGGCCGGACTGGTCGTCACGGTGCCGGCTCTGCGCTGGTCGGCGAAGGGCTTCGTACGGGAGCGGGGCTGGGAGCGGCTGCGCCCTCTGCTGCGGGGTGCCCGGTGAGCCCGGTGGCGGCGCTGCCGTTGCCCCTGTTCGCCGGAGTGCTGTGCGCGGTGGCCGCCGCGTGGGGGCTGACCGGTCCGGACCGGGTGTCCCGGCGCGCCAGGGTGGTGCTGGCCGGACGGGGCCCGGTGGTGCCGCGTGGTCCGGCCCGCAGCCGGCGCCTGCTGGCCGGGGCGCTGGTGTGGGCGGCGCGCCGGCGGGAGTGGGCGGCGCTCGCCGTCGGACTGCTGGTCGCGGTGCTCGGCGGGTCGGTGATCCCGCTGGTGGCGGGCGCCGTCGCGGTGCCGGCGGCCGGGCGGTGGCTGCGGACGCGGGATCGGGAGCGGGCCCGGGCGGCGCGGGCCGCCGGGGTTGTTGCGCTGTGCGGGGCGGTGGTCGGTGAGCTGCGGGCGGGGGCCCAGCCGGGGCAGGCCCTGACCGCGGCGATACGCCGGACGGTCGACGGGCCCGGCGGGCCGGGCGCCGCCGAGACGGGGGTGCTGGCCGCCGCGGCGTTCGGCGGGGACGTGCCGGGGGCGCTGCGGTTGGCGGCCCGAGAGCCCGGAGCGGAGGGGCTGGCCGGGATGGCCGCCTGCTGGCGGGTGTCGGTGGACGGCGGTGCGGGCCTGGCCGCGGGGCTGGACCGGCTGGAGGGCGCCCTGCGGGCCGAGCGGGACCGGGAGGAGTCGCTGCGGGCCCAGTTGGCGGGCGCGCGCTCCACGACGGTGGTGCTCGCCCTGCTCCCCCTGGTGGGGCTGCTGATCGGCACCGGGCTGGGCGCGGACCCCCTGCGGGTGCTGCTGCACACACCGGTCGGCTGGGGATGCCTGGCCGCGGGCGCGCTGCTGGAGGGGCTGGGGCTGCTGTGGTGCCGGCGGATCGTACGGACGGGGGAGCGGTGATGGACGGCTCGGCGGTCCACAGGCTGGGGATGGCGCTGTGCCTCGCGCTCGCCGTCCTGTGCGCGGTGTCGGCGCTGGCGGCGGGACTGCGGAAGCGGCGGGCCCGCCGAAGGGTCTGGCTCCTCCTCGGGGCGCGGCCGGCACGGCTGGAGCCGGTGCGTCGCGTCGCGTGGCGGGGCGCGGTGGCCGTCTGGGCCGGCCCGGCCGGTGCGCTGCTGGCGGGCTGGGTGCTCGTCGGCGGGGTGACCGGGGTGGCCGTCGGAGGATTGACGGCCCTCGGGCTGCGGCGCTGGCAGGGCAGGGCGCGTCCGCCGGGCGGAGTCGACCCGCGGGAGGCGGAGCGTCAGCTGCCCTTCGCAGCCGATCTGTTGGCCGCCTGCCTGGCGGCCGGGGCCGGTCCGGTGGAGGCCGCGGAGGTCGTGGGGGAGTCGCTCGGCGGGCCCGTCGGTGAGCGGCTGGCGCGGGCTGGGGCGGAACTGCGGCTCGGCGGCGAACCGGGGGACGGGTGGGGCAGGTTGGCGGAGATACCGGGCGCCCGCGCCCTCGCCGAGTGCCTGGAGCGGGCCGCTCGGACGGGGGCTCCCGCGGCGGAGCCGGTGTCCCGGATCGCATCCGCCCTCCGGGATGACCGGGCCCGGCAGGCCGGCGCCAGAGCCCAGCGGGCGGCGGTGCTCATCACGGCCCCGGTCGGGTTGTGCTTCCTCCCCGCATTCCTCGCGGTCGGGGTCGCGCCCGTAGTGATCGGCATGGCCTCGAGCCTTCTCTCGAACAACTGAGAAGCACTGACGTCACATCAGTCACTCGAATCAACTACTCACATCATCACTCACATCGATCACTTCCACATCGATCACGTTCACAGCAATCGCTCGCCACCAATCGCTCTCACATCAATCACTCACCTCATCAACGGAAATCAAGAGGAGCAGTCATGAGGATCATCTGGTTTCGCATGCGGACGGCACTGCGCGGTCGCGGTGGCGACACGGGGATGTCCACGTCGGAATACGCCATGGGCACGATCGCGGCCTGTGCCTTCGCCGCTGTTCTGTACAAGGTGGTGACGAGCGAAGTGGTCTCCACGGCGCTCCAGTCGACCATCGGAAAGGCACTCGATGTGCCCTTCTGAGGACGCCCTCGCCGCCCGCCGCAAAACGCGGGACCGGGGCTTCGTGACGGCGGAGGCGGCCCTGGTGATCCCGGCTCTGGTGCTCTTCGCCGCTCTGCTGGTGTGGGCCCTGATGGCGGCGGCCGCGCAGATCCGGTGCGTCGACGCCGCCCGGGCGGGCGCCCGGGCGGCGGCCCGGTCGGAGCCCGCGGAGGTCGCGGTGGCGGCGGCGCGGGCCGCCGCGCCGTCGGGGGCCCGGGTGGAGCTGGAGCGGGAGGGCGACCTGTGGCGGGTGCGCGTGGCCGCCCCGGCGCCGGGCCCGCGCGGCTTGCCGGTACGCCTCGGGGCTCAGGCGGTGGCCCTGGCGGAGGACAGCGTGGGGCCGCCGCCGTGAGCCGGGACCGGGGCTCCGCGACGGTATGGGCGGTCCTGGTGGCGACGGTGCTGGTGGCGGTGTTCGGCGGGGTGCTGCTGCTCGGTCAGGCGGTCGTGGCCCGGCACCGTGCGGCCGCCGCCGCGGACCTCGCGGCGCTCGCTGCGGCGGCGTCCTGGACGCACGGGCCCGAGGCGGCCTGCTCGGCGGCGCTGCGGGTGGCCCGGGCGCAGGGCGCCACCCTGGCCGCCTGCGCGCTGCGCGGCGAGGTCGCGGAGGTGACGGCCCGCCCGGCCGCGGGGAGCTTCACCCCGCAGATCCGGGCCCGGGCGGGTCCGCCTCGGGAGGTGACTGCGCCAGGAGGCGGGTGAGGAGGCGGATCGCGCCGCGCTTGTGCAGGGGGTCGTTGCCGTTGCCGCACTTGGGCGACTGGATGCAGGAGGGGCAGCCGGCCTCGCACTCACAGGCCGCGATGGCGTCGCGGGTCGCCGTCAGCCAGGCGCGGGCGGTGTGGAAGGCCCGCTCCGCGAAGCCGGCGCCGCCGGGGTGGCCGTCGTACACGAAGACCGTCGGGAGGAGGGTGTCGGGATGCAGCGGCACGGAGACGCCGCCGATGTCCCAGCGGTCGCAGGTGGCGAAGAGCGGGAGCAGGCCGATGGAGGCGTGCTCGGCGGCGTGCAGGGCGCCGCCGAGGATCTCCGGGTTGATCCGGGCCTCGTCGAGCTGGTCCTCGGTGACCGTCCACCACACGGCACGGGTGCGCAGGGTGCGGGGCGGCAGGTCGAGTTTGGCCTCTCCCAGCACCTCGCCGGTGATCAGTTTGCGCCGAAGGTAGGAGACAACCTGGTTGGTGACCTCGACAGAGCCGTAGCAGAGCCGGGCCGGGCCCCAGGGGATCTCGGTCTCGGTCTCCAGGACGGAGATGGAGGTGGTGTCGCGGGCGGTGGTGGAGTAGGGCGGGTTCGCCTCCTCGACCAGGGCCGCCGAGTCCTGGAGGTCCAGTTGCCGCACGAGGTAGGTGCGGCCCTGGTGGAGGTGGACGGCTCCCTCGTGGACGGCGGTGTGGGCGGCCGACTCGTCGACCGTGCCCAGCAGCCGCCCGGTCGAGGCCTCCACGATCTGCACCGGGCGGCCGCCGCCGCCCCGGATGTCGGTCAGGTCCGAGGCCCGCTCCCGGCGGGTCCAGTGCCAGGCCGTGGCCCGCCGGCGCAGCAGCTTCGCCGCTTCCAGCTGGGGGATGAGGTCCTCGGTCGCCGGGCCGAACAGCTCCAGGTCCGCCTCGGTCAGCGGCAGCTCCGCCGCGGCCGCGCACAGGTGGGGGGCGAGGACGTAGGGGTTGTCCGGGTCCAGCACGGTGGCTTCCACAGGCTGGCGGAACAGTGCCTCGGGGTGGTGGACGAGGTAGGTGTCCAGCGGGTCGTCGCGGGCGATCAGCACGGCCAGGGCGCCTTGCCCCGCCCGCCCGGCGCGGCCCGCCTGCTGCCACAGGGACGCCCTGGTGCCCGGGTAGCCCGTGATCAGGACCGCGTCCAGCCCCGAGACGTCCACGCCCAGCTCCAGGGCGGTCGTGGCGGCCAGTCCCAGCAGCTCGCCCGAGTGCAGGGCCCGCTCCAGGGCCCGGCGCTCCTCGGGCAGGTAGCCGCCCCGGTAGGCGGCGACCCGCCGGGCCAGCGACCGGTCCACCTCGGAGAGGCGCTCCTGGGTGATCACCGAGATCAGCTCGGCGCCGCGCCGGGAGCGCACGAAGGCGACCGTACGGATCCCCTGGACGACCAGGTCGGTCAGCAGGTCCGCGGTCTCGGCCGTGGCCGTACGGCGTACGGGGGCGCCCTTCTCGCCGCGCAGCTCGGTGAGGAGCGGCGGCTCCCACAGGGCGAAGACCAGCTCACCGCGCGGCGAGGCGTCGTCGGTGATCTCGATCACGTGTTTGCCGGTCAGCCGGGAGGCGGCCGCCGCCGGGTCGCTGGCGGTGGCCGAGGCCAGCAGGAACACCGGATCGGAGCCGTAACGGGCGCACAGCCGCCGTAGCCGGCGCAGCACCTGGGCGACGTGGGAGCCGAAGACCCCGCGGTAGGAGTGGCACTCGTCGATCACGACGTACCGCAGCGCCTTCAGGAAGGAGGACCAGCGCGGGTGGGCCGGCAGGAGGCCGTGGTGGAGCATGTCGGGATTGGTGAGGACGTAATTGGCGTACTGGCGCACCCATTCGCGTTCTTCCACCGGCGTGTCGCCGTCGTACACGGCGGGGCGGACCGCGTTGCCGAGGGGGGCGGCCAGAGCCCGGACGGCGCGTCGCTGGTCGGCCGCCAGAGCCTTGGTAGGGGACAGGTAGAGGGCGGTGGCTCCCCTGCCGTTCGGGGCCTCGGCTCCGTCGGCCAGGGCGGAGAGCACGGGCGCGAGGTACGCCAGCGACTTGCCGGAGGCGGTGCCGGTGGCCACCACGACGCAGTCGCCGTCCAGGGCGTGCTCGGCCGCGGCGGCCTGGTGTTCCCACGGATGGGCGATCCCGGCCGCCTCGATCGCGGCCACGACATCCGTTCGGATGCGGTCGGGCCAGACCGCATGACGCCCCTGCCTCGGGGGCAAGTGCTCCGTATGAGTGATGCGCGCAGACCGGGAAGACCCCCGTGACAGCCGGTCGAGGACCGTGCCGGGGGTGGGTCGTGGGTCCGCGGGTGCCGTGGGCCGACCGGGACGGTGAGTATTGGCCATTGATACCGAGTGTGTCACTGGCGTGCGGGACAATGGTCCCAAGGCGTCGTGCGCGCCTGCCGGTAAGTGATTGAATGCCATCGCGGCAGCCAATCCCTCGCCTACCTACGGGTGGGGAGGCCCCTGGGGGGCGCCGCTCGATAGCAAGGTGCTGGAGGATCCGTGGACCTGTCCCTGTCGACTCGCACTGTCGGCGACCGTACGGTCGTAGAGGTCGGTGGCGAGATTGATGTGTATACCGCGCCCAAGCTGCGCGAGCAGTTGGTCGAGTTGGTGAACGACGGCAGCTACCACTTGGTTGTCGACATGGAGCGAGTGGACTTTCTCGACTCCACTGGCCTCGGTGTGCTCGTGGGAGGCCTCAAGCGCGTCCGCGCGCACGAGGGTTCGCTGCGTCTGGTGTGCAACCAGGAGCGCATCCTGAAGATCTTCCGGATCACCGGTCTGACCAAGGTGTTCCCGATCCACACGTCCGTGGAAGACGCCGTCAACGCCACCGACTGACGGCTCCCGCAGGCAGGGAGCCGCGAGGACAACGGGGGTACCGGGCCGCTGACGGCCCGGCCCCCCGCCAAGGCACGCCCGTAGTCCGAGGGGGACGCGCATGGCCACCGTTGAACTGCGCTTCAGCGCCCAGCCCGAACACGTCAGGACGGCCCGCCTCGTGGCGGCCGCCGTGGCGCGCCGGGCCGGAGTGGAGGAAGCCGCCCTCGACGAGGTCCGCCTCGCCGTGGGCGAGGCCTGCTCGCGCGCCGTCGGACTGCACCGCAGCAACGGGCTGACCGCGCCCGTCCGGGTCGTCCTGACCGAGGAGGAGAAGGTGTTCTCCATCGAGGTCGGCGACGACGTCCCCGGACCGGCCGGCAGCGCGGGCGACGCCGTGTCCGGCATCGACGCCGTCCTGGACCCCGACACCGGGGACGACGACGAGATGGGCCTCGCGGTGATCAGCGGGCTCGTCGACGACGTCGAGGTGACGAGTGGGGAATCGGGCGGGACCATCCGGATGAGCTGGCCCGTCGCCGGCGCCGCCGACCTTCCCTAGATCCACGGCGCGCCCGGCCCCTTCATATCTTCCGATCTTTATCAAGGCCCTGCTGAGCAGGGCCTTTTTCATTTCCTTGATCGATGATCAGGCGTCAACGCCTTTGTCCCATTACCGCTTTCGAGGGTAATGGAGTGACGCGATCTATTGCTGGGGAGCAGGAGCACGCCAATTCCGTTTCCGGCGCACTGTTTTGATCAGGGTGCGCTCCTTACAATCCGTCCACATCTTGAGCTCATCACGTCAAGGAGGACGAATGACGGGGCTCTTCACCCCTATCGCGCCGGACCGCACCTCGGATCTGGCAGCCGCAGTACTCACCGATGACAACCGGCTCATCGTGATCGTCATCGCGGCCGTGGCCCTGGCCGCGCTCGTCGTCGCGCAGATCCTGGTCCGCCAGGTCCTCGCCGCCGACGAGGGAACCGACAGCATGAAGAAGATCGCCGCCGCCGTGCAGGAGGGCGCCAACGCCTACCTGGGCCGTCAGCTGCGCACCCTCGGCGTCTTCGCCGTCGTGGTGTTCTTCCTGCTCTTCCTGCTTCCCGCCGACACCTGGTCGCAGCGGGCCGGACGGTCCGCCTTCTTCCTCGTGGGCGCGCTCTTCTCGGCGGCCACCGGCTACATCGGCATGCGGCTCGCGGTCCGGGCCAACGTCCGCGTCGCCGCCGCCGCACGCGAGGCCACCCCCGCCGAGGGGGAGCCCGCCAAGGACCTGACCGAGGTCTCCCACAAGGCGATGAAGATCGCCTTCCGTACGGGCGGCGTGGTCGGCATGTTCACCGTCGGCCTGGGCCTGTTCGGCGCCTCGTGCGTCGTGCTGGTCTACGCGGCCGACGCCCCCAAGGTGCTGGAGGGCTTCGGCCTCGGCGCCGCGCTGATCGCGATGTTCATGCGTGTCGGCGGCGGCATCTTCACCAAGGCCGCCGACGTCGGCGCCGACCTGGTCGGCAAGGTCGAGCAGGGCATTCCGGAGGACGACCCGCGCAATGCCGCGACCATCGCCGACAACGTGGGCGACAACGTCGGAGACTGCGCCGGAATGGCCGCCGACCTCTTCGAGTCCTACGCCGTCACCCTGGTGGCCGCACTCATCCTCGGCAAGGCCGCCTTCGGCGACCTGGGCCTGGCCTTCCCGCTGATCGTCCCCGCGATCGGCGTGATCACCGCGATGATCGGCATCTTCGCCGTCTCCCCGCGCCGCAGCGACCGCAGCGGGATGACCGCCATCAACCGCGGCTTCTTCATCTCCGCCGTGATCTCGCTGGTACTGGTCGCGATCGCCGTCTACGCCTACCTCCCGGGCACCTACAAGGAGCTCGTCGGCGTCGAGAACGCCGCGATCACCAACCACTCCGGAGACCCGCGCGTCCTGGCCGTCGTCGCCGTCGCGATCGGCATCGTGCTCGCGGCCCTCATCCAGCAGCTGACCGGCTACTTCACCGAGACCAACCGCCGTCCCGTCCGGGACATCGGCAAGTCCTCCCTCACCGGCGCGGCCACCGTCGTCCTCGCCGGGATCTCGGTCGGCCTGGAGTCCGCGGTCTACACGGCGCTGCTGATCGGCCTCGGCGTCTACGGGGCGTTCCTGCTCGGCGGTACGTCGATCCTGCTCGCGCTCTTCGCCGTCGCGCTGGCCGGCACCGGCCTGCTCACCACCGTCGGCGTCATCGTCGCCATGGACACCTTCGGGCCCGTCTCCGACAACGCCCAGGGCATCGCCGAGATGTCCGGGGACGTCGAGGGCGCCGGGGCGCAGGTCCTCACCGACCTGGACGCCGTCGGCAACACCACCAAGGCCATCACCAAGGGCATCGCGATCGCCACGGCCGTGCTCGCCGCGGCCGCGCTCTTCGGCTCGTACAACGACGCGATCGCCACCGCGGTCAAGGAAGTCGGCGCCAAGGCCGGGGAGATGAACCTCAGCCTGGACATCGCACAGCCCAACAACCTCGTCGGGCTGATCCTGGGCGCCGCGGTCGTGTTCCTGTTCTCGGGCCTGGCCATCAACGCGGTCTCCCGCTCCGCGGGCGCCGTGGTCTACGAGGTGCGCCGCCAGTTCCGCGAGCACCCGGGGATCATGGACTACTCCGAGAAGCCCGAGTACGGGCGCGTCGTGGACATCTGCACCAAGGACGCGCTGCGCGAGCTCGCCACGCCCGGCCTGCTCGCCGTTCTCACCCCGATCGCCGTGGGCTTCTCCCTCGGCGTGGGCGCCCTGGGCTCCTTCCTCGCGGGTGCCATCGGCACGGGCACGCTGATGGCGGTCTTCCTCGCCAACTCCGGCGGCGCGTGGGACAACGCCAAGAAGCTCGTCGAGGACGGGCACCACGGCGGCAAGGGAAGCGAGGCGCACGCGGCCGTCGTCATCGGCGACACGGTCGGCGACCCGTTCAAGGACACCGCCGGTCCCGCCATCAACCCGCTGCTCAAGGTCATGAACCTGGTGGCGCTGCTGATCGCCCCGGCCGTCGTGCAGTTCAGCTACGGCCCGGACACCAGTGCGGCCGTACGGGCGGTCGTCGCGGTCATCGCGATCGGCGTCATCATCGGCGCGGTGTACATCTCCAAGCGGCGGGGCATCGCCGTCGGCGAGGAGCCCGCGGGCGGTACGGCCGAGCGCGTGGGCCAGTCGCCGGACCCGGCGACGGTCTCCTGACCGCAGGCACCACGCACGCGGGGCGAGGGGCCCGGCCCGGCAGGACCGGCCCGGAGCCCCGTACCACCGAACGGCGGACGGGCGGCGCGGACTGACGCGCCGTCCGTCCGCCTTTGTGCGTCGCCGGATGGGGGCCGTGTATCTTCCGGGCCGAGAGCCTTCGAAGGGACCAATCCGGTGAACAAGAAGCTTGCGGCCGCATTGTCGGGCGGTGCGGTACTGATGCTCGTCCTGTCCGGCTGCGGTGGGGACGACGGGGACAAGAAGGCCGACGCCTGGGCCAAGAAGGTCTGTGACCAGTGGCAGCCCGAACTGGACAAGGTCGAGGCGGCCAACGCCGAGATCAAGCGCGTGGCGACGGAGAGCAGTAAGCCCGAGGAGGTCCAGAAGACCGACTCCGCGGCGTTCGGGACCATGTCCGAGTCGTACAAGACGATGGGGTCCGCCCTGCGCGAGGCGGGAGTTCCGCCGGTCAAGAACGGCCAGGCCACCCTGGACGCGGCGGTCAACGGATTCGAGGAGACCGCCAAGGGCTACGCCGCCCTGAAGGCCAGGATGGACGCGCTCGACGCCAAGGACCAGACGAAGTTCGCCGAGGGGCTCAAGGAGCTCGCGGGCGGTCTCGAGGACGCCACGAAGGGCGGCAAGGACGCACTCGCCCAACTCAACGCGGGCGGTCTCGACAAGGCCATGAACGCCCAGAAGGGCTGCCAGGTCACGGCGCCCTCGCCGTCGCCCAAGTAGCGCGGCGGGCCGGTGGCCTGACGACGGCCGGGGCGGCCGCGTTCCGGAAGGGACGCGGCCGCCCCGTCGCACGTCCCGGCCGCCCCGCGGCGCCTCCCGGCACCCGCGGGCCGACCGGTGCGGGAACCTCGCGGGCGCCCGGTGCGTGAACCTCGCGGGCCTGCGGCGCGGGAACCTCGCGGGCGCCCGGTGCGTGAACCTCGCGGGCCTGCGGCGCGGGAATCTCGCGGGCCCCTGGTGCGTGAACCTTGCTGCTGCGCCGCGCGGGCGCACGGATCGGGCGGTCCCAGCGGCCACAATGGTGGGGTGAGTACCACCAGCCTTCCCTCGCCCGACCACGCCGCCGAGCTGCGCACCGCCCTGCTGACCGCCGGCTTCACCGCCGACGGGCTGCTCGACCTGCTCGGCGCCCCCGCCTACGCAGCGCTCGCCCGCAGCGAGACGGTTCCCGCGCTGCGCGCCACCCGCGGCGGCGGGGACGGCGCGCTCGCCACCCTGGTCCGGCTGTTCCTGCTCCAGCAGCCCGTGCCCTACGTGCACGCCGAACGCGCGCTGCCGGTCGAGGAGGCCCTCGCCGACGGCTGGCTGCGGACGGAGGGCGACGAGGTCCACGCCACCGTGGACGTGCGCCCGTACGGCGGGCCCGACGGCGAGGACTGGTTCATCGTCTCCGACCTCGGCTGCGCCGTCGGCGGGGCCGGCGGGATCGGCAGCCGCGAGGAGGGCGTGGTCCTCGGCGTCGGCGGGGCGTCCACCACGCTCGCCGGGATCACCGTCCGCGTCCCGGTGGGCTCCGCGCTGGACCTCGGCACCGGATCGGGCATCCAGGCCCTGCACGCGGCCCAGCACGCGACCCGCGTCACGGCCACCGACGTCAACCCCCGGGCCCTGGAGTTCACCCGTCTGACCCTGGCGCTGTCCGGGGCGCCGGAGGCGGAGCTGCTCGCGGGATCCCTCTTCGAGCCGGTCGGCGACGCGACCTACGACCTGATCGTCTCCAACCCGCCCTTCGTGATCTCCCCCGGCGCCCGCCTCACCTACCGGGACGGCGGCATGGGCGGCGATGACCTGTGCCGGACGTTGGTCCAAGAGGCCGGCGAGCACCTGAACCCCGGCGGGTACGCGCAGTTCCTGGGCAACTGGCAGCACGTGGAGGGGGAGGACTGGCACGACCGGGTGCGCTCCTGGGTGCCGCGCGGCTGTGACGCCTGGATCGTGCAGCGGGACGTGCAGGACGTGACGCAGTACGCCGAGCTGTGGCTGCGCGACGCGGGCGACCACCGGGCCGACCCGGCCGAGTACGCGCGGCGGTACGAGGCATGGCTGGACGAGTTCGAGGCCCGCAGGACGAAGGCCGTCGGATTCGGCTGGATCACCCTGCGCCGGACGGACGCGGCCGAGCCGTCGATCGTGGTCGAGGAGTGGCCGCACTCGGTGGAGCAGCCGCTCGGCGACACCGTCCTGGCCCACTTCGCCCGCCAGGACTACCTGCGCGACCACGATGACGCCGCCCTGCTGGAGGCCCACTTCCAGCTGGCGGTCGAGGTGGTCCAGGAGCAGGTCGGCGCGCCGGGCTCGGAGGATCCGGAACACGTCGTACTGCGGCAGAACCGCGGCATGCGGCGCGCCACCAAGGTCGACACGGTCGGGGCGGGCTTCGCCGGAGTGTGTGACGGCTCACTGAGCGCGGGCCGGATCCTCGACGCGATCGCACAGCTCGTGCAGGAGGATCCGGTCGTCCTGCGGGACCGGACGCCGGAGGCGATCCGGATGCTCGTCGAGCAGGGCTTCCTGGAGCCCGTGACCGGCCCCGGGCGGTAGCCGGAACCGGGGCCGTGCCTCCTGGTCCACCGCCGTACCCGGGCGGCCCGCGCGAGCGGAATCCCGGCCGATCGCGGGAGCGCCCGGGGGAGGGGGAGGGGTCTCGGGGAGCGGTCCGGTGATCTTCGCGGGCGGTGCGTTCCCGCTGCTCGGAGCCGCTCTGCCGGCCCCGGCGGGGACGCGCTTGCGGGCACGACGCGCCGGTGGCCGAAAGCGTGCGCCCCTTGACGGCCGTCCCGCCGGCCCTCCCCGTCGGCGGGACCTCGCCGGCGCGCCGGGCGCGGCGCCCGGCCCGGCCCTGACGCCGGGGTCGCGGCCCGCCCGGTCCGCTGGTGAAGCCGGGGCCGAGCCGATGCGGAAGCCGGTGCGGGGGCGGATTGCGAGGGGGGTCCGGGGCGGGCGCCGCGGGCGGGGCCAGACGGCCCCCCGGCCACTCGGCCCGGTGACCGGGCGGGGCCCGGCGCGGCATCCGGGCGGCAGAACAGGCACTTGTCGGGTTACCGTTCGAGTGGCCGTTGCGGGCTTGTGCCGTTTGACACGGGGGCGGGTTGTACCGTCACACTCCGCAGCGTCGCCGTACAGCGACCGAGTGCCGACCGGAGAGAAGAGCAAAGTTGTCCCCGACTAGCGAGACCGCAAAGGGCGGCCGCCGACTCGTCATCGTCGAGTCCCCTGCCAAGGCGAAGACGATCAAGGGCTACCTCGGCCCCGGATACGTCGTCGAGGCGAGCGTCGGGCACATCCGCGACCTCCCGAACGGCGCGGCGGAGGTCCCCGACAAGTACACCGGCGAGGTCCGCCGGCTCGGCGTGGACGTCGAGCACGACTTCCAGCCGATCTACGTCGTCAACGCGGACAAGAAGGCCCAGGTCAGGAAGCTCAAGGAGCTGCTGGCCGAGTCCGACGAACTCTTCCTCGCCACCGATGAGGACCGCGAGGGCGAAGCCATCGCGTGGCACCTGCAGGAAGTCCTCAAGCCCAAGGTCCCCGTCCACCGGATGGTCTTCCACGAGATCACCAAGGACGCGATTCGCGACGCCGTCGCCAACCCGCGCGAGCTGAACCAGCGCATGGTCGACGCCCAGGAGACCCGCCGCATCCTCGACCGCCTCTACGGCTACGAGGTATCGCCGGTCCTGTGGAAGAAGGTCATGCCGCGGCTGTCGGCCGGCCGCGTGCAGTCGGTGGCCACCCGCCTCGTCGTCGAGCGGGAGCGCGAGCGCATCGCCTTCCGCTCCGCCGAGTACTGGGACCTGACCGGAACCTTTGCCACCGGGCGCACCGGCGACGCGTCGGACCCCTCGACGCTGATCGCCCGGCTGAACACGGTGGACGGCAAGCGCGTCGCCCAGGGCCGCGACTTCGGTGCGAACGGGCAGCTCAAGAGCGAGGTGCTGCACCTCGACGAGGCGGGAGCGCGGGCGCTGGCGGCCGCGCTGGAGGGCACCTCGTTCGCCGTCCGCTCGGTCGAGTCCAAGCCGTACCGGCGCTCCCCGTACGCCCCGTTCCGCACGACGACGCTCCAGCAGGAGGCCTCGCGCAAGCTGGGCTTCGGTGCGAAGGCGACCATGCAGGTGGCCCAGAAGCTGTACGAGAACGGCTTCATCACCTATATGCGTACCGACTCCACCACGCTGTCGGAAACCGCGGTGTCCGCGGCGCGGGCGCAGGTCACGCAGCTCTACGGGGCCGACTACCTGCCGGAGAAGCCGCGGGTCTACGCGGGCAAGGTCAAGAACGCCCAGGAGGCGCACGAGGCGATCCGCCCCTCGGGTGATCGTTTCCGCACTCCGGCCGAGACCGGTCTGACCGGCGACCAGTTCCGGCTCTACGAGCTGATCTGGAAGCGGACCGTCGCCTCCCAGATGAAGGACGCCGTCGGCAACAGCGTCACCGTGAGGATCGGCGGCCGGGCGGCCGACGGCCGGGACGCCGAGTTCACCGCCTCCGGCAAGACGATCACCTTCCACGGCTTCATGAAGGCCTACGTGGAGGGTGCGGACGACCCGAACGCCGAGCTCGACGACCGCGAGAAGCGCCTGCCGCAGGTCGCGGAGGGCGACGCGCTCGCCGCCGAGGAGATCACGGCGGACGGCCACTCGACCAAGCCGCCGGCCCGCTACACCGAGGCCTCGCTGGTCAAGGAGCTGGAAGAGCGCGAGATCGGCCGCCCGTCGACCTACGCGTCGATCATCGGCACGATCCTCGACCGCGGCTACGTCTTCAAGAAGGGCACGGCGCTCGTGCCGTCCTTCCTGTCGTTCGCCGTGGTGAACCTGCTCGAGACGCACTTCGGCCGGCTCGTCGACTACGACTTCACCGCGAAGATGGAGGACGACCTCGACCGCATCGCGCGCGGCGAGGCGCAGTCCGTGCCGTGGCTGAAGCGGTTCTACTTCGGGTCCGAGGACGCGACCGAGGTCGTGCCGGCCGAAGGGGACCACCTCGGCGGTCTGAAGGAGCTGGTCACGGACCTGGGCGCGATCGACGCCCGGGAGATCTCCTCCTTCCCGGTCGGTTCGGGCATCGTGCTGCGGGTCGGCCGCTACGGGCCGTACGTGGAGCGGGGCGAGAAGGACGCGGAGGGCCACCAGCGGGCCGACGTACCGGACGACATGGCTCCGGACGAGCTGACGGTCGAGTACGCGGAGGAGCTGTTCGCCAAGCCGAGCGGCGAGTTCGAGCTCGGCAAGGACCCCGTCAGCGGGAACGAGATCGTCGCCAAGGACGGTCGCTACGGGCCGTACGTGACGGAGATCCTCCCCGAGGGCACGCCGAAGACGGGCAAGAACGCCGTCAAGCCGCGGACGGCGTCGCTCTTCAAGTCGATGAGCCTGGACACGGTCACGCTCGACGACGCGCTGAAGCTGATGTCGCTGCCGCGGGTGGTCGGCGTGGACGCCGAGGGCGTGGAGATCACGGCACAGAACGGCCGCTACGGCCCGTACCTGAAGAAGGGCACGGACTCGCGGTCGCTGGAGACCGAGGACCAGCTGTTCTCGATCACGCTGGACGAGGCGCTGGCGATCTACGCGCAGCCCAAGCAGCGGGGCCGGGCCGCGGCCAAGCCGCCGCTGAAGGAGCTGGGCACGGACCCGGTCAGCGAGAAGCCGGTGGTGGTCAAGGACGGCCGCTTCGGGCCGTACGTGACGGACGGCGAGACGAACGCCACGCTGCGGCGGGACGACGACGTCGAGACGATCACGCCGGAGCGGGGCTACGAGCTGCTGGCGGAGAAGCGGGCCAAGGGCCCGGCGAAGAAGACGGCGAAGAAGGCCCCGGCCAAGAAGGCTCCGGCGAAGAAGGCGACGGCGACGAAGACGGCCGCCGCGAAGAAGACGACGGCGGCCAAGAAGACCACCGCGAAGAAGACGACCGCGAAGAAGACGGTGGCGAAGAAGACGGCCACGACCACCACGGACGACTGACCACCGCGGCCGGGCCGACTCTGACCGCGCCCCGGGCCGGGGCAGACCCGGGCCGGGGTGCACCGCCGCCTCCGGCTTCCGTCCTCAGGCGAACAGGACCCCGTGCGCTCAGCACGGGGTCCTGCGCCATGCGGGGCCCTGCGGACCCCTGCCGCCATCGGGCGGCCTGTCCCTCCTTGCCGGCGTTTGGGCGCGGGGTGGGGGTGGCGCTGCGGCGGTCGGCGTGGCTCGGGTCTGTGCCTCGGGCGAAGGTCGGTGATGCAGCCTTGCCGGGGTTTGGGGGCGGGGTGGGGGTGGCGCTGCGGCGGCCGGCGTGGCTCGGGTGTGCCCCTCGGGCGAAGGTCGGCGATGCAGCCTCGCCGGCGTTTGAGGCGCGGGGTTCGGGGCAGAGCCCCGGAGGACCGGCGCAGCCGGTGCCGTCCCTTCGGACCTGTCCGGCGGGGCCCGCGCCGGGGGCCGGGGCGGAGTCCCGGGAAGGTGGGTGCGGGGTCACAGTGGACCTTGTCCACAGGCCTCCGCAGCTGCCAAGCGCAGCGGATAGGCTGGGCGGATGACGCGAGCCGAGCAGCCAACGGTCGTGACCGCCCCCGCCAACCCCACCTACGACGAAGCCCTAGCCGCGGATTCCCGCGAGCGCGCGCTGCGCGCCCTGCTGCGCACCCCCAGGCTGCGCCGGCTGTGGAGCGCCCAGCTCGTGAGCGGCATCGGTGATGCCCTCGCACTGCTGGTGCTGGTGCTGCTGGCCCTGCAGGCCGCCGTCACCGAAGGAGCCTTCGGCGGCGGCTACCGCGGCGCGGCCCTCGCCGTGGCCGTCGTCTTCGGGGTCCGGATCCTCGCCACCCTGTTCTTCGGCGCGGTCCTGCTGGGACCGCTCTCCGGCCTGCTCGCCCCCGGCGGCAGGCTGGACCGCCGCTGGACGATGATCGGCGCGGACGGTGTCCGGCTCGGGCTCTTCGTCGTCGCTCCGCTGTGGCTCGACTGGATCCCGGCCCACGCGCTCACCGCGCTGCTGGCCACGGTCTTCGTCGCCGGCGCCGCGGAGCGGCTGTGGACCTTGGCCAAGGAGAGCGCCGCCCCGGCCCTGCTGCCGGCGCCGCCGCCCGAGGGCGCGACCGTACGACCGCTTCCGGACCACCTGGACGCGCTGCGCCGGCTGAGCCTGCGTACGGCTTTCGCGGCGCTGCCGGTCGCCGCGGCCGTGCTGCTCGCCGCGACCCTGGTCGGCAAGGCCCTTGGGATCGGCGTCGACTGGTTCGCCGCGAACCAGGCCGCGCTCGGTTCGTACGTGGCCGCCGGCCTGTTCGCCGCCTCCGTCTCGCTGCTGCTGCCCCTGGTGCTGCCCGGGTCGAAGACCCCGCGGCCGCGTTCGCCGCTGGAGGGCCTGCGCGCCCCCAAGGCGGGGGACAAGCCCGACAAGGGCCGTACGGGGGCCGTGCCGGTGCTCGTCCTGGCCTGTGCGGCGGTCGCCGGAGCGGTGTCCTGCGCCGTGGCCGTGGCCGTCCTGCACGCCTTCGACCTCGGCGGCGGCCCTGCCGCCTTCGCCCTGTTCGTCCTCGCGCTGGTCGGCGGCACCGCCGTCGGCGTCCGCGCCACCCAGGCCGGCAAGGTGCTGCCGGGCCTGTCCCGCCGCCGCCTGCTGGCTCTGGCCATAGCGGTGACCGGGCTGGCACTGCTGCTGACCGGGCTGGTCCCGGACACGGCCACCGGGCTCTTCCTGTCGCTGCTCGCCGGCGCCGCCGCGGGTGTGGCCGCCAACACCGGGCACACCCTGCTGGACCAGGAGACCGAGGAGTTCCGCAGGGGCCGGATCACCGAGCACCTGCACGCGGTCGTCCGGGTGGCCGTGGCGCTCGGGGCCGTCCTCGCCCCGGTGCTCGCCGGGGTCATCGGGACGCACCGGCTGGGCAGCGGCGAGGTCGTCGTCGCACACGGCGGCGCCGCCTTCACCCTGATGCTGGTCGGCGCCCTGTTGCTGCCCGTCGCGGCCGTGGTCCTCGCCAAGGCCGACGACCGCAGCGGCGTACCCCTGCGGCGCGACCTCCGCGAGGCGCTGCGCGGCGGGGAGCCGGCGCAGGCCCCGTCCGCCACGGGATTCTTCATCGCCCTGGAGGGCGGCGACGGAGCCGGCAAGTCCACTCAGGTGGAGGCGCTGGCCGACTGGATCCGGGGCAAGGGCCACGAGGTCGTCGTCACCCGCGAACCGGGGGCCACCCCGGTCGGCAAGCGGTTGCGCTCGATCCTGCTCGACATCTCCTCGGCCGGGCTCTCGAACCGGGCCGAGGCACTGCTGTACGCCGCGGACCGCGCGGAGCACGTGGACACGGTGGTCCGTCCGGCCCTGGAGCGGGGTGCGGTGGTCATCTCGGACCGCTACATCGACTCCTCCGTGGCCTACCAGGGCGCGGGCCGCGACCTATCCCCGACCGAGATCGCGCGGATCTCGCGCTGGGCGACCGACGGCCTCGTCCCGAACCTGACCGTGCTGCTCGACGTGTCGCCGGAGGCGGCGCGGGAGCGGTTCACGGAGGCCCCGGACCGGCTGGAGTCGGAGCCGGCGGAGTTCCACCAGCGGGTGCGGTCCGGATTCCTGACCCTGGCCGCGTCCGATCCCGGGCGCTATCTGGTGGTCGACGCCGGTCAGGACCCGGACTCGGTGACCACCGTCGTCCGGCACCGGCTGGACCGGATGCTCCCGCTCTCCGAGGCGGAGGTGGCCGCCCAGGCGGAGGCCCGGCGGCTCGCCGAGGAGGAGGCCCGGCGCAGGGCGGAGGAAGAAGCCGCGCGCAAGGCGGAGGAGGCCCGGCTGAAGGCCGAGGAGGAGGCCCGCCTCGCGCGGGAGGCCGAGGAGGCCCGGATCAAGGCCGAGGCGGAGGCCGCGCGCCTGGCGGAGGAGGAGCGGCTCCGCGCCGAGGAGGAGGCCCGGGCCCGGGCCGAGGCCGAGCGGCTGCGCGCGGAGGCCGAGGAGAAGGCTCGGGCGGCCGAGGAGGAGCGACGGCGCCGGCAGGCGGAGGAGGAGGCCCGGCTGCGGGCCGAGGCCGAGGAACGCCGGCTGGAGAAGCAGCGGCGGGCGGAAGAGGCCCTGCTGAAGGCCGAGGAGGCGCGCAGGCTGGCGGCGGCAGCGGCCGCCGAGGCGGCGGCGCGGGCCTCGGCTGCTGCGGCGGCTTCGGCCGCCGCGGCCGCTCCGGCGCCGACGCCCGCTCCGGCTCAGTCTCAGTCTCAGGAGATGACTGCTGCGGCGCCGTCGGCTCCTGCCCATCCGGCGGCTCCGGCTGCCGATACGGACGGTCCGCATCCGGACGACGCCGTCACGCTGGAGACCCCGGCGCTGCGGCGGGTGGTCCAGCCCGACGACATCACGCAGACCGTCCCCGTCCCGAAGGTCGACGTGTCGAAGCCGCCGGTCCAGCCGATGGACGAGACGGCCGTCCTGCCGCCGGTCCGCCCGGCCCGCCCGACGGACGAGACCGCCGTGCTGCCCCCCGTACGCCCCCAGGCCTCGCGGCCAACCGCGCGGCGCCCCGAGGAGAGCCCGGCCGACCGGGTGCCGCCGGGCATCTTCCGCGACTCCGGAAGCGCCGGTTCCGCGGGCGACGACCGGACGCGCGAGCTCCCCGTCCTCGACGAGGACGGCCGCCCGCGCCGACCGCGGCCGGACTGGGCCGAGGAGACCCCGCTGGACGATCTGCCGACGCTGGCGGACGAGCTGCTGGGCCCCGGCCGGGAGGACGAGCAGGGTGACGACGACGGGCGGGGCCGACGCCGGCGGCGCTGAGCCGGGGCGACCGGATTGTCAGTGCCGCGCGCCACAATGGGTGCACGCAGAGTGAAGTGAGAGGTGGTGGGGCGGGATGCCCGTGTGGGACGACCTGGTGGGACAGGAGCGGGTCCAGCAGCAGCTGGCCGCTGCCGCCCGCGATGCCGACGCCCTGGTCACGGCGGTCGCGGACCGGGAGGCGCTGCCCGAGGCCTCCAGAATGACCCACGCGTGGCTGTTCACCGGGCCGCCCGGTTCGGGTCGATCCACCGCCGCCCGTGCCTTCGCGGCCGCCCTGCAGTGCACCAGTCCCGACCGCGCCCTCGGGGGCGAGCCGGGCTGCGGGTTCTGCGACGGCTGCCACACGACCGTGATCGGCACGCATGCGGATGTGGAGATCGTCCGCACCGACCTGCTGTCGATCGGTGTCAAGGAGACCCGCGAGCTGGTCCGCCGGGCCCAGCTCTCCCCGGCGGTGGGCCGCTGGCAGGTCATCGTGCTGGAGGACGCCGACCGGCTCACCGAAGGCGCGGGCAATGTGATCCTCAAGGCTGTGGAGGAACCCGCTCCGCGCACGGTGTGGCTGCTCTGCGCGCCCTCCCTGGAGGACGTGCTGCCCACGATCCGCTCCCGCTGCCGGCACCTGACCCTGCGCACTCCGTCGGTCGCGGCCGTGGCCGAGGTGCTGGTCCGGCGCGACGGCATCGATCCCGCCGTGGCCGCCGCCGCCGCCCGCGCCACCCAGGGGCACATCGGCCGGGCCCGCCGGCTCGCGACCGACGAGGACGCCCGCTCCCGCCGCGCCACCGTGCTGAAGGTCCCGCTGCGCATCGACGACGTGGGTGGCTGCCTCAAGGCCGCGCAGGAGCTGGTCGACGCCGCCGCGGAGGACGCCAAGCAGGTCGCGGAGGAGGTCGACGGCAAGGAGACCGAGGAGCTGCGCGCCGCACTCGGCGCCCAGGCGGGCGCCGGCAGCCGGATGCCCCGCGGCACGGCGGGCGTGATGAAGGAACTGGAGGACCGGCAGAAGCGCCGCCGCACCCGGACCCAGCGCGACAGCCTGGACCTGGCGCTGACCGACCTCACCGGTTTCTACCGCGATGTACTGGCCCTTCAGCTCGGCTCGTCCGTGGCCATCGCCAACGAGGAGATACGGCCGGACCTCGACCGGATCGCCCGCGCCTCGGGTCCCGAGCGGACCCTGCGGCGGATCGAGGCGATCATCGCCTGCCGGGAAGCCCTGGACCGCAATGTGGCCCCCCTGCTCGCGGTCGAGGCGATGACCATGTCCCTGCGCGCGGGCTGACCCGCCCCGGCACCCGCCCCCGGCTCCCCGCGTCCACACCGGGTTGACCGGCTCACCCGAACGGGCGGACCGGGTGCCCGGCTCGAGGCGGTCCCGGCCCGTTCCCGGTCCCTGCCCTGCCCGGCAGGGGCCGCGCCGAGGGGCGCCGCCGCCCGGGTGTCGGCCGCGGGCTGCCACCGGTCGGCAGGACGTAGTCTCCGGGCATGGACACCAGTCGCGTGCTGCGTACCACCGGGACCGTGATGGCGGCCGTCGGGCTGCTGCTCGTCGGATGCACCTCCGGCGGGTCCTCGGCGGGACCGCGGGCCTCCGCGTCCGCCGGTCCGCGGTCGGCGCAGCCGTCCGCCGACCCGGCGGCGCTGCGCCCGTACTACGAGCAGAAGCTGACCTGGCGCGACTGCGGTGTCCCCGGGTTCCAGTGCGCCACGATGAAGGCCCCGCTGGACTACGCCGACCCCGGCTCCGGCCGGGACGTCGACATCGCCGTCGCCCGCCGCCCGGCCACCGGACCGGGCAAGCGGCTCGGCTCCCTGGTGGTCAATCCGGGCGGGCCCGGCGGATCCGGCATCGGCTACCTGCAGGCATACGCGGGGATCGGTTATCCCGCGCCGGTCCGCGCCCGGTACGACATGGTCTCCTTCGACCCGCGCGGGGTGGACCGCAGCAGTCCCGTCGAGTGCCTGACCGGACCGGCGATGGACAAGTACACGCAGGTGGACCAGACCCCGGACGACGCGGCCGAGCAGGCGCTGCTGGTGGCGGCCTTCAAGGAGTTCGCCGCCGGCTGCCAGGCGCGCTCGGGAGCCGTCCTGCCGCACGTCTCCACGGTCGAAGCGGCCCGCGACATGGACCTGCTGCGCGCGGTGCTCGGCGACGAGAAGCTCACCTACGTCGGCGCCTCGTACGGCACCTTCCTGGGGGCCACGTACGCGGAGCTCTTCCCCGGCCGCGTCGGGCGGCTGGTGCTGGACGGCGCGATGGACCCCTCCCGCCCCGCGCTCGACCTGAACCGCGACCAGACGGCCGGATTCGAAACGGCCTTCACCGCCTTCGCGAAGGACTGCGCCCAGCAGGCCGAGTGCCCGCTGGGCACGGGCGGGCCGGAGGCGATGGCGGCGCGCCTGAAGGAGTTCTTCCGCAAGCTCGACGCCCAGCCCGTGCCCTCGGGTGACGACGCCCGGCCGCTGGGCGAGGCCCTGGCGACGACCGGAGCGATCGCGGCCCTGTACGACGAGAGCGCCTGGCCGCAGCTGCGGGAGGCGCTGACCGCGGCGATGGACGGCGACGGGGCGAGCCTGCTGAGTCTGGCCGACAGCTACTACGAGCGCTCGCCGGACGGCACGTACGCCAACCTGATGTCCGCGAACGCCGCCGTCAACTGCCTGGACCAGCCCCCTGCGTTCACCGGCCCGGACGCGGTGCGATCGGCCCTGCCCTCCTTCGAGAAGGCGTCCCCCGTCTTCGGCACGGGCCTGGCCTGGGCCTCGCTGAACTGCACGTACTGGCCGGTCAAGGCCACGGGCACGGCGAAGCCCCTGGCCGCGAAGGGTGCCCCCCCGATCCTCGTGGTCGGCACCACGCGCGACCCGGCGACCCCGTACAAGTGGGCGCAGGCGCTGGCGGGCCAGTTGGAGTCGGGCACCCTGCTGACCTACGACGGCGACGGCCACACGGCCTACGGCCGCGGCAGCGACTGCATCGACACGGCGATCAACCGCTACCTGCTGGAGGGCAAGGCCCCGGAGGACGGCAGGAAGTGCTGAGCCGGGACCGCCCCCTTTGTCCCGCTACGAACCCATCCCCCCACCCTCGAACAAAGTGGTTCGGGGCACCGCTCAGGAGCCTGTAGACTTGGCGCCGCTGCTGATGAGAGCACCTCTTCGAGGGAATACTTGTCTGACCAGCGGTGCCGCCTTAGCTCAGTTGGCCAGAGCAACGCACTCGTAATGCGTAGGTCTCGGGTTCGAATCCCGAAGGCGGCTCTGTAGAACCCCCAGGACTCACTCGCCGTGACCTGGGGGTTTTGCTATTTCGCGGCCAGGTGTCACGCGCGGCCGGGTCGTACCTCACTGACCCGGGGAACAGGATGCAGTGGGACGGCCCGGCAGCAGGCGGGTGATCAGCGCCGGTGTCAGGCGCGGGCGCCGGGGTCGTGCTTGGTCAGGGATGCCTTGACCGCGTTGGCATACGGGCCCTGCCACCACGGGATCGTCTCGACCAGGACCGGCTTGGTGCCGGAGGCCAGGACGAGGGCCCGGCCGGGGGGCATCGCGCCCAGGTCGGAGACCTTCAGGACGCGGTCGCGGCGTACGGACTCGTTCATGCTGCGGTTGCCGGACCAGCCGTACGACTCCGACTCACGGGTCGTGCTGAACTCGCGCAGGTCGTACTCGCCCGCCAGCTCGGAAAGGTCGCCGAGGAAGCGGGTGTCGGAGACGCCGCCGCCGTAGACCCGGACGTTCGCGGCCGACCAGAGCTTCTCCATGCCCCGCTCGCCCCACACTTCGATGCCCTGGGCCCAGGACTGGAGGATCGTCATCAGGATGATGCCGCGCGAGCCGTAGTGCGAGTAGAGATCGGGCAGGGCGCGCCAGCGGCAGACGTTCGCCGCCTCGTCCAGTACCCCGACCAGCGGGCGCGACAGCCGGCCGCCCCGCTGGGTGGTGGCGTACTCCTCGGCGGCCTCGACGACCGCGACGGTCAACGCGGTCACCAGCGGGCCCGCCGAGTCACTGCCCTCGCGGGAGAGCGAGAAGAGGGTGGAGTCGGTGCGGACGAACGCGCGGGGGTCGAACTCCGGACGGTCGTCGGTGGCCGCAAGCGGCGTCACCCACTTGTTGACCTCGGGGTTGACCAGGCAGGACGCCATCTGCTGGGCGACGCCGTAGATGCCGCTGCGCTGCTTGTCCGGGGCGGTGATGACGCCCGACAGGGAGTCGGCCGGCATGAGGTGTCCCGCGGCGCGCAGGATGCGCTCCGGGGTGTCGTCCTTCGGGTTGGCCAGCCAGGTGTAGATCTGCGTGATGGGGGCCTTGGCGGTGGCCGCCGCGAGCAGGAGGTTGGCGAGCAGGTCCTGTCCGGCCGGGTCGAAGAACGCGTCCGTGGAGGCGTCGGCGTCCCGCGAGCCCGAAGCGAAGTGGTCGGCCAGCTTGCGGGCCTTGGCGACGTCCGTCACGTACGACAGCGGGTTCCAGAACCACGCGGGCGGCTCCTGGGCCACCTGCTGCGGGTCGAAGACCCAGACCTGGCCGCGCGCCTCGCGCGGCCCGCGGGTGGCGTCGACGATGTCGCGCTTGTTGGAGGTGACGAGCACCGCGCCGGGGGCGTCGAGGATCGCGGGGATGGCGCGCCGGGTCGTCTTGCCCGTACGGGGACCCCAGATGTCGACGTGCATGTCCTCGAAGGAGCCGTAGAGGGGCTGCCGTCCCCGCAGGGAGCGGCCGATGAATACGCCCGGCGAGCGGCTGTCCACGCCCAGACGCTCGGCGGTGGCGGCGGCGCCCTTCATCGTGAGCTTGCCGAGCTCCTCGCCCTGGGCCAGGTGGCGTGCCGCCGCGTCGACGTCCGGCTTGTTGCGCATGCGCTGGCGGATCCGGTACACGGCGGTGGCGGCGCCGGCGAGCAGCAGGGCCTCGCCGGCCGCGGCGGCGTTCGCCGCGCCGTGCGGCCAGGAGTAGTCACCCGTGACCAGGGCCACGGCGAAGGAGAACGGGTCGCCCGGCGGCGCCGGTTCACCGCCGAAGGACGCGCCGAGGCGGGCGGCGAACCAGGCGCCGCACAAGAGGGCCAGGAGCCCCCCGACGAGGCAGGCGATCTCGATCGTCCAGTCCTCGTCGGAGCGGGGCTTCTTCTGCTGGGGTGAGGCCATGGTCAGGACTTTCCTTCCGCTGGAGCGGATGTGGGACGGAAGAGGTATCCGCTCCGTTGCTGCTGGTGCATTCCGGGACGTCGGGCGTCCTGCGCCGACCGCTACGCGTGCTCGCCGCCGCCCTCGACGGGGTTGGTGCCGGCCGGGATCGGGACTCGGTACACGCCGGTGATCTGGCCCTGCCATTCCCAGCTGCTGAACTCGACGTTCTTGTCCTTGCGAGGGGCGTGGAGGATCTTCTTGCCGGCCGGGTCCCACACGACGCCGACGTGCTCGGAACCGTTCGGGCCGGGCCGGAAGAAGATGATGTCGCCGGGCTGCGCCTGGTTGAGCTCCACCTTGGACGCGTGGAGGTTGTCCTCCTGGTCGTACGTGACCGAGCCGATGTTGATCTTGCCGCCGCTGGCCTGGTAGTACATCCACTGCGTGAAGCTGGAGCAGTCGAAGGAGACGGGGTTGTCACCCTGCAACCGCGGTGCGCCCCAGACGTACGGCTGGCCGATGCCGCGCTGCGCCCAGCGGAGCGCGGCACGCACCACCGGGTCGTCGGCGCCCGGCAGTACGCCGGTGACGCCCGCGCCGTCCGGGGGAACCGCGGTGCCCTTGCCGTCCTTGGCACACGAGGCGTACGTGGCGTCCTTGCCCTTGCTCCCGTCGCCGCCGGGCACCGTGCCGTAGTCCGGATCGGCCGAGACCTTGCCCTCCAGCCAGCCCTTCGGGTCGATCATGCCGGGGCCGTTGTCCTGGCCGGGGACGAACGGGTTGTCGACGCCGGGGAGGCGGACCTCCCAGTGCAGGTGCGGGCCGGTGGAGTTGCCCGTGCTGCCGACGGTGCCGATCTGGTCGCCGCGCTTGACGGAGGCGCCCTGGGTCACCATGGCCTTGGTCTGGTGCGCGTACAGGGTGACGACCCCGTTCGCGTGCTCGATGTGCGTCTCGTTGCCGTACGAGCCGCCGCTGGTCACCTTGATGACCTTGCCGTCGGCGGGCGCGTAGATCGGGGTGCCGGCGGGAGCCTGGAGGTCGAGTCCGGTGTGGTAGCCGAGGCTCCAGCTGGGGCCGCTCTGGTGGTACGGGGTGCCGACCGTGTACGAGCCTTCCTTCAACGGCCACTGCCAGTCCTTGCCGTTCGAGGCCGGCGGTTCGGCCGGTTTGAGCAGCGGACGGGAGAGGGCGACGGTCTGCATCCGGTCGCTCAGGTTCGCGCTCGCCACGTTGCCCCCGCCGCCCTGGCCGCTCCGGGGTGCCGAGGCCCGGTCCGTCCGTGCGGTGTCACCCGGGTAGGGCGGGGTGGACCAGGAGCGCGGCGGGGACGTCGCGATGCTCAGCGCCTCGGTCGGCTGCGCGTTGTTGTCGACGGGCGCGGGTATGTCCGACTGCCGGCCGAGCGTGGGGAAGTCGGGGTTCTTGTCGACGGTGGCCTTCAGGTGCGCGTACCAGCCCTCGATCAGCTTCTTGTCGCCGGTGAGGTTGCCGCGGTAGCGGGCCGCCTGGGTGAGGACCACGCGGGGGTAGACGGTGTTGTTCGCCAGCGACCCGGAGTAGCCGAGCAGCGCCTCCCACGGCTTCGTCTCGACCTTCAGCGCGTGGATGAAGTTGGCGCCGGCGAAGGCCGCGTCATCGATGTTGTACAGGTCCTTCTTGCCGTCACCGTTGCCGTCGTCGCCGTAGTCCTTCCAGGCGGGAGGGCCGAACTGCAGCAGGCCCATGTAGCCCGCGCTGTTCTTGCCCCCGGGCGCGGCGGACGGGTCCTGGCCGTACTTGGTCTCCTGGTACATCTGACCGGCGAGGATCGTCCAGTCGAGGCCCTCGTAGCGGGCCGAGGCCCGCATCGCCGCGAGCATCATCCGCGGGGGTATCTCGTTGCGGGCCGTCTCGCTGGGCAGGTAGATCTTGCCCGCGGGCATGATCGGGTTGGTGGCCGCCTGGTCGCTGGTGTTGCCCCCGCCCGCGTTCTGCGCGTAGTTGCCGCAGGCCGCCTGGGCGGCGCCGCCCCCGATGCCGCCGATCAGGGCTCCGAGCATGAGGAACACGACGAAGCCGATGGCGCCGATCGGCAGGAGCCCGCCGAGGCCGGCGAGCAGCAGCATCCTGCCGTTGTCCTTCTTCTTGCCGCCGCCACCGCCGCCCTGGCCTCCGGCCACCTGGGCGGCCATCTTGGCCGTCTTCGCCACCCTGGCGGCCTTCGACGCGGCCGCCAGTACGGCAGGAGCCACCATCGAGTCTCACTCCCCCGCTTCGTCGGACGCGCCCACGTTGCCCAGGCCCTGCAGGTTGAACGCGGACACCTTCCAGGAGCCGGCTTCCTTGCGGGAGCTCACCAGCCAGGAGTTGGTCTCCGTACGGGTCTGCTTGCCGTTCTCGGAACGGGTCGAGGTGAGCGAGACGACGCTGGACACCAGGCTGCCGCCGCCGTTGACGAGATCCTGGGCGATCATGCCGTCGCGGACCACGGTCGCCTTCCCGACGGAGGAGCAGCGGGTGGCCTGGCAGGTGCCCCAGTCCTTCGCCGTGGGAAGGGCGGTCAGCGACTTCATCTGCTTGTCGCCGACCGTCAGTTCGAGCAACGGCTTGGCCCAGCTGTCGTTTTGGTCGGTGTGCTTGTACGTGCTCAGGCCGGCCATGTAGGCGGCCATGGTGCGGTGGGCCTCGCCCAGTTCCTCCGGCGTGATGATGGGCGGTACGCCGTCGGCGCCCTTGGCACCGGCCTGCTGCCCCGTACCGCCGGTTCCCCCGCCGCCACCGGTCGCCCCGGCGTCCTTGCCCTGCCCTGATGTGGCGGGGGCCTTGCCGTCGGAAGGGTTCTCGGTGTCGTCCTCGCCGTCGAAGACGGTGAACACCACCAGCGAGGCGATCAGTAGAACACCCAGTACCACCAGGGCAAGTGCCGCGCTTCGCTTGTTCTCGGCAGGTGACTCCACCGTCCCGGGCCTCCCTCAGTCAGGTCGCCCGGACACGGTAGGGGGAGGGACGGCGGATGACGCATGTCTTTTCCTCGCGAGGAAAGGCGAGGAAAGGGTGAGGAAAACGGCGCTGGTTCGGGCCGGGTCGTGTCCGCGCATCCATGCGAAGGCTCGGTGAAGAAGTTCCCGGAATCCTCACCGGCCGCGCTCATGGGGCGGGTGCGCCGCCTTTGCCGTCCTCGGCCGGAGCCATGCGTGAGCCGGTGTGACGCGTCAGGCGTCAGGCGTCATCGGGGTGGGGGTCGACCGGCAGCGGCTCGAAGGGATAGGCCGTGTGCCCGTCCTTGGGCGAGCAGGCCGCGAAGGGGCCCATGTCCGCGTCCATCAGCACCCGCAGATGCGGGTCGGCGTGGTGCAGCCACCAGGTGGACATGCCCAGGGCCGGATCGTGCCGCAGGTGCTCCCAGGCCAGCCACAGCGCGGAGAGCCGGGCGCCGGCCTCGGGGTGCTCCCACCAGCGCGGACACCAGGTGGCGGTCGAGCCGTTTACGCGGCGCCGCACCATCTGTGAAAGGTATTCGGTGACGAAGACGAAGACGTCGGCGAAGTAGAACTCCACCTCTTCCTCGGACGCCTGCTGCGCGTCGGCGGTGGTGCTCATGGGTGGGTCCTCCATGTGGGACTGTCCTGCAAGTTCGACGGGTGGCGGGTGGCGGGTGCCGGGTGCCGGGTGCCGGTCAGTGCGCGATGCCGAGGGGCTTCGGCGCCACCTCGGCGGCCAGGGGATTGCTCACACCGTGGGTGGAGGGCCCGCGCGGGGTGGGCAGTGCGGCGGTGGGCCGGACGGTCACACCGGGCAGGAAGGCACCGGCCCGCGCGGACGCGGTGTGCTGTTTCGTCTCCGGTGCGGCCGGTGCGGCCAGCTCGTCGTAGCTGTTGGCCGAGGAGAGCCGGGAGAGCACGGACGTGTGCGCCTCCCGCAGGTTCTCGGGTACGTCGAGGGCGCCGAGCCGCGCGGCGAAGTCCTTCGGCGAGGTGTTCTGCGCGTCGAAGTCCTCCATCCGCACCTGGCAGCGCAGTGAATCGTTGGCGATCAACTCGTCCACCTCGGGCGGGAGGTGGTCGTGACGGGGTGCGGGCAGCGGGAACCCGACGTTCTCCTTGCCGACCTTCTCGTGCGCGAGCAGCCGCGGCAGCTCGTCCTTCCCGAGGATCGAGCCGGCCCCGATGTCGGCGCAGAAGGCGACCACCGGCCCTTCGGCCGCTTCGGCGTAGCGCCCCGAAATGGTGGCCCACACCTCCGGGGCAAGGGCGTCGACCTCCGCCGCGTCCAGGGCGAAGTCGTTGACCAGGGCCTCCTTCACGGAGGGCTCCCACAGCTGGTACGAGTCCAGTTGCCGCCCCGCGGGGCTGTCCTCCAGCACCTGGTACGACCGGCTCTCGCCGCACGCCTGCGCCAGGAAGCGGTGGTCCACGACCCGGGGCGCGCCCTCGGGCTGGGACTTCCACGACCAGAACGCACGCGTGACGCCGCGGTCCTTGTTGGTGACGGACCGGTTCGCGGCGACGTCCCGTATGAACGAGGCGATGTCGGGGGTGGGGCGGCCCTCGCTGTGCGCCGTCCGCCAGTCCGCGTAGATGCGGGCGGTCACCGCTTCGGCCTCGGCCGCGGTGCGCGGTTTGCCCGCGCGGTCCGCCTCCTGGAGGGCGATCGCGCGGGTGATCTCCTCAGGGGTCGGGGGCGCCGAGTCCGTCATCGAAGGGCTCGCAGGACTTCGACGGGCGGGCGGACCTCCAGGGAGATCGCCGACGCGCCCGGCATGTCCGCGGCCCAGGTGGGGAACGCGATGGACTGGCTCAGCACGATGAACGGCTCGGCCGCACCGCCGTTCCCCGTACCGCCCCAGTACGCGAACCGGTACGGGCGGCGGCTCTTCAACCGGAACTCCCGGTCGGGCCAGTAGCCGGGGGCGGGAGGCTCCGGGAAGTCGGCGGCGTCCCAGGAACCGGCCCAGGCGGGTGCCTTCATGACCCCGGCGGCCGCTGCCACGTACTCCGGCCAGGTCTCGGCGGCCAGGTCGAGGACGGCGCGGTTCTCCTCCGCGGTACCGGCCTTCACCTGCCACCCGTAGTGGGACAGGCTCTCGACCGGATTCCAGAAGCCACCGGATTCGAAGGTCAGCCGGCCGCCCGTGGGCGTCCGCACCACCAGCTGGCGGTCGAACGTCTGAGGTTCCCAGCCGTAGCGCTCGCACCACGCCCGGAACTCCGGAGAACCGCCCTGCGGCGGTCCCGCCCACACCGATGCCCAGTCAATCGCCCGGAGCCCTTCCAGCTCGGCGGCGAGGTCCTGGGCGGTGCGGCCCGTCGTCTCGGTCAACATCCTCTTCTGCTCCTTGCTCGGTACATGCGTGCAGACGCCCGCATCGTGGCAGGCAGGGCGGTCAGTGCTCGATCCCGGCGGGTTTCGGGGCGATGTGCGGGGCCACCGGCTCGATGGCTCCGTGGCTGGTGAGGCCGCCGCTGCGGGGGGCGGGGATGACGCCGTGGCTCACGTTCACGCCGGGAAGGAAGGAATGGGTGCGGACGCTCTGCCGCTTCGCCTCGGGGGTCGCCGGGTTCAGCTCCTCATAGGTGTCGGCCGTCGACAGCCGGTCGATGATCTCCGCGTGCGCCTCCTCCTGGTCCTCGGGGACGTCGATGGAGTTCAGCTTCATGGCGAATGTCTCGGGGGACTTCGCGGCGTCGTAGTCCCCCATGAGCAGCTGGCAGCGGACGGGGTCGTTGGCGATGAACGCATCGATATCCGGTGGCAGGTGCTCATGCCGCGGCATCGGGACCGCGAACCTGATGCCCTCCATGCCGACGTTGGGGTTCCGGAGAAGCTGGGGCATCTCGGTCTTGCCGAGTACTGAGTCTTCGGTGATATCCGCAGCGAAGGTGATGACCAGCCCTTCCGTTGCCTCGGCATACCGGTCCGAGAGTGTGTCCCAGGCCATGCCGTGGGTGGTGCCCAGTTCGTCGGCATCGACGCCGTAGTGTTCGACGAGCGCGTCCACCACGTTGGGATTGCCGAGGCAATAGGCATTCAGCTGGTTCCCCGCCGGAGTGTCCTCCAGTACTTGGAGGCCACGTGATTCTCCGTACGCCCGCGCCAGAAACCGATGCGGGATTGCCCTGTCCGCCCCCTCGGGCTGGGACTTGAAGGACCAGAAGGCCCGATCGGGGCCCCGGTCCTCATTGGTGACGGATTCCTGCTCCGAGAGATGCTTGATGAACCCCAGCAGATCCGGTGTGGCCCGACCCGGTTGGGCTGACTGGCAGTCCCGGTAGAAACGGCTCGCCACCTCCCGTCCGGCGGCCTCGGTGGCCGGCTCCACGTCACGCTGCTCTTGTTCGAAGACGATCGCCCGGGCTATCTCGTCACGCGTGGGGGGAGCGTCCGGTCTCACGGGTTCCTCCGCGAGCCGTCAGGGGCATGCACGGACAACCGGATCTGGGAGGTGCCTGGTGCATCGGCGGTCCAGGCCGTGAAGGAAACGGACTGCCTCAGGACGAAGAACGCCTGTCCGGGGTGTTCGCCCACCGGCTTCCAGAACGCCATCCGATAGGGAGTCCGGGTCTCGAGGCGGTAAGCCCGGTCCGGCCAGAAGTCCTGCTCCGGCGGCTCCGGGAAGTCCTGCGCGTCCCAACTGCCGTTCCAGGCCGCCTGTCCCAGCGCGCTCTCGGCCGACCTCAGGAACTGCGACCACTCCTCGGCCGCGTGGGCCAGCAGACCGTGGTTCTCGGATGCATCAGTAGCCGCGACGCGCCATGCCCAGTGGGTCAGGCGGAACACCGGGTCCCAGTTGCCGTTCGCTTCGAACGTCCACCTGCCGCCGGCCGCGCTGCGCACCACGAGGTTGCGATCGGCCGTCTTCGGCTCCCAGCCGTAGCGTGCGCACCACGCGCGGCATTCCGGCGACCCGCCCTGCGGCGGGCCCGCCCACACCGCGGCCCAGTCCACGCCGCGCAGGCCCTCCAGCTCGGCGGCCAGGTCCTGGGCCGTGCGGCCCGTCGTCTCGGTCAGCATCCTCGTGTGCTCCTTGCTCGGTACATGGGTGAGGTCGGTGTGTCCGTATCGTGGCGGACCCGACGGTCAGTGCTCGATCCCGGCGGCGAAGGGGACCGCCAAACCCTGGGTGGCCTCGGCAAAACGTTCCGAGAGGGTGTCCCAGGCCGCGCCGTGGGCGGTGTCCAGTTCCTCGGGGTCGAAGTTGAAGTGCTGGGCGAGCGCATCCACCACGTATTCGTTGCCGAGGAAGTAACCGTTGAGCCGGTGCCCGGCGGGGGTGTCCTCCAGCACCTGCAGCCCGCGCGACTCTCCACACGCCCGTGCCAGGAAGCGGTTGGGCACGGGTGTGTCCACGCCCTCGAGTTCGGACTGGTAGGACCAGAACGCACGGTGAGGGCCCCGGTCCTCATGGGTGACCGAGTCGGTCTCCGCGAGATTCTCGATGTATTGCAGAAGGCTCGGCTTCGGCCCTTCGGCTTCGGGGTCGATCGTCGACAGGTAGTCGCTGTAGAGCCTGCCGGCTATCGCGGCCCCGGCCTGCTGGTCGCGCGGTTCTGCTGCGGCATGTTCCTCTTGGAAGGCGAACGCCCTGGCCACCTCTGCCAGGGTCGGGGGAGCGTCCGGTCTCACCGGCTCCTCCGTGACCCCTCAGGGGCATTCACGGTGAGCCGGATCCGTGAACCACCAGGCGTGTCAGCGGTCCACGCCGTGAACGACACCGACTGCACCAGCACGATGAGTGCCTGACCGGGGTGTTCGCCCACCGGCTTCCAGTAAGCCATCCGGTAGGGGGTACGGGTCTCGAGGCGGTACGCACGGTTCTCCCAGAACCCCGGTTCCGGCGGCTCCGGGAAGTCCGGTGCGTCCCAGGCGCCGTGCCATACGGCAGGTCCCAGCACGCTTTCGGCTGCCTTGAGGAACTCGGGCCATTCGTCGGCAGCGCGGGCCAGGAGACCGGGGTTCTCGGAGGCATCGTCGGCATTGAGGTGCCACGCCCAGTGGGTGAGGCGCCTGACCGGGTGCCAGTTGCCGTTCGCTTCGAACGTCCACCTGCCGCCGGCCGCGCTGCGCACCACGAGGTTGCGATCGGCCGTCTTCGGCTCCCAGCCGTAGCGTGCGCACCACGCGCGGCATTCCGGCGACCCGCCCTGCGGCGGGCCCGCCCACACCGCGGCCCAGTCCACGCCGCGCAGGCCCTCCAGCTCGGCGGCCAGGTCCTGGGCCGTGCGGCCCGATGTCTCCGTCAGCATCGTCTGAAGCTCCTCGCTCGGTTCACGTGTGGGCATCGTGGCATGGGGTCAGGACAGGACGAACCCGAGTATCAGCAGGCAGACGACCACCGCACCCATGATGAAGCGGACCCGGGAGTCGCCTTCCTCCCACAGGTCGTGGACCACGGCCCAGCCCGTGATGCGGGCGGCGCGGCCGTCGTGGATGCTCGCGCCCTGGTCCTGGTCCTGGCCGCCGCCGTTGCCGTCGGGGTCGTCGGCCGGCTCGTCCTCCACGGGTATCCCCGTCGTGCCCTGCTGGGCCTGCGCCACCATGACCAGCCCCTCCAAGAGCTCGGGCATCGTGTGCGGGGTCAGGGGGTACGAGACGACGCCCTGCGGGGTGCGCAGGCAGAGCTTCGACAGCCAGGGGTTGCCGGGCTCGTAACCGTCGATCCAGGCATCCCGGGCTTCGGTCACGGGTCCGGGCGCCGCGTCGGCGGTTGCCTGGGGGAGGGCGGACTGCTCGCTCAACTCTCGTCCTTCGCAGGGTGGGGGACGGCTCGTCGCCCGTGGCCCGGGCGCGAGCGCCCATTCTGGCGGAGGGCCCGGCGGCCCGGTCCGTCCCAGGGCTCCGGGAATCGCCTCCGGGGATTCCTCGTTCTTTCCTCGGCTTTCCTCACTCTTTCCCGACGGGGAAAAGGGGAGAGGCGTTGTCGTCTGCGTTTGCCACACTGCCGTTCCGCACCTGGCCTCACCAGGGGCCCGCCAACCGTTGGCCGGCGGAGGGGGATCACACGCGTGGGAGAGACGGACTCGATGACGGACCACAACAGCTCTGCTGGCGGGGTCGACGGGGGCCAGCCTTCCGGGCAGCAAGGGCAGTTCGGCCCCGGATGGCCCGCTGGCGCACAGCGGTCGCAGCAGCCGCACCAAGGCCAGTCGCGGCAGGCTCCGCAGTCCCAGCAGTCCCAGCCTCAGCCGCAGGCGTCCACTCCCTACGGCTATCCGGGCGGCGCTGGTGCGCCGCAGCAGCAGCCTTCGCCGGATGCCCGCGCGCAGGTGGCCGCGGCCTGGGTGCGCACTGCGCGGCCCGGCCCCGTTCCGCCCGGCGAAGCGGCCGTGCCGGTCCTGCCGCCGCAGGTGGACCGGCGGTCCGCGGGGTCGAAGAAGGACCAGCGCAAGGCCGCCCAGGACGCCAAGCGGGCGGAGCGCAAGGCCGCGTACGAGCAGAAGAAGGCCGAGCGCGAAGGCCGCAAGAAGGGGCGCGGCAACGCGGCCGCCGCGCCCGCGCCGGCGGCTGCCGATCCCGTCGCCGCTTCCTCCGCCGCCCCCGCCGCTTCAGGTCCCACCGCCCCCGCCGCACCGCAGTCCAAGACCCCCGCGCGCACCGCGGCCGGCGCGGGTTTCGACGTGCCGCGCCCCGGCGGTCGGTTGCCCGCGCAGGGCCGGCGGACCCATGTGGCGGTCCGCGCGTCCGTGCTGATCACCACGTGCGTCTTCGCCCTGGGTTCCTGCGGCGTCGCGGGCCTGGTCATCGGCAAGTCGTCCGTCGCGGTGCAGAGCGCCGACCTGTCCGCGGAAGACCGGCAGCGCTACCGGCTGACCGAGTTCCCGGTCGCCGCCGCGGCGACCTTCGCGGAGGAGTACGCCACGCTCTGCATGACGTACTCGCCGCAGAACGCCGACAAGCGCCGCGAATCCCTGACCCGCTACACCTCGTCGGGCGTGGACCGCGACTGCGGCATCACCGGCCAGGGCACCCAGAGCGTCCGCCAGGCCAAGTGGGACGGGACGATCGAGGAACTCCCCGAGTACGGGGCGAACGGCCGCTACCTGGGCATCCAGGTCAAGTTGTCGACCGGCCGCATCACCACCCTCTCCGTGCCGGTGTACGTGAAGGACCCCGTCGGCGGATCGGGTCTGCGCATCGCGGGCAACGTCGGCGAGATGCCGCTCGCCTCGCGCGGGACCGTGCCGGTCGTCAAGCAGGACGACGAGGTCGTCGACCAGACGCTCTCCGACCAGCTCAAGGTGAAGGTCCTGCCGGGCTTCTTCAAGGCATGGGCCGCGTCCGACGCGACCGGCCTCACCCGCTTCACGACCACCGACGCGAGTCTGCCGGCGACCACGGGCCTCGCCGGTGTGCTGACCTCGCCCGAGGTGCAGGAGGTCGCGGCGCTCGCCCCGGCCGGCAGCGAACCCAACGCCGACATCACCTATGGGCAGGGCCAGACGGTCCAGGCGCGGGTGACGGTCACCTGGGGCGGCGCGGCGGCCCCGGGGAAGGGCGCCCCCGCCTCCACGGTCGTCAAGCGCTCCTACCGGCTGACGGTGGTGAACACCGCCCAGGGCTGGTTCATCAAGGACATCCGCGGCGGGGTTCTCGACCCGACGGGCGGCAGCGCGGACGCCGGGGCGACGGGCCCCGCCGCCCCGGCCCCCGAGGAACCGGCGGCCGGTGAAGGCACCCCCGCCGCACCCGCCGCCTCCGGTGCGCCCAAGTCCCCCTGACCACGCCCCACCGACGTACATCCACACCCCTCCCACGCACCTCAGTGAAAGGACAGCGCCATGAACCTGGCGGCCACCACCCTCAACGGCATGTTCGGAGAGATCCAGAAGATCCTCATGGGCATCGGCACCACCGTGGCGATCTGCGCCCTGCTCATCCTCGGCATCCGGATGCTGCTCTCGATGAAGCGCGGCGACGGCATGCGCGAGGCATTCCAGGGCTTCGGCATGATCGCGCTCGCCGCCCTGATCATCGGTGGCGCGACCGGTATCGCCGGTCTGCTCATCTCCCTCGGTGGCCAGATCGGCAACGGTGGCGGTGGCGGCGGCGCCAAGAGCTGAGCCCGGGAGCGGCCGGCACCGTCCGGCCCGCACCCGTGACTCGCGGCCCGCAACCAGTCAGAGAGGGGGACCGGCTGATGGCACAGGACACACCGGACGCACCCGAGCCGATGATCGCCTACGACCACACGGATCTGCTCAACCGGCCCAAGCGCATCTGGAACTGGGGCAACATCCCGCTCCCCGGCCTGCTGCTGCCGGCCCTGGGAGCGGCGTTCGGCTTCGCCGTCCTGTGGCTGGTGCTGCTGCTCTCGCTCTCCGCCTTCCTGCCCTTCCTGGGCATTTCGGTGGTGACGTCGGTGCTCTACATCGGGCCGCCGGTCGGCGTCTACTTCGTATGGGGCCGGCCGCTGCCCTCGGCCCTCACCCTCAGCCAGCAGCTGGTGGTCCTGGGCGACTACTGGTTCCAGCCCAAGCGTCTGCAGGGGCTGGCAGCCGACCGTGAACCCGAGCTACTGCGCTGGCAGGTGATCCTCTGGCAGCCCGGCTCGCAGCGCTGGCAACGGCAATACGAGGAGGCGCTGGCCACGGCGGCGCAGCACGGTTCCTCTTTCGCGGCCCAGGCGCACTCCGCGCGGCAGTACCGCGGCCACGCCGCAACCGCACACTCCGAGACCGCAGGATGAGTCCTTCATGATCATGATGATGCTTCTGGGCGGGGCGGTCGCCTTCTTCGTGATCGCCATGATCATCGCGTCCGTCGGCTCCAAAAAGGGCAAGGACGGCCAGGGTTCAGGCGGTTCACAGAACTCGGGCGGCTCCCGGAACAAGGGCGGCCAGGCCACGCGCCGCGAGGAGATGCGGCTGCCCTACCGCTACGCCGACGACATGGTCTTCGTCCACGGGGAATCGGTGTGGACCGGCCTCGTGCTGCCCACCGCCATCGACGAGTACCTCAACGCCACCGAACTCCAGGCGATGGCCGAGGGCCCCGCCCGCGGCCTGCTCAACCTCGCCCGCGGCGACCGCAACGTCGAGTGCCACTACCGCAAGGTGTACCGGCCGATCACCGCCCTGGAGTGGGCGGACCAGCTCAACACGGTCGCCTGGGACCCGACGGAGAACTACAAGGCCTACAACCTCCGCAAGGCGGAGTACCAGGAGCGCATCGGGGCGACCCGCGAGCGCAACATCCTGCTGGTCAAGCTGGGCTCCCTGAAGCGCGGCTCGAACGGCACCGGGGTCCTGCCCGGCGGCGACGACCCGGTCGAGGAGCCGGGCCTGACGGCCGGCCTGCGCGGCACCGCGGACAAGGCGGCCGCGGCCGCCACCGGCGTCCACGACGAGTACCTGTCGCCGGGCCTGCTGGCCCAGTGGACCCAGGTCGCGCGCGAGGTCCACGAAAGCCTCGAAGGACTGAACGGTGTGCCGCTGGCCCGCGAGGAGCTGGTCTGGCTGATCCGCAAGCCGCTCCACGGCGACCTCGCCGTGCCGCCGGAGCCGGTGCTCGGATCCCGCGCCTGGGGGCCGGACCAGTTCGACCTGGTCGTCGACTTCGCCGGCGAGAACCACAAGACGCACATCGTGCTGCACCAGTACGACGAGGTCACCGGCGAGCAGCACACCAGCTACACGACGACCCTGGTGGCCGCGAGCTGGCCGACCGAGACGCGCTTCCGGCAGTCCACCGCCTGGGCGCGCTACACGTCGCAGCACGTCGACTTCCCGGTCGAGATCGACATGCGGTTCACCCTGATCCCGTACCTGAAGTTCAAGGACCGGGCGAAGAAGATCAGCGGCAACCTCGTCGACGAGATGAACGACATGGCCAACTCCGGCCGGTCGCCCGGTACCCAGCTCGCCAACCAGGTCACGCGTGCGCAGAACCTCCTGGACGACGTCGACGAGCACAAGATGCCGGGCATGGAGGCGCAGATCCGCTTCACCATCTCCGCGCCCGACCTGGGCGAGCTGGAGCGCCGGCGCCGCATCCTGGAGATGCAGTTCAAGCAGGACCTGAAGGTCACCTTGCTGCGCCCGACCCGCCAGCAGTGGCGTCTGCTGCAGTCCCAGCTGCCGGGCGACGCGCCGAAGCTGCCCATCGCGCCGTACCTGCGCCTGCAGGAGGTCGAGCAGCTCGGCGCCGGGCTGCCCACGGCGGGCACCGAGCTCGGCGACAACCCGGAGCACCGGTCGGGCAAGCAGCTCGGCTGGGTCGGCAACCTCGTCGGCTGGGCCGGCAAGATGCCCGTCCACTACTCCCTGCACGTCGGCCCGGCCCGCAACGACGGCGGTGGCCTGGCCATCGTCGGCGCGTCCGGCGGCGGAAAGTCCTCGCTCGCGCTGCAGAAGTTCTACGAGGAGTCGGAGTCGGGCGTGCGCTGCCTGGTCATCGACCCCAAGACCGACTTCGCGCAGCTCTGCTACTACCTGGCCTTCGGCTCCCAGGTGAACGACCCGGCCTTCGCGCACGACGCCGACGCGGGCCTCCTCGGCACGGAGCACAGCCGCTTCCAGCCGGTCAACCCGGAGTTCTGGGCGGAGACCGAGGTCGTCGACCTCCTCAAGGGCCAGGCCGGCGTGCTCGACCCGTGGGTGGTCGCCCGTGACGTCCCCTCGGGCCGGCTGCTCGCCGAGTCGATGCTTCGCGGGTTCCTCGGCGACGAGGACTACCAGCGCGTCCGGCTGCCCGTCATCGAGGGCATGGCCACCGTGGTCGGCTGGTACAACTCCGCGATGCGCCAGGCCACCGAGCAGGGCCTGACCGCGCGCGAGGCCGAGCAGAAGGTGCCGCGGCCGACGCTGTGGCAGGTCGTCGACGAGGTCGTGAACGCGTACGACCACGCGGTGTCCACGGGTGACCGCGAAGCCATCAAGGAACTCAAGCTCGCCCAGATGCTCCTCACCGAGCTGCGCACCCTGCCGTACGCGCGACTGGCCTTCGCCGAGCGCCCGCAGACCCTGTCCGCGATGCGCAAGCGCCGCACCGTCATCACCCTGCGCGGCTTCCAGTCCCCGTCCTCCCCGGATCCGCGGAACTGGAACCCGGCGGAGCGCCTCGCCGCGACCGCGCTGATGGCGGTCGTGGAGCTCGGCAGCCAGATGCTCGACGTCGGCTACGAGAAGAACCCGGTGACGGGCGAGATCGGCCTGCGCCCCAAGGCGCTCTTCGTCGACGAGGCGTACGTCGTCACCGCGACCGAGAGCGGCCGCGACCTGATGCGGCGCGCCCTGAAGCAGGGCCGTTCGTACCTGGCGGTCACCGTCCTGATCACGCAGCAGGCCATCGACCTCGTCCAGATCGAGGACTCCGAGGCCCGCAGCGGTGGCGCCAACCAGATCCACACGGTCTTCGCGTTCAAGCAGAAGTCCGCTCAGGAGGCCTCGCTGGTGGCGCCGCTGCTGGGACGCCCGGAGAACGACGCCAAGGTCGTCTCCGCCCTGCAGGAGCTCCGTACCGGTGTCTGCCTGCAGCGCGACGTCGACAAGCGGGTGGGCACCGTCGCCGTGGACCTGGTCTTCAAGGAGATCCTCGCCGCCACGGACACCAACGGCACGACCCGCCCCTCCCGGCAGGGCATCGACCCGCCGCTCAGCGTGTGGGACTGGACCTTCATGCAGGAGGCCGGGCAGGCCGCGGACGCCGCGGCGGAGGCGGCGGCGAGGACTGCCGCGGTGTGATCCAGCCGCACGCAGACATTTTTTCGTACGCCGTACCAAAGGAGACACCATGCGTATGTCCAGGACCCTCACCGCCGGAGCCGCTCTCGTGGCGCTCGTGTCCCTGACGGGCTGCGGCGGGGAGGGGGAGGCGGCCACGGGAACCAACGGAAAGAGCCTGCCGAAGGCGAAGGACGTCGCCTCGATGGAGCGCTTCGTCAACCAGTACGCCGTGTGCAAGGACCTGGAGACGGAGGCGACGGCGGGCGGGGCCGCCAAGGAGGCTTTCGCGAAACTGCCCGAGGGATCCGGGGGCGGTGTGAAGGAGCGGGCGTTCTGCGAGTCCGAGAGGGGCAAGCCGATTGCCTTGCTGACCGTCTCTGACATGAAGAAGTTCGTCGCGGGCCTCAAGGCCAAGGAGGAAGCGGGGGAGGACGGGATGGCCATGGTCGGGGCGGACTTCGCCGTCGTACCCAGCGACTCCGACACCGCAAAGGGAATGAAGGCTTCAGGCCTGCTCATCACGTCGTGCAAGGCCGAGTTCAACAGCAAGGTCCCGAGTGGATACATCAAGCGTGAGGGCCTCGTCCAAGGCTGCCTCATGACGGACTACTTCCCCGTGTAGTCCCCATCGCCGCCCGCCACTCGTCCGTTGCGCAACTCCAGAAGGAAGTTGATGTCCGTGCGCCGAAGCGCCAAGTCACGCGGAGATGTCTCCGCCCGACGCTCGCCCCGTCAACGGGTGAAGGCGGCCGGGCGTGCAGTGCGCGTCGGCGCGTTCCTGGTGTTCGCGCTGCTCGCCCTGACCATGGCGGTGCCCAACTCGGCCAACGCCATCAGTTTCTCGTGCTCCTTCACGGGCGACGACAACTACCAGATGGACAACCCCGGCCAGATCGAATCGATCATGCCGGCCGTCAAGCAGTGGGAAGACAAACGCGGCAAGAACCTCAACGACACGACGGGCTTCCTCGACGGGCCCTCCGACATGCCGCTGGGCGCCGAGAACTACACGATGTACGAGCTCGCCGGCGTGCGTGGGCTCAACTGGTCCATGACCATGCGCGGTCTCGGAGATGCCTCCCAGGACGAGGGGTGGCTGGGCTTGAACGGCAATGGTGCCGACAACTGCTCCATCATGGACTACATCAACAACGGCATCGCGGACACGGTCTTCGACCTCACCAAGATGCTGACCCGCACGGCCATCTCCATCAAGGAGTACGCCTCCAACCCCAGCCCGCTCTCTGGTCTGTACACGGGGCGCGACAACGCCGTGGAGACGCTCAAGACGAAGCTCTTCATACCCGCCGTACCCCTCATGATCACGCTCACCGGGATCTGGGTGTTCGGCAAGTGGCGCAAGAATGAGATGCGAGAGGCATGGTCGGGCGTCGGCTGGGCGTCGTTGACCACGGTCGCCGTAGTGGTCATGCTCACCGGCGGCAACTACAACAAGTTCATCGACGAGGCGGATTCCGGTATCTCGCAGGCTAATTCCCTGCTCGGTGAGGCAGTGCTGGGCGGCCTCTCCGGAACGATGCCGCCCCCGTGCGACCTGCCCGAGAACGCGCGCAACCGAGGTGTGCGCGTCAACAGCTGTGCCATGTACGACACACTGCTCTTTCGTCCGTGGGCTCTGGGCCAGTTCGGTGAGCCGGGCAACAACTGCATCTTCAAGAACGACGAAGGCGGCCTGAGCCGGGACTGCGCCCCGAAGGGTTCCACCAAGGAGTGTGATTGGGGCGTCAAGGGGAGCGCGCGCTGTGAGGACCTCCGGGTGCGCCAGTTGGTGGCCCAGGCCCGGACCAACAAGGAGATCGGCAAGTCCCTCAAAAAGTACGAGGATAAATGGATCCCCATTCGCTACGAAATGGCGGGTGGCCGGAATGCCAACAAAGATAGCGGCGACCACTTCATCTACCCGGTCTCCTTCGAGGAATGGGCCGGCCACAACGCCGGTGACCGGCTCGCGATCTCCTTCTACTCGGTGTTCGCCGCACTGATCGTCGGTCTCATGGTGATCGTGCTCAGTGCGCTCACGCTGCTGTGGCACGCCGTGACCCTCATCATGATCATCATGCTGCCACTGATCGCGACCCTGGGCATCCACCCGTCCCAGCAGAAGCTCCTCAAGGGCTGGCTGGAGACGTTCATCCACAGCTTCGTGCTGCGCGCCGGATTCGGTGTCGTGCTCACCGTGCTGCTCGTGCTCTACCAGATGATCCTGCCCGCGCGCATATCCCTCGGCATGCAGTTGCTGATGCTCCTGCTGGTCACGATCTCCGTCGTGATGATGCTGAAGAAGCTGCTCTCGGGCACGTACAGCCCGAAGATTGCGGGCGCGGAGGACGGCCTCGGCGCCGGCGACATGGCGAACTCGGTGAGCAGCAAGCTGGGCGCGCAGGGCCAGCGCCTCGCGGGCAATGCCGCCGCCGGCACGGCCAGGGTGGCGGGCCGGGCGACCGGGCGGACCGCCGGACGGATCGGCGGGAACGTCGGCCGCGGCATGGACAAGGTCGCGCTCGGCGGAAGGCTGCAGAAGGGCGGCTGGATCGCTCCGAGCAGCACCAAGCGGGGCCAGCGCAAGGGCCAGCAGAAGGCCGGTGAGCTGCAGCAGGACGCGTACGAGCAGATGCAGAAGCGGAAGGCGGCCGAGGCCGCGGAGTCCGGGGACACGCCCCCCGCCGAGCCGTCCCGGCGCCGCAGTGGTCGGGTCAGCGGCTCCCAAGCGCCAGTGCCTCAGCAGGCAAACCCGCCCGCGCCGCAGCCCGCGCCCGGACCTCAGCCGGCCCCGGCCCCGACACTCCAGCCGGCACCGCGTCCGACCGGGCGGGTCGCCATCGTGGACGGGCCCGTGGTGCGGCCGGCCGACCCGCGTCCCCCGACACCGCCGTCCCAGCCGGGGCCGCCGTCCCAGCCGAGGCCGCCCTCCCCGCCGGGGCCGCCGCCTCAGCCGAGGCCGCCGTTCCAGCCCCCGCCGCCGCGCGACGGTGGCGGGCGGGTATCCCACTAGGAAGTGCCGAACATGGCAAGTGTCATCAGCGACCACGCGCCGCAGGAGCTCGCCGCCGAACTCGGCGAGCTCCTGCGGGTGGACTGGCGCGCCGTGTGGACCGGGATGCCCGAGGGAGATGCCGAGCGCGCCGCATGGTGTGCGGGCTTCCACTGGCAGCCGCTGTGGGCCCAGTCGGGCCTGTGGGTGCGTACGCTCCGGGGCGGCCGCCTGCACCTGGCCTCCTCCGGCATCCCCGGCGGGCCCGTCACCCGGGCGTCGTACACCGCCTGGAGGGTCAGGACGGACTCGACGTCCGACGACTCGGGCGTCATGGCGATCGCCCTCGACCGCTACGCGGCCCACCTCGCCCAGATGGCCACCGCACTGGGACCGCCCGGCTGGGCGGGCGCCTGGGACAGCCCCGACTTCCCGGAGCCGCCCGCTCCCGGCCGGTGGGGTGAGGCCGAGGAGCGGCTGGAGCACCGGGCGCCTTACCGGCTGGCCCAGTGGAGATACTCCAACCCGCTCGCCCCGGTGATCGTGCTTGACCTGCACTGCCGGACGGGCCGGGGCCCGGGGGGTGGGACGATCACCCTCACCTTCCACGGCCCGGCCGACCCCCGTCCGATCGGTGGCCCCGGCTGGCGGCTGTGACGTACGAGACGCGAGAAAGAGAGACCACCGCATGTCCTTCGAACCCCCGGTGAACCGGACCCCGCAGGAACTCATCACCGAGCTGCGCGGGCTGGCCGACGTGCAGTGGGAGACGGTCTGGAACGGCCCGCCCCTGCCCGGAAAGGGCCTGGACATGTGGTGCGCCCAGTTCGGGTGGACGCCGACCCAGTTCGAGTACGTGCTCAACGTGCTGACCGACACCGGGGGCGAGATGACGCTGAACGCGCAGGGCGGCAGCTGGGCGCCCGTGCAGAGCCTGCGTCATTGGGTGTGGGGTAAGGCGGCAGACAGCCGGGAAGGCAATGCGCAGGTGCTGGACGAGGCCGACCGGGCATGGCCCCTCTATCGCGACGCCGTGTCGTCGGTCCTCGGCGAACCGGCTTGGGAAGGAGCCTGGGACTCGCCGTCGTTCCCGGAGGAGCTCGGAGATTTCGTCGTCCCGCCATTGGAAACCCGGCGTAAGCAGAAGCGCCCCTATCGCATCGCCTACTGGGAGCTCGCCGCCCCGGAGGGCGCCCTCGCCAGCCTGACCATCACACCCGCGACGGGCACCGCTGACGGATCTCGCATGGGAGTGGCCAACATGACGCTGAGGGTCTATCCCCGTCCCCTGAAGGCCGGACGGCCGTGAGCACGGAACCGATACCGAAGCACATAGAGGAAGGCGCCCTCCACAGGGCGAATGCCCGGCACCAGGCAACCTTGATGGCGCGAAGCGATCCGGACTCCGTGGTGACGCGCATCTCGGCCGCCGCCGAGGCGGCCGGGCTGGAGGACATGCCGGCGGAGGACGGGGTGTCCTGGATTTCCAAGGAAAGACAGTACATCGATACCTTGGCCAGGGACGCGAAGAAGCTCACTCCACCCGACGGGACGAAGCCGATCAGCGCTTTCTGGTCGTACGGCATCGAGCACCCGGACGCGCCGGAGAACGACTGGAAGGTTTCGTTCCTGTCGCAGCGCTTCATCGCGGAGGAGTGGGCGGCCGAGCAGAGCAAGACCCATCCCGGGGCGGCACAGACGCTGGAGACGACGCAAGGCGGTCGTGAACTCGACGACATGTTCCTTTGGGAAGACGAAGTCATCGAGGCCCTGGGTGGTGAGGAAGCGGGCTTCAAGCCCGGATACGCCAAAGAAACCTGGGCCACCATCTCCAAGACGTACGCCGGGCTGGCCGAAGGACGGGTCGTCGTCTTCGGGCAGAGCGCCGACACCCGGTCGATCCTCCACCAGCAGGAGCTGGGGGAACTCTGCAAGAACCCCAACGTCGGCCTGCGCAACATCCACTTCGCCTACGAGCCCGATCAGGCGTGGCCGGAGGTGACCCGGGCCGAGGCCGGGACCGACGCGGTGCGTGCCGTCGCGCAGTTCAACGACCCGACGCTCCCGCGCTACATCGATCCGCAGGGCTTCGCGGCCGAATCACCCGAGGCCCGCAAGGCGCAGATCGACGAGATCACCGAGGCATTCGCCCCGGGGCAGGCCGAGGCCGAGGCCGTCAAGGCGCCCCAGTCGCAGGCCCCGCCGAAGAGCGTGCACACCCCGCTCTGGCAGGTGGGTTTCAAGCAGCCACTCAAGACCACTCGGGCCGTGACCCCCGCGCCGGCTTCCGTTGCCGGCCCCGCGGCCGGTCCGCATCTCGACACCCGCCCCCTCGCCCCAGGTATGGACGGTCCGGCATGATCCCTCGCCCTTCCCTCGACTCCGTCCGTCGTTTCCTCCGCCAGGAGCGCGACGACGCGTGGGCCGTGCGGCTGCTCCGCCGGATCGTCTTCGCGCTGGCCGGCGGGTACACCATCTTCGCGCTCGCCTCGACCAGCATGTCCTCGTTCATCACGATATGCGCGATGTTCGTTCTCGCCGGGCTGCTCTGGCTGATGCGCCGCCGCGGGCAGCTGCTGCTCGCGCTCACGTCGACGCTGTTCACCGCCGCCGTGGCCGGCTACTTCGCAGCCGCCGCGGAGATCGCCGGCGGCTCGGCGGCCGGGCTGTTCGGCGGGCAGACCGTGTTCGGGTACTGGGCGCTGGCAGGGATGGTCCTGATGGGGGCCTGGATACCCAAGACCCACCCCGGGCGCCGTGGCGTCACCGTCGTGCTCGCGGACATGGTCCTCCTCGTCACGTCCGCGGCCGGCACGGTTCTTCCGGCCGCCTCTATTCCGATGGGCTTCCTCGGCCTGACCCTGGTGCTGGTCGCCCGGGGTGGTGGAATCGCCGCGGTGCGGCGCCGGATCGGGCGAATGAAGCGCTTTTCCCGACGCGGAGTACCGGCGGTCGACGCGGATAATTAGTTGACTGATGGACCATCAATGGCCTTATCCGGTATACACATCAGCGCCTATGAGACAACTTTGGGCTGAACGATCGGCCTGCTCTAGAGTCGCCCCGAGTCATGATCACCTCGGGGGAGACTTTTTATGGTCACGACAGCACGCTCAGCGCCGCCCACATCCGTACAGGCGGCCGGCGCATCCACCCTTCTGCCCTGCCAGCGACGGCCGGACATCTTCGATCAGCCACTGCTCACGAGCACTCCCGCTGGCCGGGTCGCCGGACCTCCGCTCCAGACGCGCAGGCGCCAGGCGCTCACGCATGCGGCCCGTCAGCTCTGCTCCTCCTGCCCGCTGTGGGCGGAATGCCTGCGGGAAGCGGTCGCCCGGGACGATCCCGGCGGCTACGTGGCGGCCACCACCCGGCAGGACCGGCGGTGGATCCGGCGGCGCATCGGCATCGGCGACGGGCAGGGGCGACTGTCCCCCTGGCCGGACCGTGGGAGGCGCCCGGAGGACGTCGGCGACGATGTCGTCCTCCAGGCGTTCCACGCGCTCCAGGGGTACCGGGCGAGACGGCCCGCCCTCTCGGCGGCGGGCACGGGTACGCGTACGGATCCGCCGGGCGTCCAGGTGAACGGCAAGGCACACCGGTCGGCGGCAGGGCCGCAGGTCGGTCAACAGCGAGTCAACACACACGAGGTATCGATGGCGGCCCCGGCAGGCGAACGGATCACATTCTCGCTCGACGATCCGGCCCGAGCCATACAGAAGGCCGTACTCGGTCCCCTGCTCAGCTCAGCCCTCCCGACGCTGGAGGTCACCGAGCGGATCGCGGCGATCCTGGTCCGCATCCCCTCCTCCGGGATCAAGCCGGAACTCTGCCACGTCCTCGGGGAGTTGCGCCGGTGCCTGGAGGCCTGGCGTACTGCCGCGGGTGAGGACCTGGCCGACCGGCCGGCGACCAACGGGCTCACGGGTTCGGTGAGCGTCGAGCTCGCGGCAGACGACCCGTTGTCCGCGCTGCGCCAGGAGATATTCGAGCCCCTGCTGCACCGGCTTGCCGAATCGATTCGCCGGATCGAGGTGCTCACGGCCGTGCTGAGCACCGCGCCGGACGGCGGCGCCCCGGGCTCCGACATCCTGCACGGACCGGAACTGGCCGCCGTCCACGCCTGCCTGGGCGAACTCAGCGCGCACATCGACCAGTACGCCGTCGAGGCGCCGCGGTCCCCGGCTCCCGACCGGCTCCGTGCCGGAGGGTCCCGTGACACGCAGCTGCGGTCCGTGCCGGACCTCGCCTCGGGGGGCGTGCCGCCGTTCGCCCCGCTGCCCGCGCTCAGCCTGCGGCGGGCCGTGGAAGAAGCCGTGACCTCCTTCCCGGGGCCGTTCACCGCCCGGGACGTGCTGTTGGCCCTGCCCCGGGGGGCGTACCAGGACCCGGCGAAGTCGGTCAGCAACGCCCTGTCCGCCTTGGCCAGGTCGGGCAGCCTGCTGCGCCTCTCCCGCGGCACGTACGCCGTGGTCTCCCCGTCCGGCGGCGTGTTCGCCGCAGGCTCCTGAAGGGTTCCGAACCATGCAGCCCACACACGCGCCCGCCGAAGTCCGCGTCTTCTCCCACAGCGCGGGCCTGATCGACGGCGTACCCGTGACCGCTCCGCCCTACGTCGACATTCAAGAGATCATCATCTCCATCCTCCAGCAGCGCGCCCAGCAGATGGGCGGCCCGGCCTGGGCGACGATCAGCGACGACCGCTACGGCGGTGCGATCCGCCTCCTGATCCACCCGGACGGAACCACCGAATCGGCGGAGTGAGCGCACTCGACCGACACCGAGGACCGGGCCGGGCCCGCCGGAAGCGGCTCTGTGGAGGCCCCTCCGCGATCACCGGGGAGGGGCTTCCTCGTGTCGGTGGATGCCGTCCGCCCAGGGCTGATGCGCTTCCTTGAGACGTGAGACTGCCAGGCAGAAGCGGCAGGGCGTCTGCCATTGCAGGGCTTCAGCCGGTTGGTCGCGGCCTCCCTTTCGTGCGCTTGCGGTGCTATGCGTCGAACTCGCCGCTCAGGCGATGTCCAGGGGCGAGTGCCACGGTGCCAGGATGCGTGGCCGCGGTCCTTGCCAGCGGTCCAGCACGCCTTGTGCCGGCGGACGGCGTCGGCCAGGCCCGGCTTCTGCGGCTTGGAGGAGCTGGTCGCCGAGGTCCGGACGGGTCAGCCAGTACGACCGGAGCGTCTCCATCCACGGGTGGACGTACGGGTCGAGCTCGGCTCCGGATGCCTGCAGCAGGGACGGCGGGATCTCGCAGAGCGCGTCCAGCCGTGCCTTGTCGCCGCAGATCACCGACAGGAAGAAGACGTTGATCCAGGTCCCGGCGTGCGCCCAGGACCGGGGCCCGGAAGCGGGGAGGGACCGCCTCTCGTGGTGGATGAGGCATTCGACGCTCTCGTCGGTCGTGGCCGCCGCCGCGAACATCGCGGAACCGCACTGCATGGCGACCACCCATGCCTCCCACGTCTCCCACCACGCGCCGCATGACGTTCAGTGCCCTGTGCTGCTCAACCCCGGGAAAAGTCCGTCACGTGGGGAATTCGCCGAGCCAGTTGCCGCTCAGCAGTACCGCGGGAATGTAGTCGGACTCGACCTCGATCGAGATGCCGGCTTCTCGGGCGAAGCAGGTCATGGCGAGCGGCGCGAGCGCGACGAGACCCGAGATCAGGTGTGACCGTTCCTCCTGGGACCAGTACTCCTGGTGCCACTGCAGAGCGGCCGTGAGGGCACGGTTGAACCCCGCCTCGTCGTTGCGGATGACGCGGTGGAACATCTCCATCGGCGGGTAGAACAACCGGCCCACCGTCTCCGGGTCCGACACCGTCTCCGGGTCGGCCCCGTCGATCGCGGTCACCAGCTTCTGACCGAGGTCCGGGCCACCGAGCCAGTAGGTCTGGAGGGTGTCGATCCAGGCGTACTCGAATTCCTGGGTAACGCCGCCGTTCTCCCGCAGCAGTGACAGCGGGACCCGGCACAGGGCGGTGATCCGATCACGCTCGCGGCACACCACGGCCAGATAGAACGCGGTGAGCCAGGAGGCCGGGGTCACGTAGGGCTGCGGGCCGGTGGCTTCGAGGGTGCGGTCCTTGTGTGCGATGCGGCACTGGACGTGGGTCTCGGTCGTGGTCGCCGCGGCGAACACGGCAGAGCCGACCTGCATCGCGGTCACCCAGGCATCCCAGGTGGGATGGATCGCACCCCGCGGATCCATCAGGCAGCGTGCCTGGGCAACCATGAACGTGCTGTTCAGGGCCGAGCCGAGACTGGTGGAGCGTCCTTCCAGGCGGCCGGTCCATGCCTCCGCGCTCTCCTCGAGAAAGGCGAGGCCCTCTTCCGCGTGCTCCGTGGGAAAGGGATGACGGGGGATGATCGGGGCCAACGCACGTGTCCTTGGTATGTCTTGGGGAACGCAAGCTCGACGCCAGCCTATGTGCCGGTTTCCCACAGCCTGAACCAGGGCGTAGGGAGGAGTCCCGTCGTCGACGGCCGTGGCGGTAGCCTGCCGTCGTCCTTGCCGTCCTTGCCGTCCTTGCCGTCATCCGGTGATGCGAGCGCGCGGCTCTTCGTGTCGGCCACGTGCGAGCGTCCCGCACGTCGCCGGTGGTCGAGCGGGGCGGCGTTATGCGTCGAACTCGCCGCGCCAGGCGTAGTCGAGGAGTGCTTGGGGGAGGTAGTCGGTCTGGACCTCGACCGCGAGGCCATTGGACTTGGCCATGCAGGCGATCGCCAGGGGGGCGAGGGCTACGACGCCCAGGATGTTGTGCGCGCGGTCCTCGTCGGCGGTCCAGTACTCCTTGTGCCGGCGGACGGCGTCGGCCAGGTCCTCGTTGAAACCGGCGACATCGCCCCGCAGGTAGCGGTAGAGCATCATGATCGGCGGGTAGCGGAGCTTGCTCATTTCCTCCGCGCCGACGACGCGCGCCTGCTCGGGAGCGCTCAGGTCCACGACGCGGATCAGGTGCGTGCGCAGGTCGTCCCGGTTGAGCCAGAAGCTCTGGAGGGTCTCCACCCAGGCATAGGTGTACTCGTCCAGGGCGCCGCCGAAGTCGCGCAGCAGGGGCACCGGGATCCGGGCCAGCATGTCGAGGCGCGCTGACTCACGGCAGATGACTGCGAGGTGGAAGGCGTCGAGCCAGGTCTCCGCGTTGAGGTAGGTCTGCGGCCCGGCGGTAGGGAGGTGGCGCTCCTCCTGGCGGATCTTGCAGGTGACCGTTTCCAGGCCGGAAGCGGTGGCGGCGAAGACCGCCGAGTGCACCTGCATGGCCAGCAGCCAGGACTCCCAGGTCTCCAGCATGACGGCGCCGGGGTCCCCGACGGCGCGAACGAGGGCGACGTTCAGCGACTCCATGACGGCATCCGCCCTGGATTGGTGCGAGGTCTCGATCCTCTCCAGCGATTCGGCCAGTGATTCCTCCATGACGGGAACCACCGCCGCCATCTTGTCCTTGTGATAGTCCTGGCGGCACATGGTTGTGATCACTGGATCGGACTCCCTGGCTCGTCAGGTGGTGAACTCGCCGACCCACGTGCGCTGGAGCAGGTGTTTCGGTAGGTACTCGGACTCGACGTCGACGGGGAAGCCCGCGTCATGGGCGAGGCAGGCCATCGCGAGCGGGCCGACCGCGACCGGCCCGTGGGCATCGCGCGCGCGGTCTGCGTCAGCGGTCCAGTACTGCTTGTGCAGGGTGAGGGCGTGGGCGAGCGAAAGGTTGAACTGGTCGTGGTCGGCGGTGGCGAAGCGGTGGAAGAGGTCCACCACCGGCCACAGGATCCGCGTGGTCACTTCGGGTCCGGCGATCGGAGCGGCCTGCGGCGCCAGTCCTTCTGCGGCTTGGAGGAGCTGGTCGCCGAGGTTCGGACGGGTCAGCCAGTACGACCGGAGCGTCTCCATCCACGGGTGGACGTACGGGTCGAGCTCGGCTTCGGATGCCTGCAGCAGGGGCGGCGGGATCTCGCAGAGCGCGTCCAGCCGTGCCTTGTCGCCGCAGATCACCGAAAGGAAGAAGACGTTGATCCCGGTCCCGGCGTGCGCCCAGGACCGGGGCCCGGAAGCGGGGAGGGACCGCCTCTCGTGGTGGATGAGGCATTCGACGCTCTCGTCGGTCGTGGCCGCCGCCGCGAACATGGCGGCACCGCACTGCATGGCGACCACCCATGCCTCCCACGTCTCCCACCACGCCGCCGCAGGGTCCGGGACGCTCCGCTCCTGCGCCAGGAGCAGGGCATCGGACATGGCGTCGGCGATCGCTTCGGGTGCCTCCCGCAGGTCTTCGACCGCCCACACGACACCCTCGCTGAGGACGGGGTCACGGCCCGGGAGGTCGTCACGGAGGAACTCATGACGCGGAACAGAAAGTGCCATCAGCGTCCTCCCGGGCAGAGATCGAAGGAAGTCGGTTCGCACAGCAGAGTTTCCGGCGTGTTCCTGGGCTGAACCATCACCTGCTGGACATTTTTCATACGCAGCGCCGGGAGTAACTGGCCAGGACCCGCGACTCCCGGCTCTCAGGCCCGCCCCCCACGGGTTTGGAGGCGATGCCACTTGTCCTTCGCTTTCAGGCGTCGACCTCGCCGGCCCAGCCGAACTCCAGCAACTCCTTCGGGAGGTACTCGGACTCGACCTCGATCGGCATGCCGGCGTCGCGGGCCATACAGGCGATGGCGAGCGGACCGAGAGCGACCAGACCTTCACCGCTTCGTGAACGGGCCTCGTTCGCGGTCCAGTACTCCTTGTGCCAGGTGAGGGCCTCGACCAATGCCTCGTTGAAGAGCGCGGTCTCCTGGCTCAAGTAGCGGTGGAAGAGATTCAGCGGGGGATACAGGATTTTGAGCATCAGCTCTTTGTCGGCGATGCGCACGTGTGCGGGGTCCGTGCCATTGACAGCGCGGACCAGGGTGTCCCATGTCTCCTGCCGCCCGAACCACCGGTTCTGAAGCGTCTCCACCCATGGGTAGAGGTACTCGTCGAACTCGGCGCCGGACTCCCGGAGGAACGAGAGCGGGATCTGCGCCAGCTGGTTCGCCCGATCGTTCTCCCGGCAGATCGCGACCAGATAGAAGGCGGTGAGCCAGTTTCCGGCATGCAAATATTCCTGCGGTCCCGACGCCGGCAGATTCTTCACCTCGCCATTGACCCCGATGCGGCAGGGGACCGGACCGGCCGCAGCCGTACCCGACGTGAAGAGCGCGGTGCCCACCTGCATGGCCTTCACCCATGCCTCCCACGTCGTGAACCGGTCCGCAACGGGGTCCGCCAGACAGTGCCACTTGGCCGCGGCCAGTGCGAGTGTCAGGGCGTCGTAGCGGTCGTCCTCCGACGTCTCGAGCCCTGCCAGCGCTTCCTCGGCGCTGGCGGTGACAGGTGCCATGGCCTCGGCGGCGTTGTCCGTACGGAACTCGTGGCGGGGAATGCGGGTGACCACAAGCCCTCCTCTCGCTAAACCTTCAAGTACTCAAGCTTGGCACCAGCGTAGGTGGCGCCATGTTCGTTCGCCTTCACGAGGACATATTTCAGTTTTCCTTCCTTCAGAGCCGTGCGGAGCTCCGCGGCGATCGTGGCGTCGTCCCCGCCTCGAAGGGTCATCTCGGCCAGGATCGTGCGGATGTACGGCCGGGTCCCTTGCTTGACCCTCATGCCCTGGGCGCCGCCGTCATCTCCGACATGCGGATTGAGGGGGTCCTCCGGGTCGGCACGCCCATTCCGCCAGTCGAGGTCACCCTTGGGTGCCTTGGCCTCCACGATCAGGTATTCGCCGCCTTCGAGCCGGTAGGCAGCGTCGAACATGTTGGCGCCGTTGGGCGTCTTCGGGAGCGTGATGGGCTCGATGACCGTGAACTCGCGTGGGACCACATGCAGCTCTGCCGCTTTCTCGCCCAACGCCTCCGCGATCTTGCTGTTGTTCGCAACTCCGGGAAGCTGCGCGTCATAAGCGTTCTTGGCCGCTGTGAGGGCGTCCTGGTTCGCCGGAGACGGATCCTCCTTGAACGCCTTCTCGGCGTTGGAAAGGTCCACTGACACCCGTCGGTTGGCCGCAGCGGTGTTGAGATCCGCCTGATGTACGGGAGGGACCGAGCCCGTGTCCATGGGTTTCGGGTTGTACCGGATCTCACTCGGCCCATGGGGCATGTCGTACTTGGCGATCCACTGGTCATCGGCGTTCTTTTTCAGGATGGGCAGCTCGACACCGTCCACCTTTGCGGACTTGGACCAGCGGTGGCCGTCGTCCCTGTAGTGCTTCTGGAACCAGGCCGGGTCTTCGTTCGCGAGCCGGACGTGCTCGTCCTGGAGCTCCTTGCGCCGCTCCGCCGTCAGCGGTTCCCCATCGCCGTTGCGCGTGCCGTTGCCTGCGGCGTCGTCCGCGTGGCCGCTGGGTGTGGTGGCATCGTCCGCGCTGTGGCCGAGGTCGTCGGGGCCGCCGGCCCCCGGGGTTTCGGGATGGGCGCCACCTGCGGTCGGGCCGTCCGGGTGGCCCGAACCACCCGAACCGCCCGGCTCGCGGCCGCCTCCGCCCGGGCCGTCCGGGTGGGTGGCGCCGGTGCTCGGAGTGTCCGGGTGGACGGACGGGGACGGGGTGTCGCCGCCGCGGGAGGGCGGGTTCAGGTCGTTGCGCGGCATGTTCTCCGGGGCGTGGCCGCCCGGGGTGCCGTCGCCGGCTCGGCCCGTCGGGGTGGTGTCGACGCCGCGCGGGCCGTTGTCCAGGGCGTGGAGCGGATCGGAGATGTCCGAGCCGAGGTGGATGGCGTTGTCACCGCCGCGGACGCCAGCGCCGACCAGTTCGCGCTCCGGGACCTTGGCCGTGGCCGGGGAGTCCGCCTTCGGGGCATCGGTGCGCGGTACGTTCGCGCCCGTCTCCGGCGAGGGCTCCTGCCTGGCGGCCGTTCCGCTCTGATCGAGGGAGCCGTCGGCCTTGTAGATGTTGCCTTCGATGTCCATGAACCGCGGCGGCCCGTCCACCGGCAGCTTGACCGTGCCGGGCGGGAACGTGGTCGTGCCCTCCGGGAGTTTGACGGTGCCGTCCGCGAGCTTGATCGCTCCGTCCGGGGTCGGCGTGCCCTTGGGGAGTTGGATCGTGCCGTCCGAGAGCTTGAGGGAGCCTTCGGGGAGGGCGAACGCGCCGTCCGTGTCGATCTTCGGGATCTCGATGTTGCCCATGCCCTTGAGACCGGCCATGACGTCGCCGATCTTGGACAGGCCCGCACCGGCGCCCTTGAACATGTAGGTCATCGGGTCGATGGCCCGGCCGGCCTTGCCCGCGAACGACAGGGTCTTGGCGACCGCACCGGCCTTGCCCGCGCCCGAGACCGCGCCGCCGGCGCCGCCGGTGAACACCGTGGTGACGACGTTGAAGGTGACCGCGCCCGCGGCACGGGAGGGGTTGGAGCCCCACTGGTCCCAGGCGAGCAGCGCCTTGCCGGTCTCCTTCATGGCGGTGCGCGAGTCGCGGAGCCAGGAGGGGAGCTTGTCGTCGGGGGCGGCGAGGAAGAGCGGGCCGACACCCGGGATCGCCGTGATGGCCAGGCCGGTGCCCAGCTTCGCCAGGCCCGTCCAGGACTGCTTGAACACGTCCCAGCCCTGGAGGCCGACCAGGCCGCCGAGGCCCTTGAGGGTGCCCCAGACGCCGTCCACGACGACGCCCTTGCCGAACTCCCACGCGTGTTCCCACACCTGCCAGGCGGGGATGGACTCCTCGACGGCGTCACCCCAGGGCAGGGACTTGGACTGCTTCATCGCCTCGGCGTCGTAGCCGTACATGTCCTTGGCGTTGGAGCCGTCGTTGACCTTCAGCGGCTTGCCGCCGACCAGGGCGACGATCTTCCCGTAGGCGGCGCGCTCGACTTCCTGGAACTCGGCCCACACCTCGGCGATCTTGTTGCGGCGCTCGAGGTTCTCGTCGATCAGGTCGCCGTCTTCACGCCACTTGTCGTCCTTGTCGGTCTTCTCGCGGAACGCGACCGCTTCGGCCTTGAGGGACTCCAGCTTCTTGATGACCGGCGCCGCGTCACGGGAGTACGTCCCCAGCGCGCCGGCGATGGTGCACATGTCGGAGCTGAGCTTCAACCCCAGATCGGAGACCGGCTTCGTCGTCGCGAACAGCTGGTCCGCCTCCGGGGCCTGGTAGAACGCCTGGAGACCGCCGAAGCTGGTGTGCACGTCCGAGGTCTTCGTCGCGACCGCGGCACCGCCCGCCGAGATCGTCTTGACCTTCTCGTCCAGCGTCGCCAGATCCCCGGTGAAGACCGGTATCTCCGCCGGATCGACCGGCGCGTCCCCGCTCACTTCCTGCCCCCCGGCTTCTCGCGCAGCACCTCGAGATTCACGGCCCTGGCCGCGTCCTGCGCCGCCTTGGCCTGATCGAGGTCGCCTTCCAGATACTCGTTCGTCGCCTTCACCGCACCGAGGATGCACGCCTCGATCCGCTCCGCCATCGACTTGAACTCCGGCTTGCGGGCGGTGAGGTACTCGCCCAGCGCTGCCGCGACCGGGCCCATCGCCTTCTGCGGCGCCAGATACGGCACACCGCTGGGGGCCGATGACGCACCCGGGGCCAGCGGGCCCTGCGCAGTCATTCCCGACGCCGAACCCGGCACGGCCGTCCCCGCCGCCTGCGCCGCCTCCGACATGGCCGTGAGCAGGGCGTTCAGCGCCTTCTCCAGCTCACCGGCGTTCGTACCCACCGTCTTCAACTGGCTTTGCACGCCCTGCGGCTTGATGTCCCACGACGTCATCAACCAACCCCCGTACCAGCAACCAACCGTGCTACTTCAGCCGCCTGTTCAGCCGATGTTGTCGACCGCGGCCTTCGCCCGCTGCAACGTCTGCCGCGCCGTCGCGTCGTTCTTCTCCAACGTCGTGTTCAGCAGCTGGATGATGTTCTTGACCTCCTGCGAGGCGTTCTTCCACCGCAGCTCCTTGGCGTGGTAGTCATCCGCCACACCATCCGCCGCGAAGTCCGTCATCGCCGCCGCGACCTGCGCCTCACGCGCCGCGATCACCTGCTCCAGCTGGCCGATCACGGCCTTGATACCGCCCTGCACCTCCGTCGAGGCACCCACGTCGTACGCACGACGGTCCGTCCCACCAGCCACCACAACCACACTCCCCGTGAACGTGACGAAAGAAGACCAAACAGAAGAAGCAGACGCAGCAGCAGACCTAGCGGCCCCGGAAACGGGCCGCGTCGAAGTTCGCCGCACCCTGCGTCTGACGCGCGTTCTCGCCCTGCTCCTGGTCACCCGACCCGAACGCCTGCTCCATGCCCGACTGACCACCCAGGATCGCCGCCAGCGAGGCGTTCAGCTCCTTCGCGATCCCGTCCGCACGCAACTTGAACGAGTCGAACGCGACCTTGCCCTGACCCTGGAACTTGCCCTCCAGCGGCTGCGCCGCCGCCACCAACTGCTTGATCAGCGAACCCAGGTCCGTATTCGAGTTACGCGACCCCGACATCAGGTTCGTCAGGACCTGCGTCCCCATGTCGAACTTCACAGCACACCCCCGTACAACCGAACGATCGTAAGTATGTCCAGTCCTATCAAGTTACCGTGCGGCACTGACGGCCCACGAGCGGGTTGTGACGCACCCATGACATCCACCAGAGCCCTTCACGAACCCTTCAGATGGCGCGTCAGCTGCTCGTAGACCGCCCACCCCGACAGGTCCGACGGGTCCCCCGGCAGCGGGTAGTAGTAGCCCGGGCGGTTCTTCGGCCCCAGTCGCACCGGCTGCTCGGCCAGCGGGGTGCGCCGGGCGCGGTCGTCCGGCATGGCCCGGACCTCCTCCGCGCCCAGTACGAAGGCCAGCGGCACGCCCGGACCCTCGAAACGGGGCGGTACCAGCAGGTCGCGGCGGGCTTTGCGGAGCTGTACGAGCATCGACTGGAGCCGGTGGCGGGTGACCAGGGCCTCGGCGGTCCGGGGCAGGGCGTCCAGCGGCGGTTCCTCGCCGGCGCCGTAGCCGAGCGCCAGCGTCACGGTCTCCTCGACGCCCGCCTTCGTACGGCTGATCCGCACCGTCGCCAGGCCCGGCCGCCCGGGGCTGCCCACCACGACGAACCACGTCGGCTCGGGGGCCCGGGCGAAGGCCACGTCGGTCAGCCGGCCGGGGGACCAGGGAAGGTTGGCCGGCTCGGCCGTGCCCCAGCCGGCCGGGGGCTCGCCGGTCAGCTCGCGCCACACCGTCTCCAGGGCGCCGCCGAGGACCAGCCGGTCGTCCGCGGGGTGGATGGTGCGGAAGGTGACGGCCAGTTGCCGCTCGGCCGTCTCCGCGACCTCCTGATAGGAGGCGGCGACCGGCGTCCGCGGGTCGTCCGCGGTGGCGTCCTCGGCCACCACGGTGGCGAACATGCCCTCCTGCCAGCGCAGCACCGCGCCCGAGAGCCCGTCGTAATAGCCCTCCCGCTCGTCCTGCACGACCCACCGCGAGGGCCACTCCGGCATGGTGGCCAGCACCGCGGGGGACAGCAGGGTGCCGGGCGGGGTGACGACCTGCAGGCCCCGCTCGGCCGCTGCGGCGGCCCGGAAGGCGTCGGAGAGCCAGGCCGTCATGGCCACGACCGGGCGGTCCATGATGACCACGGCGACGTGGGGGGTCAGCACGTCGACGGCGGGCTGCGCCGCGGCGGGCGTGGGCGCGACGCTGACGCCGTCGCTGCGGACCACGGCCAGCGAGCGCGCCGCCTCCGGAGGCCAGGCGGTGCCGCCCGCCAGGTCGGCGAGGCGGGCCGCGAAGGTCCCCGCGAGCCGCTCGGCGTCGGGGACTCCGGTGGTGGCCCTTGCCTCGGTCCACCAGAACGGAACGCGCGGCGGGGTGGCCCCGAGCAGCCGCTCCGCCTCGCCCTCGACCTGCACCAGCAGCGGCGCCTCGACCGAGACCAGCGGCCGGCCCTGCTCGTCGCAGAGCTGCACGACCGCCCCCTCGCCCGTCGTGTCCACCAGCTTGTCCGGACCGCCGGACAGGAGGCCGGCGAGGACCGCCCACGGATCGGGCATCTTCGGCGTGAGGGCTATGACGTCCTTGGTCATGGGGTCCTACGGTCCTTCGCAGTCCGGTGTCAGGGAGGGGTCGGGTCGGGGACGGGCCGGATGCAGGCCCTGCGCGGGCGCGGGCCCTACTCGGGCGTGTACACGGTCTGGATCAGGCGGTTGGACTGGCCCCTGCGGATCAGCACACCGCGCCCGGCGGGATGCTGGGAGGCGTACACCCCCGGGAACAGCTGGCCCTCGCCCCGGTCGCCCGCCATGACGACGGCCGAGGCCCCCGACTCGCGCAGGCCCTGCACCAGCGGCTCGTACATGCCGCGCGAGGCGCCCGCGACGCGGCGCGTCAGGACGAAGTGCAGGCCGATGTCCATCGCCGACGGGACGTACGGCACGAACGGGGCGAGCGGCGACTGCCCCGCCGTGGTGAGCACGTCGTAGTCGTCGACGAGGACGACGATGCGCGGTCCGCCGCCCCAGCTGCCGGGCTCCAGGTCCTCCAGCGGAGCGCTGTCGTCGGGCAGCCGCCGCTCCAGCTCGGTGGCGATGCCCGCGGCCAGCCCGGCGCACATCTTGGTGTTGTAGGCGTAGCCGCCGTTGAACTCCTCCGGGACCACCCCGCGCAGGCTGCGCCGGGGGTCCATGACGGCGAAGACCAGCTCGTCCTCGCCGTAGCGCTCGACGAGGCCGCCGGCGATCGTCTTCAGCAGGTTCGTCTTCCCGCACTCGCTGTCGCCCATGACCAGCAGGTGCTGGTCGTGGTGGAACAGGTCCAGCAGGACGGGCGCCAGGGCGCTCTGGTCGAGGCCGATGGGCACCCGCTTCGGCTCGCCGACCGGGCCCGGCAGCAGGTGCGGCTCCAGCAGGTGCGGCAGCACCCGTACCGGCTGGGCGGCCTCGCCGCTCCACGTGGCGCGGATCGTGCGGGCCGTGCGCTCCAGCACCGAGCCCAGTTCGGCGGTGTCGCGCAACCCGTCCGTGCGGGGGAGGGCCACCTGTGCGAAGAGCTTGCCGTCGGTGAGGACGCGGCCGGGCTCGTCGGGCGACAGGGTCTCGGCAAGCTTGCGCTCGATGCTCGACTCGCTGGGGTCGTTGAGCCGCAGTTCCACCCGGGTGCCGAAGTTGGACTGGGTGGCGATGCGGACGTCGTTCCAGCGAAGCATGCCCGCCACGACGTGGATGCCGTAGCCGCCACCGCGCTTGAGGATGTCGACGACGGCGTCGTCGAGCTCCTCGAAGTCGTCGCGCAGCGCACCGAAGCCGTCGATGACCAGGACGATCTCGGCGGAGGCCAGCTGGGGCAGCCGCCCGGCCGCGTGCAGGGTGCGCAGCTGCTCGACGGAGTCGATGCCGTGCTCGCGGAAGACCTCCTCGCGCAGGGCGAGCATGGTGCGCACCTCTTCGACGGTCCGGGCCGCCCGCTCGCGGTCGGCGCGCCCGGCGATCCCGCCGACGTGCGGCAGGCCCGACAGGGCCTGGAGGCCGCCGCCGACCAGGTCGAGGCCGTAGACGCCGACCTCCTGCGGGGTGTGGGTCAGCGCGAGGGAGAGGACCAGGGTGCGCAGCAGGGTGGTCTTGCCGGACTGCGGGCCGCCGATGACGGCGGCGTGGCCGCCCGCGACGGTGAGGTCGAGGTACCACTCGCCCTGCCACTGCTTCGTCGGGTCGTCGAGCAGGCCGAGGGGGACGACGAGCCGGCCGCGCCGCTTGGCGAGCTGCATGCCGCGGGCGCCCACGTCGAGGGGGCCGGCGACCGCGTCCAGGGAGACCGCGTCGGGCAGCGGGGGCAGCCAGATGCGGCGGACCGGGGCGGCGGCGCCCCGCAGCTGGTCGACGATGACGCCCATCTCGGTCGGGCCGGTCTCGCGGCGCCGCGCGGAGGGCTCCTGGGCGCCGGTGGCCTCCGGCTTGGAGAGGGTGTTGAAGGCCTCGTACTCCAGGGCGAGGGGGCCGCTGTCGTCCTCCTCGGAGCGCTGTACGGGCCCCCGGTAGGCGCCGGAGACGTAGCTCGCCTTGAACCGCTCGTAGTGGCTGGTGTCGACCTTGAGGTAGCCGAACCCGGGCAGCGGCGGGAGGTGGAAGGCGTCCGTGGTGTCCAGGACGGTGCGGGACTCGTCGGCGGAGAAGGTGCGCAGGCCCAGGCGGTAGGAGAGGTAGGTGTCCAGGCCCTTGAGCTTGCCGCCCTCGATGCGCTGGCTGGACAGCAGCAGGTGCACGCCGATGGAGCGGCCGATGCGGCCGATGGACAGGAACAGGTCGATGAAGTCCGGCTTGGCGGTGAGGAGTTCGCCGAACTCGTCGATGACGACGAACAGGTGCGGGAGCGGGTCGAGCTCGGGGCGGCGTTCGGCGCGCAGCGCGGCGTAGTCACCGATGTCGGCGACGTTGCCGGCGTCCTTGAGGACCTGCTGGCGGCGCTTGACCTCGCCGGCGAGCGAGGCGTGGACGCGCTCGACCAGACCGGCCTGGTTCTCCAGGTTGGTGATGACGCCGGCGACGTGCGGCAGGTCCGCGAACGGCGCGAAGGTGGCGCCGCCCTTGTAGTCGACGAGGACGAGCGCGAGGTCCTCCGGCGGGTGGGTGGCGACCAGGGCGAGGACGAGCGTGCGCAGCAGTTCCGATTTGCCGGATCCGGTGGCGCCGACGCACAGGCCGTGGGGGCCCATGCCCAGTTCGGAGGACTCCTTCAGGTCCAGCAGCACCGGCTCGCGGGAGTCGCTGATGCCGATGGGCACGCGCAGGAAGGCCCGTTCGCCGCGCGGGGCCCACAGCTCCGGCAGGTCGAGGCGGGCCACGTCGTCGATGCCGAGCAGGTCGGCGAAGTCGACGGGTCCGGAGAGCGGGGCGTCGATGAGGGACTCGGCGGACAGGCGCAGCGGGGCGAGCATCCGGGCCAGGCCCTCGGCGAAGGGGATGCCGACCTCGTCCACGGTGCCGTGGGCGCTGATGGGCTCGTCCTGGCGGAGGTCCTCGATGAGGACCTGGTCGCCGTCGACGGTGATCCGTACGCCGACGTGTCCGGGCTCCTGCACCCGCTTCTCCAGCAGGTGCAGGACGGTGACGCCCATGTCGCGCAGGCCCACCGCGTCGTCGGGGCGGGGCAGTTCGACGGCGTCCTCGCCGTGCCCGTCGGTCACGACGAGCAGCCGGGAGGTCATGGCCAGAGCGTCCTTGCCGGACAGTCCCCGGCGCACTTCGGCGGCGTAGGAGGCCCGGCGGCGCAGCTCCGGCCCGACCTGGCGGGCGAGCTGGGCCGGGGAGGCGGCGATGCGGCGGGCGGCGACGGGGCCGTCGAGCTGCTCGGTGTCCAGGAGGTGCGGCATCCACTTGGCCCACTCCCAGTCCTCGAGCCGGTCGCCGGGCACGGCGAGGGCGATGGCCACGTCGTCGGGCGCGTGCAGGGCGGCGGCCTGGACCAGCAGGGCGCGCGCGACGCGCAGGCAGTCCTCGCGGGGGCCGATGACGCTGACGTTGCCGACGCGGTCGAGTGGGACGGTGAGCGGGAGTTCGGTGCCGTTGCGGAAGCGGGCGGTGAGCGCCGACGCCTCGTTGAGCATGAACTGGTCGGGCGGGGTCAGGACGGTCGATCCCTGCTGCCCGATCTGCAGGTCGCGTACGGGCATCTGGCCGGTGCCGACGCGCACCCGCAGGAAGTCGCCGTCGACGCGGCGGCGCTCCCACAGCCGGGCGGGGTCGCGGACGATGTCGTACAGGGCGTGCGGCGGCGGGTTGAGCACGTCCGCGTGCTCGCCGCGTTCGCGTTCCTCGGCGGCGAGTTCCTCGCGCAGGTCCTCCAGGTAGGCGAGGTACGCCTCGCGCTGGGTGCGGCGGGTGCGCTGCGCCTTGCCGCGCTGGGAGAAGACGAGCGCGAGGGAGCCGACGATGGTGACGACCAGGATGAGCGCGCCGAGCGCGGCGAACTGGCTGTTGCGCACGACCGTCATCATCACCACGGACGACATGACCCCGGCCACGGGCAGCAGCGACATGGCGATGTTGCCCGCCTTCCCCTCGGGGAGGTTGGGCGGGGCCTCGATGGTGCGGGCCGCGGGCGCCGCCGGGGGGCGGACGGTCCGCGCGGGGCGGTGGATCAGTCGGGTACTCATCGTCAGTGGCGCTTCTGGGAGAGCTGGAAGACGTCCGCGGCGAGCCGGGCGGCGGTCTGCCGGGTCGAGTGGGCGAGCAGGTCGGTACGGATCCGGCCGCCGTCGGCCAGGTGCCGGTCGTACGGCAGGACGTGGACGCTCGGCCCGGCCGCCTGGAGGGTGCGGGCCGCCTCGGCCAGGTCGATCCCGGAGTGCGGGGCCTGCTCGGTGAGCACGACGACGGTGCTCGCCATGACGTGCTGGGGCAGCCCCTGCATCCACTGGAGGACCGCGTAGGTGCTGGTGACCCCGTCCAGGGTGGCGGGGGCGGCCAGGACGCGGGCCTGCGAGGCGGAGAGCGCGACGCGGGCCACCTCGGCGGGCAGCGTCTCGCAGTCGACGACGGTGACGCCGAAGTAGCGGCGGAGCGCGACCATGGCCCGCTCGTAGGAGCGGGTGTCGAGCATCGCGCCGATCTGGCCCTGGCTGCCGGGCAGAAGCCATGCGTTGTCGCGCAGCTGCACCAGGTAGCCGGTGACGTCGAGCAGCGACATCTGGGGTTCGACGATGTCCGCGACGTCGCCGGTGGTCCAGCGCAGGGACTCGGCGCCGAGGCGGATCGGCAGGGAGCCGAGGGCGGGGTCGGCCTCGACGAAGAGGACGGGGTCCTGCCGGTAGTGCGCGTACGTGGTGCCGAGCAGGGCGGCGACCGTGGACTTGCCGGCGCCGCCGCGGATGGAGGTGACGGCGATCTGGCGGCCGGTGGTCACGGGCTGCTGGAGCAGCTCGGCGGCCCGGGTGGCCTCGGCCACCTCGCGGGCGGCGGAGGAGGAAACGGTTCTGCGTACGGCGCGCAGGGCGCGGGCGCCGAACGGCTCACCGTGCCGGGGCCTGCGCCCGGCACCGGCGAGCTTCCGGTCCACGGCGGGCCGGGACTCGGGGGCGGGCGCCGACCGCCGGGGCCCCGCCGGGGCGTACGCGGGCCCGGGGTGCGTCTGCGCGTGCGGCTGGGGGGCGTACGCGGGCCCCGAATGCGCCTGCGCGTGCGGCTGAGGGGCGTGCGGCTGGGGGGCGTGCGGCTGGGGGTGGCCCTGCGGTACGGCGCCGGCCGGGTGCGGAACCGCTCCGGCCGGGCCCTGCGGCGGGTACCCGTACGCGGGATCGGGCGCGCCCGGGGCGGCGGCCCGGGGCGGGTAGCCGTAGCCGGGGTCCGGAGCGCCCGGAGCGGCCGGTGCGCCCGGGGCGGAGCCCGGGAAGGGGCCCGGGGCGGGGGCCTGCGCACCGGGGCCCGGCAGCTGCGGGCCACCGGGAGGGGGGCCCGGCCGGTGCGGGTCGCCGGGGGCGGGCGCCGGCTGGTTCGGGCCGCCCCGAACCTCGGCGGGAGGCTGCGCCCCGCCCCTGAGGTCGCGCAGGACGTCGCCCTGCCAGTTGTCTCCGTGTCGCATGTCTGCCCCTGCCCTCTTCCTCAGAACTTGTTGAGCAGCTGCCCGTACACGCCGAACACCCCGACGGCGAGCGGGAAGAGCCCCACCATGCCCACCGACTCGACGAGGTCGGCCGTGCGCCGCAGCCGGACCTGCACGTGCTCGGGCGGCTGCACCGCGAGCACGAGCAGGGGCAGCAGCCCCGCCACGGCCAGGACGGCGAGCGGTCCGGCGCCGCCGCCGTGCCCGGTCCACAGCATCACCAGGCGGACGACGAGCAGTGCGGCGGCGGTGATCAGCGCCACGACCTCGGCCACCAGCGGGAAGGCCCGCGCCCGCGACAGGAGCACCACGGCGACGAGCGCGGGGAGCGCCACCGTCCACACCGAGGGCTTCTGCGCCAGCGTCAGCAGCCAGCCGGCGGCCGCGGCCGAGACGGCCGTGGCGATCGTGGCGAGGGCGAGCCCGCGGTGCGTGGCGGCCAGCGCGTTGCCCACGTCGTGGCGGCTGACGGAGGCGCCGCCGGAGCGGCGGTCGTCGAGGGCGGTGAGCCCCGAGGCCATCAGGGCGAGCCGCGGCAGCAGGCCGAGCAGCACCACGGAGACCAGGGCCATGACCGCGCCGAGCTTGGCCGGGTCGTCCTGGACGGCCGCGACCGCTTCCCACAGGGCCGTGATGACGGCGGTGGCCACGGCGCCGAAGAGTCCGCCGCGGCCGAGCGGCGAGAAGTAGCCGAGCAGGGCCAGGGTGAGGACGAGGGCCCCGGCGACGGCGGCGAGCCGCGCGCTGCCCGACCACCGGTAGGCGTCGGCGGCGGTCCACGCGGTCAGCAGGCCGAGGCTGCCGGAGGCCAGCAGCAGGGCCGTGGCCAGGCCCCGGTTGCCCTGCCCGACCCGGGAGACGAGGGCCCCGGCCGCCATCAGGGCGATCGTGACCGCGGTCAGCGCGCCGGCCAGCGCTTCGAGTCCGAACTCCCGCCGGGCGAGCAGCGCGGCGGTCACGGTGAAGGCGACGGTCGCCACGCCCGCGCTGCCCCGCCGGGCGGCGGGACGCCAGCGCCAGGCCTGCAGGTCGAGATCGTCGGCCACCAGGTCGGTGACGTCGTGGACCACCGGGGCGGGCGGCGCGGAGTGGCTCCGCACGAGCCGCAGGACGGCGCCGTCGGCTATGCCGGCCGACGCGAGCGTGCTCTCGTGCGGCAGCGCTGAACCGTCCGACGTGATCAGCTGACGGGTCAGCGGACGGGTGGCCACCCGGTCGTCGAGGAGGTGGAGCACGTCCGGCAGGAGCTGCCCGATGGGAGTGTCGGAGGGCAGGACCACATCGGCCCGGCGCCGCTCTCCGACCAGGGTCACCCGGCTCAATTGCGCCCGGGAAGTCGTTGCTGTGCTCACCACTTACGGGAACCTATCATCGCGGGTCTGCGACCTTTCGGGCCAAGGGGGACGGGGTGGCGCCGCCGGACCGTGGACTCCTCGTGACGCGTACGCCTCTGCTTCTTCCACGGACGACCGGGGCGGCGGCGGTGCCTAGGACGGCGTCGGTTTCGGCGACTTCACCGAGGACGCGGACGTGGACGCGGAGGTGGGCGTGGGCTGTTTCGCCGCCGGGGACTTGGACGGCTTCGGCGACTTCGAGGGGGAAGCACCCGAAGGGCCGGAGGGCTGCTGCGCCGGCGGCTGCTGCGGGGACGGCTGCCCGAGCGGCTGTGTCTGGCGCTGCTGTTGCCTGTGCTGTTCGGCCTTCTGCTTCGCGAGCGTGTGCTGGATGAAGGACCAGCCGACGCAGCCCGCGCACAGGACGGCCGCGATGGCGATGCCCGCGAAGAGCTTCCCGAGCCGCTCGTCCGCCGTGCGCCGCGCCCGCTGCGCGCCGAAGAGCAGGGCGTCCCTCATCCGGCGTCGGCGTACCGCCACCGATTCCAGAAGCTGGCTGTCGTAGTCCCGTGCCATTCGTCGTCCGTTGCCTCAGTCTCGGCTCGTCGAGCGCCAACCACCGCTCCGGGGCGCGGCTCCCGCGCGTGCGCCATGCGAAGTCCCCCGTGTTTTGCCCCTGCAACATAGAGCATGCGTCCGAATCCGGCACACCCGGACCGGAGGGCGAGCCGTCGCCGCGACGGGCTCAGGGAGCGGCGGGGTCGGTCTCCTCCGGGTCGCCGGCGAGGCGGACGGTGCTGAGGATGCGCATGATCACGTCGTCTCCGACGGCTCCGGGCACGCCCGTGCGGCCGTGGAAGTCCCATGCGACGAAGCCGCCCTTGGAATTGCGGAAGCCGAAGACCACGGCCTGGCCGTCGCCGGCGCAGCGGTTGGGCTGCGGGGCGCCGGCGGAGCGGGCCTTGACATAGCTGCCCTCGACGCCGGCCTTCGTGCGGTAGCGCACCGGCTTGTCCCAGGTCACCAGGGACTTGTCGGGCTGGGTGTGCGCGGCGTAGACCCACGTCGGGGCGTTCTTCTCGGCGACCTCGGCGGTGGTCGCGGCGCCTTCGGCGCCCTTGGTGCCGGTGGAGGCGAGCTTCACGTCCTCGATCCGGCCGTCGCCGTTCGCGTCGACGCTGCACCACTGGGACTTGTGGAAGGCGGGGGCCGTGTGCCCGATGAGGACGTTGCCGGGGTCCGGGTTCTTGCGGTCGGTGTAGCCGCTGAAGACGGTGGGGGCGGCGACCTCCCAGTCCGGCGGGACGTCGAACGCGGTGCCGTGCCGGGGGTTGACCACGGTCTTCCAGCCCGGGATGAGCGGCTTCGCCGGGTCGGCGGCCACGGGCCGGTCCTCGCCGCGGTACCCGTACACGACGGCGGTGGCGGCGGCGGCGACCGCCACGACACTCAGCACGCAGATGCCGACGACGGTCCGCCGCCGCCCGTCGCGGGGGCGGGGCGGGGGCTGGGCTCCCGGGTGCGACCGCGGAGCCCGAGCCGGTGGCGGCGGCCCCTGCGGCGGCCGGTCCGGCGATCCGAACGGGGCCTGCCGGTAGGGGTTCTCCTCCTGCCGGTACGGGTTCTGGTCCTGCCGGTACGGGTCCTGCACGTCTCCCCCTGTGTGCCTACGTGCCTACGTGACTACGGGCCGAAGGAAAGGATCGCGCGGCTCGCGACCTTGGGCTCCGGGCCGTTCACCCTGCCGTTGAGGAGGAACAGCCGCCCGCCCGCCCAGCCGATGCGGACCCCGTGGTCGTAGAAGACCTCCTCCGCCCCGGCCGCCGCCGCCGGGCTCTGCAGCAGGGGCTGGGCCGAGCCGTCGGCGGGGGCGAGGGAGACGACGGAGCCGGCCGTGCCGCCGCCGGGCGCCACGTAGACGACGACCCTGCCGTTCTCGACGGCGAGCGGCCACACGGTGCGCCCCGCCGGCTGCTCGGCGGTACGCCACTTCTCCTTGCCCGTGTTCAGGTCGACGGCGACCACCTGGAGGGTGTCCTCGATGCCCAGCTCCTTGCCGGGCCGGCCGCCGCCGATGTACAGCGTGTCGGCGTCGGCCACGGCCGCGTAGCACTCCTGGTAGCCGCTCGCGTTGCCCCACCCGTTGCACCGGCCGGTGACCCCGAACGCGGCCTCGCCGTGCGAGCGGAGCTTGCCGTCGGCCGTGAACGCCGTGACGGCCCAGGTCTTCTTGGCCTTGTCGTAGCCGGCGACCACCAGCGGGTCCACGGACAGCACCCGGCCGACGCGCCAGCCCTTGTCGAACGTGTGGCTCCACTTGGAGCCGCCGGTGGCCGGATCCAGCTCCTCGACCATCGACTGCGCGGCCGAGGAGGGTTCCTTCGGCGGGAAGCAGGTGCGCAGGCCGATCAGCCGCGAGCCCCCGGCGAACGCGGTCGGGGAGCAGCCGTTCGTCTTGGACGTACCGAAGAGCTTCCGGCCGTCGGTGACCGAGAAACCGCTCATGACGGCCGACCGGGCGACGGCCACGGTGTCGCCGGTGACGGCCATCTCGAACTCCAGCGCCGTGTCGTAGCGGTTCTCCTGCGGCACCGGAACCTTCCAGCCCGCCGCCCCCGTGGCGAGGTCGATCTGCTGGAGCTGGGTGCAGTGCGCCGTGTCCGAGTCGCTCTCCTTGACGCCCACGACGAGCTTGCCGGTGGCGGAGGGGTGCCGCGGCACCCCGCACAGCGGTGTCTGGAGCGAAAGCTTCCACTTCTCTTGGCCGTCGGCCACCGCATAGCCGGTGACCTCCTTGTACATCGCCTTGACCACGACGTCGCCCACCCGCCACGGGCCGTACTGGGCGGCGCCGGACCCGGCGAGCTCGGTCTGGTTGTCCCGCAGCCAGACCCGGGCCTCGCCGGGCCGGATGCCGGCGTTGGGGTCGTAGGCGTCGGGCCCGGTGCCGGGGCCCTTGCCGTCGCCCTGGTCGACGGACGGGGAGCCGCTCGGCGCCGCCGCCTTCCCGGTGTCCCGGTCCGCGGCGCCGGCGCCCCGGCCGCCGCCGAACGTGACGTAGGCGCCGCCGCCGATGACGAGCAGGACGCCGACCAGCGCCGCCACGAGGACTCGCGTCCGGCCCCCGACCGGGCCGCGGCCACCGGTGGCGGCGTTCTCGGGTCGCGGCTCGAACGGTTCGGGTGGCGGCCCGAAGCCGGCCGGTCTCTGGTCCATGCCAAGAGTCTGGCCGGAAGCGAGACGCTTCCAGAAGAGATTTTGAGACCACTTCGGCCGGCCCGGCCGCCGCCGCCCGCTGCCCGCACAATGGTCCCGGCGCGCGCCAGTGGATCAAGGGAGATGTGAATGAACGGTCAGGCAGCACAGTCCGGTGTCGCCGTACGCACCGCGGGCGAGGGGGACCTGGGGGTGGCCGCGGAACTCTTCCGCGGCTACCTGGAGTTCTACGGGGTGGACGTGCAGGACGGGGAGCGTCCGCGTGCCTTCCTGGCCGAGCGCCTCGCGAAGGGGGAGTCCACCGTCCTGCTCGCCGACGCCCCCGGCGTCGGGACGGTGGGGTTCGCGCAGGTCTACCGGACCTTCTCCTCGCTCTCCATGCGGCCCATCTGGATCCTGGGCGACCTGTTCGTCGCCCCCGCCGGCCGCCGCACCGGCGCGGGCCGGGCCCTGCTGCGCGAGGTGCTGCGCCGGGCCCGTGCGGCCGGGGTGGCCGGGGTGCAGCTGGAGACGGCGTACGACAACGCGGTCGCGCAGGGGTTGTACGAGGCGGAGGGCTTTGTCCGGGAGGGTTTCCACGTCTACTTCCACGAGCTGGGCTGAAACATCTTCCCGCCCCCGCCGCGTCACGGGGGTGGGGCGGCGCGCGAGGGGGAGTGCATGCGGCAGGGTCGCAGGGACGGGTTCCGCGAGTTCGCGGCAGGGCGGTCCGGACACCTCTACCGGTCGGCCTGCCTGCTGACGAGCGGGGACACGCACCTCGCGGAGGACCTGGTGCAGGAGACCCTGGGGCGGATGTACCTGGTCTGGGGGCGGATCTCCCGGATCGACAACCCCTCGGCCTACGCGCAGACGGAGCTGGTGCGGGCCTTCCTGACGCACCAGCGCCGCAGGTCGGCGCATGAGCGCCCGATCGGGGAGTGCCCCGAACCGGATGCGGCGGCGGCCGGCGCCTACACCGGCGGACTGCCGGGCGGCTCCGGGGACGGCGCCCGGCCGGTGCTCGTCGTCGCGCCGCCCACGCCCGGCGGCGGTTCCGGCCGGACCCCCGCGATGCCCGGCGCCGGGACCGGCGACCAACTGCTGGCGGTGCTTCGGGAGCTGCTGCCTCCCGGGGAGCTCACCGGCACCGCGGCGCGCGGCACCGAGGAGCCCCCGTACGTCTCCGGCGTGTACGACGACGGCAGGGGCAAGGCGGTCGTCAGCGTGAACCTCGCCCGCGTGGACCCGCACGGCAGCACCGCGCGCGAGCTGACCGGGTGCGGGGACAAGAACGTCCAGGAGTACGACGACTGCACGACCGAGCAGCTCCCGGACGGCTCCAGGCTGCTGCTCCACCAGGGGTACGAGTACGCGGACCGCCGGGTGGACACCAAGCTGTGGCGGGCCGTGCTCGTGACGCCGGGGGGCTTCGAAATCCACGCGTCGGAGTGGAACGCCCCGGCCGAGAAGGGGGCGCCGGTCAGCCGGACCGACCCGCCGCTGACCATGGCCCAGTTGAAGGAGCTGGTGGCCTCGGAGAAGTGGCACCCGGCGCTGGAGGACCTGCCCGCCGCCGAGCCGGATCCGGCCGCGGGGCCGGGCGGGGCCGTTGGTCCGCAGGCCGGGATCGCGCTGCGGGACCGCGAGGCCGACGTGGCGCTGAAGGACCTGCTCACCCCGCCACAGCCACAGCACTAATGCCGTGGGGCCGGCTCCGTGCGCGGACCCGCCGGCTCCTTGGCGTCGGCGTAGCACTCCACGACCGCGGTGGTGAACGGGAACCGGACCGGGGTGTCGCCGAAGGCGATCCGGCCGGCCCGGTCGCCGGCGGCGCGGATCGCCTCGGCGACGGCCCCGGCCTCCTCGGCCGGGCAGTGCACGATCACCTCGTCGTGCTGGAAGAACACCAGCTCCGCCCGCATGCCGGCCAGGGTCTGGCGCAGGCCTGCGAGCAGCAGCAGGGCCCAGTCGGCGGCGCTGCCCTGCACGACGAAGTTGCGGGTGAACCGGCCGCGGGCCCGGGTGCTGGTCGAGGCGTAGCTCGGGGTCCAGGAGTCCTCCCGGTCCTGGGGGATGCCGGCTTCGCCCTCCTCGGGGACACCGGCCGGAGGCGGGCAGGTGCGGCCGAGCCAGGTCCGTACGAGCCGGCCCTCCTCCCCGGCCCGGGCCGCGTCGTCCACGTACGCCACGGCCCGGGGGAAGCGGCGGCGCAGGGCGGCCAGGTTCTTCAGGCCGTCCCCGGAGGTCTGGCCGTAGACGGCGCCCAGGACGGCGATCTTGGCCTTGTCCCGGTCGCCGGAGAAGCCCTGGCGGGAGACGGCGGTGTAGAGGTCCTCGGGGCGCCCGGCGACCTCCATGAAGGCCGGGTCGCGGGAGATCGCGGCGAGCACCCGGGGCTCCATCTGGTCGGCGTCGGCCACCACCAGCCGCCAGCCGGGGTCGGCCACGACGGCCCGGCGGATCACCTTGGGGATCTGCAGGGCCCCGCCGCCGTTGGTCACCCAGCGGCCGGTGAGGGTGCCGGCGGGGATGAACTCCGGGCGGAACCGGCCGTCGCGGACCCAGTCCGCGAGCCAGCTCCAGCCGTGCGCGGTGTAGATCCGGTACAGCTTCTTGTACGCGAGCAGCGGCTCGACGGCGGGATGGTCCACCTCCTGGATCGCCCAGCGGCGGGTGGACCCCAGCTTGATCCCGGCCTCGGCGAAGGCCTTGATGACGTCGGCCGGCAGGTCCGGCCGCACGCGCCGGCCGAAGGCGTCGGAGATCCGGTCGGCCAGCTCGGCGAGGCGCCGCGGCTCCCCGCCGCCCGCGTACCTCTCGCCGAGCAGCTCGGTCAGCAGGGCGCGGTGCACGTCGGCCCGCCAGGGCAGTCCCGCGCGGTTCATCTCGGCGGCGACGAGGAAGGCGGCGGACTCGGCGGCGGTGAGCAGGCGCATGCGGTCGGGGTGGGCCGTGGCGTCGAGGCGTTCCAGCTGGTCGGCGTGGACGGCGAGCAGGGCGTCGAGGGAGACGGTGGTGGCGGGGCGCGGATCGAACAGGGAGTCCTGGGCGGCGGGCACGGCGGCGCGCTGCGGGGGGTCGGGCGGTACGGGGGCGTCGCTGAGGCGGGCCCAGGCCGCCGCCGCCGAGCGGGGTTCGCCGAAGCGGCCCTCGTGGCCGAGGAGCAGCAGCTCGGCGTCCTCGATGTCGTGGCAGCGCTCGACGCGGACCCCGGCGGCGAGCAGACGGGGGTACACGGCCGCGGTGGACCGCCAGACCCAGCGGGTGGCGGGCGGCGCGGAGCGGATGGCGTCCGCCGGGTCCCGCACGGTGATCCGGCGGCCGGGGGCGGGCGGCACGGGGGCGGCGTGCCATTGGCCGTCGGTGTCCTCCGTCAGGGCCCAGCGGCCGGCGTTCTCGCTCACGGGTGCGAGTGTCCCACCGGGGTCCGACAGTGCGCCGTTGCCGGCGGCCCGTGTCCCGGGCCCGGCCAGCGGCTCCCGTGGTCCGGCTCCCGTGGTCCGGCTCCCGTGGTCCGGCTCCCGCGGTCCGGCTCCCGCGGTCCGGCTCCCGGGCCCGGCGGCCTGGAGCGCGGGCGGGCCGGTCGGGCGGCGCGGCGGACATGCCAAGCTGGAGCTGTGAGAGAGCTTGCCGAGACCGTCGACCGTGCCTTCGCCGCCGCGCTGTACGCCGAGGACGACACCGGGCTGGACACCGGCGCCTCCCTGCTGGTCGCCGAGGGTGAGCGGTGGGCCGGGATCGGCCGTGAGCTGCTGGCGCGCGGGGAGGCGTACGCACGGCAGGGCTGGGAGCGGGGCTGGCGGCCCGCCGACGTGCTCCGGCTGGTCCGCCGGGACCTCCAGGAGCGGCACCTGCGGATCGCCGGGGACGTGATCGCCGCCGAGGCGCGCCGCTACACACGGCTCCCGGAGCGCTGGACCGACGCCGAGGTGTGGTGGGGCGAGGACGGGGCGTACGCCGAGCGACTCGCGCAGCGGGAGCGGACGGACCGGTTCACGCTGGCCACCGCCTTCCTGGAGGTGTTCCGGCTGCTGATCCGGCTGCCGTCGGTCGAACCGGTGGGCCCCCTGCCGGGTGATCCGTCCGACGCGCTCGCCGCGCACGCGCACATCGAGCCGCGCATGCTCGGCCGGATCCGCGCGCTGCTCGCGAAGGCCGAGGCCACCACCTACCCGGAGGAGGCGGAGGCGCTCAGCGCCAAGGCCCAGGAGCTGATGGCCCGGCACACCGTGGACGAGGCGCTGCTCGCCGCCGGCGGGAAGGGCCCGGCGCAGGTGCCCGGCGCCTGCCGGATCGGCGTCGAGGCGCCGTACGAGGAGGCCAAGGCCGTGCTGCTCGACGCGGTGGCCGGCGCCAACCGCTGCCGGGCGGTGTGGAACAGCGACTTCGAGTTCTCGACGGTGGTCGGATTCGAGAGCGACCTGGAGGCGGTGGAACTGCTGTACACCTCGCTGCTGGTGCAGGGCACGGCGGCGATGACCCGCGCGGAGGCGGCGCAGCGGGCGGGAGGGCGCAAGCGGACGAAGACCTTCAGGCAATCCTTCCTGCTCGCGTACGCCAGCCGGTTCGGGCGCCGGCTCGCGGAGACGGCCGAGCAGGCGGTGGGCGGGAGCGCCGATCTCCTGCCGGCGCTGGTCGCCCGGGACGTGGCGGTGACCTCCCGGGCGGAGGAGATGTTCCCGCGGACCACGACGACGCGGCTGCGGGGCGCCAGCGACCACGCGGGGTGGGAGGACGGCACGGCAGCGGCGGACGCCGCCCACGTCGGCGGCCGCCGAGCCCCGCTACCGCGCTAACCGCTGCGTCAACCGAGGCTCCGCGAGGCACCCCGCTACCACGGCAGCCGGGGCCCCGCCCCAGACCCGCACCCCCGCGCCTGGAACGCCGGCTGGGCGGGGTCGGGTGCGGCCGTCCCGCGCGCCGGCTCGCCGCCCTGCTGGACGACGCACTGGAGACGACGGAGCCCGGATCAGGGCGCACCGCCGATGCGGCCGAGGCGATGCTCCGGCCCACCCTGCCGGGGCTGCTGCCGGTGGCCCTGCGGGCCGTGCGGGCCGAACTGCGGCCGGGTTCGCCGGTGCTGCGGCACGCCGTCCGCGTCACCGCCGTGGCCCGCGGGTCTGGTGATCGGCCGGGCGCTGCCGCTGCCGCCTGGGCCCCGGGCTGCTGCGGGAGGCCGGCGAGCAGCTCCTGCGCGCCCTGGACGAGGTGTCACGGGCCCTGCGCACCTGAGGGAGCCGCCCGGGCCGGACCACTCCGTGATCAGGGGGACACCGCCCGTGCACGTGCATCTGCCCATGCATGCGGTCATGAACACAGCTATGATCCGGTGCAGTTGACATCTGCACTATCGGGGGCTTCCTGTGGACCACGCGTACAACGGGATGGCAGCTGCAGAACTCGCTTCCTTGTTTGAGCTGACCTGGCAGAAGAGCAGACACAGCAACTCCCAGGGGTCCTGCGTGGAGTTCGCGCGGCTGCCCGGCGGCGATGTCGCCATGCGCAATTCGCGCTTCCCGGACGGTCCCGCGCTCGTCTACACGCCGGCCGAGATCCAGGCCCTGCTCCTGGGCGTCAAGGACGGCGAGTTCGACCATCTGATCAACTGATCGGCTGACTCGGGCGCCTGGACGAAGCCCCCCTCTTCCAGCCATGCACGTGCACCGGCCGGGACCGATCGCTTGATCGGTCCCGGCCGGTCGGCGTGTACGGGGGCGGTCGCCCGGCTCAGTCGGGCAGCCGGAACAGCGCCCAGACCACCTTGCCGGTCAACCGGCCCGCGAGCGGGTGCCAACCCCAGCTGTCGCTGTAGGAGTCCACCAGGAACAGCCCGCGCCCCGACTCCAGGTCGCAGTTCTCCTCCGTCCGCTCCGGGGAGAAAGTGCCCCCGGGCCGGTCCTCGCTCGGGTCGCGCACCGCGCACACCAGGCGGGTGCTCCACCGCATCAGGTGCAGCCGCACCGGCGGCTCCGCCTCGCCGCCCCGCGCGCAGCGCGGATCGTCGGGCAGGGCGTGCCGCAGCGCGTTGGTGACCAGCTCGGAGACGACCAGCGCGACGTCGTCGAACCGCTCGTCGAGGCCCCACTGCGACAGCGTGGAACGGCAGAAGGAACGTGCCCCCCGGACCGCCTCGAGGCGGGCGGGCAGAGCGCAGGACGCGGACCCGGACACAGCTGCGGGGTCGACCGGGGGAAGCCCCTGCCGTAACGGCTCGAGCATGGTCGATCCATTCGTCCCCATGCGAGGCACTCCCGGGATTCGCGGACGCGGTGGTGGCCTCGTCCAAAGAGAACTGCGGGGTGGGTCCGGCGCCGGCGCGAAGTGCACGCAGGTGCGCGGGGACCATCGTTCCGAATGGGGCAGCCGGATGCAAGGGCAGATGCACGTGCACGCGCCGGACCTGTCCCCTCCCGTGCCGATTCTTGGTCATTTCTTCCTCCCCCGCCGTACCGGACTTCTTTTCCGCGAGCCGGGATTCCGTTACAGAACGAGTACGGCCCGATGCGTTTTGGTGGCAGACTGCGGGCCCTGGGGGTGCGGGGGCCCTCGACGCGCACGCATGCCGATTGCGATGGGGAGGGCAGTACTAGTGACCGCAGAAGCGAGCGGTTCCGTGGTGCGCCGCATCCTCCTGGGCTCACAGCTCAGGCGACTCCGAGAATCCCGCGGCATCACCCGTGAGGCGGCCGGCTACTCGATCCGCGCATCCGAATCGAAGATCAGCCGCTTGGAGTTGGGAAGGGTGAGCTTCAAGGCCAGGGACGTGGAGGATCTCCTCACGCTCTACGGGGTCACGGACAACGCCGAGCGCGAGTCGCTCCTGGGGCTGGTCCGCGAGGCCAACGCGACCGGCTGGTGGCACAGTTACGGCGACGTGCTGCCCGGCTGGTTCCAGACCTACATCGGCCTGGAGGGCGCCGCCTCGCTCATCCGCATCTACGAAGTGCAGTTCGTCCACGGCCTGTTGCAGACCGAGGCGTACGCCCACGCCGTCGTCAGCCGGGGCATGCCCGACGCCACCGCCGCCGAGATCGACCGCCGCGTGGCGCTGCGCCTGGAGCGCCAGAAGGTCCTGGTCTCCGAGAGCGCCCCGGTCTTCCACGCGGTCCTCGACGAGGCCGCCCTGCGCCGCCCGTACGGCGACCGGGACGTCATGCGCGGCCAGTTGGAGCACCTCATCGAGCTCTCCCAGCGCCCGAACGTCCAACTCCAGGTGATGCCCTTCTCCTTCGGCGGGCACGCGGGCGAGAGCGGAGCCTTCACCCTGCTGCGCTTCCCCGAGTCCGACCTGCAGGACATCGTCTATCTGGAACAGCTCACCAGCGCCCTCTACCTGGACAAGGACGAGGAAGTGGGGCAGTACGAGCGGGCGATGGAGCGACTGCAGGCCGACAGCCCCGACCCGGACCGGACCCGTGATCTTCTGCGCGGCCTGCTTCAACTGTCTTGATTCGTACGTAGTATGACGTCTGATCAGTGCGTGACGACCGATCGGTCTCCGGTGCAGCGCAAGGGTGCGCGCTCGCAGTAAGGGATGGCATGTCCATATTCAGCGACCTGGCTCACCAGTACATCGACGGCGAATGGCTGGCCGGTACCGGTTCGTGGGACATCATCGACGTCAACCCCTACAACGGGGAGAAGCTCGCGGCCATCACGGTGGCCACCGTCGAGCAGGTGGACCGGGCCTACCGCGGCGCCGAGCGCGCCCAGCGCGAGTGGGCCGCCACCAGCCCCTACACCAGACGCGCCGTCCTGGAGCGCGCCCTGCGGATCACCGAGGAGCGCGAGAAGGAGATCGTCGAGGCGATGATCGACGAGCTCGGCGGGACCCGTCCCAAGGCCGAGTACGAGATCCACCTCGCCAAGGAGTTCCTGCGCGAGGCGATGCAGCTCGCCGTCCGCCCCGAGGGCCGCATCCTCTCCTCGCCCGTCGAGGGCAAGGAGAACCGGGTCCTCAGACTCCCGGTCGGCGTGATCACCGTGATCAGCCCCTTCAACTTCCCCTTCCTGGTCGCCCTGAAGTCGGCCGCCCCGGCCCTGGCGCTGGGCAACGCCGTGGTGATCAAGCCGAACCAGAATGCTCCCGTGGTCGGCGGCGGGGTCATCGCCAAGATCTTTGAGGACGCGGGACTGCCGCCGGGACTGCTGAACGTCCTGGTCACCGACATAGCCGAGATCGGCGACGCGCTCCTGACCCACCCCGTCCCCAAGGTGATCTCCTTCGCCGGCTCCGACCGGGTCGGCCGGCACGTCGGGGCGGTCGCCGCCCGCCACTTCAAGCGGACCGTCCTGGAGCTCAGCGGCAACAGCGCCCTGGTCGTCCTGGACGACGCCGATGTCGACTACGCGGTGGACGCGGCCGTCTTCAGCCGCTTCGTCTACCAGGGCCAGGTCTGCATGGCCGCGAACCGCATCCTGGTGGACGCCCGCGTCGCGGAGGAGTTCACGGAGAAGTTCACGGCCCGCGTGCGCGCGCTGAAGACGGGCGACCCGCACGAGGCCGACACCCACATCGGCCCGCTGATCAACTCCTTCCAGGCCGACGCCCTGACCGCGCTGGTGGACCAGGCCCTGGAATCCGGCGCGCAGGCGCTCGTGCGGGGATCCACGCGCGGCAACCTGGTCGAGCCGACCGTGCTGACCGGCGTGCCCGAGGACTCCCCGCTGATGGGCCAGGAGATCTTCGGCCCGGTGGCCCTGCTGGTCGTCTTCGACGGCGAGGACGAGGCCGTACGCCTGACCAACGCGACTCCCTACGGCCTGAGCGGGGCCGTGCACACGCGGGACGTGGAGCGCGGCGTCCGCTTCGCCCGGCGGATCGAGACGGGGATGATCCACGTCAACGACTCGACGATCGGGGACGAGCCCCTGGCCGCCTTCGGCGGGGAGAAGGCCTCGGGCCTGGGCCGCCTGGGCGGCGAGGCCACGGTGGAGGCGTTCACCACCCAGAAGTGGATTTCCGTGCAGCACGGGCGCAGCCGGTTCCCCTTCTGACCTCCCGCGGTCCAGGACCTAGACTCGGCCGGGCGTACGTGGAGCCGCCCGGGGGAGTGCAAGTTGAGCAACATACCGGAGACCGGCCGGACCCCTCGGGTCCAGAACCGGCTCGTCGTCATCCAGATCGTGGTCTTCTCGCTGCTGCTCACCCTGGGCGGACGCCTCTGGTACCTGCAGATACGCAATGGCCAGGAGTACACCGACGAGGCCAAGAACAACCACGTCCAGCGGGTCGTCCAGCCCGCCGTGCGCGGGGCGATCCTGGACGCGCGCGGGGTGCCGCTCGCCGACAACGCGACCCACCTGGTGGTGTCCGCCAACCGCACCGAGCTGCTGACCATGAAGGACCGCGGCAAGGCCGTCCTCACGCGGCTCGCGGGCGTCCTGGGCATGGATCCCCAGGAGGTCGTCGACAAGGTCCGGCTCTGCGACGCCAAGACCCCGCAGCCCTGCTGGAACGGCTCGCCCTACCAGCCGATCCCGGTCAGCACCGGGGCCACCACCGAGCAGGCGCTGCAGATACACGAGCACGCCGAGGACTTCCCGGGCATCACCGCCGAGCCCACCGCCATGCGCCGCTACGCCGGACCCGACCAGGCCAACACCTCCCAGGTGCTCGGCTACCTCTCGCCGGTCACCGACGAGGAGATCGCCAAGGCCAAGAACTCCGACTCCCCCTACCTGCGCTCCGACCAGGTCGGCCGCTCCGGCCTGGAGCGCACGTACGACAAGGAGCTGCGCGGCAAGGCGGGCATCACCCGCTACGAGGTCGACAACCTCGGCCGGGTCATCGGCCAGGGCGAGACCGACAAGGCGCTGCCCGGCTCGAACGTCGTGACCTCGATCGACTCCCGGGTGCAGGCGGTCGCCGAGCGCGAGCTGAACAGCGCGATGATCGAGGCCCGCAAGGGCTACGACAAGAACACCCGCAGGAACTACGAGGCCGACTCGGGCGCCGTGGTGGTGATGGAGTCCAAGACGGGCCGCATCGTGGCGATGGCCTCGAACCCGACCTACGACCCGAACGCCTGGGTGGGCGGCATCTCCGCCAAGGACTACGCGGCGCTGACCGCCAAGGACTCCAACTACCCGTTGCTGAACCGGGCGATCCAGGCCCAGGCCGCGCCCGGTTCGATCTTCAAGGTGGTCACCTCGACGGCGGCGGTCAACGCTGGCTATCCGTTCAACAACCGCTATCCCTGCCCCAGTTCGTACTCGGTCGGCAACCAGACCTTCACGAACTTCGAGTCGCAGGGCCACGGCGACATCACGATCGGCCGGGCCCTGGAGGTGTCCTGCGACACCGTCTACTACCTGCTCGCCGACCAGGAGTGGAAGAAGGACGGCGGGATCAACCCGAAGAAGAACCCGAACGACTGGTTCTTCAAAACGGCCCACGAGTTCGGGCTGGGCAAGCGCACCGGCATCGACCTGCCGAACGAGGTCCCCGGCCGGGTCCCGGACCGGAAGTGGAAGCAGGACTTCTTCGAGGCGAACAAGGACGCCTGGTGCCGCGACGGCAAGAAGAACGGCAGCTTCGCCGAGAAGATCGCCTACGAGAACTGCCGCCAGGGCAACCAGATGCGCGAGGGCGACGCGATCAACTACTCGATCGGGCAGGGAGACACCCTGGTCACCCCGGTCCAGATGGCCTCCGTCTACGCGGCCATCGCCAACGGCGGCACGCTCCACCAGCCCAGCGTCGGCAAGGCGATCGTCAGCGCCGACGGGACCACGGTGCAGGAGATCGCGCCGAAGGAGCGCGGCAAGCTCCCGATGGACGCCAGGACCAGGAACAACATCGACCAGGCCCTCGCCGGCGTCGCCACCGACGGAAGCGCCGCCTGGCGATTCGGCGGCTGGCCGCAGAAGCAGATCCCGATGCACGCCAAGACCGGTACCGCCGAGGTCCAGGGCAAGCAGACGACCTCCTGGTTCGCCTCCTACACCGAGGACTACACGATCGTCATGACCATCTCCCAGGGCGGCACCGGCTCGGGCGCCTCGGGACCGGCGGTCCGCAAGATCTACGAGGCGATGTACGGGCTCGACCCGACGGGGAAGCAGGACCTCTCCAAGGCCCTGCTGCCGAAGCCGGCCACGGCGCTGCCCGTGCTGCGGCCGGACGAGGTGTCCGCTCCGAAGTAGGGCCCGATAGCGGACAGGAACTGACCGCAAGGGTCCGTAGCGTGGTTCTCGTCAGCAAGGCGTACACCGGCGCGGAACCAGAGGCGGCAGACCATGACCCAGATTTCCACCGAGATCCCCGGCGACGAGCGCGGCACGCTCCTCGCCTTCGTCGAGGCCCAGCGCGCGGCCCTGCGCGAAGCGGCGCGCGGGTTGAGCGAGGAGCAGGCGGCGAGCCGCCCCAGCGCCAGCGAGCTGTCCCTGTCGGGTCTGCTCAAGCACGCGGCGGAGGTCGAGCTGAACTGGCTGCGGCTGGCGCAGCAGCGGCCCGACCCGCAGCACGACGCACGGACCGACTGGAGTGACGGCTTCCGGCTGCTCGAGGGCGAGTCCGTCCCGTCCGTGCTGGCCTTCTGGGACGGGGTCACGCGGGAGCTGGAGGACTTCGTGCGGGACCTGCCCTCCCTCGACGGGCTGTTCCCGCTGCCGCCGGCGCCCTGGTTCCCCAAGGACGCCAAGGTCTCGATGCGCTGGATGCTGCTGCACCTGGTCGAGGAGTTCGCCCGGCACGCGGGCCACGCCGACGTGATCCGCGAGAGCCTGGACGGGACCAAGGCCATGGGCTGAGGCGGGCAGGCGGCCGGGCTTGCACCTCACGTGGCGTGAGGCTCCACAGTGAGGGGCGTAACGGACCGGAAGCGAGGAGGGAAGGTCATGGGCTATTCCGTGGGCCGGGTCGCCGGTCTCGCCGGTGTGACGGTGCGCACCCTGCACCACTACGACGAGATCGGTCTGCTCGCGCCGAGCGGCCGCAGCCACGCGGGTCACCGTCGCTACGACGACGCCGACCTGGACCGGCTGCAGCGGATCCTGTTCTACCGGGAGCTCGGCTTCCCCCTCGAAGAGGTCGCGGTCCTGCTGGACGACCCGGAATCGGATCCGCGGGAGCACCTGCGCCGGCAGCACGCCCTGCTGACCGACCGGATCGCCCGGCTCCAGCAGATGGCCGCGGCCGTCGAGCACGCCATGGAGGCGAAGAAGATGGGCATCAACCTCACGCCCGAGGAGAAGTTCGAGGTCTTCGGGGACCACGACCCCGAGCAGTACGAGCAGGAGGTGCGGGAGCGCTGGGGCGACACCGACGCCTACGCGCAGTCGCAGGCCCGGGCCGCCTCGTACACGAAGGACGACTGGCAGCGGATCCAGGACGAGTCCGCCGCCTGGGGCAGCCGCTACGCCGCCCTGATGGAGGCCGGCGAGCCCGCCGACGGCGAGCGCGCGATGGACCTGGCCGAGGAGCACCGGCTCCACATCAGCCGCTGGTTCTACGCGTGCCCCTACGAGACGCACATCTGCCTCGGTGAGATGTACGTCGCCGACGAGCGCTTCACGGCGTTCTACGACACGCTGCGGCCGGGCCTGGCCGCGCACCTGCGGGACGCGATCCTGGCCAACGCGGTGCGCAACGCGTAGCGCGGACCCCCCCTGCGCGACCCCCGCCCGGTCCCTGGAACCGGGCGGGGGTCGCGTGCGTTGATAATTGAGACTGCCTTTACCCTGCCCGCAACCGCCTGCCCCCGGCACGCCCCCCGATCCAGGAGAGTCCGGAAACCGTGTACACGATTGCGCTCGGCCCTGAGTGGCTGTCCCCGGACTATCTGATCTCGCACTTCGGCCTGATCGGCATCCTGGTCATCGTCTTCGCCGAATCGGGACTCTTCGCGTTCCTGCCCGGCGACTCGCTGCTGTTCACCGCGGGCCTGCTGGTCGCGGACGGCCAGTACATCAAGCAGCCGCTGTGGCTGGTCTGCACGCTGATCGTGGCCGCCGCGATCATCGGCGACCAGGTCGGCTACATGATCGGCAAGTTCTTCGGGCCCAAGCTCTTCAACCGCCCGAACTCCAAGCTGTTCAAGCGGGAGAACCTCGACAAGGCACACGAGTTCATGGACCGGCACGGCCCCAAGGCCATCGTGCTGGCCCGCTTCGTGCCGATCATCCGCACCTTCGCGCCGATGGTCGCGGGCGCCGGCTCGATGAAGTACCGCACCTTCCTGACCTTCAACGTCATCGGCGGCATCGGCTGGGGTGCCGGTGTCACCATCGCGGGCTACTGGCTCGGCCAGATCGAGTTCATCAAGACGAACATCGAGCCGATCCTCATCGGCATCGTCCTGATCTCGGTGATCCCCGTGGTCTTCGAGGTGCTGAAGGCGCGCCGGGAGAACAAGGCGGCGGCCGCCGCGCAGCCCCCGCTCGCCTCCGACAGCCAGACCCCGGGCCAGCGCGGCCGCCACGCCAAGCGCTGAGCCGCCTGAAGGCCGCGTACGCGTCTCGACGCCCCGGAACCCCGTGCGGGGGTCCCGGGGCGTCGTCACACCGCCTCAGAAGCCGCGGGTGCGCTTGGCGGCGCGGCGCTTGGCGGCGCTGGCCGCGCCCGGGATCCGCATGAACAGGCGGGAGGCCTCCGAGCCCAGGTTGACCCCGATCGCGATGGCGAGGGCGATGGCCGCGGCGTTCACCAGGGAGGCCAGGCCCTCGTTCAGCCGGTTCTCGGCGATCAGCAGCAGCCCGTAGTACGTCGCCGAACCCGGCAGCAGCGGCCCGATGGCCGCGGTCGTGTACGGCAGGGCGGAGGCGAAGCGGTAGCGGGAGAAGAGCTGCCCGAACAGGCCGACCAGACCGGCGGCGATGGCGGTCGACGGCACCGGCGGGATACCGCCCGCGTAGTGCAGGGCCCCGAAGGTCACCCACGCCACCCCGCCGTTCAGCGTCACGATCCACACGGTGGACCGCTCCTGCTGGAGCAGCACCGCGAAGGTGAAGACCAGCACCATCGAGGCGGCGATCTGGATCAGCGGCCGCTGCTGGATCTGCAGGACCTCCTCCGGCCGCGGGGAGGAGTCGAACTGCAGGCCGACGTAGAGCACGGCCAGCACGCCCATGATGATGCCGATGAAGAGGTACATGACCTCCAGCAGCCGGGCCGAGGCGGTGATGTAGTAGCCGGTCAGCCCGTCCTGCACGGCCGCGACCAGGGCCCGTCCGGGCAGCAGCGCGAAGAGCCCGCCGGTGATCACGGCGGAGGCCCTGACGTCGATCCCCGTCATGTTGAGCGCCACCCCGATCGCGGCCGGCGGCATCGCGGCGACCACGAACTGGTAGAACTCCGGCAGTCCGCGCCCCGCGCACAGCCAGGCCAGCCGGTCGCCCAGGACCGCCCCGAGGGCCGCCGCGATGAAGACCAGCACCCCGCCGCCCACCAGCGTGGAAGCCGCCCCGGCGAGCAGTCCCGCCGCGGACGTGAGCATCCACCCGGGGTAGGGGTGGCGGTTGCGGCGGATCTCGGCGAGGCGCCGGTAGGCCTCCTCCAGCGACACGTCGATCTCGTGGGCGCTGATGTCGTCGACCAGCCGGAAGACCGCGGCGAGGCGGTTGTAGTCGGTGCCGCGGCGGCGGACGGTCCGGTTCGCCGACACCGGGTCGTCCACCAACGAGGGCTGGTGAGTGATCGACAGCATGGTGAAGGTGACGGTGGGCTCGCAGCGGTCGAGCCCGTAGGAGCGGGCCACCGCGAACATGGCGGCCTCCACGTCCTCGGCGCCCTCGCCGCCGGCGAGCAGGAGCTCCCCGATGCGCAGGGTCAGGTCGAGCACGCGGCCGACGGCCGGGCCGGCCTCGGTCGGGCGCTGCACCAGGTCCGGCACGGGCCGCACGTCCACCGGCATGCGCAGCATCGTGCGCATCCGGTCCTGCCAGGGGGACTCCTTCAGCCGGGCGACGGGGAAGCCCTGGCCGGGGGTGTAGGCGGGCGGGGAGTGCGCGGCGCTGTAGGTGGCCGGGGTCGCGAAGGCCGAGCCCTCGGGCCCGGGCCGCGCGGGTTCGGTGCCCGCCGGCATCGCGAACTCCGAGGTGGGCTGTTCGTCCTCCGGGACCTCGGGCTCCATCCCGGGCGGCGGTGCGAAGGCGCTGTGCGCCTCGTCGGACTGGGGCTTGCGGTCCTCCGCCCCATCGGCTTCCGCCACACGCCCTCCCGCTCCGTGATCACTTGCGGTATCAGTATGCGGAACGGTTCCCTCCTCGGCGACGCCGCGCCCCCTTCCGGGGCGGGAGCGCCCCCGCAGACACGACGGCGGGCGGCACCCCCGAAGGGATACCGCCCGCCGTGCGTCGGCGACGCGAGGTCAGTGGTGGCCGCCGGAGGCTTCCAGACGCTTGTAGGAGGCCTCGATCTCGGCCTCCGCCTCGGTGCGGCCCACCCAGTTGGCGCCCTCGACCGACTTGCCCGGCTCCAGGTCCTTGTAGACCTCGAAGAAGTGCTGGATCTCCAGGCGGTCGAACTCGGAGACGTGGTGGATGTCGCGCAGGTGCTCGACACGCGGGTCGGAGGCCGGCACGCACAGCAGCTTGTCGTCGCCGCCCGCCTCGTCCGTCATGCGGAACATGCCGATGGCGCGGCACTTGATCAGGCAGCCCGGGAAGGTCGGCTCGTCCAGGATGACCAGCGCGTCCAGCGGGTCGCCGTCCTCACCGAGGGTGTTCTCGACGAAGCCGTAGTCGGCCGGGTAGCTGGTCGAGGTGAAGAGGCGACGGTCCAGACGGATCCGGCCGGTCTCGTGGTCCACCTCGTACTTGTTCCGCGAACCCTTGGGGATCTCGATGGTGACGTCGAACTCCACGTCCTGCTCCTCCATGATCAGCTTCAGCAGACTGAAACGCTTCGAGTAATGGCGCGTCCGGCCCAGCCGTCCCCAGCCACCGCCGGGTGGTACCCCCAGCCGGGTGGGGTGCCATGCTCGCGGCAAGACGCAATGGTTAAGTGTCCCTCACGCACATGTGTGATCGCGAAAGGGGCTGGTCCGAGGTGCCGTTCATCAGGACGTGGCAGCTCATCGCGGGTTCGGCCGTCGCCGGCCTCGCCCTGTCGGTGGCAGCGGTGACCGCCTCCGGTCCCTGGGACTCCGGCCAGCGTAAGGCCGAGCGGGACAGGGTCGCCTCCTGGGGCCTCACGGGTGGCGCAGATCACGGTGGAAGACCCGGTTCCGGCACCTTCCCGCAGGCCGCTCCCAGCGCGCCCGGGGTGCTCGGAGCCATCGGCCCCGGCGTCCCGCGGCAGGCCGCCGCGGCCGCCCCCGAGGGCCTCGCCGCGGCCCTGCGGCCGCTGCTCGCCGACCCCGCCCTCGGCACCGTCCGCGCCGCCTCCGTCGTCGACACCGCGACCGGGGAGGTGCTGTACGAGTCGGGGGCGCGGGAGGCGATGACCCCCGCCTCCACCGTCAAGATCGCCACCGCGGCGGCGGCACTGGCCGCCCTGGGGCCCGAGCACCGGATCCGGACCGCCGTCGTGCCCGGGGCCGCCCCCGGCCAGGTGGTGCTCGTCGGCGGCGGCGACCCCTCCCTCACCGCCCGGAAGAAGAGCCCCGCCGGATCGGGCGGCAGCCTCGTCGCCCTCGCCGCCGACGCCGCCCGGGCCCTCAAGGCCGCCGGCACCGGCAGCGTCGCCCTCGGCTACGACGACGGCCTCTACACGGGCCCGGTGCGCCACCCCATCGGCGACAACCCCAACATCGCGCCCGTCACCGCCCTGATGGCCGACGAGGGCCGCCCCGACGACTCCGTGTCCGGGCCGGTGCAGCGCACCGGCGACCCGTCGCGGGACGCCGCCCGCGCCTTCGCCGCCCTGCTGACCGAGCGCGGCGTCACGGTCACCGGCGAACCCGCCCGGGCCAAGGCCCCGGCAGGCGCCCAGCCGCTGGCGGCCACCCTCTCCACCCCGCTGGCCGGGCTCGTCGAGCGGATGCTGACCAACAGCGACAACGACATCGCCGAGGCCCTCGCCCGGCAGACCGCCCTCGCCTCCGGCCTCCCCGCCAGCTTCGAAGGCGGGGAGAAGGCCGTCACCGACCGGCTCGCCGCCCTCGGCGTCGAGGTCTCCGGCTCCCGCTTCGCCGACGGCAGCGGGCTCAGCCGCGCCGACAAGGTCACCGCCGGCCTGCTGACGGGCCTGCTCGCCAAGGCCGCCGACCCGCAGCGGCCGGAGCTGCGGCCCGTCCTCACCGGCCTGCCCGTCGCCGGGTTCACCGGCACCCTGCGCGCCCGCAACGCCGGCGGCTCACCGGCCGCCGGACTGCTCCGCGCCAAGACCGGCACCCTGACCGGCGTGAACTCCCTCGCCGGCACCGTCGTCGACCGCTCCGGCCGGCTCCTCGCCTTCGCCTTCCTGACCGCGAACAGCCCCGACGGCCCGGCCGCCGAGAAGGGCCTCGACAAGCTGGCCGCGGCGGTCGCGGCCGCGCCGTAGGGGGTCCGCCCGCGCCCCGGTCCACGTACGGTTGACGCATGACGAGCATCGGTGGTGCGGAGATGGTCGACTGGAACCTCGCGGTGGCGACCGCGACCCGGCTCGTGCGGCCCGGCCCGGAGGTCAGCCGGGACGAGGCACGGGCCGTCGTCGCGGAACTGCGCGAGCACGCCAGGGCCTCGGAACGGCACGTGCGCGAGTTCACCCGGATGATCCACGCCCTACCCGGAGGGGCGCCCGTCCCCGACACGCCCGTGCTGGTCGTCGACCGGGCCGGCTGGGTCAAGGCCAACGTGGCGGGCTTCCGCGAACTGCTCGGCCCGCTCCTCGGAAAGATGCAGGAGCGGCGCGCCGGCACTCCGGGAGCGGCCGTGCTCGGCGCGGTCGGCGGCAAGGTCACCGGCGTCGAGGTGGGCATGCTGCTGAGCTTCCTGGCCTCGCGGGTCCTCGGCCAGTACGAGACCTTCGCGCCGGTCACCCGCGACCTGCCGGGCTCCGGCACGGGCGGCGGCCGGCTGCTGCTCGTGGCCCCCAACATCGTGCACGTCGAGCGCGAGCTGGAGGTGCACCCGCACGACTTCCGGCTGTGGGTGTGCCTGCACGAGGAGACGCACCGTACCCAGTTCACGGCCGTCCCGTGGCTCCGCGACCACCTCGAGGGCGAGATCCAGACGTTCCTCGGGGCCACCGACATGGACCCGGCCACCATCCTGGAACGCCTGCGGGAGGCCGCGCAGTCCTTCGCCGGCGCCCGTCCCGACGCCGAGCGGGGCGACGAGGGCCGTTCCCTGGTCGAGCTCGTGCAGAGCCCCGAGCAGCGCGAGGTGCTGGGCCGGCTCACCGCCGTCATGTCCCTGCTGGAGGGCCACGCCGACTTCGTCATGGACGGGGTCGGCCCCCAGGTGGTGCCCTCCGTCGCCGAGATCCGGGAGAAGTTCCAGCAGCGCCGGGCCAGCGGCGCCGGCCGGCTCGACGCCACGCTGCGCAAGCTCCTCGGGCTCGACGCCAAGCTGCGCCAGTACCGCGACGGCGAGCGCTTCGTCCGCGCCGTCGTCGACCAGGTCGGGATGGACGGCTTCAACCGCGTCTGGACCTCGCCGAACACATTGCCGACGAAGTCGGAGATCGCCAGGCCGGCGGAGTGGGTGACCCGGGTGCACCGCAAGGGGAGCGAAGGGAGCGAACAAGGATGACCCGAGGGGCGTGAACATGTCTCTCCGGGGGAAGCAGCATCACCCGTCCGAGGGACCGTGGCCCGTGGAAGGGCGTGCGATGCTCGGGGAACGGCTCGGCTCTGTCACCATCGACGCACTCTGAGTGACATACCCGCCCCGCGGGGCGCCGCCCCCGGCAGCACCCCGCCGCTCCACCCCGACGCTCCACACCCCGAAGCCTCCGAGGCATCCGAACTCCATCGAAGGGCACCGGACATGGGTCCCCATCCTGCGGTCGCGGCGATACGCCTGGCGGTCCGCCGCGCACTCCACGACGTCCTCACCGATCTGACCGGCCACGCCCGCATCCCGGCCGCCGGGCGCTCCCGCACGGGTACCGGTACCGGTACCGGCACCGTGACCGGGGCCCCGCCCCTCGTCCTCGTCGCCTGCTCCGGCGGGGCCGACTCCATGGCGCTCGCCTCCGCCCTGGCGTTCGAGGCGCCCAAGCTCGGCATCCGGGCCGGCGGCGTCACCGTCGACCACGGACTGCAGCCCGGCTCCGACCTGCGCGCCGCCGAGGTCGTCGTCCGCATGACCGCCCTCGGCCTCGACCCGGTGGAGTCCGTCGCCGTGCGCGTCGGCCGCGAGGGCGGCCCCGAGGCCGCGGCCCGCGACGCCCGCTACGGCGCCCTGGACGAGGCCGCCGACCGGCTGGGCGCTTCCGCCGTGCTCCTCGGCCACACCCGGGACGATCAAGCCGAAACCGTCCTGCTGGGACTCGCCCGCGGCTCCGGCATCCGCTCGCTGTCCGGCATGGCCGAGGTCAGCGGGGGAGTGGGCCGCGGCCACCGCTACCGCCGCCCGTTCCTCCAGGTCGACCGGCAGACCGCCCGCAAGGCCTGCATGGTCCAGTCCCTCCCCGTCTGGGACGACCCGCACAACATCGACCCCGCCTACACCCGCTCCCGGCTGCGCCACGAGGGACTGCCCGCCCTGGAGAAGGCGCTGGGCAAGGGGGTCGTCGAAGCGCTGGCCCGCACCGCCCAGCTCTCCCGTGACGACGCCGACGCGCTGGACGCCTGGGCCGCCGAGGCGGAGAGCGGCGTACGGGACGAGGACGGCCGGCTGGAGTGCGCGAAGCTGTACGCCCTGCCCCCGGCCGTCCGCCGCCGGGTGCTGCGCAGGGCCGTGGTCGCCGCCGGCTCGCCCGCGGGATCCCTCTTCGCCCGCCACATCGAGGAAGTCGACCGCCTCATCACCGGATGGCGCGGTCAGGGCGCCATCAACCTGCCCGGCCGGGTCGAGGCCCAGCGGCAGGGTGGCAGACTTGTCATCCGGCAGGGCTGATTGGTGCTGAAACACGGCTGAGTCCTCCGGGGGCACCCCCGGAGCCCCGGCCGACAACGAAAGTGATGCGGGTGGACGAGAAGGACATGGGCAACGACCTCCAGTCGGTGCTCATCACCAAGGAAGAGATCGACGCGAAGCTGGCCGAGCTGGCCGCGAAGATCGACGCGGAGTACGCGGGCAAGGACCTGCTCATCGTCGGCGTGCTCAAGGGCGCGGTGATGGTGATGGCGGACCTGGCGCGTGCCTTGTCCACCCCGCTCACGATGGACTGGATGGCGGTGTCCTCCTACGGCGCCGGGACCCAGTCCTCCGGCGTGGTGCGGATCCTCAAGGACCTGGACACCGACATCAAGGACAAGCACGTCCTGATCGTCGAGGACATCATCGACTCCGGCCTCACGCTGTCCTGGCTGCTGTCGAACCTGGGCTCGCGCCAGCCGGCCTCCCTCGAGGTCGTCACGCTGCTGCGCAAGCCCGACGCCGCGAAGGTCGCGATCGACGTCAAGTGGGTCGGTTTCGACATCCCGAACGAGTTCGTCGTGGGCTACGGCCTCGACTACGCGGAGAAGTACCGCAACCTGCCGTTCGTCGGCACGCTCGCCCCGCACGTCTACGGCGGCTGACCCGGCTCCCGAGCGCGCCCCCGGGAGGTCCCGGAAGCTCCGGGGAACCTGGGGGCGATTCCCGCCGTTGGAGCAGGGGAAGGCGGGTCTGTCAGCCGTCCCACGGGGCAGCGGGTGACAATACAGGGGTACATTCCGAAGAACAGTCTTTACTCACAGCAGCATTTACCTACGGGCAGGAGGGACGGGGTGCCTTGCGCCCCGTATGGATGGACGTGAAGCGATACTTCCGTGGGCCGGTCATGTGGATCGTGCTGGCCGTCCTCGCCGTGGTCGTGTTGATGAATGTCGTCGGCTCCGGCGGCGGCTACAAGTCGGTGGACACCAGCGAGGTCATCAAGGCGATCAACAGTGGCCAGGTGGAGACAGCGAAGCTGACCACCGGCGACAGCCAGATGATCAAGATCGAGCTGAGCGACGGCCAGAAGCTCGGCAAGCACGACGGCACCAAGTTCCAGGCCAACTACATCGGGGATCAGGGCGTACAGCTCGCCCAGAACCTCCAGACCAAGTACGAAGCCGGTCAGATCCCGGACGGCTACTCCGTCACTCCGGACAAGACCAGCCCGTTCCTGAGCGTGCTGCTCTCGCTCCTGCCCTTCGTCCTCATCGTCGTGGTCTTCCTGTTCCTGATGAACCAGATGCAGGGCGGCGGCTCCCGGGTCATGAACTTCGGCAAGTCCAAGGCGAAGCTCATCACCAAGGACACCCCGAAGACCACGTTCGCGGACGTCGCGGGTTCGGACGAGGCCGTCGAGGAACTCCACGAGATCAAGGAGTTCCTCCAGGAGCCGGCGAAGTTCCAGGCCGTCGGCGCCAAGATCCCCAAGGGCGTGCTGCTGTACGGCCCGCCCGGCACCGGTAAGACCCTGCTCGCGCGCGCCGTCGCGGGCGAGGCCGGTGTCCCCTTCTACTCGATCTCCGGTTCCGACTTCGTCGAGATGTTCGTCGGTGTCGGTGCCTCGCGTGTCCGTGACCTGTTCGAGCAGGCCAAGGCCAACGCCCCGGCGATCGTCTTCGTCGACGAGATCGACGCCGTCGGCCGGCACCGCGGTGCGGGTCTGGGCGGCGGTCACGACGAGCGCGAGCAGACCCTCAACCAGCTGCTGGTCGAGATGGACGGCTTCGACGTGAAGGGCGGGGTCATCCTGATCGCCGCCACGAACCGTCCCGACATCCTCGACCCGGCCCTGCTGCGCCCCGGCCGCTTCGACCGGCAGATCGCGGTCGACCGTCCGGACATGCAGGGCCGTCTGGAGATCCTCAAGGTCCACCAGAAGGGCAAGCCGGTCGCCCCGGACGTGGACCTGGGCGCGGTCGCCCGGCGCACGCCCGGCTTCACGGGTGCCGATCTCTCCAACGTCCTGAACGAGGCCGCGCTGCTCACGGCCCGCTCGGACAAGAAGCTGATCGACAACCACTCGCTGGACGAGGCGATCGACCGCGTCGTGGCGGGCCCGCAGAAGCGGACCCGGATCATGTCGGACAAGGAGAAGAAGATCACCGCGTACCACGAGGGCGGACACGCCCTGGTCGCGGCGGCCTCCCCGAACTCCGACCCGGTCCACAAGATCACGATTCTGTCCCGCGGCCGGGCACTGGGCTACACCATGGTCCTGCCCGACGAGGACAAGTACTCGACCACGCGCAACGAGATGCTCGACCAGCTCGCGTACATGCTGGGCGGGCGCGCGGCCGAGGAGCTGGTCTTCCACGACCCGACCACGGGCGCGGCGAACGACATCGAGAAGGCCACGGCGACGGCCCGCGCGATGGTCACGCAGTACGGCATGACCGAGCGCCTCGGCGCGATCAAGTTCGGCGGCGACAACACCGAGCCGTTCCTGGGCCGCGAGATGTCGCACCCGCGGGACTACTCGGAGGAGGTCGCGGCGCTGGTCGACGAAGAGGTCAAGAAGCTCATCGAGACCGCGCACAACGAGGCCTGGGAGATCCTGGTCGAGAACCGCGACGTCCTCGACAACCTGGTCCTCGCGCTGCTGGAGAAGGAGACGCTGAACAAGGAGCAGATCGCCGAGATCTTCTCGACGATCGTGAAGCGTCCGGCCCGCCCCGCGTGGACCGGCTCCTCCCGCCGCACCCCTTCCACCCGCCCGCCGGTGCTCTCGCCCAAGGAGCTCCAGCTGACGAACGCGGCGAACGGCACGTCGGCGGGCACCGCCGCCGCGCCGGTCTCCACGGAGAAGGGCATCGAGGTCGCCCCGGAGGACCGCCCGGAGTAGCCGGCGGACGGGTCCACCCCGAATGGAAGCCGCGCCCCCCAGGTTCTAGCCTGGGGGGCGCGGCACTTTCACAGGAACGAGGAAGCAATGACGGACCCAGTGACCCTGACCGGCGACGAGGGCACGATCGGCGTGTTCGACGAGAAGCGCGCCGAGGCGGCGGTCCGTGAGCTGCTGACGGCGGTCGGGGAGGACCCGGACCGCGAGGGCCTGCGGGAGACCCCGGCACGCGTGGCGCGGGCGTACAAGGAGATATTCGCGGGCCTCTACCAGAAGCCGGAGGAGGTCCTGACGACGACGTTCGACCTGGGCCACGACGAGATGGTCCTGGTGAAGGACATCGAAGTCATGAGCTCGTGCGAGCACCACCTGGTGCCCTTCCACGGCGTGGCGCACGTCGGCTACATACCGTCCACGGACGGCAAGATCACCGGGCTGTCGAAGCTGGCCCGCCTGGTGGACGTGTTCGCCCGCCGCCCGCAGGTGCAGGAGCGGCTGACCACGCAGATAGCGGACTCCCTGATGGAGATCCTGGACCCGCGCGGCTGCATCGTGGTCATCGAGTGCGAGCACATGTGCATGACCATGCGCGGGGTCCGCAAGCCTGGCGCCAAGACCATCACCTCGGCCGTCCGCGGCCAGCTCCGCGACCCCGCGACCCGCAACGAGGCGATGAGCCTCATCATCGCCCGCTAGGTCCTGTCGTCAAAGTGGCGCGGGCCAGGCGGGACTTTGACGCCAGGGCCTAGGGCGAGGGGCTCAGGCGGCGGCGGGGCGGGTCCCGTCCTGGTCGTCGTCCTCCGGGAGCTTCAGGACGTGCTCCACGAAGAGGGCGGCGGCGACGACCGCCACGCCCGCCAGGACCGAGAAGCCGGCGTACCAGGCCTGGTCGCGGCGGGCGGGGACGTCCAGGGCGTCCATCAGCAGGAAGGCGCCCACGCCGCCGTACATGCCCGCGACGAGCGCCGCGACCAGCGCGCTGGCCTGGGCGAAGACCACCGCGCGGGCGGCCATCAGCGGCTCCACACCCTTGGCGCCCGGCCGTCGCTCGCGCTGCGCCTTCAGGCGGGCGCGCAGCGACAGGGCCGTGGCGAGCAGGACGACGGCGATGACGCCGAGGACGACGGGGGCGGCCAGCGGAACGCCCGGCAGCGTGCCGTACGCGTTCCACAGCCGGGCGCCCGCCCAGGACAGGACCCCGGCCACGGCGAAGATGCCCGCCAGGACGCCCGGCCTCAGTTGCTTCACTTGCCCGCTCCCCGTTCCGCGCCGCGCCGGTCGCGGCAGTCCACAGGGTAACGACTACTCGGGAAGGCGGAGTTCCAGGTCGGGGCGCGGCGTGACGCCGGTGAGGCCGATTCCGGCCAGGAGGCCGCCGACGCCCCCGTGGCCGGGGATCTGGGCCTCCGGGTCGATGTCGTGCCACGGGGCCAGTACGAAGGCGCGCTGGTGGGCCCTCGGGTGCGGCAGGGTCAGGAGCGGGTCCTCGGAGACCACGTCGGCGTACGCGACGATGTCGACGTCGATCGTGCGAGGGCCCCAGCGCTCCTCGCGGACGCGGTCGAAGGCCTCTTCGATGGCGTGGCCGCGCTCCAGGAGCGAGGACGGGGGCAGCGTGGTGCGCACCTTGACCACCGCGTTGAAGTACGCGGGCTGCGAGCCGGGCTCGACGCCCCACGGCTCGGTCTCGTAGACGGGGGAGACGGCCTTGACCCGCAGGCCGGGGGTGTCACCCAGGGCGTCGATGGCGCCCTGCAGGGTCTCCAGCCGGTTGCCGAGGTTCGCGCCGAGCGCGATCACGGCCCACTTCGGGTTCGACAGCGTGGTGTCCGCCGCGTCGACGGTCGCGACGACCGAGGCGGGCACCGGCTGGACCGTGGGGTCGCTCTGTGCGTTCAGTCCGTTGTTCATGCGCGGCTCCGGGTGATCGTGACGGTCACGTCGTCGAAGGGGACGGTGATGGGCGCGTCGGGCTTGTGGACGACGACCTCCACCTGAGCCACCGCTTCGTGCTTGAGGCACTGCTGGGCGATCCGCTCGGCGAGGGTCTCGATCAGGTCGACGGGCTCACCTTGGACCACGTCGACGACCTCCTCGGCCACCACCCCGTAGTGCACGGTCTTCGCCAGGTCGTCCCCGGCCGCCGCGGGGCGGGTGTCGAGGTGCAGCACCAGGTCGACGATGAAGGTCTGCCCCTCCTCGCGCTCCCGGGGGAAGACGCCGTGGTGCCCGCGAGCCTTGAGGCCGCGCAGCGCGACACGATCCACGCGAATCACTCCTGCTTTCGTAGGTTCTTCCGGCCCCGGGACTCCCGGGGGCCATGGGCCTACGCCGAGTGCGGTCGGCGTCGTCCGACTTCGAATTTACCTGCGAAACACCCCGGGCCCCGCCGAAGGGGTCAGGAGACGTCCTCCTCCTCGTCCTCGTCGGACTCCGTGAGCACCGGTGAACCGTGGTGGGACCACAGGCGCCAGCCCTCGGATGTGCGTCGGAACACATTCGTGGCGACGACCAGCTGCCCGACGAGCGGGCCCAGTTCCCCGCCGTCCTCGGCGGGGCCGCCGCTGAGGATGTTCTCGGTACACGTCACGAGCGCGGTGTCGCCGATCAGCGTCACCTTGGTGTCGGTGAGGAAGAACTGGATGTACTCCGTGTGGGACATGATCAGCGCGTAGGAGCGCAGTACCTCGCCGCGGCCCGAGAGCACCGGCCAGCCCGGGTGCACGCAGGAGATCTCGTCCTCGAGCCAGAGCGCCGACAGCGCGTCGAAGTCCCCCCGCTCCATGGCCTCGTAGAAGGCCGTGTTGACCTCTTCGACCGCTTCGACGTCGGTTCTGCTCACAGGGCTCCTTCTCGGTCGGTGGTCACAGCGCTCCTTCCACGGCCCGGGCCACCCGAACCGCGTCGGCCGTCGCCCGTACCTCATGGACCCGTACGGCCCAGGCGCCCTGGTGGGCCGCGAGGGCGGAGACGGCGGCGGTGGCGGCGTCGCGTTCGCGGGCCGGGGGCGGGGCGGCGCCTTCCCCGCCGGCCAGGACCCGGCCGAGGAAACGCTTGCGCGAGGCGGCGACCAGCAGCGGGAAGCCGAGGGCGCGCAGCTCGGGCAGGTGCGCGACGAGGGCGAGGTCGTGTTCGGCGTGCTTGGCGAAGCCGAGTCCGGGGTCGACGACGAGCCGCTCGGGGGCGATCCCGCCGGTGACGACGGCGTCGATGCGGGCGCGCAGCTCGGCGGTCACCTCGGCCAGCACGTCGTCGTAGACGGCGAGGCTGTTCATGCCATCGCTGAAGCCGCGCCAGTGCATGACGACGAAGGGGACCTCGGCGGCGGCGACGGCCGGGATCATGCCGGGGTCGGCGAGGCCGCCGCTGACGTCGTTGACCAGCAGCGCGCCGGCCGCGACGGCCCGGGCGGCGACGCTCGCGCGCATGGTGTCGACGGATACGGTGACGCCCTCGGAGGCCAGGCCCCGCACGACGGGGACGACCCGGCGCAGCTCCTCCTCCTCGTCCACGCGGGAGGCTCCGGGCCGGGTGGACTCGCCGCCGACGTCGATGAGGTCGGCGCCCTGGGCGGCGAGGTCGAGGCCGCGCTTGACGGCCGCGGTGGTGTCGAACCAGCGGCCGCCGTCGGAGAAGGAGTCGGGGGTGACGTTGACGACGCCCATGACCGCACAGCGGTCCCAGTCGGGCAGGCCTGTCACCTGGCCCCGGGGGGCCGGGCCGCGGTTGCTGTTCATGGCTTCAGGGTAGAGCCCCCCGCCCGCGGCGGCGGAGGGGCGGGGGCGGTGCCCCGGGCCGCGGGGGGTTCCCCGCCACGACGGCCACGACCGCCCTTCAGCCGTTCCCGGGACCGCTCCCGGGGGCCCGGGCCGGACCCCGGGGGGCCCGGGCCGGGGTCAGGCTGCCTGGACCTCGCGCTCCGGCTGCTTGGCGACCGCCGTCACGTGGTGGTGCGCGCAGGTGCGGACGGGCTTGGGGCGCCGGCGGCCGGCGAAGAGCCGGGGCAGCGCCAGCGTCACGAAGCCCTCGGCCTGCATGGCGGCGAAACCGATGCGCGGCAGGTCGCGGGTGGTGCGGAAGACCACGAAGCGGGGCTCCCAGCGGGGGCGGAACTTGGCGTTGAACTTGTACAGAGACTCGATCTGGAACCAGCGGGAGAGGAAGACCAGCAGGTTGCGCCACATCCGCAGCACCGGGCCGGCGCCGATCTTCTCGCCGCGGGCCAGGGCCGAGCGGAACATCGCGAAGTTCAGGGAGACCTTCTCGATGCCGAGGGCCGGGGCGGCTTCCAGCGAGGCGACGATCAGCAGCTCGTTCATGCCGGGGTCGGCCGCGCGGTCGCGCCGCATCAGCTCCAGGGACATGCCGTCCCGGCCCCACGGCACGAAGTGCTGGATGGCCTTGAGGTCGCCGAAGGGGCTGGTGTCACCCTCCTCGACGCGGTGCGCGGTGGCGATGAAGCAGTCGCCGTCGCCCGGGTCGCCGACGCGGCCCAGGGCCATGGAGAAGCCGCGCTCGGTGTCGGTGCCGCGCCACGCCTCGGCCGCGCCGCGTACCTGTGCGAGCTCGGTCTCGGTCAGCTCGCTCACCCGGCGGACCTTGGTGGTGTAGCCGTTGCGTTCGATGCGCTTCACCATCTGGCGGACATTGCGCATGGCCCGCCCCGAGAGGGAGAAGTCTTTGACATCGACAATCGCCTCGTCACCCAGCTCCAGCGCGTCCAGGCCGGTCTCGCGGGTCCAGACCTCGCCGCCGGTCTCGCTGCACCCCATGACGGCCGGGGTCCACGAGTGCGCCTTGGCCTCCTCCATGAACCGCTCGATGGCGCCGGGCCACGCCTCGACGTCGCCGATGGGGTCGCCGGAGGCGAGCATCACACCGGAGACGACCCGGTAGGTCACGGCGGCCTTGCCGCTGGGGGAGAAGACGACGGCCTTGTCGCGGCGGAGCGCGAAGTGGCCCAGGGAGTCGCGGCCGCCGTGCCGGGCGAGCAGCCCGCGCAGCTTGGCCTCGTCGTCCGCGGTGAGCCGGGCGGCCGGGTGCTCGGGGCGGAAGGCCAGGTAGATGGTGGTCAGCGCGGTCAGCATGCCGAGGGCGCCGAGGGAGTAGCCGACGGTCCAGGACACCCGGCCGGCGTAGTCCACGGGGCCCTCGAAGCCGAACAGCCCGAAGACCACGTGCTGGAGCTGCTCGTACAGGCCCGGCTCGCCGACGACCTTGCCCGGGTGGACGTTCACGATGACCAGGCCGAGCCCGATGGAACCGGCGCTCATCAGGACGAAGTTGGCGAGCGCCTTCCAGCGGCTGCGCGGGTCGGGCAGGGCCTTGAACTCGCCCTGGTGGCGCAGCAGCAGCGCGAGGAGCACCGCCGCGATGACCACGCCGATGACCGAGCTCCGGTGGATGAACTGCGCCGCGGCGCCCGCGGGAAGCAGGACCACGGCGGCGCGCCAGGCCCGCCGCTTGTGGCGCTTGAGGCCGTGGGCGAGCAGCAGGAGCAGGACGCCCGCGCTGATGGACAGCGCGGCGGCGAAGGGCCCCAGGGAGCCGGGCAGCACTTCGGTGACGGCGTGGATCCGGCTGTGCCGGAACCGCGGGAAGACGCCCGCCGCGATGTCCAGAAGGCCGACGATCATGACGGCCGTACCTACGAGGCCGGGCACGGCTTCCGGTCGTGGTCCGCGGAGGATTCGGCGGACCCGCTTCGGAACCTGTCCGGACTTATCGCCATCTATCCTGCTAGACATCGCTTCCCGTTGCTCCGCGAGAGATCATGTGGCCGAAGGCTGCGACAGCCTCCGGGTGTGGTGCGTCCATTAGGACGACATCGACGGGGAGCGGGTTCACTCTTCCGTCGGAAATTTCCGGTCCTGCCATCAGAAAGTCGACTGACTGCTCATGGGTCTCACCAGTAATACGGTTCTGGCGCTGGCCGTCCTCGCCGGTGTGCTGCTCTTCGCCGCGACGGTCTGGTTCTGGCCGAAGCTCTCGGGCCGCACCTGGCGCGCGTTCACCGGCCGGATCGGCCTCCTGCTGGCGACCCAGCTGGCGCTGTTCTCGGCTGTGGGGCTCGCGGCGAACAAGTCGTTCCTCTTCTACGGTTCCTGGGCCGACCTGCTCGGCCGGGAGACGTCCATGGGCAAGGTCGTCGACCACTCGATGAGCAGCAAGGACATCAAGGTCGTCGACAAGCAGCAGTTGGACGTGCCGGGTGGTGCCAAGCCCCAGGTCGGCGGACAGATCCTGAAGGTCGCCATCTCCGGGCAGAAGTCGAAGATATCGAGTCCCGGCTACGTCTGGCTCCCGCCGGAGTACTTCCAGCCGCAGTACAAGGACAAGAACTTCCCGGCGTCCGTCGTCCTGACCGGCTACCCGGGCACCGCCGAGAACCTGATCAAAGGGCTCGACTACCCGATGAAGGCCTTCAGCCTGTCCAAGGCGGGCAAGATGAAGCCGATGATCCTGGTCATGCTGCGGCCGACGGTGGCGCCGCCGCGGGACACCGAGTGCGTGGACATCCCCGGGGGCCCGCAGACCGAGACCTTCTTCGGCGTGGACCTGCCGCAGGCCGTCCAGGACACCTTCCGGGTCGGCAAGGAGCCCCGGAACATGGGCTTCATCGGCAACTCGACCGGTGGCTACTGCGCCCTGAAGATCGCCGCGCACTACCCGCAGACGTTCGGCGCCGCCGCGGGCCTGTCCGCGTACTACGACGCTCCCGACGACCCGACCACCGGCGACCTGTTCCACGGGGACGACAAGCTGAAGCAGCGCGCGAACGTCCTGCACAGCATCCAGAACAAGAAGCCCACGGGCACGTCGTTCCTGGTCACCAGCAGTGAGACCGGCGAGCCGAACCTCACCGACACCAAGAAGTTCATCAAGCTGGTCAAGGGCCCGGACCGGGTCTCCTCGATCATCCTCGACAGCGGCGGCCACAACTTCAACACGTGGCGCCGCGAGATCCCGCCGATGCTGATGTGGATGAGCGGCCGCATCGAGGCCTGACGGCCGCAGGTGCGCGGGACGGCGCAGCGGGGGGCAGGGCCCGACTCCGGTCGGGCCCTGCCCCTTTTCTCACGCCTCCTGCAACCGCGCGCGGCGCAGGGCGCGGTGGACGCCCGCCGGGGTCAGGACGCCGACCAGCGCGCCGGAGTCCGGATCCGTGACGCCGATCCGGCCCGAGTCCTCCTGCAGCAGGGCGGAGAGCGCCTCGCGCAGGCTCGCCCCCAGCCGGACGGCCGTGGCCGGGGCCGGGGAGCCGGCCTCCGGCTCCGCCAGGTCGGCCGTCCCCACGGCGGTGACCGCGAGCCGCTTGAGCCCCCGGTCGGCGCCGACGAAGGAGGCCACGTAGTCGGTGGCGGGGGCGGCGAGCACCTCCGCCGGGGCGGCGAACTGCTCGATGGCGCCCGCCCCGTAGACCGCCATGCGGTCGCCGAGCCGGATCGCCTCCTCCAGGTCGTGGGTGACCAGCATGATGGTCTTGCGCACCGTCTTCTGCAGCGTCAGGAACTCGTTCTGCAGCCGCTCGCGCACCACCGGGTCCACCGCGCCGAACGGCTCGTCCATCAGCAGCACCGGCGGGTCCGCGGCGAGCGCGCGGGCCACGCCGACGCGCTGGCGCTGCCCGCCCGAGAGCTGCTGCGGGTAGCGGCCGCCGTACACCGCCGGGTCCAGGCCGACCAGTTCCAGCAGCTCCGCCGCCCGCGCGCGGGCCCTTGCCTTGGGGGTGCCGATGAGCTGGGGCACGGTCGCGGTGTTCTCCAGCACCGTCTTGTGCGGGAAGAGCCCGACCTGCTGGATGACGTAACCGATGCGGCGGCGCAGTTCGACCGGGTCGGCGGTGGAGACGTCCTCGCCGCCGAGCAGGATCCGGCCCGAGGTCGGCTCGATGAGCCGGTTGACCATCTTCATGGTGGTCGTCTTGCCGCAGCCGGACGGTCCCACGAGCGTGACCAGCTCACCCTCGGCCACTTCGAACGACAGGTCCTCCACGGCCGTCGTCCCGTCCGGGTAGCGCTTGGTCACATGCTCGAATCGGATCACATCCCCATCCTTCCCTACGGGCCCGCTGTCACGGGCGAAGGATTCATGAGGAGAGTGTTACGCGGCTGCGAAGGGTTCCGGCCCGTGCCGGTGCCTGGGGTTAGGGTCGGACTCGTACACGTGTCGGTGACGGGGGGTGGAGCATGGCGGAACGCAACTGCCTGGTGGCGAACGACTGGATCTGCTGGGAGTACGTCACCTCCCGTTCCCAGGAGCTGACCGACGCCACCCTCGAACACGTGTGGATCACGGCCGTCTCGGTCGTCATCGGCATCGCCGTGTCCGTGCCCCTCGCCCTCCTGGCCCGGCGGGGCCGGCACTGGGCGGCCCCCGTGCTCGCCTTCACCACGCTCCTCTACACGGTCCCCTCCCTCGCCATGTTCTCCCTGCTGCTGCCCGTGTTCGGGCTCTCGGCGGCGCTCGTGGTGACCGGTCTCGTGCTGTACTCGCTGACCATCCTCGTCCGCAACGTGCTGGCCGGGCTGGAAGCCGTCCCCGAGGAGGTGCGCGAGGCGGCGCGCGGCATGGGCTACGGCCCCGGCCGGCTGCTGTGGCAGGTCGAACTGCCCCTGGCGCTGCCCGCACTGCTCGCCGGGGTGCGGATCGCCACCGTCTCCACGGTCGCGCTGACCACGGTGGGCTCCATCGTCGGCAAGGGCGGCCTCGGCAACCTCATCGCCCCGGCCGTGAGCAGCTCCTTCAAGGCCCAGGTGCTCACCGCCTCGGTGCTGTGCGTGGCTCTCGCACTCGCGGCCGATCTGCTGCTGCTCGGGGTGCAGCGGCTGCTCACCCCGTGGACCCGTACCGGCCAAGCCGCGCGCCCGGCCCGCCCCGGCCGCTCCGCCCGGCCCCTGAAGGAGGTCTGAGGAGATGGGCGCACTGGCAGGGGCCTGGGACTGGCTGGCGGACGGCGCCAACTGGTCGGGGGAGGGCGGCGTCTGGCACCGGCTGGGCGAGCACGTCTACGTCAGCGGGATCGCGCTGGCGCTCGCCTGCGCGGTGGCCCTGCCCCTCGGCCTGTACCTCGGCCACCTCGGCAAGGGCGGCGGCCTCGCCGTCAACGTCTCCAACATCGGGCGCGCCGTGCCCGTCTTCGCGGTCCTGGCCCTGTTCATGGTCTCCCCGCTGCGCAACGCGGGCTATCTGCCCACCATCGCCGCGCTGGTGCTGTTCGCCGTGCCCCCGCTGCTGACCAACGCGTACGTGGGCATGCGCGAGGTGGACCGCGCGGTGGTGGAGGCCGCCCGGGGCATGGGCATGTCCGGACCGCAGCTCTTCTTCCGGGTGGAGCTGCCGCTCGCCCGGGGCCTGGTGATGACGGGCCTGCGCTCGGGCGCGGTCCAGGTCGTCGCCACGGCCACGATCGCGGCGATGGTCGGCCAGGGCGGTCTCGGCCGGATCATCACCGCCGGATTCAACACGTACAACACCGCGCAGGTCGTCGCCGGAGCCCTGCTGGTGGCCGCGCTGGCCCTGCTGGTGGAGGGCGCCCTGGTGGCGGCGGAGCGACTGCTGCCGCGGCCGGCGCGCGCGGCGTCCCACTGATCCGATCCCCTTTCCCCGCCTCGAACGGAGCAACTCCATGAGCAAGACCACGCGCGTCCTCGGCGCGTCCCTGGGCTGCCTCGCCCTGACGGTGTCGCTGGCCGCGTGCGGCGGCGACAGCCTGGAGAAGAGCAAGGACGGCGGCTCCTCCGCCTCCGCCCCCTCCGGCGGCGGCAAGGGCGCCCTGGTGATCGGCGCGGCCGGGTTCACCGAGTCCACCGTGCTGGCCGAGCTGTACGCGCAGGTCCTCAAGGACGCGGGCTACAGCACGTCGGTCAAGACGGTCAACAACCGCGAGCTGTACGAGCCGTCGCTCGAGCAGGGGGAGATCGACGTCGTCCCGGAGTACGCGGCCACCCTCGCCGAGTTCCTCAACGCCAAGGTGAACGGGCCGAAGGCGCCCGAGGAGAAGCCGGTCGCGTCGAGCGACGCCACGGCGACGGTGGCGGCCCTGGAGAAGCTCGCCGCCCCGCTCGGCCTGAAGGCGCTGCCCGCCGGCGCGGCGGTCGACCAGAACGCCTTCGCGGTGACCAGGGAGTTCGCGCAGAAGAACAACCTGAAGTCGCTCTCCGATCTCGGGAAGTCCGGGCTGAAGGTGAAGATCGCGGCCGGTGACGAGTGCGCCGTCCGCCCGTTCTGCGCACCCGGGTTGACCAAGACGTACGGAGTTCAGGTCTCCGGGATCGACCCCAAGGGCGTCGGCACCCCGCAGGCCAAGCAGGCGGTGAAGGACGGCGCGGCCCAGCTGGTGCTGACCACCACCACCGACGCCACGCTCGACGGCTACGGGCTGGTCCTGCTCGAGGACGACAAGAAGCTCCAGAACGCCGACAACGTGCTGCCCGTGGTCAACGCCAAGGACGCGGGCGCCCCCGAGGTCGCGGCCGCGCTCGACCGGCTGACCAAGGTGCTCACCACGGCCGACCTGGTCGAGCTGAACCGCAAGGTGGACGCCGAGCGCGCCAAGCCGGCGGACGCGGCGAGGGCCTACCTCCAGTCCAAGGGCCTCCTCGAGAAGTAGCCGCCACCGGGTGGTGGGGGCCGCGCGGGCAACTCGCCCGGCAAGAGATTGCCGGGCGAGTACCCCACGCGGCCCCCACGCCCTGTAAATTTCAGGCCATGCCCCGTGGACGCCACCGCAATCCCGAACCCCTGCACCGGCTGCTCACGCCGACGGCCGTCGCCGGTGTGTCCCTCGCGGGCGCCGGCGCGGCCTGGCTGCTCGCCGAACCCGTGGGCCTGCGGCTGCTGGTGGCCCTCACCGCCGCCGCCGGGGTCGCGGGCGCCGTCGTGATGCGCGCCTGGGACCGCTCGGCGGGCCGGCGCGTCGCGGAACTGGCGCGCGAGCGGGTCAAGGACGAGTGGAGGACGGACGAGCGCATAGCCGAGCTCGAATCGGACCTCGAAGAGGCCCGCCTGCTGCGGGCCAAGCTGGACGCCAAGCTGCGCGCCAAGCGCGTCGAACTGGCCGGGCTGCGCGGCGAGCACGCGTCCCTGTTGCGCCGGTACGCCACCGCCGAGACCGAACGCGCGAGCGCGCTGGAAGGCCGCCGGCTGCTGGCCCTGGAGGCCACCGCCGCTCCGGCCGCGGCGCCGAGGGAACTCACGACGGGCTCCGAGGAGCGCACCGCGGCGGGCGCGCCCACCGCGGTCGGTTTCGCCCGGGCCCACGCGGCGCTGGGCGCGCTGGCCCGCACGGGGCGCACGCGGGTCCTCCCGGCGGGCGGGCCCCGCCCCGCCTCCGCGCCCGCCCCGGGTCCCGCGGCCTCCGTCCCGGCCCGTCGGCCGGCCGCCGCGGTGGCCCCCTACGCGGCGCAGCGGCGTACCACCTCCCGGGTCGAGGGGGGCTTCGACTTCTTCGGCACCAAGAACGCGGCGCAGGCCCGTGCGGCGATCGAGGCGGTACAGCACGAGGACCTGGCCGACGTGGTCGGCGCGGAGGCCCTCGCGGTCCACGAGGCGGAGGCGGCGCAGGCCCCGGCCGCCGAACGGGACGCGTCGACGCGGGAGTCGGAGCCGGAACGGGAGCCCGGGCAGGATTCCGGTCAGGAGTCCGGCGAGGAGTCCGCGGCGGGCCAGGTCATCGACCTGACGGCGCACGACGAGACCGAGCCGATCGACGTGGCCCGGCTGCGTACGGCGATCTCCTAGAAGAGCGCCGTACGTCCGCCGCCGCTCAGAACAGCGGCAGTTGCCCCGGATGCGGACCGAGGACGAACCCGTCCAGGGTCGGTGCCGAGGCGCCCAGCACCACCCGGGCCCGGGAGCCGGGGCAGGAGACCAGGTCGGATCGCCCGGGAGGATCGTGCCGGGCGATCCGGCCGCCGGTGACGGCGCAGTCGCGGCCGCAGGAAGGACAGGCCCGCCGGGGGGAAGGGGACATGCCCCCCAGTCTGCCCTGCCGCACCGACATCAGCCGCGCGCGGCCGCCGACCACGACGCGTGGGCCTGGCACACCCGGTCCCACAGGGCCGTCCGGTCCACCGGAGTCAGATCGTCCAGCTCCCGGTTGAAGACGGTGGCGATGGCCTCGTAGAACTCCTCCGGGGTGGTCAGTTCCCGCTCGCTCGGCCCCTTCTCCAGGTCGATGTGGGTCAGGATCCGCCCGCGCATCACGTCGATGGACTCCGCGTCCCGGCGGAGCAGGGCCAGGGTGCGCACGAAGGAGGAGTCCTCCGCGGTGGACAGCCGCAGGTGCTCCGCCTCGAACGCGTCCGGAGCGGAGGCGGCGGAGCGGAAGTTCATCCGGGGGAAGGGGCTGCCCGGGTTGTGGCAGCTCCAGCCCTCCACCGGCCCGGCGAGGCGTTCCAGCCGGTAGGAGGACGCGCCCTGCGCGTGCTCGCCCTCGCGCAGCGGCAGCGGTTCGTGGGGTCCGTCGCCGAGGCCCACGTCGACCAGGTAGGCGCCACCGCCGACCCGGACGGTCAGCGCGAGGTGGTTGCCGTTGACGTCCTGCGCGTCGGCCTCCTCGTAGACGCCGCCCAGGTGCCGGGTGACGTCGTACCCGAGGTGGTCGAGGAGGGCGGCGAACGCCCCGTTGAGGTGGAAGCAGTAACCCCCGCGCCCGGCGGCGAACCGGCGCACCGACAGCTCCGGGTCGATGCCCGGGGGCCGGCCGAGCTGGATGTCGATGTTCTCGTAGGGGACGCGCTCCAGGTGGGCCCGTTGGAGGGTGCGGAGCCCCTCGGCGGACGGCGCGCCGGGGTCGGGCACGCCCAGTCGTCGCAGATACGCGTCGAATATGCCAGAAGTCATGCGCTCACCCTAGGGGGCACATGGCGGCATTTCCCGCCAAACAGGCGGTCCGGCCCGCTCGTTGGCGTCCTCTCCGCGGCATCCGCTCCTCGGTGCCCGCTACTTGTCGATGTCTCCGACCACGAAGAACAGCGAGCCCAGGATCGCCACCATGTCGGCGACCAGCGTCCCCGGCAGCAGTACGGCCAGTGCCTGGATGTTGTTGTAGGAGGCGCTGCGCAGCTTGAGCCGGTACGGGGTCTTCTCGCCCTTCGAGACGAGGTAATAGCCGTTGATGCCGAGGGGGTTCTCGGTCCAGGCGTAGGTGTGCCCCTCGGGGGCCTTCAGGACCTTGGGCAGGCGCTGGTTCACCGGCCCCGGCGGGAGCTCGGCCATCCGGTCCAGACAGGCCGCGGCGAGGTCGAGGGCGTTGTGCGTCTGCTCCAGCAGCACCTCGAAGCGGGCCAGGCAGTCGCCCTCGGTGCGGGTGACCACCTTCAGGACGTCCTGGAGCTCGCCGTAGGCGAGGTACGGCTCGTCGCGGCGCAGGTCGAAGTCGACCCCCGAGGCGCGGGCGATGGGCCCGGACACCCCGTACGCGTGCACGGCCTCGGCGGAGAGCACGCCCACCCCCCGCGTGCGGCCCCGGAAGATCTCGTTGCCGTGCACCAGCTTGTCGTAGACGTCCATACGGGTGCGGACGTCGGCGACGGCCTCGCGGGCCCGGCCCAGCCAGCCGGCCGGGAGGTCCTCCTTGAGGCCGCCGACGCGGTTGAACATGTAGTGCATGCGGCCGCCGGAGATCTCCTCCATGACGGCCTGGAGCTCCTCGCGCTCGCGGAACGCGTGGAAGATCGGGGTGATCCCGCCCAGCTCGAGGGGGTAGGAGCCGAGGAACATCAGGTGGTTGAGCACCCGGTTCAGCTCGGCCAGCAGGGTCCGCATCCACACGGCCCGCTCGGGGACCTCCATGCCGAGCATCCGCTCGACCGCCATGACCACGCCGAGCTCGTTGGAGAACGCGGACAGCCAGTCGTGGCGGTTCGCGAGCATCACGATCTGCCGGTAGTCACGGGCCTCGAACAGCTTCTCGGCGCCGCGGTGCATATAGCCCACCACCGGCTCGGCACTGACGATCCGCTCGCCGTCCAGGACGAGCCGCAGGCGCAGCACGCCGTGCGTGGAAGGGTGCTGGGGGCCGATGTTGAGCACCATGTCGGTGCTCTCCGCCGCCCCGCCGATGCCGACCGTGGTCTCCGTCATGGCGGCATTCTCGCAGCCCTACGCTTGAGGCATGGAAACGGGGACGGCGGGTGGGACGGCGGGGCCGGTGTGGGTGGCGCTGCCCGGGGGGCTGCTGAGGCTGCGCCGCGTGCTGCTGGTGGTCTGGACCGGGGGTGCGGCGGCGGCGACGGGGATCGCGGCCGGCCTGCTGCTCGGTCCGCTCTGGGCGCTGACGGCGGTGGTCTGGCTGCTCGTCCTGGCCTGGGGCTGGGACCTGGCCGGGCGGAACTGGCGGTCCTGGCGGTACGCCGAGCGCGCCGACGACCTGCTGATCAGCCGGGGCGTGCTGTGGCGGGAGCAGACGGTGGTCCCGTACGGCCGGATGCAGCTGGTCGAGGTGACCTCGGGCCCGCTGGAGCGCCGCTTCGGGCTGGCCTCCGTACAACTGCACACGGCGGCGGCGGCCACCGACGCCAAGATCCCGGGCCTCGCGCCCGCCGAGGCGGAGCGGCTGCGCGACCGGCTCACCGCGCTCGGCCAGGCAAGGTCGGCGGGCCTGTGACGGCCGGGCCGGCGCAGGGCGATCCGGCGACCCCCGACCCCCTGACCCCTGACGCGGCCGCCCCGGGCCCGGCGGCCCCGGAGGCCCCGGAGGTGCCCGCGGGTGAGCGGCGGCTGCACCCCTTCACCCCGCTGCGCCGTGCCTGGGTGCCGATCGCGGCGACCGTCGGCGTGGCCCTCCAGCAGGGGGACAAGGCGCGGCAGTGGATGGCGGACCAGCCCACGGCACTGCGTCTGGGCGCCCTGGCCGCGCTGGTGCTCGTCTTCGGCCTGTACGGGTTCCTGAGCTGGTGGGTCACCCACTACGCGGTGACCGACACGGAGCTGCGGATCCGCACCGGCCTGCTGTTCCGGCGCACGGCCCACATCCGGCTCGACCGGATCCAGGCCGTGGACGTCACCCGACCGCTGCTCGCCCGCCTCGCCGGGGTCGCGAAACTGCGCCTCGACGTCATAGGCACCGAGGACAAGGACGAGCTGTCCTTCCTCTCCGAGAAGGAGGCCGCGGCCCTGCGGGCCGAGCTGCTGGCCCGTGCGGCCGGCTTCGCCCCCGAGGAGGCGGTACGCCTGGGCGAGGCCCCCGAGCGCGAGCTGCTGCGCGTGCGCCCGAGCGACCTCGTCGTCTCGCTGCTGCTGAGCCTGGGCGTCTGGGCGGCCCTGGCCGGCGGGCTCGTCGCGCCGGTGGCCGTGTGGTGGGTCAGCTCCAGCCCCTGGGCGGCCGTCATCACCCTGCTCCCGCTGCTCGGCGCGGTCTGGGCGGGCACCGCGGGCCGCTTCCTCGTCGAGTACGACTGGCGGGTCGCCGAGTCCCCCGACGGACTGCGCCTGGACCACGGACTGCTGGACCGGGCCCACGAGACGGTGCCGCCGGGCCGGGTGCAGACCGTGCGGATCGTGGAGCCGCTCCTGTGGCGGCGGCGCGACTGGGTCCGGGTCGAGCTGGCCGTGGCGGGTTCGAAGAACGGCGTGCTGGTCCCGGTGGCCTCGCGGGCCGCCGCGCACGCGGTGATCGCCCGGGTGCTGCCCGGCGTGGATCTGGCGGCCCTGTCCTTCAGCGGCTCGCCGGACACCGGTGCCCGCTGGGTGGTCCCGGTGTGGTGGAAGGGCTACGCGCTGGCCGTCTCCCCGGAGGTGTTCGCCGCCCGCCGCGGCCGGCTGTGCCGCCGCACGGAGATCGTCCCGCACGCCAAGGTGCAGAGCGTCCGGCTCTCCCAGGGCCCCTGGGAGCGTGCCCGCGGCTTCGCCGACGTGCACGTGGACACCGGCGCGAACGGCACGGTGACCGCCCGGCTCCGGGCGGCCGACGAAGCCGCCGGGCTGCTCCACGCCCAGGCGGCCCGCGCCCGCACCTCCCGCGCGGCGGCCCGCCCGGACCGCTGGATGACGGCACCGGAGGGGCAGGACGCCGGGGCGTAGGCGCAGGGCACCGGCCGCCCGGCCCGACCGGCTAGCCGGCCGCCCGGCCGAAGCCGCCGCCGCCGCCCGCCCGGACCAGGCCCGTCTCGTACGCCAGGACCACCACCTGCACGCGGTCGCGCAGGCCCAGCTTGGTCAGGATCCGGCCCACGTGGGTCTTGACCGTCGCCTCCGAGAGCACCAGCCGCGCGGCGATCTCCCCGTTCGACAACCCCTGGGCCACCAGGAGCATGACCTCGCGCTCCCGCTCCGTCAGCCGCTCGATCTCCTTGTTCCGCGGCTCCTGGGTGGTCGTCGGCAGCATCGGGGCGAAGCGGTCCAGCAGGCGCCGCGTCGTGGACGGGGCGACCACCGCGTCCCCGCTGTGCACCGAGCGGATCGCGGCCAGCAGCTCGGCCGGCGGCACGTCCTTCAGCATGAAGCCGCTCGCACCCGCCTTCAGCCCCGAGAACGCGTACTCGTCCAGGTCGAAGGTGGTCAGGATGATCACCTTCGGGTGCTCGTCCGGCTCGCAGATCCGCCGTGTGGCCTCGACCCCGTCCAGCTTCGGCATGCGCACGTCCATGAGCACCACGTCCACCTTCGTGGCCCGCAGCACCTCCAGTGCCTCCAGGCCGTCCCCCGCTTCGGCGACGACCTCCATGTCCGGCTGGGCGGCGAGCACCATGCGGAAGCCGGTGCGCAGCAGCACCTGGTCGTCGACCAGCATCACTCGGATGGACATCGTCACCTCGTCCTCTTCAACTCTTCTTCAGGGGCAGCAGTGCGCTGATCCGGAAGCCGCCGCCGGGCCGCGGCCCGGCGTCCAGGGTTCCGCCGACCATACCGATCCGCTCGCGCATGCCGATCAGGCCGTGCCCGGCGCCGTCGGCGCCGCCGTCCTCGTACACCTCGTGGGACGCTCCCCGCCCGTCGTCCTCGACCAGCAGCCCGAGGCCGTCGTCGAAGTAGACCAGCCGGACGCTCGCCGACGCCTCGGGGCCCCCGTGCTTGCGCGTATTGGTCAGCGCCTCCTGCACGATCCGGTAGGCGGTCAGCTCGACGCCGCTCGGCAGCCGCCGCGGCGCGCCCTCGACCTCGAAGTCGACCGTCAGCCCCGCCGCCCGTACCTGCTCGACCAGGACCTCGATCTGCTCGACGTCGGGCTGGGGCACGTAGTCCTCCGACTCCTGGGGCTCGCCGGTGCGCAGGACGCCGAGCAGCCGGCGCATCTCGGCCAGCGCCTGGCGGCCCGTGCCGGAGATGGTCTGCAGGGCCTCCTTCGCCTGCTCGGGCGCGACGTCCATGACGTACGCGGCCCCGTCGGCCTGGACCACCATCACCGAGACGTTGTGCGCGACGACGTCGTGCAGTTCGCGGGCGATCCGGGCGCGCTCGGCGGCCACGGCCACCTTGGACTGGGCCGCGCGCTCCTTCTCCAGCCGCTGGTTGCGTTCGATGAGCTGGGCGTAGTAGGCCCGCCGGGTGCGCAGGGAGTCGCCCAGCACCCAGGCCAGGACGAAGGGGACGATCATGAAGACGGCGAAGAGGGCGTTGTCGACGTCGCTGGTGCCCTTGTCGACGCCGTGCCGCAGGAAGTAGAGCGGGGCGGCCGTCAGGCCCCAGCCGAGGGCGGTGCGCGAGACCCAGCGCGGGACCTCGCTCGCCGCGACCGTGTACAGGATCACGAACATGGCGATGTCGTAGAACCCGGCGATGATCCCGGCGCCCAGCTGGACGAGGCCCGCCGCGAGGGTGAGCCAGAACGCCGCCTGCGTCCACCGGCGGCGCAGGGCCAGGGCGGTGCTCAGCGCGATCACGACGGGGACGGCGGCGATCTTCAGCGGCCGGTCGATGCCCGGCTCGCCCACGACGTTCAGCATCGAGACACCGAAGAAGAGCGCAGCCCAGAAGCTGTCGACGCCCGTCGGGTGTCTGCGGAGGAAGTCGTAGAGGCGCTGCACCCCACCCAGGGTAGGGAACGCGATCAGGTGCTGGAGTCAACCAGAGGTTCCAACCTCGCTCGGGGGGCGTACTCCGCAAGGTGGAGGGTGCGCATAACCTTCGTGGGATGAGCCCCCAGGAGGAAGCCGGAGCCGCGGTCCGGTGGCGCAGTGCGATGGAAGCCGCGCTCTACGGGCCGGGCGGTTTCTACGTCCGGGCGGGCGGGCCCGGTCCCGCCGGGCACTTCCGCACCTCGGTCCACGCCTCCGGTCTGTACGCCGGCGCCGTGGCCCGGCTGCTGGTGCGGGTCGACGCGGAGCTCGGCCGCCCGGCGGCCCTGGACCTCGTGGACATGGGCGCCGGGCGGGCGGAGCTGCTGGGCGGGGTGCTCGCCGCGCTGCCGGCGGAGGTGGCCGCCCGGGTGCGTCCGCACGCCGTGGAACGCGCGGAGCGGCCCGCCGGGCTCGATCCGCGGATCCGCTGGACGGCGTCGCCGCCCGAGGGGGTGACGGGGCTGCTCTTCGCCAACGAGTGGCTGGACAACGTGCCCCTCGACATCGCCGAGGACGGGCGGTACGTGCTGGTCGGGCCGGACGGTACGGAGCGTGCCGGCGGCCCGCTGGACGCCGCGGACCGGGCCTGGCTGGAGCGGTGGTGGCCCGGCGCGGGCCGGGCGGAGATCGGCCGGACGCGCGACGAGGCATGGGCGGCGGCGGTGGCCGGTGTGGAGCGGGGCCTGGCGGTGGCGGTGGACTACGGGCACACCCGGGGAACGAGGCCGCCGTACGGCACGCTGACCGGTTTTCGCGGGGGGCGGGAGGTTCCGCCGGTGCCCGACGGCAGCTGTGACATCACCGCCCATGTGGCGCTGGACGCCTGCGCGGGGCCGGGCTCGGTGCTGCTGACCCAGCGCGAGGCCCTGACCGCCCTCGGGGTCTCGGGGGCCCGGCCCCCGCTGGCCCTGGCCTCCGCGGATCCCGCGGGCTACGTCCGCGCGCTCGCCGCCGCGGGGCAGGCGGCCGAGCTGACGGCCCGCGGGGGGCTGGGGGACTTCCGGTGGCTCTGCCAGCCGGTGGGCAGTGGGTCGGCCTGGCCGGACGGCTGACGCTGTCCTGCCTGGGGCGGATCCCGTTCGGGACCCGCCCCCTTCGGGGTGCGTGCCTACTGCGTGACCTCGTCGTGGCCCGGGTGCAGGCCACCGCCGCCGCCGCTGCCGCCCGGGGTCGGGACGGAGACGACCGGCTTGGAGAGCGGGGCCAGGTCGTGGGCGTAGTGGCCGACCGCGTCGGCGATGACGTCGACGTTGATGTCGAGCGCCTTCTGGTCGATGTTGGTGATGTCGTCACCCGCGGCGTGGTAGTTCACGTCGTACGCGACGCCCGCCTGGCCGCCGAACTTGGCGGCCTCCTCCGCGGTCTTGATGCCCTCGGCGCCGGTGAACGTGCCGCCGGAGGGAATCCCGACCTCGATGAACGGGCCGTAGTCCGAGCGGCCGGAGAAGTCCGTGCCCGCGTGCGGGATCTTCTTGGAGTCGAGGAAGTCGGTGATGCCCTTCTCGATCTGCGCGGAGCCCTCCGGACCGGGGCCCGAGCCCACGCCGTCCGAGTCGTCGCCGTCGTAGACGAAGTAGGCGGCGTTCGGCGAGGCGATCATGTCGAAGTTCAGGTAGAGCTTGATCTGCTTCTTCTGCTCCTCCGTCAGGCCCGCGACATACGCCTCGGAGCCGAGCAGGCCGTACTCCTCCGCCGACCACCAGGCGAACTTGACCTTGTTCTTGATCTTCGTCTGGCTGCTCGCGAGGCGCTGGGCGACCTGGAGGATGCCGGCCGAACCGGAGCCGTTGTCGTTGATGCCCGGGCCCGCCGCGACCGAGTCGAGGTGCGCGCCGAGGAAGACGGTGTTGTCCGCGTCCCCGCCGCGGGTCTCCGCGACCACGTTGTAGGTCTTGCGGTTCTCGCGGAACTCGCGGATGTCCAGGGTGAGCTCGACCGGGCCGGCCGCGGCGTCGGCGGCGAGCCTCTCGCCGTCCGCCTGGGTGATGCCGCCGGTCGGGATCTTGCCGACGGTGGCGTCGCCCAGGGTGCCGTTCAGGGCGCCCGCGGTGTTGTTGTAGACGACCGCGCCGACGGCGCCCGCCGCCGCCGCGTTCGTCTGCTTGACGGCGAAGGCGCAGCCGCCGCGCTTGACCAGGGCGATCTTCCCGGTGAAGGCGCCCGCGGCGAAGTCGCCCGGCTCGCAGCCGTGGGTACCGTCCGCGTCGACCGGCGTCACCGCGAGCGGCGCGGTGACGCCGCCCTCCGGGCTGCTCGCCGTGTAGGTCATCAGGTGGATCGGCACGTCTCGCCCGGCGGCGCCGTTCACCGTCAGCTTCTCGGCGACGGCCTCGACGTACACGAAGTCGAACTCGTTCTTCGTGACGTTGTAGCCGGCCGCCTTCATCACCGCCTCGACGTACTTGGCGGACTGGACGTGGCCCGGGGAGCCGGCGACGCGGGTGCCGCCGTTGTAGTCCGCGATGGACTGCAGGACCTTCAGGTGGTTGTACGCACCCTTGCCGGTCGCGTCCTTGACCAGCTTCCGGGCGAGCGCGTCACCCCGCGCGGCGTCGCTCTGCGGGCTCGTGGCGCCGGCCGGGCCGGCGAGCAGCAGCGGTGAGACAAGGGCCGCGGCCGCCAGGGCGGCGGTTGCTGCGGCTATACGTCGTGAGGGCATGCAAGGTCCTTCCACGGCAAATGCGAGCAGGGCCAAACGGTGGACGCACGTTAAGCGGCGAGGAGCCGCCGTGACCAGACTTTCAACTGATTCCGGTTCATGAAATCCGGATATCGGCGAATTGGCCTAGCGCAGGATGCCCTCGATGAAGTCCGAGCCGATGCGGGCGACTGCCGGCAGATCCAACTGATGCTGGGCATACCGCCCTTGACGCCGCGTATCGATCAGACCGGCCCTTTTCAGGACGGCCAGGTGGCGTGACACCTCCGGGGCGGTGATCCCGTGCACGGTGGCGAGCTCGCCCGTGGTGTGCGGGGCTCGGGCCAGGCTCCGGCACAGCATCATCCGTACGGGGTGGGCCAGCGCCTCCATGCGCCGCCGGAGCAGCTCCACCGACCCGGGCGCGGAGGCCGGTCCGGGGGTGTCGAGCGGGTAGTGCACCACCGGGCGCCAGCCCGGGGCGTGCAGCACCAGCAGGTGCGGCCAGCCGAAGTGGGTCGGTATGAAGACCAGCCCGGTGCCGGTCCGGGGGTCGGTGGCGGTCGTCGAGCCGTCCACCATCTTGTCGGCGGTGATGGTGGTGCGGTCCGCGTCGACACCGAGGGCGGTCGAGACCTCCCCGAGCGCCGCCGCCAGCCCCTTGCGGCGCAGCAGCTCGGTCTTGTGCCGGGCGTCGGCGCTCTGCGCGGGCTCGACGCGCTTCCAGGTCTCGGCGAAGAAGGCCGCGTCGCAGTCCTCGACCAGCCGTCGCATCCACACCCGTACGGCGGCGGTGTCGTCCAGCAGCCGGAGGGAGAAGGCCAGCTGGCGGGGGCCGCGGGCGGCGGCCGCCTCCAGCGCCCTGGCACGGCTCGACGGATCCGTGAGGGGGGAGGGGTCGCCGCCGTCGTTGTAGGCGGCGAGCCGGCAGTGTTCGAGGGCGGCCGTCACGAACCGCTCGTCGTCCATCCGGTCGAGTACGTCGAGTTCCTCGGCCAGGGTGGCGCCGGGCAGGCCGGTCCCGCCGGGGACCCCGGCGAACGGCATGAAGATGTCGGCGAAGGAGCTGCGCCACATGAACCCGGCCTCCAGCAGCCGGTCCGCGAGGCACGGATCGAGCGAGGCGGCGGTGGCGGCGCTCCAGGAGGCGAGCCGGGGGTGGTGGGCGGGCTGGGAGAGCGCGTGCAGGGCCATGCAGAGCTCGGCGAGGGGCGAGGGCGTGAAGTGGATGTGCTCCGCGGGGAGGCCGGCGATGTCGATGGTGACGCTCATCGGGCCATTCTGTGCGCTGCCGTTCCCACCGGCGGTCCCGGCTCCGCTGGCGGCCACGGCCCCGCTGGTGGGCTCCGCTCCACCGGCTCCGTTCCACCGGTCGGCCCCGCTCCACCGGTCCGGGCCGGTGAAGCCGGGGCGTCGCGCTACTCGAAGTTCGGGGCGTTGCGCTCGTACACCAGCCGCAGGCCGATCAGCGTCAGCCAGGGCTCGTGGTCGTCGATCACCGAGGACTCGCCCAGCACCATCGGGGCCAGGCCGCCGGTGGCGATGACCCGCACGTCGTCCGGGTCGCCGTTCGGGCCGGCCAGTTCCTTGGCCATCCGGCCCACGACCCCGTCGACCTGGCCGGCGAAACCGTAGACCACGCCCGACTGCATCGCCTCGACGGTGGACTTGCCGATCACGTTGCGCGGGCGGGCCAGCTCGATCTTCCGCAGCTGGGCGCCGCGGACGCCGAGCGCCTCCATCGAGATCTCGATGCCCGGGGAGATCACCCCGCCCACGTACTCGCCCTTCGCGGACACCGCGTCGAAGGTGGTCGCCGTGCCGAAGTCGACCACGATCGCCGGACCCCCGTAGAGCTCGACGGCCGCTACCGCGTTGATGATGCGGTCCGCGCCGACCTCCTTCGGGTTGTCCATGAGGATCGGCACCCCGGTCCTGATGCCCGGCTCCACCAGCACCGCCGGGACGTCACCGTAGTACCGCCGGGTGACCTCGCGCAGCTCGTGCAGGACCGACGGCACCGTCGAGCAGATCGCGATGCCGTGGATCCCGTCGCCCAGCTCGCTGCCGAGCATCGGGTGCATGCCCATCAGCCCCTGCATCAGCACCGCCATCTCGTCGGCGGTGCGGCGCGGGTCGGTCGAGATGCGCCAGTGCTCGACGATCTCGTCACCGTCGAACAGGCCGAGGACCGTATGGGTGTTGCCCACGTCGATGGTGAGGAGCACGGGTTACACCGCCTCGCGCAGGTCGAGGCCGATGTCCAGGATGGGCGAGGAGTGGGTCAGCCCGCCGACCGCCAGGTAGTCCACGCCGGTCTCGGCGTACGCCCGCGCGGTGTCCAGCGTCAGGCGGCCCGAGGACTCCAGCACCGCGCGGCCGGCCACCAGGGCCACGGCCTCGGCGGTCTGCGCGACGGTGAAGTTGTCCAGCAGGATCAGGTCGGCGCCCGCTTCCAGGACCTCGCCGATCTGCTCCAGGGTGTCGACCTCGATCTCCACGGGTACGTCCGGGAAGGCGTCCCGTACGGCCTTGAACGCCTGGGCGACGCCGCCGGCGGCCACCACGTGGTTGTCCTTCACCAGCGCCGCGTCCGACAGGGACATGCGGTGGTTGACGCCGCCGCCGCAGCGCACCGCGTACTTCTCCAGCGAGCGCAGCCCCGGGGTGGTCTTGCGGGTGTCGCGGACCTTCGCCCCCGTGCCCTCCAGCACCTGCGCCCAGCGGCGGGTGGCCGTCGCGATGCCCGACAGGCGGCACAGGATGTTCAGCGCGCTGCGCTCACCGGTCAGCAGGTCCCGGGTGCGCGCGCGGACGGACAGCAGCAGCTGCCCGGCCTCGACGCTGTCGCCGTCCTCCGCGTGCCGCTCCACCTCGAACGCCTCGGTGCAGACCACGGAGAACACGGCCTCGGCGACGCGCAGGCCGGCCACGACGCCGGCCTCGCGGGCGACGAAGTCGGCCACGGCCTCCGCTTCCTCGGGCACCGTGGCGACGGTGGTGACGTCCACCCCGCCGTCCAGGTCCTCGGAGAGCGCCATGTGGGCGATGTCCTCGACCTCCACGGGGTCCAGTCCCGCGTCCGCCAGCAGCTGGGCCAGCGCCGGGTCCAGGCCGGTCTCCTCGCCGTCGCCGCAGGCGCAGTCGTCGCCGCAGCCGCCGTCGTTCTGGTCGATCAGGGGAAGTTCGGGGGTGCTCACGGTCACTGCTCCAGGCTCGGGGTGCTCAAGGGGACGTGCACGGACGGGAAGTCCGCGGAGTCGGTGGGGGCGACCACCAGGGCGCGCTTGCGCGTCGCGGACAGGCGGACGACGAGATGGCGGCGCCAGGCGGCATCGTCCCGGTCCGGGTGGTCCTCGCGCCAGTGGCAGCCGCGGGTCTCCACGCGCCGCTGCGCGGCGGCGACCAGCACCCGGGCCACGCACAGCAGGTTCGTCGCCTCCCAGGTGTCCACCCCCGGTTCGGCCGTCTTGCCGTGCGCTTCCAGGTCGTTCAGGGCGGTGGCGTACAGCGCTTCGAGCGCCTCGGCGGCGGTGTCCAGCGACGCGGCCGAGCGCAGCACGCCCGCGCCGTTCGTCATGATCCGCTGGATCTCGTACCGCGCCTCGGCGGGCTGCAGCGGACCGGTCGAGGGCACCGGGATGCCGGGGCCGTTGCCGGTGCGGGCCTGCGCGGCGATGTCGTCGGCGATGCGCTCGGCGAAGACCAGGCCCTCCAGCAGGGAGTTGGAGGCCAGCCGGTTCGCGCCGTGCACGCCGGTGCAGGCGACCTCGCCGCAGGCGTACAGGCCGGGGACGGTGGTGCGGCCGTGCAGGTCGGTCCGCACGCCGCCGGAGGCGTAGTGCGCGGCGGGCGCGACCGGGACCGGCTCGGTCACCGGGTCGATGCCGTGCGCCCGGCAGGCGGCGAGGATGGTCGGGAAGCGCTGCTCCCACATCTCGGCGCCGAAGTGCCGGGCGTCGAGGTACATGTGCTGCGCGCCCTGCTCCTGCATGCGGCGCATGATGCCCTTGGCGACGATGTCGCGCGGGGCGAGCTCGGCGAGCTCGTGCGCGCCGACCATGAAGCGCACGCCGTCCGCGTCGACGAGGTGCGCGCCCTCGCCGCGGACCGCCTCCGAGACGAGCGGCTGCTGGCCCTCGGCGTCCGGGCCGAGGAACAGCACGGTGGGGTGGAACTGCACGAACTCCAGGTCCGAGACCTCGGCCCCGGCGCGCAGCGCGAGCGCCACGCCGTCGCCGGTGGAGACCGAGGGGTTCGTGGTCGCGGAGAAGACCTGGCCCATGCCGCCGGTCGCGAGGATCACGGCGGGGGCGTGGACGGCGCCGACGCCGTCGTGCTGGCCCTCGCCCATCACGTGCAGCGTGACGCCGGCGGTCCGGCCCTCCGCGTCCTGGAGCAGGTCCAGGACGAGCGCGTTCTCGACGGTGCGGATCCCCGCGGCCTGCACGGCTTCGACGAGGGCCCGGGAGATCTCGGCGCCGGTGGCGTCACCGCCCGCGTGCGCGATGCGGCGCCGGTGGTGGCCGCCCTCGCGGGTCAGTTCTATCTCGCCGGTCTCCGCGGAGGTGTCGAAGACGGCGCCCGTGGCCATCAGCCGCCGTACCGCGTCCGGCCCTTCGGTGACGAGCAGCCGTACGGCCGCCTCGTCGCACAGGCCCGCGCCGGCGACCAGCGTGTCGTCCAGGTGCTGCTCGGGTGTGTCGCCCTCGCCGAGCGCCGCGGCGATGCCGCCCTGCGCCCAGCGGGTCGAGCCGTCGTCGAGCCGGGCCTTGGTGACCACGACCGTACGGCGGCCGGCGGCGGCGCAGCGCAGCGCCGCGGTGAGCCCGGCGACACCGGATCCGACGACCACGACGTCGGCGTCGAGGGCCCAGCCGGGGGCGGGGGCGTGCAGCCGTATGCCGGTGCCCGCGCCCGTGCCGCCCGGGGGGAGGCCTCTGCCTGGGGTGCTCACGAGTGTGCTCCGAATTCCAGTGGGATGTTGTCGATCAGCCGGGTCGTGCCCACCTTCGCGGCGACGGCCAGGACGGCCTGCCCGGTGAACCCGGGTCCGGCCTCGGTGAAGTCCTGCGGGTCCACCAGCGCCAGGTAGTCCAGCACGAGCGGCGGGTCGTGCCGGCCGGCCTCCTCCAGGACGTGCCCCGCGGCGGCCCGTACGGCGTCCGGCAGCCCGCAGCCGGCCGCCGAGACGGCGTGCGCGTCGGCGGAGGCGCGGATCTCGCCGAGGCGGGCCAGGGCCGTGGCGCGCTCGTCGCTGGCCGGGGCGGCCTCCGCGCGGGCCCGCAGCGCGGCCTGCGCGGCGAGCCGGTCCTGTCCGGCGAACAGGGCGCGGGACAGGGCCAGGGCGGTGCGCCGCTCGGCGGGGGAGAGGTAGCGGTTGCGGGAGGACAGCGCGAGCCCGTCCTCCTCGCGGACGGTCGGGACGCCGACCACCTCCACGGGGAAGTTCAGGTCGGTCACCATGCGCCGGATCAGCGCCAGTTGCTGCGCGTCCTTCTGGCCGAAGAGGGCCAGGTCGGGCTGGGTGAGGTGGAGCAGCTTGGCGACGACGGTCAGCATGCCGTCGAAGTGGCCCGGGCGGGTGGCGCCTTCGAGGCGCTCGCCCATCGGGCCGGCGCTGATCCGCACCTGCGGGTCGCCGCCGGGGTAGACCTCCGCGACGGCCGGGGCGAACACCGCGTCGGCGCCCGCCGCTCGCGCGAGGGCGAGGTCGGCGTCGAGGGTGCGCGGGTAGCGGTCCAGGTCCTCGTTCGCCCCGAACTGAAGGGGGTTGACGAACACGGTGACCACGACCTGACCCTGCGGCCCGGCCAGCTGCCGGGCCGAGCGGATCAGCGTGGCATGGCCCTCGTGCAGGGCGCCCATGGTCATCACCACGGCCCGGCGGCCTGCGCGCGGGAGGGCGCGCAGCTCTTCGGCGGTGTCGAGCAGCAGACCGCTCACGGGGCGGTGCCCCCTTCCGCGTCCGTGTCGGCGAGGACGCCGAGCAGGTCCTCGGCGAGCTCCGGCTTGAGCAGGCCGTGCGCGAGGGCCCGGTCGGCGGTGCTGCGGGCCATCGCCAGGTACCCGGCGACGGTGCCGGGCGCGTGCTTGCGCAGTTCCGAGACGTGCGCGGCGACCGTGCCGGCGTCGCCGCGGGCCACCGGGCCGGTCAGTGCGGCGTCCCCGGAGCGCAGCGCGTTGTCGAGGGCCGCGCCGAGCAGCGGGCCGAGCATGCGGGCGGGGTGCGCCACCCCGGCCGTGCCCAGCAGTTCCATGGCCTGGGCGACCAGGGTGACCAGGTGGTTCGAGCCCAGCGCGAGGGCCGCGTGGTAGAGCGGGCGGTTCTCCTCCGCGATCCACTCCGGCTCCCCGCCCATCTCGATGACCAGCGCTTCGGCCGCGAGCCGCAACTCCTCGGGGGCGGTGACGCCGAAGGAGCAGCCGGCCAGCCGCTGCACGTCGACCTCGGTGCCGGTGAAGGTCATCGCCGGGTGCAGGGCCAGCGGCAGGGCGCCCGCGCGGCGCGCCGGGTCGAGGACGGCGGTGCCGTAGCGGCCGGAGGTGTGGACCAGGAGCTGCCCGGGCCGGATCGCGCCGGTCTCGGCGAGCCCCTCGACCAGGGAGGGCAGCGCGTCGTCCGGCACGGTGAGGAGGACCAGATCGGCGTTCTCGAACACCTGTGCCGGCGGGACGAGGGGGACGTCGGGCAGCATCCGCGCGGCGCGGCGCACCGAGGCGTCGGAGACGCCGGACACGGCGATCGGGCGGTGCCCGGCCTGCTGGAGCGCGCGGGCCAGCGCGGGGCCGACCCGGCCGGCTCCGACGACGCCGACCGCCAGCCGGGCAGGGCGTGGCTGCTGTGAGGAATTCACGCGGGGAGGGCCTTCCGTTCCAGTCCGCGGGGGGTACCGGACGATACGTCGCCATGCTAGCTCCTGGGCCCCCGCCCGGTCGGCGATGATCGTGAGCCATGAGCGAGGACGACGAGGACACCGAGCGGGAGATGCGGCAGGCGTCCGTATGGCGGGGAGCCGGGCGGACGCTGTCGCGCTCCCTGCGGGACGCCACCGTGGCGGAGCTGCTGGCGCCCCTGGCCGAAGCCCCGTACGACACGGACCAGCCGGCCGACGTCTACGGGGACGGCGTGGTCGCCGCACTGGAACGGCGCGTCGCGGAGCTGCTGGGCACGCAGGACGCGGCCTTCTTCCCCAGCGGGACCATGGCGCAGCAGGTCGCCCTGCGCTGCTGGGCCGGGCGGACGGGGAACCCGGTGGTGGCGCTGCACCCCTCGAGCCACCTCGAGCGGTGGGAGGGCGGCGCGCTGTCGGCCGTCTCCGGGCTGCGGACGGTGCACCCGACCACGGAGGACCGCCAGCCGACGGCCGGCGAGGTCGCGGCGCTCGCGGAGCCGTTCGGCACGCTGGTGCTGGAGCTCCCCCTGCGGGACGCGGGCTTCGTCCTGCCCGGCTGGGAGGAGCTGCGGGCGCTGACCGACGCGGCGCGGGAGCGGGAGGCGGTCGTCCACTTCGACGGGGCGCGGCTGTGGGAGACCACCGTGCACTTCGGGCGCACGCTGCCGGAGATCGCGGGGCTCGCGGACTCGGTCTACGTCTCGTTCTACAAGTCGCTCGGCGGCCTGAGCGGGGCGGCGCTGGCCGGGCCGGAGGCGTTCGTGGAGGAGGCCCGGGTCTGGCGCCACCGGTACGGCGGCCAGGTCTTCCGCCAGTTCCCGCAGGCCCTGGCCGCGCTGGCCGGGCTGGAGCGGGAGCTGCCGCGGCTGCCGTCGTACGTGGCGCAGGCGCGGGAGGTGGCGGCGGCGCTGGGGCCGGCCTTCGCGCGGGCCGGGATCCCGTGGTTCCGGATCCATCCGCAGGTCCCGCACACCCACCAGTTCCAGGTCTGGCTCCCCCACGACCCGGACCGCCTGACGGAGGCGTCGGTGCGCGTCGCCCGGGAGACCGGCCGGGTGCTGTTCCGCCGCTGGTCCGCCGGGCCCGTCCCCGGCCTGTCGGTCACCGAGGTCGAGGTCACGCAGCCGGGTCTGACCTGGACCGGGAAGGAGGTCGCCGAGGCCGTGGCGGAGTTCACCGACCGCCTGTGAAGGGGCCCCGGCGGGAACCGGGGAATCGCCGAATTGCGGGAAAGTCACCGGCGGGGGCCGGTCGCGGCGATACCGTCCCCTCACCGGAACACCCCGCGAGGAGAGACCATGACCGCTCGGCCCGTGTGGCAGAAGTCCTCGTTCTGCGGCGAGGAGGAGGACGCCTGCGTCTACGTCTTCGCCGCCCCCGGCACGCTCGTGCGCGTCGCGGACCGCGCCGATCCCGCGCACCTGGTGCTCGCCACGACCCAGGCGGCCTGGGCCGATTTCCTGGCCGCCGTCAAGGAGAACGGCTGAGCGACCGGCCGCGCCGCAGGGGATTTTGTCCGATTAGCGCGTATCGTCGGCCCATGCCCACGCCCTACGGATCCCGCGGCGGCATGGCGTTCAGCGCCGCCGAGCTGCACGTGCTCAGGCGCTCGCTCGCCCACGCCCTCCAGTCCTCCCCGGTCCCCCTGCGGGCCTCCGAGGTCCAGGACTGCCTGCGCCTCGCCCAGTCGGTGGACGACGTGGTCCAGGAGGCGGCCCGGCTCAGAGCCTTCCTCCTGGAGGACCTGGCCCGCTACCGGGCCGCTCTGCCCGGCAGCCTCCCGGGCTACCTGGAACTGCTCCAGGACGCCCTGGCGGCCGGCTACGAGCCCGCTGCCGACGACCTGGCCGCCCTGCGCGCCCTGCGGGCCAACCCGGTCGCCGCCGCGCTGCTCGACCGGGCCCAGGCCGTCGCGGAGCGCTCCGTGCGCCGCCGGCTGTCGACCGCCCCCGCCCCGCGGACCAGGCTCCTGGCCCTGGCGGGAGGCCGGGAGGAGCCCGCACCGGGGCCGAAGCCGCGGCCGGGCGAACCGGAGCCGCAGCAGCCCGAGCGCCCCCCGCGGCCGGTCCCCACCCCCGGCGAGGTCTTCCCGCCGCGCCGCAAGCCCACCCCGCCCCCCGGCGAGGACCGGGCCGTCGGCTAGTGCGGTGACCGAACGGTGCACCGCGTCGCGGCGCTCCCCCGGCCACCACTGGGAGGTGCCCCCGGTCACGGCACCCCGCCGCGTCGTCGGACCGCACGAGTACGTCCAGTACGAGCCGCGGCCCTCCGCCTTGCGATGCACCGTGCACCGGGCACCGCGACCCGGCAGACCATTCCGGCCGCGGCACTGGCTACGCTGAGGGGCATGGACTACGTCTCCGCGCTCGTGCCCCCCTTCGTGATGGCCGCGTTCTTCATCGGTCTCGTCGTGACGATCGTGAAGTCCCAGGGCGGCGCCAACAAGGCCAAGGAGGACGAGGCGGTCGACGCCGTGCTCGCCCGCGCCGAGGCCGCCCGGCAGAACCGCCCCTGAGGCGTTTCCCGGCCCGCCCGCCCGCCGGCTCCGTCCGGGGTCCCCATGGGGCCCCGGTTTTTGTCGCGCGTTGCCGGGCGAATAGTGGGCAATTACCCACAAGCCGCACTATCGTGCTGGTGTGCCTCGGCCCTTGGGAGAACTCGAAGACGCCGTCATGACGCGGGTGTGGCAGTGGAACCGCCCGGTCACCGTCCGGGAAGTGCTGGAAGACCTCCAGCAGGAACGGTCCATCGCATACACCACGGTCATGACCGTTATGGACAATCTCCATCAGAAGGGCTGGGTCCGCCGGGAAGCGGAAGGCCGCGCCTATCGATATACGGCGGTCTCCACCCGCGCCGCGTACTCGGCCGCGCTGATGAACGAGGCGTGGTCGACCAGTGACAACCCGGCCGCGGCCCTCGTCGCCTTCTTCGGGATGATGTCCGCCGAACAGCGCGAGGCCCTCCGGGACGCCGTCCGGATCGTCCAGCACGACGACGAGGCGGCGGAAGCCGCGGAGGCGGCCGAAGCCGCCCCGCCGCCCGGTCAGGGCCCCGCGGCGGGGGAGACCGGCGGGCCTGGGCGGGAGCCGGGACGATAGCGTCCGGCCCATGGGAGAGTTTTCCTCTGCACACGCAGAAACAGTGACGATCCGCCGTGCCCGCACCGGTGATGTTCCCGCGCTGCGCCGCCTGCTCGACCAGTACGTGCAGCAGCGGATCCTGCTCGACAAAGCACCGGTCGTCCTTTACGAGGACATCCAGGAGTTCTGGGTCGCGGAACGCGAGTCCGACCGCCAGGTGGTCGGCTGCGGCGCTCTCCACGTGATGTGGGAAGACCTCGCCGAAGTACGCACTCTCGCCGTCGACCGCGGCCTCAAGGGCGCCGGCGTCGGCCATCTGGTGCTCGCGCAGTTGTTGCGGACGGCCCGCGAGCTCGGGGTGAGCCGGGTTTTCTGCCTGACCTTCGAAGTGGACTTCTTCGCGAAGCACGGCTTCGTCGAGATCGGCGAGACCCCGGTCGACACCGATGTCTACATGGAGCTCCTGCGTTCCTATGACGAGGGCGTCGCCGAGTTCCTCGGTCTCGAACGGGTGAAGCCGAACACCTTGGGCAACAGCCGGATGCTTCTGCACCTCTGATCGGAGCCCCGGCTTTTCCGGTGCTCCGCGCACCTGTGGCCTATGTCCGAATCGCGCACGTTTCCCGCCCCGATGCGGTCCTGAACCTCTCCCCGGGGGTTTGTGTTTTCCAGGCAAAAGCGGTTTCCTTTCCGCGTACTGCTTTTCGATGAAAGGAAATCCCGGTGGCACAGAAGGTTCAGGTCCTTCTTGTCGACGACCTCGACGGCGGCGAGGCGGACGAGACGGTGACGTTCGCTCTGGACGGCAAGACCTACGAGATCGACCTCACCACCGCCAACGCTGAAAAGCTCCGCGGTCTGCTCGACCCGTACACCAAGGGCGGCCGCCGTACCGGTGGGCGCGCGACCGCGGCCCGTGCCAAGGGCCGTGCCTCGACCGGGACCGGCAACCCCGACACCGCGGAGATCCGCGCGTGGGCGAAGGAGAACGGTTACAACGTGAACGACCGCGGCCGCGTCCCGGCCGAGATCCGCGAGGCCTACGAGAAGGCCAAGGGCTGACCGCACCGCTCGGCACCGCGCCTGAGGCGCGCACGGTGGCATTCCGTCGCCGCTGCCGCCACCAGGCGCACGAGGTCGGGCCCGTGGCCGGGCCCGGGTGAACCCGGCAGGGCGGGCAGCAGTGCCTCGCACCCCTGCTCGGGGGGCCGCAGCCACACGGCGGCCTCCCGGGGGCGGGGCGGCGGCCCCGGGGGAGCGGGGGCGGCGATCCGGCCGCCCGGGCCCAGGGCCGTGAGGTCCAGGGCGATCCCGCCCCACTCCAGCCAGTCCAGCAGCCCCTCGAGTTCCTCCGCGCTCCCCGGCGCCACCAGGAACCGCATCCTGCGCCCCGTGAGGGCGACCGGGCCCGTGTCGACCGGCCTGCGCAGGAGCGCCGTCCCCGCATCGGACGGCAGCTCCAGGACGTCGAACCGGGACCCGGTGGCGAGCTGGACCGGGGGACCCTCCGTGACCGGCCAGCCGAGCACGCGCTCGTACCAGGAGGCGTGGTCACCCGCGGCGGGCACGCACCGACCGGCCTCCTCGGCCGGAAGGCGGGGCAGCGGGACGGCGGCGGCTGCGACGGTGCTGGGGGCCATGCCCTGAGCAACCTCCCGGCGGGCGCCCGGGTTACGGCCTCCTGTGACCCAGGGCACGCGGTCCATTGCGGAACGTAAACACCGCAGGGGCGGAGTCCCACATTCGGGACGGAACTGTGTTCGCCCTTAGCGGAGGGAAGCGACGGCGCGGGCATGGAGTGTCAGTCCCGGCGGGTAAGACATTCCTAGTGGAGCGGGGCGACACGCTGATTTGAACGGCGTCCGTTCGCCATCGGCGTACACGCAGGACGGGTATCTGCCTGGCCTGCGGGAACATCGTCTCGCACCATCGGGTTGGAGCAGTTGTCGGCTCTTCGGGCCGGTTTTCCCCGCGGATGCGGGGGTGAGCCGCGGACGGATGTCGGCAGTTGGAATGAGCTGTCCCGCCCCGCGGGACTAGCATGCGGAAGGACAGGGCGGGGACCGACCCCGAACTGCCCGACCGCTCTGAGGAGCGATAAACGATGTTCGAGAGGTTCACCGACCGTGCGCGGCGGGTTGTCGTCCTGGCTCAGGAAGAAGCCCGGATGCTCAACCACAACTACATCGGCACCGAGCACATCCTCCTGGGCTTGATCCACGAGGGTGAGGGTGTCGCCGCTAAGGCCCTGGAGAGCCTCGGGATTTCGCTCGAGGCTGTTCGCCAGCAGGTTGAGGAGATCATCGGCCAGGGCCAGCAGGCCCCGTCCGGGCACATCCCCTTCACCCCGCGGGCGAAGAAGGTCCTGGAGCTGTCGCTCCGAGAGGCCCTCCAGCTCGGCCACAACTACATCGGCACCGAGCACATCCTGCTCGGCCTGATCCGCGAGGGCGAGGGCGTCGCCGCCCAGGTCCTCGTGAAGCTGGGCGCCGATCTCAACCGGGTCCGGCAGCAGGTCATCCAGCTGCTCTCCGGCTACACCGGCGGAGGCAAGGAGTCGGCCACGGCCGGCGGCCCGGCCGAGGGCACGCCCTCGACCTCGCTCGTCCTGGACCAGTTCGGCCGCAACCTCACCCAGGCGGCCCGCGAATCCAAGCTCGACCCGGTCATCGGGCGCGAGAAGGAGATCGAGCGGGTCATGCAGGTGCTGTCCCGCCGTACGAAGAACAACCCGGTCCTCATCGGCGAGCCCGGCGTCGGCAAGACCGCCGTCGTCGAGGGCCTGGCGCAGGCGATCGTCAAGGGCGAGGTCCCCGAGACCCTCAAGGACAAGCACCTCTACACGCTTGACCTCGGCGCCCTGGTCGCCGGTTCCCGCTACCGCGGTGACTTCGAGGAGCGCCTGAAGAAGGTGCTCAAGGAGATCCGCACCCGCGGCGACATCATCCTGTTCATCGACGAGCTCCACACCCTGGTGGGTGCGGGCGCCGCCGAGGGCGCGATCGACGCCGCGAGCATCCTCAAGCCCATGCTGGCCCGTGGTGAGCTCCAGACCATCGGTGCCACGACGCTCGACGAGTACCGCAAGCACCTCGAGAAGGACGCGGCCCTCGAGCGCCGCTTCCAGCCGATCCAGGTGGCGGAGCCTTCCCTCCCCCACACGATCGAGATCCTCAAGGGCCTGCGCGACCGCTACGAGGCCCACCACCGCGTCTCCATCACGGACGAGGCCCTCGTCCAGGCGGCGACGCTGGCGGACCGGTACATCTCGGACCGCTTCCTGCCGGACAAGGCGATCGACCTGATCGACGAGGCCGGCTCCCGGATGCGCATCCGCCGGATGACCGCCCCGCCGGACCTCCGCGAGTTCGACGAGAAGATCGCGGGCGTGCGCCGCGACAAGGAGTCGGCCATCGACTCCCAGGACTTCGAGAAGGCGGCGTCTCTCCGTGACAAGGAGAAGCAGCTGCTGGCGGCGAAGACCAAGCGCGAGAAGGAATGGAAGGCCGGCGACATGGACGTCGTCGCCGAGGTCGACGGCGAGCTCATCGCCGAGGTCCTCGCGACCGCGACCGGCATTCCCGTCTTCAAGCTCACCGAGGAGGAGTCCTCGCGTCTGCTCCGCATGGAGGACGAGCTCCACCGTCGGGTCATCGGCCAGAAGGACGCCATCAAGGCGCTCTCCCAGGCGATCCGCCGTACCCGTGCGGGTCTGAAGGACCCGAAGCGCCCGGGTGGCTCGTTCATCTTCGCCGGCCCGTCCGGTGTCGGTAAGACCGAGCTCTCCAAGACGCTCGCCGAATTCCTCTTCGGTGACGAGGACGCGCTGATCTCCCTCGACATGTCGGAGTTCAGCGAGAAGCACACGGTTTCCCGCCTCTTCGGTTCGCCCCCCGGCTACGTGGGCTACGAAGAGGGCGGCCAGCTCACCGAGAAGGTGCGCCGCAAGCCGTTCTCCGTCGTCCTCTTCGACGAGGTCGAGAAGGCCCACCCGGATATCTTCAATTCCCTTCTCCAGATCCTGGAGGACGGTCGCCTGACCGACTCCCAGGGCCGGGTCGTGGACTTCAAGAACACGGTCATCATCATGACGACCAACCTGGGTACCCGGGACATCTCGAAGGGCTTCAACCTGGGCTTCGCGGCCCAGGGTGACACCAAGACCGGCTACGACCGGATGAAGGCGAAGGTCAACGAAGAGCTCAAGCAGCACTTCCGGCCCGAGTTCCTCAACCGTGTCGACGACACGGTCGTCTTCCACCAGCTCACCGAGGAAGACATCATCCAGATCGTCGACCTGATGATCGCGAAGGTGGACGAGCGCCTGAAGGACCGCGACATGGGCATCGAGCTGAGCGGCGACGCGAAGCTCCTGCTCGCCAAGCGCGGCTACGACCCGATCCTGGGTGCCCGGCCGCTGCGCCGGACCATCCAGCGCGAGATCGAGGACATCCTGTCGGAGAAGATCCTCTTCGGCGAGCTGCGCCCCGGTCACATCGTGGTCGTCGGCAAGGAGGGTGAGGGCGAGGACGCCAAGTTCACCTTCCGCGGCGAGGAGAAGTCGGCCCTGCCCGACCTTCCCCCGATCGAGGCCACGGGCTCCGGCCCGGACCTGTCGAAGGGCGCGTGACCGCCGCAGAGCGGTAGCCGTACGAAGGGGCGGCCCCGGAACCGAGAGGTTCCGGGGCCGCCCCTTCGTCGTGCCCGCCGAAGACCCCGCGGGCAGCCGAAGGTCCCGGGGCGGGGGAGCCGGAGGTCCTCCGGCGGTGACAAGCCGCACAGGACAAATCGGACCTACTAGAACCTTTCGTAGATCCAGTCACCCGATTTGTTCCGCAGCGACCCAGTAATCGCCTGGTCAAACGACTGCGTCACACCCACCAGGTCTACGAGTTCGGCTAGTAATGCGGAGGTTTGGGGAAGTACGGGGGCCCGGGTTACCAAGGATGAGCCCGCCCGGCACACGCCTCACCGTGCCGGGTCACTTCATGCCCGTGGCGGGCGTGAACCACGTCTTTGTCCCCGGCCCCGGAGGTCTCCTACATGTCCGCGAAGCGCGTCACCACCCGTCGTACCCGTATCGCCGTCGGCGCGACCGCCCTCGGTGCGGCGCTGGCCCTGGGGGCCGGGACGACCGCGGCGTTCGCCGACACGACGCAGACCGCCCTCGCCGGCACCGCCGAGCTCGTCGCCGCTCAGGCGGCCGCCCAGGCCGCCGACGCCGCGAACAAGGCCGCAGCCGCCAAGAAGGGGCTGTGGGCCAAGCCGCTCGAGAAGTACACGCTCTCCGCCACCTACGGCAAGGGCGGCGCCATGTGGGCGCGCAAGCACTCCGGCCAGGACTTCGCCGTTCCGACCGGCACCCCCGTCAAGGCCGCGGGCGCCGGCACCGTCGTCAAGGCCGGCCCCAACGGCGGCGGCGACGGCCCCGCGTACGGCAACGCCATCGTGATCAAGCACGCGAACAACACGTACTCCCAGTACGCGCACCTGTCGAAGATCCAGGTCCGGATCGGCCAGAAGGTCTCCGCCGCCCAGCGGATCGCGCTGTCCGGCAACACCGGCAACTCCAGCGGCCCGCACCTGCACTTCGAGATCCGCACCACCCCGAACTACGGCTCGTCCGTCAACCCGGTGGCCTTCCTGCGCACCGTCGGCGTCTCCCTCTGAGGCGCGGGCCAGGCAGGACGTTGACCACAGGGCCTAGGTGAGCAGCCAGGAGTGCGAGGGCTTCGTCGCCGCGGGCATCTTGCCCTCCTTGTAGGCGGCCGCCAGCTCGGGTGAGAACGCCGTCTCGTAGATCCGGATGTTGTGCATGCCGCCCTGCCAGGCGCCGGACCAGATGCCGTGGTGGCGCGAGCGGCCCAGCTGGAGCGGGCCGGGGGCCTGCCAGATGCCGGGCACGGCGGCCTCGCCGGCCTTCTTGCCGTCCACGTAGAGGGCGATGGCCTTCTTCTCCGCGTCGTAGGAGCCGATCACGGTCGTCGGCGTCTTGACCATGGGCAGGCCCTCGGCGACGACGGTCTGCGTGGTCGCGGCGGCGCCCTTGTCCCCGGTCTGCACCCGGAAGATCCACGCCTGCTTGCCGTTCACCTGATCGATGCCCAGCTCGAACGAGAAGGACTCGCCGTCGCCCTGGCTCACGGCGATCCGCGACCCCTTGGCGGCCGAGTTGTAGAGGCGGGCCGTGACGGAGAAGCTCTTCGTCACGTCCACGGCCGGCTCGGCGGCCTGCGCGTAGGACTTCGACGTCCCCTTCGAGACGATCTGGAACCGCTTGCCCACCGGTGCGATCTGCGTGTCGGGGCCCAGCCGGATGCCGATCTTCCCGTTGCTGTCGCGCAGCAGCGTCGCGTCGCCCTCGACGGTGGGGGAGTACGGAGCCGACGAGCCCGAGGCGCCGCCCGGCGAGGCGGACGCCGAGACCGCCGGGTCGTCGGTGGGGACCTGCGGGTCCTCCTCGCGGCCCAGCAGGAAGAACGTTCCGCCGCCGGCGAGCAGCGCCAGTGCGGTCACCCCGCCGCCCAGCATCCACAGCCGCTTCCTGCGGCGCTCCGCCGCGGAGCGGTCGGCCAGGGCCTCCCAGTCCGGCTGGTCGCCGATCGGCCCCGGTATGCCCGCCTGGGCCGGCGACCACGGCGTCTGCTGCGCTCCGGGGTCCTGCCGGTAGGGGTCGGGCTGCTGTCCGTCCGGCTGGTACGGGTTCGACTGCCCCGCGGGAGGGAAGCCGTAGCCGCCGGCGTCCTGCGCGGCCGGGCCGTGCGGGCCGGGCGGGAAACCGTAGCCGCTCTGGACGGACGGGCCGGGCGGGAAGCCGTACCCGCCCTGCTCGGGGGGCCCCGGCGGGAACCCGTAGCCACCGCTCCCCGGGGCGGGCTCGGGCTGCGGGTTGCTCTGTGGATTCGTGCCGTCGCTCATGCCACTGGATGCTAAGTCACGGCCCTGCCGGGGCGTACGGCCCGGTACGGATCCGCGACCCCCGGCTTGCCGACGCACCGCCACCCCGCCGGCGCGCTCCTACGGGGTGATCACCGGGAAGCTGCCCGTCGCCGTCGGCGCGTGCTCCGGGAGCCACAGCACCGCCACCGCGCCCGCCGCGCGGCCCTCGCGGTCGTAGCCGCCCGGGGCGGCCACGTTGCGGAAGGTCAGCCGGGCGCCCAGGACCCGCGCCTGCCCCTCGGCGATGGTCAGCCCCAGTCCGTGCCCCACCCCGGCCCGGTCCGTCGACCCGGTGCGGAAGCGGCTCGGTCCCTCGCGCAGCAGCGCCTCGGGGAAGCCCGGCCCGTGGTCCCGGATCCGCACGACCCGGCCCTCCACGTCGACCTGGACCGGCGGCTGCCCGTAGCGCGCGGCATTGGCCAGCAGGTTGCCCAGGATCCGCTCCAGGCGCCGCGGGTCGGTGCTGACGATCTCGTCCGCGACGACCCGTACCGACGCCTCCGGCATCAGCGCCCGCACCCGCCGGCCGACGAACTCGCCGAGCGCCACGTCCTGCAGCTCCGCCCGCTCGGACGCGCTGTCCAGCCGGGCCACCTCCAGCACGTCCTCGACCAGCACGCGCATCGCCTGCGCGCGGTCCCGTACGAGCTCGGTCGGCCGGCCCGGAGGCAGCAGTTCGGCCGCCGTCAGCAGGCCCGTCACCGGGGTCCGCAGCTCGTGCGCGATGTCCGCGGTCACCCGCCGCTCGGCCTCCAGCCGCTGCTGGAGGGTGTCGGCCATGGCGTCCACCGCCCGCGCGAGGTCGTCCGTCTCGTCCCGTACGACGCCCCCGACCGCGTCCCGCACCCGCACCTGGGGGTCCCCGTGCGCCACCCGCTGCGCGGCCGCCGCGGCCTTGCGCAGCCGGCGCGAGATCTGCCCGCCGATCAGCACGCCCAGCGCCGAACCGCCCACGACCACGGCCAGGGAGCCGACGACCAGCGCCCGGTCCAGGTCGCGCACCATGTTGGCGCTCTCCCGGAACTGCGTGTGCAGCGACAGCACCTGCCCGTTCTCGAGGGGGACCGCGGCCCACACCTCGGGAGCCCCCTTCGCGGACTCCTGGACGTAGGTGCCGCGCCGCCCGGAGCGCGCCTTCTCCCGCAGCGGGGCCGGCAGGTCGGGGTCGTTGAGCTTGGCGCCCATGGGCGGCTTGCGGCCGGCCTCGGCATTGCGGGAGATGAACTGCACGCGGTCCAGCTGCACCTCGCGGGCGCTCTCCAGCATGGACACGCGGGCGGCGCTGTGCACCACCAGGCTCAGCGCGACGGCCGTGAGCGCGCCCACGGCGGCGACGGCGATGGTGATCTTCCAGCGGATCCCCGTGCGCAGGGTGAACCGCCTCATGCCTTGAGCTTGTATCCGAAGCCCCGGACCGTCTCGATCCGGTCCTGTCCGATCTTGGTGCGCAGCCGCTGGACGTGGACGTCCACGACCCGGGTGTCACCGCCCCAGTCGTAGTCCCAGACCCGCTCCAGCAGCCGGTCGCGCGACAGGACGGTGCCGGGCGCGGAGGAGAACTCGAGCAGCAGCCGCATCTCGGTCGGGGTCAGCGCCACGGCCGCGCCCGCCTTGCGCACCTCCATGCCCTCCGTGTCGACCTCCAGGTCGCCGAAGGAGAGCACCCCGCGCTCGTCGTCCTGTCCCTCGTCGACGGAGCCCGGACCACCGTTGCGCGGCCCGCCCGCGTGGCCGAAGCGGCGCAGCACCGCGCGGATCCGGGCGACGAGCACCGAGCCGTCGAACGGCTTGGTGACGTAGTCGTCGGCGCCCGCCTCCAGGCCCAGCACCACGTCGATGGAGTCGGCGCGCGCCGACAGCATGATCACCGGGACGGTGGACTCGTCGCGGATGCGGCGGCACAGGCTGACGCCGTCCATGCCGGGGACCATCACGTCGAGGAGGGCGATGTCGGGCCGGTTCGCCCGGAAGGACTCCAGGCCGGACAGGCCGTCGGGCATGGCGGTGACGACGAACCCGTCGCGTTCCAGCGCCAGGGTCGTGGCCTCACGGATGACGTCGTCGTCCTCCACGAACAGGACATGGGTCTCGGCCATGCGGGAGCCTCGCCTCGGTTCCTCGGTACTCGGTTGTGCGGCAGTCAGTTCTTCTGGGACGGGGCCGGCGCGGGCTGGCTGCCGCCGTCGACCACGTTGCTGTATTCGGAGTGCACCCGGTCCTGCTCGGTGAACCGCTCGCCGTCCCAGCGGTAGGTGATGACGTCCTCGCCGGACGGGTAGGCGAGCGGGTCGCTCTTGGCGTAGACCTGCTTGGTGACGATCAGATCGCCCCGGTCGATCTCCGCGTAGACGGGCGGCTGCTCGTCCGAGAAGACATTCTCGTACGTCGCGCCGTCCGCGCGGTACACGTAGGAGCCGCGTCCGAGCGCGTCGGCGCACGACAGGACGTTGACCACGATGTCGACGACGGCGCTGCCGGTGACCTTCCCGTAGCTGACGTCGACGGGGTACTCCCTGCCCGTGCAGGGCTTGAGGTCCCGTTTGACCTCGGCGCTGACCTTGGGGTCCGCCTTCAGCAGCGCCACCGGGTCGACCTTCTTCAACGGCTTGCCGGAGGCGGCCGCGGACGCCGCGGAGGAGGGGTCGGGGGAGGCGGTGGTCGGGGCGGCCTTGGCCACCGGGTCCGTCCGGGCGGGGCCGCCGTCGCGCAGGCCGGTACCGCCCGTGGCGCAACCGACCGCGAACACGGCTGTGCCGACGAGGACGACCGTCCCCGCCGACACCAGGATCAGCGACCGTCTGCCGGTCAGTCGTGGGCCGTTCAGGCCGCGCACCGTTCACGCCCCTCGTACCGGATGGTGTGGTCACCGCGTTCCAGCGCACGCATGTCCAGGTCCCGGCTCTCCAGCTCCTGCCGGAGGCGGGCCAGCGCGCGGTGCAGCGTGCTCTTCACGGTACCCGCCGACATCCCGAGCGCGGCAGCCGTCTCCTCCGTGCTCATCTGCTCCCAGTGTCGCAGCACGACCACGCTGCGCTGCTTGGGCGCGAGCACCTTGAGGATGTCCATGAGCAGGGCGCGGTCGGCGCGCTGGTCCGAGCCGTCCTCCACGGAGGCGTCGGGGAGCTGCTCGGTGGGGACCTCTTCGAGCTTGCGGGCACGCCACCACTCGGTACGCGTGTTGATCATGACGCGGCGCAGGTAGGCGTCGGCCAGGGACTTGTCGGCGATCCCGTCCCAGCGGCCGTAGGTGCGCACGAGGGCGGTCTGCAGCAGGTCCTGCGCGTCGGTGGGGTCCGGAACCAGGCGCCGGGCGCTGCGCAGCAGCGCGTCCTGCCGAGTGCGTACGTACTCCTCGAATTCGAGTACCTCGCCGTGCGCCATCTCAGACCGCCTCCGTTCCGTGCAACCGCTCGTCCGCTGCCTTGCGGATCAGACGGTACGGAGGGGTTGTCACGAGCCTGTGCGGGCCAGACTTCGGTGGACGCACGGACACCCATAGGTTGTGTAACAGCGCCCGTGAGCTGGGGATTTCGGCCCTGGAAGCGGAATCGTTGAGTCGACTACCGGTTGCTCCGGTCAGGTCTGCGGCAACCGGTACATCGCCCCCTCCAGAGGTTCTACCAGCCCGTCGGAGACCAGTCCGTCGAGGGCCCGGGCGCGCTGCACCGGCTCGTCCCAGACCGTGTCGAGCACGGCCTGCGGTACGGGTTCCAGCGCTTCCCGGAGCACGGCGAGCAGCCGGCCGCGCACCTGCCGGTCCGTCCCGGCGTAGGTCTGCCCGCGCCGCGGCGGCCCCTCGTGCGCCGGCTTCCCGGCGAGGCGCCACGCGCACAGTCCGGCGACCGGGCAGCGGGCGCAGGCCGGGTTCTTGGCGGTGCACACCAGCGCGCCGAGCTCCATCGAGGCCGCCGCCCAGCGGGCCGCGGTGCTCTCGTCCGCGGGCAGCAGGGCCCGGGCCAGCCGGCGTTCGGCGGCGGTGGTGGCGGTCGGCGGGTATTGGACCCCGGTGGCGGTGCGCGCGAAGACCCGCCGGACGTTGGTGTCGAGCACGGCGTGCCGCTGCCCGTACGCGAAGGAGGCCACGGCGGCCGCGGTGTACTCGCCGATCCCCGGCAGCGCGAGGAGCTGCGCGTGCTCGCGCGGTACATCGCCCCCGTGCCGCTCCGTTATCGCGACGGCCGCGCCGTGCAGCCGCAGCGCCCGGCGCGGGTAGCCCAGCCGCCCCCAGGCCCGTACGGCCTCGCCCGGCGCCTCGGCGGCCAGGTCGGCGGGGCGGGGCCAGCGGGCGAGCCACTGCTCGTACACCGGAAGGACGCGGCTGACCGGGGTCTGCTGGAGCATGAACTCGCTGACCATGACCCCCCAGGCGCCGGCCTCGGGGCGGCGCCAGGGCAGGTCGCGGGCGTGCTCGTCGAACCATGCGATGACGGGCGAGTGCAGGGCGTGCGGGACGGCCGGGGACTCGGAGTCGGGGGAGCCGGAGGAGTCGGGGGACGCGGCGGAGGCGAGGGGGGATGCAGTCATGGCAGACGGCATCCTGACACGTTTCGTCCCTCCCGTGCGGGGCCCGGGCCGGTGAACCGGACAACTGACGGTGCGCCGCTCGCCCGCACGGCGGCGACGGCCCGGCCGCCCGGGCCGGTGAGCGCCAGGACGAGCAGGGCGGCCAGCGAACCGCCCAGCAGCAGGCCCATCGCCACGTCGTGCGGGTAGTGCACGCCGACGAAGACGCGGGAGAAGGCCATCAGCAGGGCGAGCGGGACGGTCAGCAGCGCGAGCCGGCGCGCGGCCATGACCAGCGCGACCGCGGCGGCGCCGGCGAGGGCCGAGTGGTTGCTGGGGAAGGACCAGTCGCCGGTCGGCGGGCAGGCCACGAGCGGGGCGACGGCCCCGGCGACCGCCCGGCACGGCCGCTCCTCGTCCACCACCGACTTCACCAGCTCCGACACGGCGTAGGCGGCGACCGTGACCACCGGGGCCAGGACGGCGAGCGCGACCGCCCGGGGGTCGGCCCGCCGGCGCGAACGCCACCAGACGGCCAGGAAGAGGACGCCGAAGAGCAGCAGCCCGTACTCCGTCCAGTGTGCGAACGCCGATCGCACCCAGCCGGGCGTGGTGCGGGCGAACTCGGTGACGTCGATGTAGAGGGCGGTGCTGTCCATGGTCACCGACGGTACTGACAGATCAGGGGTCCCGCATCAAACTCATGGCCGATTTCCTGCGCTCCGGCTGCGCCTCCGGACTGATCATCCGCAGAACAAACCCGCGGCGCGGCATGGGGGGCGCCGATCGGGCCGCGGATTCTCGTAAAGTTCCGTCCGTGGGATCTCTGCGCAATCCGGTCGGGCCGCTCCCCTCCTCCATCTACTGGCGACGGAGGGCCGTGCTGGCGTCCGTCGTCGCGCTCCTGGCGCTCCTCGCCGTATGGACCGTCAGTTCCGGCGGGGGGAAGTCGAGTACGAACGGCAAGGGCCAGGGCCGGCCCGATCCGCACGCCCCGATCACCCCCGGCCCGTCGGGCACGGGCCCGGCGATCAGCCAGGCCCCGGGCGGCCGCGGGGAGTCGGGCGCGGGCGGCACCGGCTCCGAGGGCGGGGGCTCCGCCGGCGCGGGCAAGAACGGCGAACCGGGCAGCGGTACGGGCACCGGCGGGGCGGCCGGCTCCGACGCGGGCGCCGGCCAGGGCGGCGGCGCCCCGGTCCCGGCGGACCCGGCCCTGCCCACGTGCGTGCCGACGGCACTGCAGTGGGAGGTCAAGAGCGTGAAGAACGAGTACGAGGCGAACGAGAAGCCCCGTCTCGAACTCGTCGCCCGCAATGTCACCGGCGCCACCTGCAAGGTCGATCTCGGGCCGCGTCAGGCGGTCCTGACCATCCTTCAGGCGAGCACCGGCAAGGCGGTGTGGTCCTCGGCGGACTGCCCCACGGGCCCGGGCAGCGCGTTCTTCCGGCTCCCCGCGCAAGGGGAGACGAAGCAGTCGCTCGAATGGAACCGCGGGTTCAGTGCCCCCGACCAGTGCCAGACGCCTCCGGCGGGCGCCGCCGGTCCGGCCACCTACGTGGTCGAGGTCAAGGCCCCGGGCATGCCGGTCGCCCGGACCTCTTTCGTACTGAAGCAGGACTAGGGAGTGTCTTCCGGATCAGGTCCGGAAGACACGCCTCAGACGTACCGCTCCAGGATCGAGGACTCGGCCAGGCGGGACAGGCCCTCGCGGACGCTGCGCGCGCGGGCCTCGCCCACGCCGTCCACCGTCTGCAGGTCGTCCACGCTCGCCGCCAGCAGCTTCTGCAGGCCCCCGAAGTGCTCCACCAGACGTTCGATGATGGCGCCGGGCAGCCGGGGCACCTTCGCCAGCAGCCGGTACCCGCGCGGCGACACCGCCGAGTCCAGCGTCTCCGGCGAACCGGTGTAGCCCAGCGCCCGCGCCACGATCCCCAGCTCCAGCAGCTCGGGGTGCGACAGCGCGTCCAGGGCCGGCAGGGCCTCCTCGACCGTGCGGGAACGCTTCGCCGTCGGCTCCGGCACGTAGTCCCGGATCACCAGCTCCCGCTCCTGCTCGATCCCCACCGTCAGCTCGTCCAGCTGGAGCGAGAGCAGCCGGCCGTCGGTGCCGAGTTCCACGACGTACTCGGCGATCTCGGTCGCGATCCGGCGGACCATTTCCAGCCGCTGCGCGACCGCCGTCACGTCACGGACCGTGACCAGGTCCTCGATCTCCAGCGCCGACAGCGTGCCCGCGACCTCGTCGAGGCGCAGCTTGTACCGCTCGAGCGTGGCCAGCGCCTGGTTCGCCCGCGACAGGATCGCCCCGGACTCCTCCAGGACCCGCCGCTCCCCGTCCACGTACAGCGCGATCAGCCGCATCGACTGCGACACCGACACCACCGGGAAGCCGCACTGCTTGGAGACGCGGTCCGCGGTCCGGTGCCGGGTGCCCGTCTCCTCCGTGGGGATGGACGCGTCCGGCACCAGCTGGACGCCGGCCCGCAGGATCTTGGTGATGTCCTTGTCCAGGATGAGCGCGCCGTCGAGCTTGCACAGCTCGCGCAGCCGGGTCGCCGTGAACTCCACGTCCAGCACGAAACCACCGGTGCACATGGCCTCGACCGACTTGTCCATGCCCAGCACGATCAAGCCGCCGGTGTTGCCGCGGACAATCCGTTCCAGGCCGTCACGCAGGGGCTGACCAGGTGCGACCGCGCTCAGCGAGGCGCGCATCATGGCCTCCTGCTTGGAGCTCGCGCCCGACTTGCCGGATGCTGCTGCCCCGTCCTTGGCTGCCACTGCACTCCTCCGGTCGCGGGTTGCGCCGCCTGCGTACGGCCGGGCGGACCATCCCGAAGTCTACCGGCGTGCGCTGCGGCCCCGCCGTGGCTTGGCCGGGCGGGGCCCGCTCGGAGCCCGCAGGGGCCCTCTGACCAGCAAGGGACCGCCTCCGGGCCCGGTGCCGCTACGACCCGTCCCGCTCCTTGGCCGGCGTGCGGGAGCGCCCGCGCGGCAGGACCCGCAGCGCGTCGCCCATGTCGGCGACCTCCGTCACCTTCATGCCGGCCGGCACCCTGCCCGGATCCGACGGCACCAGGGCGTGGGTGAACCCGAGCCGGTGCGCCTCCGCGAGCCGCCGCTGCACGCCGGTCACCCGGCGCACCTCGCCGGCCAGGCCGACCTCGCCGATCGCCACCAGGTTCTTCGGGAGCGGGACGTCGCTGGCGGCGGAGGCCAGGGCCAGCGCGATCGCCAGGTCGGCGGCCGGCTCGGTCAGCTTCACCCCGCCCACCGTGGCGCTGTAGATGTCGCGCTTGCCCAGCGCGGTGATCCGGCCGCGCTGCTCCAGCACCGCCAGCATCATCGAGACGCGCGAGGTCTCCAGGCCCGAGGTGGTGCGCCGGGGCGAGGGGATCTGCGAGTCCACCGTCAGCGCCTGCACCTCGGCGACCAGCGGGCGCTTGCCCTCCAGCGTCACCGTCAGGCAGGTGCCGGGGACCGCCTCGGCGCGCCGGGTGAGGAACAGGCCGCTCGGGTCGGCGAGCCCGGTGATCCCCTCGTCGTGCAGCTCGAAGCAGCCCACCTCGTCGGTGGCCCCGTACCGGTTCTTGACGCCGCGCACCAGCCTCAGGCGGGCGTGCCGGTCCCCCTCGAAGCTCAGCACCACGTCCACCAGGTGCTCCAGCAGGCGGGGGCCGGCGATCGCCCCGTCCTTGGTCACGTGGCCGACGAGGAGGGTGGACATGGCGCGCTCCTTGGAGGCGCGGATCAGGGCCCCGGCGACCTCGCGGACCTGGGCCATGCCGCCCGGTGCGCCGTCGATCTCGGGGGAGGCGACGGTCTGGACGGAGTCCAGGATGAGGAGGGAGGGCTTCACCGCGTCCAGGTGCCCCAGTACGGCGGAGAGGTCGGTCTCGGCCGCCAGGTAGAGGTGGTCGCTGAGCGCGTTGATCCGGTCGGCGCGCAGCCGCACCTGGCTCGCGGACTCCTCGCCCGTGACGTACAGCGTGCGGTGGTCGCCGCTCGACGCCTTCGCCGCGACGTCGAGCAGGAGCGTCGACTTGCCGACGCCGGGCTCCCCGGCGAGCAGCACCACGGCGCCCGGCACGAGTCCGCCGCCGAGCACCCGGTCCAGCTCGTCCACGCCGGTGCTGCGCGCGGTCGCCGTCCGGCCGTCGACCTGGGCGATCGGCACGGCGGCGGTCGACACCCGGCCGGCGGCGGTGGTCCGCACGGCAGGCGCGCCCATCTCCTCGACGGTGCCCCACGCCTGGCATTCGGGACACCGCCCGAGCCACTTCGCGGTCGTCCAGCCGCATTCGGTGCAGCGGTAGGACGGCCGGTCCTTGGCGGATGAACGAGCGGTGCGGGCAGCCATGCCGCACACGGTAGCCGCCGGCACCGACAACGCCGTCGCCGCCGCCCCTCTGCCGCCGGGCCGCACCCGGCAACCGCCCCGTCAGCGCTCCACCGATCTGTTCACCCGTAAGGGCTAAATCCGGGTAAGGCTTCCGGAGGTATCCCGGCGCGCCGCCTACGGTCGCCGAGTGAACAGCAGCAGCCAAGCCCACTCCTCGTCACGCTCCGGCGCACACCGGGCGCAAGGGCGCACGGGCCGTGAGGGGGAGGCGCCGCCGCCCTTCCGGCACGAGCCCTACCTCGACGGCCTGTTCACCTACTGCCTCTCCGTCCTGTGCGACCACGACACCGCCACCGACGTGCTGGGCGACGTGCTCGCCGTGGCCGAACGGCACCCCGGCCGCTGCCCCGACGAAGGGGACCGGCGGGCCTGGCTCTACGCGCTGGCGCGCTGGGGCTGCCTGCACCGGCTGGCGGAGCAGCGGCGCGTACGACAGGGAACGCACTGCGCCCGGCGTGCGCCGGGGCACGCCGATCCGGGACGTGCGCCGGACGGGGAGACGGAAGGCAGACCGCCCGGCGGCGCCCGCCGGACGCTTGACGTGAGCGCGTACCGCCGTACCGAGCTGGCCCGGCTGGCGTGGCCCGAGGCCGCCGGGACCACGCCCGAGCAGCGCGAGGCCCTGGAACTGGCCGTCCGCCACCGCCTCGGCGTCACCGAACTGGCCGCCGTCATCGGCACGCCCCCGGCCGCCGCCCGCGAGCTGCTGTCCGGCGCCGCCTGCGAGGTGGAGCGCACCCGGACCGCCCTCGCCGTGGTGGAGACGGGCAACTGCCCCAGCGTCTCCCGGCTCACCGGCGACGGGCAGGTCCTGCTGTCCACCACCCTGCGCGCCGAGCTCGTCCGCCACGTCGACGACTGCCCGCGCTGCCGCCGCGTCGCCGAACGCGTCGGGGCCGCAGCCCCCTGGCCCGGCTCCGGCGGCACCGGGACCACGGCCCTGCCGCTCGTCCCGGCGCCCCGCACCGCCGTCCACGCGGCGATGCTCCGCTCCGGCGGGCGGGGGCGGCGGCCCGCGCCGCGCTTCGACCGCACCGGCTTCCCGATGGACCCCAAGGACCGGGCGGCGCGCCGCGACCGCATGCGGGCCCGGGCGGTGACCACCACCGTGGTGGCCACGGTCGTCGCCGCGCCGGTCCTGGCCCTGTGGGCCGCTCACCGGGGCGCGCCGGAGGGCGGCGATCCCGTCGGCGAGGCCGCCACCCGCATCTCGGCGAGCGAGACCGACCTCCCCCTGCCGCCGCACGTCGGCGGGCACCCGCTGGCCGCCTACGAGAACGCCGGGAACACCTCCTCCACCACCGGCGGGGTCGCGTTCGCCCCCGGCGGCGCCGGACCCGACGTCTCCGTCGAGGTGATCAGCACCGGACCCGCGCCGGCCTCCGACCGGCCCGGCGCCCCCGGCCGGCTCACCGTGGCCGCGTCCTCCCGCGGAAGCACCACGCTGCTCACCCTCACCGCGTCCGGCGGCGCCCCGGTGGACTGGCGGCTGTGGTCCGACGCGCCCTGGCTGCACGCGAGCCGGACGGCGGGCACGCTGGCCCCTGGAGAATCGGTCACTCTGTGGATCAGCGTCGACCGCCAGGCGCAGCCCGTGGGGAGCTGGACGGCCCGGGTGGGTGTGGATCCCGCCGGCGCGGTCGTCTCCATCCACGGCCGGGGGCGCCCGGCCCCGGCCCCGGAGCCGCCGTCGACTCCGGACCCGACTCCCACGCCCACCCCGCCGCCGAGCCCCACGCCGACCCCGGATCCGACCCCCACGCCCACTCCGACCCCGACGCCCACGCCGACGTCGGGAGGAACGGCGTCACCGGAACCCGACCCGGAGCCGGAGCCCGACCCGTCGGCCCCGACGACCTGACGGCCGGCGCCGACGGAAAGCCCAGGCGGGGGACCCGGGCCGGGGAACGGCTAAGCCGGGGGCGCCGGGTCGGCCGGGTGCGGGGCCATCGGCAGCAGCGAGGCGAGCCGTGCCTCGCACAGCTTCACCAGCTCCTCGTACGCCTCCTTGCCCATCAGCTCGATCAGCTCGGGGCGGTACGACACGTACACCGGCTGCCCGGCGCCGTGCGCGGAGGTCGCCGACGTGCACCACCAGTGCAGGTCGTGCCCGCCCGGGCCCCAGCCGCGCCGGTCGTACTCCCCGATCGACACCTGGAGCACCCGGGTGTCGTCGGGCCGGTCGATCCACTCGTAGGTACGGCGGACCGGCAGCTGCCAGCAGACGTCGGGCTTGGTCTCCAGCGGCTCCCGGCCCTCCCTCAGCGCCAGGATGTGCAGGGAGCAGCCGGCGCCGGCGGGGAAGCCCGGCCGGTTGAGGAAGATGCACGCGCCGTCCCACCGGCGGGTCTGCTTCTCCCCGTCGTCGTCGTCCTGCGTCCAGCCGGACTCGCTGCCCACGTCGTGGAACTGCCACAGCTCGGGGGTCAGCCGGGCCACGTGCCCGGCGACGCGCTTCTCGTCGTCCTCGTCGGAGAAGTGCGCGCCGAGCGTGCAGCAGCCGTCCGCCGCCCGGCCCGCCTGGATGCCCTGGCAGCCGCTGCCGAAGATGCAGGTCCAGCGGGAGGTGAGCCAGGTCAGGTCGCAGCGGAAGACCTGCTCCTCGTCGGCGGGGTCGGGGAACTCCACCCAGGCCCTGGGGAAGTCCAGGCCCTTCTCGTCGGCGGCCCGCGCGGCCGCGAGCGCGGCGGCCCCGGCCTTGGCGGCCTTGGCCCCCGCCTTGTCGCCGGACCCGGTCTGCTTGGCCTTCTTCGTATGTGGCACAAACCCAAGCGTATGCGCCCCTCCCGTGAGGCCCGCGCGTTGCCCGCAGTAGCGTTCCCCCCTATGAGACTCGGTGTCCTCGATGTGGGTTCGAACACGGTCCACCTGCTGGTGGTGGACGCGCACCCCGGCGCGCGCCCGCAGCCGGCGCACTCGCACAAGGTGGAGATGCGGCTGGCGGAGCTCCTCGACGACGCGGGCGCCGTCACGTCCGAGGGCATAGAGCGCCTCGTCGCGGTGATCGCCGACGCGGTGCAGGCCGCCGAGGACAAGGGGTGCGAGGACGTGCTGCCCTTCGCCACCAGCGCCGTGCGCGAGGCCACCAACGCGGACGCGGTCCTGGCCCGCGTCAAGGCGGAGACCGGTGTCGACCTTGCCGTGCTGAGCGGCGAGGACGAGGCGCGGCTCACGTTCCTGGCCGTCCGCCGCTGGTTCGGCTGGTCGGCGGGGAAGCTGCTGGTCCTCGACATCGGCGGCGGCTCGCTGGAGATCGCCTACGGCATCGACGAGGAGCCGGACGCGGCCGTCTCCCTCCCGCTGGGTGCGGGCCGCCTCACGGCGGGCTGGCTCCCGGGTGATCCGCCGGACGCCCTCGACATCCGGGCCCTGCGCCGGCACGTGCGGGCGGAGATCGCGCGGACGGTGCGCGAGTTCAGCCGCTTCGGGACCCCGGACCACGTCGTGGCCACGTCGAAGACCTTCAAGCAGCTGGCCCGCATCGCGGGCGCCGCCCGCTCGGCGGAGGGCCTCCACGTGCAGCGCGAGTTGAGCCGCGCGTCGCTGGAGGAGTGGGTGCCGCGGCTGGCCTCGATGACCACGGCCCAGCGGGCGGAACTGCCCGGCGTCTCGGAGGGCCGGGCGCACCAGCTGCTGGCCGGAGCGCTGGTCGCCGAGGGCGCGATGGACCTGTTCGGGGTCGACGACCTGGAGATCTGCCCGTGGGCACTGCGCGAGGGCGTCATCCTGCGCAGGCTGGACCACCTGCCGACGGGGCAGTCCTGACCGAAGGACCACGTCCGGGGGCCGACGAACCGCACCTCCGGGCCGCGAGCGGCCACGCCTCGCATCCGCGACGGGCCGCGTCGGAAGACCGCTACGCGCCCCGCCTGAAGACCGGTACGCGCCCCGCCTGAACGCCGCTTCGGGCCACGCGCCCGGGGCCGGCCCTCCCGCACCCCGTACCCTGTCTCCGTGGCAGAACCAGTCCTTGTCCCGACCGCGAAAGTCGCCCTGTCCACCGCCTCCGTCTATCCGGAGACCACGGCGACCGCCTTCGAGATCGCCGCGCGCCTCGGCTACGACGGCGTGGAGGTCATGGTCTGGACCGACCCGGTCAGCCAGGACGTCGACGCGCTGCGCCGGCTGTCCGACCACCACCAGGTGCCGATCCTCGCGATCCACGCCCCCTGCCTGCTGATCACCCAGCGGGTGTGGTCGACCGACCCCTGGACCAAGCTCCGGCGCGCCCGGGCGGCGGCCGAGCGGCTGGGCGCCTCCACGGTCGTGGTGCACCCGCCGTTCCGCTGGCAGCGGCAGTACGCGCGGGACTTCGTCAGCGGGATCTGGCGGATGGCCGAGGAGACCGACGTCCGGTTCGCCGTCGAGAACATGTACCCCTGGCGCTACCGGGACCGCGAGATGCTCGCCTACGCGCCCGAGTGGGACGTCACGAAGGACGACTACCGGCACTTCACCGTCGACCTGTCGCACACCGCGACCGCCCGGACCGACGCCCTGGGGATGATCGACCGGATGGGGGACCGGCTCGCGCACGTCCACCTCGCCGACGGGAACGGCTCGGCGAAGGACGAGCACCTGGTCCCGGGCCGCGGTACGCAGCCCTGCGCCGAGCTGCTGGAGCGGCTCGCCCTCGGCTCCTTCGACGGGCACGTGGTGATCGAGGTCAACACGCGGCGCGCCATGTCGTCGGCCGAGCGCGAGGCCGACCTCGCCGAGGCGCTCGCCTTCACCCGCCTGCACCTCGCCGCCACCCCCGCACCGCGCGAGCGGGCGCCGCGCGACGGGGCCTCCCGAGACGGGTCCCCCCGCGACGGTTCCTCCCGCGGCGGGGCGTCCCGCGGCAGGGCCCGGCGGCCGTGACCGAGCCCCGGCCCGAGCCCGTCAAGCGCCGCCGCGGCCCCGGCCGGCCCCGCCAGGACGAGGTGGAGGAGGGCCCCGGCACCCAGGAGCGCATTCGCCTCGCCGCCCGCTCCGAGTTCGCCGCGCGCGGCTACGACAAGACCTCCGTACGCGGCGTCGCCAAGGCCGCCGGCGTGGACCCGGCCCTGGTCCACCACTACTTCGGCAGCAAGGACGACCTCTTCGCCGCCGCCATCGAGCTGAGCATGGAGCCGGCCCTGATCGTCCCCGCGATCATCGGGGAGGGCCCGGACGGCATCGGGGAGCGGCTGGCCCGGTACTTCCTCGGGGTGTGGGAGAACCCGGTCACCCGGGTCCCGCTGCTCGCCGTGATCCGCTCCGCCCTCACGCACGAGGCCGCCGCGAAGGTGCTGCGCGGGCTGGTCCTGCGTCGGGTCCTGGAGAGGGTCGCCGCCGACCTCGACGTGCCCGACCCGACCTTCCGCGCCGAACTGGCCGCCTCCCACATGGTCGGCATCGCGATCCTGCGCTACGTCGTCCAGGTCGAGCCCCTCGCGTCCGCCGATCCGGATGACATCGTCGCCCTGGTGGCCCCCACCCTCCAGCGCTATCTGACCGAGGAATGAGCCGCCCATCCCGGCATGCGGACGCGCCGTCCGTATCCCGGGCCGGAGGCGTAACCTCGTAACTGATCCATATCCACAGCCGTGGCCGCGCCCGCAGGGGCCGGTCGCACTCATGGGGAGTGAACCCGATGCCCGAGCTGAGGTCCCGCACCGTCACCCACGGCCGCAACATGGCGGGCGCACGCGCCCTTATGCGTGCGTCGGGCGTAGCGAGCGAGGACATCGGCAAGCCGATCATCGCGGTCGCCAACTCCTTCACCGAGTTCGTCCCCGGCCACACGCACCTGGCCCCCGTCGGCCGGATCGTCTCCGACGCCATCCGAGCCGCCGGCGCCATCCCGCGCGAGTTCAACACGATCGCCGTCGACGACGGCATCGCCATGGGCCACGCCGGCATGCTGTACTCGCTGCCCTCCCGCGACCTCATCGCGGACAGCGTCGAGTACATGGTCGAAGCGCACTGCGCCGACGCGCTGATCTGCATCTCCAACTGCGACAAGATCACGCCGGGCATGCTGATGGCCGCGATGCGCCTCAACATCCCGGTCGTGTTCGTCTCCGGCGGCCCGATGGAGGCCGGCCAGGCCACCCTCGTCGACGGCACCGTCCGCAAGCTCGACCTGATCGACGCGATGGTCGACGCCTCCAACGAGAACGTCTCCGACGAGGACGTCCTGCGGATCGAGGAGAACGCCTGCCCGACCTGCGGGTCGTGTTCGGGCATGTTCACCGCCAACTCGATGAACTGCCTCGCCGAGGCCATCGGCCTGGCCCTGCCGGGCAACGGCTCGGTCCTGGCCACCCACACCGCCCGGCGCGCCCTGTACGAGGAGGCCGGCCGCACGGTCGTCGAGATCACCAGGCGCCACTACGAGCAGGACGACCACTCCGTCCTGCCGCGCAGCATCGCCACCCGCGAGGCCTTCGAGAACGCCATGGCCCTGGACATCGCGATGGGCGGCTCCACGAACACGATCCTGCACCTGCTGGCCGCGGCCCAGGAAGCGGGCCTGGAGTACGACCTCACCGACATCGACGAGGTCTCCCGCCGCGTCCCGTGCCTGGCCAAGGTCGCCCCGAACGTGGCGCCCGGCGGCACGTACTACATGGAGGACATCCACCGGGCCGGCGGCATCCCGGCCATCCTCGGCGAGCTGCACCGCGGCGGACTGCTCAACAAGAACGTCACCACGGTCCACTCGGACGGCCTGGAGGACTGGCTCGCGCAGTGGGACGCCCGCTCCGGCACCGCCTCCGAGGAGGCCATGGAGCTGTGGCACGCGGCCCCCGGCTGCAAGCGCTCCGCCACCGCCTTCTCCCAGTCCGAGCGCTGGGAGACCCTCGACCTCGACGCCGAGGGCGGCTGCATCCGCTCCGTCCAGCACGCGTACTCCAAGGACGGCGGCCTCGCCGTGCTGCGCGGCAACATCGCCGTCGACGGCTGCGTGGTGAAGACGGCCGGCGTGGACGAGTCGATCTGGACCTTCGAGGGCCCGGCCGTCGTCTGCGAATCGCAGGACGAGGCCGTCGACAAGATCCTGCGCAAGGAGATCAAGCCGGGCGATGTCGTCGTCATCCGGTACGAGGGCCCGCGCGGCGGCCCCGGCATGCAGGAGATGCTCTACCCGACGTCGTTCCTCAAGGGCCGCGGACTGGGCAAGGTGTGCGCCCTGGTGACCGACGGCCGCTTCTCCGGCGGCACCTCGGGCCTGTCCATCGGCCACGCCTCCCCGGAGGCGGCCTCCGGCGGCGACATCGCGGTCGTCGAGGACGGCGACCGGATCCGGATCGACATCCCCAACCGGTCCATCGAGCTGCTGGTCGACCAGGAGACGCTGGCGGCCCGCCACGCGGCCCTCGGCGGGGTCTACGCGCCGAAGAACCGCGAGCGCCAGGTCTCCGCCGCCCTGCGCGCCTACGCGGCCATGGCCACGAGCGCCGACAAGGGCGCTGTCCGGGACGTCTCCCGCCTGGGCTGACCCCCGCGCCGAACCTCCGCGAGGCCCCGCACCCCGCCGGTGCGGGGCCTCGCGCGTTCGCCACGCGCGCCACGCGTCAGGGGCGTCGAGCGGCCCCCCGGGCGTTCACCGCGGGTCGGCGGCTTCACCACGCCGAGGGGTCGGCGGCGGCCACCGAGAACACCGTCCCGTCGGGGGCACTGCCGTACACCCGCCCGTCGGCGACCACCGGCGGGGGGACCGTGGCCGTGAAGGTGCCCCGCCCCGTCCCCATCCGGGGGTCGGTCTGCCCGGCCGGGCGTCCGGCCCGGGCGTCGACCGCGATCAGCCGCCCGTCGGCCGCCATGAAGAACAGCCGGTCGCCGTCGACGACCGGCCGGGAGGCCGCCGCCACGGCCGTCTCCAGCCGCCACGCCTCCTTCTCGCCGTCGATCGCCGTCAGCGCCCCCGAGACGCCGATGAGGTAGACGACCCCGTCCGGTCCCACGGCCGCCTCGGCCTGCAACTGCGCGACCGCCAGCGGAGTGCGCCGTACCGCCCGCGTGGCGAGGTCGACCCGTACGACCGCGACCGACATCCCCTGCAGATCACCCGCCAGCAGGTACAGACCGCCCTGCGCCACCCCCACCGGCTTGAGCAGCCCGGGAGCGCGCAGCTGCCAGCGCACCGTGCCGTCGGCCGGATCGACCGCCGAGACCTGCGAGGACCCGCCGTCGTCCGCGCGCGTCGACACGTACAGGTCTGGGGTGCCCCCCGGCTGCTCGGGACCGGTGAGCCACACGGAGCCCGTCCGCCCCGGGCGCCTGCTCCAGCCGGCCTCGCCGGTGGCCGCGTCGAGCGCCGTGACCGTCCCGTCCGCCCCGGCCACCAGCACCTTCGCGCCGGCCGGCAGCACGGTCGCGTGCGGGGCGACGTCCTTCTGCCACCGCGGCGCGCCCGTCGCCGGATCCAGCGCCCGGAGCAGCCCGCTGCCGGGGGTCGCGGCGAGTACGAGGCCACCGTTCCCGGCGGCCGTGAGGGCGGGGGCGATGGCGGTCGCGCCCGCCGTACGGGGGCCCGTGCCCGGGGCGGGCACCGACCAGACGACCGCGCCGTCGGCCGGGTCCAGCCGGGCCGCGACCAGGCCCGGCGTCGAGCAGTACAGCGCGCCGGGCCCGGCCGCGCACCCCGACACCGTGTTTCCGGGGGCGCGGTCACCGAGGGGAACCGACCACGGGGCCGGGGACGGCGCGGACGCGGCCGCTCCCCGCGGAGGCGGCGCCGTACGCCGCTGCCCCGGGTCCTCACCGCCGCCGAACCGGGCGTAGGCTCCGGCGGCTCCGCCCGACAGCAGCAGCGCGAGGGCGAGCGCGAGCAGGAGCCGTCGCGGCCGGCGCCGCGCCACCGGGCCCTCGGGGACCCGTACGCGCCGGTGCGTGACATCGTCGGCGGCGGACGGCACCGCCACCGGGACCGGCCGCCGCGGCTGGGGGATGAAGGCGCGGGTCTCCTCCCCCGTGGGGTACGCGGCGGCGCGCAGCTCTCCCAGCAGGGCGTCGGGCGTCGGCCGGTCGGCGGGGTCCTTCGCCAGGCAGCGCGTGATGACCGGGACCAGGGAGGCCGGCACCCCCGTCAGGTCCGGTTCGCTGTGCACCACCTGGTAAGCGACCAGGTAGTGGCTGTCGGAGTCGAACGGCCCGCGCCCGGTCGCCGCGTGGACGAGGACCGCCCCCATCGCGAACACGTCGGCCGCCGGACCGACCTCCCGCGGCCGCTGGAACTGCTCGGGCGCCATGAACGGCGGTGTCCCGATCAGCTTTCCGGTCTCGGTCCGCACATCGCTGTCGGCGGGCCGGGAGATCCCGAAGTCGATGACCCGCACCCCGTCCGCCGCCATCAGGACGTTGCCGGGCTTGAGGTCCCGGTGCACGACACCGGCCCGGTGGATGTCCCGCAGCGCCTCGGCCAGCCCGGCACCGAGCCTGGCCAGCGCCCCGGGTCCGAGGGTCCGCTCCCGTACCTGCTCGGCGAGCGTGGGGGCGTCGATGAACAGGGTCGCCATCCACGGCCGCTCGGCATCGGGGTCCGCGTCCACGACGGGCGCGGTGAACGCACCGCTCACCCGCCGGGCGGCCGCGACCTCCTGGCGGAACCTGGCCCGGAACTCCGGATCGCGCGCGTGCTGCCCGTGGACGACCTTGACCGCGAGCCGCAGTCCGGACGGCGAGGTGGCCAGATGCACCACTCCCATGCCTCCGGAACCCAGGACGGATTCCAGCCGGTACTGCCCGGCGTACTCCGGAAAACCGGCCCGCTCCGCGCGCAGTGGATGCACTGCCGACCACCCCCGCCGGAGCCTAGTCGATGGCGCATATGAAGCGGCAAGGGCCTGCTACCCTGCGCGAGTTGCAGAGCGTCATGCTCAAGGGGGGAATGACCGATGGCAGTTGAGGACGCGGCGAACGACGTCCAGACCCTGGCCGGGGAATCCGGCTACACGTCCTACCCGGTCGCACCCGGCGTCCAGCTCAACGTGCGCAGCGGCCCGGGCACCGGCTACCCGGTCGTCGCCGTCCTGCCGCTCGGGGCCCGGGTGGCCATCCGCTGCCAGTGCGCCGGCACCACCGTCTCCGGCCCGTACGGCACGACCAACCTCTGGGACTGCGTCGGCAACGGCCAGTTCGTCTCCGACGCCTACGTCAAGACCGGCAGCGACGGCTACGTCGCCGCGCGCTGCGGTTAGGCCGCGTCTTTCGGAGCAGGCCGTGGGCGGCCGCCCGTCTGACACGTGAGACACGCTCGGTCCAGCCGGTGCGGCGGGGAATAATCGCCGGTGTGAACGACGACCAGCGCGACCAGACCCCCGCCGAGCCGGCCCCGGCAGCGAAGCCGGTCCCGGCCGCCGAGCCGGCTCCGGCCGCCGCCGGACCCGAGCCCGAGCCGATCCGCTTCTTCGGCACCACCTGGGTGCACCACGACGGCGGCTACGCCCTGCGCCGCGCCGCCGTCGCCGCCGGGTCGCTGGTCACCGCCGTCGCCGCCGCGCTGCTGCTCCGCCTCTCCTACGAGGGCCTGGAGCTCGGCAACGTCGGGCCCTTCCTCAGCATCTCCGTCGTCGTCCTCTTCGCGATCGCGAGTTCCATCGCCTTCGCCAAGACCTGGGAGTCCTTCGGCCGCCGCCCGGCCCCCTCCTCCGACGAGGCCGCCCTGAAGGGCCTGAAGGCGATCGGTTTCATCGGCTCCCTCATCGCGTACTTCCTGCGCTGCCTCGTCGAGGCACCGGGCGAGAAGCTGCGCCGCGCCGAGTACGAGCGCGCCGTGGCCGACTTCGCCCGCCGCCGCAGCTCCCGCACGGGCAACCCGGCAGCGCGCCGCCCCAAGCGCAAGAAATAGCCGGCGGCTCCTCCCCGAGAGCCTGCTTCCCCCGCTTCCCCGGGATTGACCCCCGGCCCAGCCGGGCGCATTATTCATCACATGATGAATAATCTGCCCGAAGGAGCCCCACGCACCCGGGAAGCCCCGGCCGCCCCCGCCGGGGCCGCCGTGCACGCCGCCGGCCTGACCGTCCGGCGCGGCACCGGCCGAGCCCCCCGCACCGTCCTCGACCACATCGCCTTCGACGTCTCCCGCGGCCGCATCACCGGCCTCCTCGGCCCCTCCGGTTGCGGCAAGTCCACCCTCATGCGCGCCGTCGTCGGCACGCAGGCCCGCGTCACCGGCACCCTCGACGTCCTCGGCCGCCCCGCCGGCCACGCCGAGCTCCGCTCCCGCATCGGCTACGTCACCCAGGCGCCCTCCGTCTACGACGACCTCACCGTCCGGCAGAACCTCGCCTACTTCGCCGCGGTCCTCGACCCCGGCCGCGCCGCCGCCGACCGCCGCGCCGCCGCCGTACGGCAGGCCATCACCGACGTCGACCTCACCACCCGCGCCGACGCCCTCGCCGGCAACCTCTCCGGCGGCCAGCGCAGCCGCGTCTCGCTGGCCGTCGCCCTGCTCGGCACCCCCGAGCTCCTCGTCCTCGACGAACCCACCGTCGGCCTCGACCCCGTCCTGCGCCGCGACCTGTGGAACCTGTTCCACGAGATCACCCGCACCCGCGGAGCCACCATCCTCGTCTCCTCGCACGTCATGGACGAGGCCGAGCGCTGCCACGACCTGCTCCTCATGCGCGAGGGCCGCATCCTCGCCCAGGACACCCCCGACGCCCTGCGCGCCCGTACCGACTCCACCACCGTCGAGGAGGGCTTCCTCCGCCTCGTCGACCAGGCCGCCGCCGACGCCACCGCAGCCCGGGAGCCCCAGCGATGAACACCGCCCGCACCACCGCCACCGCCGGCCGAGTCCTGCGCCAGCTCGCCCACGACCCCCGCTCCATCGCCCTGATGCTGCTGGTCCCCGTCCTGATGCTGACGCTGCTCCGCTTCGTCTTCGACGGCGACCCGCGCACCTTCGACGGCATCGGCGCCGCACTCCTCGGGATCTTCCCCCTCATCACCATGTTCCTGGTGACCTCCATCGCCACCCTGCGCGAGCGCACCTCCGGCACCCTGGAACGCCTCCTCGCCATGCCGCTCGGCAAGGGCGACCTCATCGCCGGCTACGCCCTCGCCTTCGGCGCCGTCGCCGCCCTCCAGTCCCTCCTCGCCACGGGGCTCGCCCTCTGGCTCCTCGGCCTCGACGTCGTCGGCTCCCCCTGGCTGCTGCTCCTCGTGGCCCTCCTCGACGCCCTCCTCGGCACCGCGCTCGGACTCTTCGTCTCCGCCTTCGCCGCCTCGGAGTTCCAGGCCGTCCAGTTCATGCCGGCGGTGATCTTCCCGCAACTGCTCCTGTGCGGCCTGTTCGCGGCCCGCGACACCATGCACCCCGTCCTCGAGGGCGTCTCGAACGTCCTGCCCATGTCCTACGCGGTCGACGGCATGAGCCAGGTCCTCAGCCACACCGACATGACCGCCGACTTCGTCCGCGACGCCGTGATCGTCGCCGGCTGCGCCCTGCTCGTCCTCGCCCTCGGCGCGGCCACCCTCCGCCGCCGCACCCCCTAGCACGGCCGGCCGGGCGGCCGGCTCGGCGGCCGCCCACGGACCGGACACCGCCCCCGGCCCCCCGCCTCGAGTGCAAGGATGATCCCGTACGCAGTCATACGCAGACATACGCAGCGCGTTCGGCGAGGTGAATCCGGCATGACCCAGACAGTCGCAGTCCTCGGTACCGGCAAGATCGGCGAGGCCCTGCTCAGCGGGATGATCCGCGGCGGCCGGCCCGCCTCCAAGCTCCTCGTCACCGCCCGCCGCCCGGAACGCGCCGAGGAACTCCACGCCCGCTACGGCGTCGAGGCCGTGAGCAACGCCGAGGCCGCCAAGCGCGCCGACACCCTCATCCTCACCGTCAAGCCGCAGGACATGGGCAGGCTCCTCGACGAGCTCGCCCCGCACGTCCCCGCCGACCGCCTGGTCATCAGCGGCGCCGCCGGCATCCCGACCTCCTTCTTCGAGGAGCGCCTCGCGCCCGGCACCCCCGTCGTCCGCGTCATGACGAACACCCCCGCCCTCGTCGACGAGGCCATGTCCGTCATCTCGGCCGGCAGTCACGCCACCGCCGCGCACCTCGCCCACACCGAGGAGATCTTCGGCGGCGTCGGCAAGACCCTGCGCGTCCCGGAGTCCCAGCAGGACGCGGCCACCGCCCTGTCCGGGTCAGGACCGGCGTACTTCTACTTCCTGGTGGAGGCGATGACCGACGCCGGGATCCTCCTGGGCCTGCCCCGCGCCCAGGCCCACGACCTGATCGTGCAGGCCGCCATCGGCGCCGCCGTGATGCTCCGCGACAGCGGCGAGCACCCGGTCAAGCTCCGCGAGGCCGTCACCTCCCCGGCCGGTACGACGATCAACGCGATCGTCGAGCTCGAACGCCACGGCGTGCGCGCCGCTTTGATCGCCGCCCTCGAAGCGGCCCGCGACCGCAGCCGCGAGCTCGCCTCCGGCAACAGCTGAGCCGCGCGTACGGGCCGCCGGCCGTCCGGCGGCCCGTACCCGTCAGCCGTCGTCCACGCGGCCGCGGAACTCCACGGCGGCTCTACGGAGCGAGCAGCCCGATGGCCCCGTACGCCCGGTCGACCACCGGCCGCGCCAGCCCCCGGGCCCGGTCCGCACCCTCCCGCAGCACCTTGTCCACCTCCGCCGGATCGGCCGCCAGCCGGGCATGCCGCTCCCGCACCGGCCGCAGCAGCTCGACCACCGCGTCGGCGACGTCCCGCTTCAGCGCGCCGTACCCGGTGTAGCCGTCGGCGAGCCGTACCGGGTCCCCGCCCGTACAGGCGGCCAGGATGTCCAGCAGGTTCGCGACTCCGGGGCGCGCCGCCCGGTCGTGGACGACGCCGCCGACGCCGCTGTCGGTGACGGCCCGCATCACCTTCCTGCGCACGACCTCCGGTTCGTCGAGCAGGTAGACGACGCCCGTGCCGTCCGCCCCGGTCTTCCCCATCTTCGAGGTGGGCTCCTGGAGGTCCATGACCCGGGCGGCCACCGCCGGGTGCGTGGCCCGGGGCACCGTGAACGTGTGCCCGTACCGCTGGTTGAAGCGCACGGCCAGATCCCGGGTCAGCTCGACGTGCTGGCGCTGGTCCTCACCCACGGGCACCTCCTCGGCCCGGTAGGCGAGGATGTCGGCGGCCATCAGCACCGGATAGGTGAGCAGCGACAGCCGCACGCCGTTCCCGGCGGCCTGCGCCGTCGCCGCCTTCTCCTTGTACTGGATCATCCGGCGCAGCTCTCCGTCGGTGGCGGTGCACTCCAGCAGGTACGCCAGCCGCGTGTGCTCGTCGACGTGGCTCTGCACGAACAGCGTGCACCGCTGCGGATCGAGCCCGGCGGCGAGCAGCAGCGTCGCCGCCTGGCGGGTCAGCCGCCGTACGCGGGCCGGTTCGTGCTCGACGGTCAGGGCGTGCAGGTCGACGACGCAGAACAGGGCCTCGTCCGGCTGCTGGTCGGCGGCGACCCACTGGCGTACGGCGCCCAGGTAGTTTCCCAGGGTCAGGTGCCCGGTCGGCTTGATTCCGCTGAAGACGGTGGTCATGTCCTGCTCTCCCTCGTGGGTGTGGTGGGGGACCGCCGCGTGGGGCGACCGGACCACTCCCGGGGGAGCAAACAGAACGGCCGCCGGAGCGGCGGCCGTGAGCGCATGCGTGCTCGGGTTGCGTCGGCCGCCGTCAGGCGGCCCACCAACGGAGGTTGAGCGTGAGCGCATGCGAAGTCATGGCACCACCCTAGACGGAACGGGAGGAAGGCGACGAGAGGTTTGCGCCGAGCGCGGCCGGCCAGTCGGGGGTTGACACAGGTGTACCCGATCCGTAAGGTTCTTCGAGTTGTCCGAAGTGAGCGCCGACCCCGGTCGGTCCCCGGACAGCCATCCCGCACCTACACATTCGAACGAACGACTCACTTTGTCGTCCCGTTTTCATGCGTATTTGCGAATGAGGAATCCGCGTCCGAGGACGCCGCCGCCGATTAGGTTCGGGGGCGGGGAATCCGCTACTGTCTCACTCGCCGCAAGGGCCCAACAGCCCCGCAGGCAAGCCCCGCTGACCGGGGGTCAGGCCCGAAAGGATCTGATAGAGTCGGAATCGCCGGAAAGGGAAAGCGCGAAAGCGCGGGAACTGGAAAGCACCGGGGAAATCGGGCCCGAAAGAGTCTGATAGAGTCGGAAACGCAAGAACAGCAGGAAAGCAGAACGAAGCCCGGAGGAAAGCCCGAGAGGGTGAGTACGAAGGAAGCGTCCGTTCCT